>NZ_LAJC01000070.1 GCF_000981225.1 Allosalinactinospora lopnorensis
GACCGGCCCAGCCGAGAGCGGAGGCCGCCGGCGCGGTGTCCTCGCCGGCCAGCTCCACGAGGGCGGGCGCCGACGGCCCGGCCACCCGCACCTCCGCCACCGCCCAGACCTGACCGGCGGCGGCAAGCAACGCCGCCGCTCCCGCGACCGTGACCAGCAGGGCCACCGTGAACTCCCGCCGGGGAGGCACCGAGCGGCTCATCCGCTCTCCCCCTCCAGCGGGAGGCGGCCGGCGTCGAAGCAGGTACGGTCGCCGGTGTGGCAGGCGTTTCCGGTCTGGTCCACCTTGACCAGCAGGGTGTCACCGTCGCAGTCCAGGGCGACGGAATGGACGCGCTGCACGTTTCCCGAGGTGGCACCCTTGACCCAGTACTCCCTCCGGCTGCGCGACCAGTAGGTGGCGCTGCGCGTGCTGAGCGTCCGGCGCAGGGCTTCGTCGTCCATCCAGGCGAGCATGAGCACCTCGCCCGTGTCGTGCTGCTGGACGATGGCCGGCAGCAGTCCTTCGGGGGTCCGTTTCAGCCGTGCGGCGACGGCGGGGTCCAGCCTCCCGGCGGGCCGCCCGTCGCCGTTCCCGGAGAGAGTTGCGCTCATGCCTCCAGGCTAGAGCCGCTCCGGCCGGGGCGGCGCCGGCGGGTGAAAATGGCCATAGCCGCGGCTGACGGTCCGGGTCGCGGCGTATCCGGAGCACGCATCCCGGAAGCACGGTCTAGGGTGCAACCGGACACCGTTCCGGCGGCGGGCGGCCGCCGGTCGTGACACGAGCAGGAGAAACGTGAGCGCCCAGCTTCTCACCGCCGACCTGGAGGCCAAGCCGGCCGCGATGACCGCGCTGGCCGACCGGCTCGCGCGCAGGGACCCCTACGCCGCGCTGCCGTCGCTGCTGGACGACGAGCCCGCGGGCATCCTGCTGCTGGGGCTGGGCGCCTCGCGCTACGCCTGCGAAATGGCGGCGGCGCGGATGCGGCGGGCCGGTCTCGGGGCCACCGCGGAGTACGCGTCGGCGCTGCACAGCCTGCCCCCGGGCCCGGACACCCTCGTGGTGGCGGTCTCGGTGGGGGGCGGGCTGCGCGAACTGTGCACGGCGCTCGACCGCTACGTGGAGCAGTCGGCGATCATCGTGCTGACCGATGATCCCGACTCCCCGGTGGCGCGCTACGCCGACATCCTGGTGCCGCTGATGTCCGGCGAGGAGAAGAGCGGACTCACCTGCCGCGGCCACGTGCACGCTCTCGCGCTGCTGTCGCTGCTGGGCCACCGGCTCGGCGCGCCGTCCGCGGGCGCGAGCAGCGACCTGTCGCTGAGCCTGCGGCGGGCCGCGAACTCGGTGTCGGGGCTGCTGGAGCGCGCCCCGCGCTGGCTCCCGCGGGCCGCCGAGGCGCTGCACTCCCCCGACGACCTGCACTTCGTGGCACCAGCGGAGCGGCTGTGCTCGGCGCAGCAGGCGGCGCTGGTGGTCCGCCAAGGGCCGGTGCTGCCCGCGCACGCCGCCGAGTCGGGCGAGTGGTCGCACACGGACCGCTACCTCGCCGCCGTCAGCGACTACCGCGCTGTGCTGTTCGCCGGCTCGCACTACGACGAGCGGCTGACCGAGCAGCTCCTGCATCTGCGCGGGGCGTTCGTCTGCGTCGGGGGGGACATGGCCGGCTCGGCGCTGAACCTGCGCTACCCGGGCGACACCGACGCCGACGTGCGGCTGCTCACCGAACCCGTCGTCGGGGAGCTGCTGGCCGCCCACTGGTGGGCCGAGCGCGACCTGTAGTCACGCCGAGCTGCGCACCCAGGATCCGTAGAGGTCGGCGTAGACGCCCGGCCTCTCCACCAGCTCGGCGTGCGTGCCCCGCTGGACGATCCGCCCGGCGTCGAACACGAACACCTCGTCGGCGGCTTCGGCCGTGGAGAGCCGGTGCGCGATGGTCACCGACGTCCGGCCGTGTGTGAGCCGGTCCAGCGCGCGCTGGATGCGGACCTCGGTGTGCGGGTCCACCGCCGAGGTGGCCTCGTCCAGCACCAGCAGATCGGGGTCGGCGACGTAGGCCCGTACCAGCGCCACCAGCTGCCGCTCCCCCGCCGACAAGGACTCGCCCCGCTGCCCGACGGGGGTGTCCAGGCCGTGCGCCAGACCGCTCAGCCAGTCCCGCAGGCCCAGCTCGTGGATGGCCGCCTCCAGCTCGGCGTCGCCGGCCTCGGGGCGCGCGAACCGGATGTTGGCGCCCAGCGACCCGTCGAAGAGGAAGCCCTCCTGCGGGACCATGACGATCCGGCTGCGCAGCGAAGAGAACGCGATCTCGCGCAGGTCCACGCCGTCGAGCAGCACCCGCCCTTCGACCGGGTCCATGAGGCGGGTGAGCAGCTTGACGAAGGTCGTCTTGCCGGAGCCGGTCTCGCCGACCACGGCCACCCTGGTGCCGGGCGCGATCTCCTGGTCGACGCCGTCGAGTACGGTCGGCCCTTCGGGGTAGGCGTAGCCGACCCCCTCGAACCGCACCTCCACCGGACCGCGCGGGAGCTCGTGGCCGGCCTCGCCCGGGTCGGCGATGTCGGGGACGGTGTCGAGGACGCCGAGCACGCGCCGCCAGCCGGCGATGGCGTTCTGCGCCTCGTTGAAGATCTCGGTCGCCATCATCATCGGCGTGATGAACAGCGTGACCAGGAACAGGAACGCCACCAGCTCACCGGGGGTGATATCGCCCGCGACCCCCAGCAGCACACCGGTGACGACCACGGCCGCGTTGGCCACGGCCGCGACGAGCTCGGCGACCGGTGAAACGGCCATGGACAGCCGCTGCGCCCTCACCTGCGCCCGCCGGGTCGCCAGGACCGTTTCGTCGACGCGGTGCGCGGTGCGCTCCTCGGTGGCGTGGGCGCGGATGATCGCGGCCCCCATGACGGTCTCGCCGATCACGCCGAGCATGTCGCCGGTGCGCTCGCGGACCTTCAGATAGGCGCGGGACAGCAGGCGCTGCAGCCAGCGGACGCCGAACAGCAGCGGCAGGAAGCACACCCAGACCACCACGGTGAGCTGCCAGGAGTAGACGGCCATGAGCACCGTGGCGATGAGGAGCTGGCCGGTGCTGACGATGAGCAGCAGGCCGCCCCACTGCATGAAGACGCTGATCTGGTCGACGTCGGCGGTGACCCGCGAGACGAGCGCGCCCTTGCGCTCGCTGTTCTGGGTGAGCACCGACAGGTCGTGCACGTGCCGGAACGCCTTGCGGCGCAGCGTGGCCAGCCCGGACTCGGTGGCGCGGTACAGCCGCACGTTCATCAGGAAGGAGCACGCCGCTGTGATCACCAGCAGCACGGCGCACAGCGTGACAGCGGCGGCGACGAAGCCCATGTCCGGGACGCGGGTGCCCTCGCCGATGCCGTTGTCGATGATCTGCTGCACCGCGATCGGCACGATGATCTTGCCGACGGTCGCGATCAGCGCGAACACCAGGGTCAGCCTCAGTCCCCGGGTGAACTCCGGGGAGAGCTGCAGGCCGCGGCGGATCGTGCCGAGAGCGGAGTCGGAGGAGCGGTGCAGGGCGGGGGCGCCCTCGTCCGCCGGCCGGTTCCCCGATGCGTCCTCCCGCCCGGTGCCGGTGGCCACTGGGGTGCTCATCGAACGATCTCCTCCGTGCTGGGGGTGTCCTCGTCCCCGTCCGTTCCGGCGCCCCGGGCCCGGCGTTCCCGTTCTGCTGTGGCGCGCTCGTAGGCCGTCACCAGCTTCCGGTATCCGGGTGAGCGCTCCAGCAGCTCGTGATGGATACCCTGGTCGCGCACCGTTCCCCGTTCCAGGTAGACGATCTCGTCGGCGAGTTCGATGGTGGCCCTGCGGTAGGCGACGACGACCACGGTGGCGGCGAGCTCGGTGTCGCGCAGCCCCGCGAGGATCTGCGCCTCGATCTGCGGGTCGACGGCGGATGTCGCGTCGTCCAGGATGAGCAGCCGGGGCCGGCGCACAACAGCGCGGGCCAGCGCGAGGCGCTGCCGCTGCCCGCCGGAGAGCGAGGTCCCGCGCTCGCCGAGCCGGGTGTCGAGACCGCCGGGCAGGGCCGCCACGAAGGAGTCGGCGCGGGCCAGCCGCAGTGCCGCCCAGACGTCGGCGTCGTCCACATCGGCGCCGAGGGTGACGTTGCCGCGCGCGGTGTCCTCGAAGACGAACGTCGACTGCGGTACCAGGGCGGCGGCGCCGGCGATCTCACCCTGCTCCAGGTCGCGCGCGTCGACGCCGTCGTAGCCCACGGTCCCGCTATCGGGGTCGACCAGCCGCATGAGCAGCATTGTCAGCGTGGACTTGCCCGCACCGGTCGGGCCGACGACAGCGACGGTACGCCCCGGGGCGATGTCGAGGGTCACGTCTCTGAGGACCGTGGTGCGCGGGGCACCGGTGCCAGGGGCGGTGTCGGCGAGGTCGCGGCCGCTCACGCCCGACCGGTCGTAGGTGTCCTCGTAGGAGAAGCTCACATCGCGGGCGGTGAGCCGGACCCCGCCGCTCCCGTGCCCGTTGGTCCGGGCGCCGCCGTAGTGCATCGCGCCGTCAGCCGAGAGCACCGTCTGGACCCGGTTCCACCCGACGACGCTGCGCGGCAGGTCGCCCAGCAGCCAGCCGAACGAGCGGATGGGCAGGGCGAGAAGCGTGAAGAGGTAGGCGATCTGTACCAGGTCGCC
Source organism: Allosalinactinospora lopnorensis (assembly GCF_000981225.1). Classification (GTDB taxonomy): domain Bacteria; phylum Actinomycetota; class Actinomycetes; order Streptosporangiales; family Streptosporangiaceae; genus Allosalinactinospora; species Allosalinactinospora lopnorensis. Next base: position 4,657 of record NZ_LAJC01000070.1, read on the forward strand.
CGGGTCGATCGCGCCGTTGGACAGCCGCCACGTCCCGACCAGCAGTACGGCCAGCACGCCGAGGTTGGGCAGGCCCTCCATGACCGGGTCGAACATTCCGCGCATCCGGCCGACCTGGATCTGGGCGTCGCGCAGCCGGTGCGCGGCCGCCGTGAAGCGCTCCGTCTCGGTGTCCTCGCGCCCCAGGGTCTTGACCACCAGAGCGCCGTCGAAGGACTCGTGCGCGACCTCGCTGACCTGCGCGCGCAGCGCCTGGGCTCGGGTGGCCACCGGTGCGATCTTGCGCTGGAAGACCACGTTGATCGCGAACAGCAGGGGGAAGACCACGAACCCCACGAGTGCGAGGACGGGGTCGGTGACCACCATGGCGACGGCCGCCGCCAGCAGCATGAACAGGCTCCCGAGGACCATCGGCAGCGGCGCGAGCGGCTGCCAGGTGGCCTCGACGTCGGCGTTGGCGTTGGACAGCAGCTGCCCGGTGGGGTGGCGGTGGTGCCAGGACAGCGGGAGGCGGAGGTACTTCCGGGCGACCTGGCGGCGGTATCGGGCCTGCATGCGGAACTGCATGAGGCCGGCGAACAGCCGCCGCGCGCCGAGCCCGAGCGCCTTGACCACGCCGACACCGAGGAGGAGCGCGGCGGCGGCGGCCAGTGCCGCGGTGGTGGTGCGGCCTTCGGCGAACGCCGGGAGGATGACGGTGTCGGTGATGCGCCCGAGGACCCATGCCGAGCCGACGGTGCCGGCCGCGTGCAGGGAGGCTCCGAGGACGGCCACGGCGCAGACCCACGGTTCGGTGCGCATCGCGATCCACAGCACCCGCACCCCGCGCCGGAAGATCGGGGAGCCGGACGCCGGTCCGCTCTCGGTGCTCCCCTGCGCCATATGTCCCCCGTTCGTTCGGCCACGCACATGCGCAGATGCCATCCGATGAGGGGATGGCATCCCGGTTGCCAACCTACTCCGCCCAATGCGGGAAGGTCCGCGCCGATTCGTTCAGCGCTGGGGGGAATCGGGCTATTCCGCGCGGCGAAACCCCTTGCGTCTCCGTGCTGCAGGGCGCGGACGGGCCTGTGCGCGCATGTTTCCGCTGAGAAGCGCGCGGTTCGCCCGCACTGCGGAAGCGCCGTGTCGGCGGGGTGAGCGGCGCGTGGCCGACTGCGGCCACAATGGCGGGGGGCAGGCCATGTGCTCTCCCCGGTTTCACCGGAGAATTCGGCCGGGAGCCTCGCGGAAATCGGAGCCCCGGGCGGTGCCTCCCGTTCGGTCCGGAAACCCCCCGATAAAGGCTTTCGCGCCGGTCCCGCTCCGTTTCCGCCCGGCGTTTCCCGGACCGCGGAGAGCGGGTGGCCGGGCCGCCGGTGACCGCGGAATTCCGGGGCACGGAAGCGTTTACCGGCATTTTCCGTATTCGCGCTCTTTCGGACGGATATTCCGGGACACACGGGTGCCCCCCAGCCGCGTGCGGCGGTGGCGTTCGTACGGGTGCGCGGCTCCGGGCCGGTCGCCGAAATCGGGGTGAACGCCAGGTCGCGGACAGGCAAAATCGCGGCGATATTCGCGGGCGCCGCTGGGCCCGGGCTACCGTGGCGGCGGAAACTGGAGCGTGCCTGACCTCAATTCCTCCGTACGCCCTGTTCCCATGCCGACCAAGCGCGGACCGCGGTCTCTGCTCGCCGACGCCTATGACGCGGTGGTGCACCGCGCTGTCCGTACCGCCCGCGGGCTCCCGCCCGCGGCGCGCTCCCTTGCTCTGCGGGCAGCCGGCGCCGGCCGCGGCTCGGCACTCCCCCGGTTCCCCGTCTCGGCCCTGGCGCTGCTCGCCGCCGACGACCGGGTCCACGACGCCCGCGACCTGCTGCACCGGCTGGCCGACGACATCGGCCGCGCGTCCCGCCGCAGGCGGTTCCTCACCCGGCGGCTGGCCGCCACGGTGGCGGTGCTGGAACAGCCGCGGCTGACCGAGGTCGCCGCACGGCGGCTGCGGGTTCCCGGGCGCTACACCGCGGCCCTGCACGGAGGGGCGGCCGCGCGCAGCGCCCGGCTGCTGTTCCATCGGGGCGCGCTGACCGAGGCCGTCGAGGCGGTCGCACCCTATGAGCACGTCCACGAGTTCTGCGGGGCACTGCGCCGGCGCTACACCGGTGAACGCGCCGCTCTCGGCCCGCTGCCGGACCTCCCGAAGCCCGACGGCGGCACCGGCCCGCTCAACGGGGTCCCGGGACGGGTGCTGCACCTGGTTTCCAACGCCCTGCCGCACACCCAGGCCGGTTACACGGTCCGCACGCACCGCATCGTGACGGCGCAGCGCGCGGAGGGGCTGGATCCGCACGTCGCGACATTCGTCGGCTGGCCGAGGGATGTCGCCGGCGTTCCGAGCGAGGAGGTGCTCGACGGGATCGGCTACCACCGGCTGCGCCCGGGAGAGGAGCTGCCCGAAGGGCTGGCGAAGCAGATCGAGGCCGGGGTGTCCGCCGCCACCGACCTGGCTCTACGGTTGCGCCCGGCGGTGCTGCACGCCGCCACCGACCACCGCAACGGGTCGGTGGCCATGGAGGTCGGGGCGCGGCTCGGCCTCCCGGTCGTCTACGAGGTCCGGGGGTTTTTGGAGGAGACCTGGATCTCGGGCGCCGGCCCCCGGGCCGAGGGCAGTGAACGGCACCGGCTGATCGTGGAGCGCGAGGCGTCGCTGATGCGCGGTGCGGACGCCGTGGTGACACTGGCCGGCACCATGCGCGAGGAGATCATCGCCCGCGGCGCGGACCCCGAACGCGTCGTGCTGGCCCCCAACGCGGTGGACCCGCACCTGCTGGACACGCGTCCCGACGGCGAGGGCTTCCGCCGCGAGTACGGCATCGGGGCCGGGGAGTTCGTCGTGGGGTCGGTCTCCAGCCTGATGGCCTACGAGGGGTTCGCGACGCTGATCGACGCGGCGGCGCTGCTGCGCGAGAGCGGCCTGCCCGTGCGGGTGCTGCTTGTCGGCGACGGGGCGGAGCGGGCGGCGCTGCTCGCGCGGGCCGCCGAGCGCGGCCTGGCCGAGGCTTGCGTCCTGCCCGGCCGCGTCCCGCCCGAGGAGGCACTGCGCGCGCATGCCGCGCTGGACGTGTTCGCCGCGCCGCGCGCCGACGAGCGCGTCTGCCGCCTGGTCACCCCGCTCAAGCCGGTCGAGGCGATGGCGCTCGGCACCCCCGTGGTCGCCAGCGATCTGCCCGCTCTGCGGGAGCTGCTGGCCGGCGGTGCGGCGGGCCTCATGATCCGGCCGGGCGCCGCCGATGAGCTCGCCGAAGCGCTGCGCCGGCTGCACGGCGACCGGGCTGCGGGAGGAGCTGGCCGAGGCCGGCCGCACCGAGATCGCCTCGCACCGCACCTGGCCCCGCCTGGCCGAGGTGTACCGGGACCTCTACGAGAGGCTGGGAGCGGCATAACCCGCGCCGCCGCTTCTGCGTCAATGGGTGGGGTTAGGTTGTGGTTGGCCGTGTCCGCCCGCGGGGTTCGGGACCGCGTTGGGAGGGCGGGTGTGCCGGATCCGTCCACCCTCACCGCCGATCTTGACCATCGCGTTCCTTCGTGCGCGCGTCAAGGAACGCGATGGTCAAGATCGGCGGGATTAGCGGACCGGGTGCCCGTGGGCCTTCAGTTCGGCCTTGACGTCGGCGATCGTGAACTCGCCGAAGTGGAACACGCTCGCCGCAAGGACCGCGTCAGCCCCCGCCTCGATGGCTCGCGGGAAGTGCTCGACCTTGCCCGCGCCGCCGCTGGCGATCAGCGGGATGTGGGCCACGGCGCGCACGGCGCGGATCAGCTCCAGGTCGAAACCGGCCTTGGTGCCGTCGGCGTCCATCGAGTTCAGCAGGATCTCACCGGCCCCCAGCTCGGCCGCGCGTGCGGCCCACTCGACGGCGTCGATGCCGGTGCCGCGCCGCCCGCCGTGCGTGGTGACCTCGAAACCGCTTGGTGTGGGCTCGTCGCCGGGGGCGACCCGGCGGACGTCGGCGGAGAGCACCAGCACCTGGCTGCCGAAGCGCTCGGCGATCTCGCGGATCAGTTCGGGGCGCGCGATCGCGGCGGTGTTCACGCCCACCTTGTCGGCGCCGGCGCGCAGCAGCCGGTCGACGTCGTCGGTGGTGCGCACCCCGCCGCCGACGGTGAGCGGGATGAAGACCTGCTCGGCGGTGCGGCGCACGACGTCGTAGGTGGTCTCGCGGTCGCCGCTGGACGCGGTGACGTCGAGGAAGGTGAGCTCGTCGGCGCCGTCGGCGTCGTAGCGGCCGGCCAGCTCGACGGGGTCCCCGGCGTCGCGCAGGTTCTGGAAGTTGACGCCCTTGACGACGCGCCCGGCGTCGACGTCGAGGCAGGGGATGACCCGGATCGCGACCGTCATCGGGACTTCACCGCCTCCAGCGCCTCTTCGAGGGTGAACGCGCCTCGTAGAGGGCGGTGCCCATGATGGCCCCCTCGACCCCCTCGCCGACCAGCGCGGCGATGGCCTCCAGGTCGGCCAGGCTGGACACGCCGCCGCTGGCGACCACCGGCTTTGCGGTGCGCCGGCACACCGTGCGCAGCAGCTCCAGGTTGGGGCCCTTGAGCGTGCCGTCCTTGTTGACGTCGGTCACCACGTAGCGGGCGCAGCCCTCCGACTCCAGCCGGTCCAGGGTCTCCAGCAGGTCGCCGCCGTCGCGGGTCCAGCCGCGGGCGGCCAGCGTGCCGCCGCGGACGTCCAGGCCGATGGCGATCCGGTCGCCGTGCTCGGCGATGATCTTGGCGCACCACTCGGGGTTCTCCAGCGCGGCGGTGCCGATGTTGACCCGGGTGCAGCCGGTGGCCAGGGCGGCGGCCAGCGAGTCGTCGTCGCGGATCCCTCCGGACAGCTCCACCCTGACGTCGACCCGGCCGACGATGTCGCGCAGCAGATCCCGGTTGTGCCCGCGGCCGAACGCGGCATCGAGGTCGACCAGGTGGATCCATTCCGCGCCGGCGTTCTGCCAGCCCAGCGCCGCCTGCAGCGGGTCGCCGTACCGGCCGCCGGAGTCGGCCTTGCCCTGGACGAGCTGGACGGCCTGGCCGCCGGCGACGTCCACGGCGGGGAGGAGTTCGAGGGTGGAGGGCATAGCGTCAACGACCTTCGTGTAGCGGACAGCGGGCGGTGGGTGTGCGGGCGGCGGGCCGGCTACAACGTCGCGACCCAGTTGGCCAGCACCTTTGCGCCGGAGTCGCCGGACTTCTCCGGGTGGAACTGGGTGGCCCACAGCGGGCCGTTCTCGACCGCGGCGACGAACGGGGCGCCGTGGGTGGACCAGGTGACCAGCGGCGGCGGGATGTGCGGGCTGGCGGGCACCAGCTCCCAGCGCAGCACCCCGTAGGAGTGCACGAAGTAGAAGCGCTCCTCGGCTCCGGCCCCGGCGAACAGCCGGGAGCCGTCGGGCACATCGAGGGTGTTCCAGCCCATGTGCGGCACGACGTCGGCGCGCAGCCGCTCCACGGTGCCGGGCCACTCGCCGCACCCCTCGGAGGTGACACCGTGCTCCACGCCCCGCTCGAACAGCACCTGCATTCCTACACAGATGCCCAGCACCGGACGGCCCCCCGCGAGCCGCTTGCCGATGACGCGGTGCCCGCCGGCCTCGCGCAGGCCCGTGATGCAGGCCTCGAACGCGCCCACACCGGGTACGACGAGTCCGTCGGCCTCCAAAGCGGCGTGCGGGTCCGCGGTGACGGTGACGCCGGCGCCGGCGCGCTCCAGGGCCCGCTGCGCCGAACGCAGATTGCCCGATCCATAGTCGAGGACGACGACGTTCGCGCTCACCTGGTACGGCTCCCTAATCTGCGGCGACGCAGCCCATCCTATGGGGTGGGGGCGGGTGGGCCGTGCCGAACGTCTATCTACCGCAGCGCTCCCACGGGTCGTCGTCGCCAAGACGGTCCTCGGTGCCGAAGAACTCGTCGGCCTCTCGGCGCATCAGATCGAAGTCGACGCGGACACCGGCATCCGGGGAAGCGCCGGCGGCCTCCTTAGGCTGATCTCCGGCGCTGCCTCGCGCACGGCGATGGCCTCTGTGCCGGGCGGGGAGATCGCCGCTGTACTCTTCACCTCAACGGCATGAGCATCGTCTATATGGCGTAAATCCTCTTTCAGTGGCAGCAACGGCGAATGTGTACACGTGGCCGTGGTTGGTGACACTGTCGGCATCATCGAAGCCGACGACCCCCGTACCAGCGATGCACCCATCGTTCGCACACCATTGAAGAATTTCCGCGTCTTCATCGAAGGTGTCAAGGCCGGGGAGTTCGATCTCTAGGCCGTAAGTCACCAAAGAGGCGCTTCTAAAGGAGAACACGGAAATGCACGGCCAGGACATGCCCCGGCCCAGTGGCGCAAGAGCAGCTACAGCGGCGGCGTGAACAACTGCGTCGAGATCGCCGACCTCCCGGCCTCGGTCGCCGTACGCGGCTCCAAGGATCCCTCGGGTGGCCGTCTCGGCTTTCCCCATGCAGAGTGGGCGGCTCTCCTCGGCGAGCTGCGCAACGGGGAGCTATAGGACCGCGCCGGTAACGCTCCTCCCCCGTCGTGCTTTTATGGCCATTCCGGCGGCCTCGCGGCGGAAACAACGTCACGGAGGCTGGTGGGGAGTGGGCGCAGTCCCGCGTGCGCGCGTGAAGGAACGCGATGGTCAAGATCGGCGATGAGAAAGCCCCAAAGGACGACCACGCCCCCTCGCGCCCGCCACGAGCGGCGGCGAGGGTGGACGGATCTGGACACGCAGAGCGCATCGCGGCGGGAGACCGGGGGCCGACAAGCTCGACAAGCGCGGTGCGGGCCCTTGGGCTCCACCGCGTTTTTCCCGTACCCGGCCCCCGGTCGTAGGGCCCCGCCGCGAGGAGCGAACGTGGACAGATCCGGCACACCCACCCCTCTCCCACAAACCCCCACCGCAGAGCCCCGCCCCTCACCGCGGACCCGAACCCGCGGGAGGCGCCGGACGGCTCAGAAGGCAGTAAGGCTCAGAAGTAGTCGAGCCGCAGCACGCCCGAGGCCACCGCGAGGGCGGCGCAGACCGCGAGGAGGGCCGCGGCCGCCCTGCTGAACTTCCACATCGCGATCGCGCCGCCGGCGAGCATCCCGCCCAGGGCGACGAGCAGCAGCCCCCAGAGGTCCGTCATTACAGGGCACCCTTGGTGGAGGGGATCCCCCTCACACGCGGGTCGGGTTCGCAGGCGAACCGCAGCGCCCGGGCGAGCGCCTTGAACTGGCATTCGACGATGTGGTGGGCGTTGCGCCCGTAGGGGACGTGGATGTGCAGCGCGACCCGGGCCTGGGCCACGAACGACTCGAAGATGTGCCGCGTCATGGTGGTGTCGTAGTCGCGCCCGATCACCGGGGCCATGCCCTCGGGTTCGGTGTGCACCAGGTAGGGGCGGCCCGACACATCCACGGTGACCTCGGCCAGCGCCTCGTCCAGCGGCACCTTGGCGTCGGCGAAGCGCCGGATGCCCGCCTTGTCGCCCAGCGCCTCCTTGAACGCCGCCCCCAGCGCCAGCGCGGTGTCCTCCATCGTGTGGTGGGAGTCGATGTGCAGGTCGCCTTCGGTGCGCACGGACAGATCGAACAGGCCGTGCTTGGCAAGCTGGTCGAGCATGTGGTCGTAGAAGCCGACGCCGGTGGAGATGTCGGCGACCCCGGTGCCGTCGAGGTCGATCTCGACGGAGACCTTGGTCTCTTTGGTGGTGCGTTCGACGCGGCCGGTGCGGCTCATGTGGTTCGTATTCTCCTGGTCTCGGTGGACGGCGAGGGCTACGCGCTCTGATGACCTGCCTGACCTGCCGTCACCTGGAGCAACGAAGCGCGGAACGCCGACATTTCCTCGGTGGTGCCGATGGTGACGCGTAGCCACCCCGGCGGCCCCGTCTCGCGGATGAGCACGCCGCGGTCGAGCATCCCCTGCCAGACGGCCGTGCGGTCGGCGAACTCGCCGAACATGACGAAGTTGGCGTCGGAGTCGGCCACGGTGAACCCGTGTTCGCGCAGCCACTCCACCAGGGAGTCGCGCTCCTCGCGTAGGCGCTTGACCGCGCCGAGGAGCTCGTCGGCGAAGTCGAGCGCCGTGGCCGCCACCACCTGGCTGACCGCCGAGAGGTGGTAGGGCAGCCGGACCAGCTGCAGCGCGTCGACTACGGCCGGGTGCGCCGCGAGGTAGCCCAGCCGGGCGCCGGCCATCGCGAAGGCCTTGGACATGGTGCGGGAGACGATGAGCCGCGGGTGCTCGGGCAGCAGCGTGAGCGCGCTGGGAGTGCCTTCCCGACGGAACTCGGCGTAGGCCTCGTCCACCACCACCACACCGGGCGCCACGCGCAGGACCTCCTCGATGACCTCCAGCGGCAGCGCCGTCCCCGTGGGGTTGTTGGGCGAGGTCAAAAAGACGACCGACGGCCGGTGCTCGGCGATCGCGCCGGCGGCGGTCTCGGGGTCGACGGCGAAGTCGGCGGTGCGCGGCACCGAGACCCAGTCGGTGTTGGCGGCGCGGGCCAGGATCGGGTGCATCGAGTAGGAGGGTTCGAAGCCCATGGCCGTGCGCCCGGGACCGCCGAAGACCTGCAGGATCTGCTGGAGCACCTCGTTGGAGCCGTTGGCCGCCCACACCCGGTCCACGCCCAGGCCGTGGCCGAGGTAGTCGGCCAGGGCCGCGCGCAGCCGGGTGGCGTCGCGGTCGGGGTAGCGGTTGAGGCCGGCGGCGACGGCGCTCACCTCGCGGGCCAGCGCCTCGGCGAGCCGGCCGGAGGGAGGGTAGGGGTTCTCGTTGGTGTTCAGCGCGACCGGGACGGCCAACTGCGGCGCACCGTAGGGGCTGCGGCCGCGCAGGTCGTCGCGGATCGGCAGGTCGTCGAGGCCGAACCCGGTCACCGGCCCTCCCTCTCTCCGTCGTGGCCCAGCCGGGCGGTGACGGCCTCCCCGTGCGCGGGCAGGTTCTCGGCTTCGGCGAGCGTGACCACGTGGTGCGCGACCTCTGCCAGCGCGGAGCGGTCGTAGTCGACCACATGGACGCCCTTCAGGAAGCTCTGGACGCTCAACCCCGAGGAGTGGCAGGCGCACCCGCCGGTGGGCAGGACGTGGTTGGAGCCGGCGCAGTAGTCGCCGAGCGAGACCGGGGCGTGGTCACCGACGAAGATCGCCCCGGCGTTGCGGACCCGGTCGGCGACGGCGCGCGCATCGGCCGTCATGACCTCCAGGTGCTCGGCGGCGTAGGCGTCGACCACGATGAGCCCGTGCAGGAGGTCGTCGACCAGCACGATGCCGGACTGGGGTCCGCGCAGCGCCTCGGCCACGCGTTCGCTGTGCTTGGTGGCGGGCACCCGTTCCGCCAGTTCGGCCTCGACCTTGGCGGCGAGGTCGGTGGACGGGGTCACCAGCACCGACGCGGCGACGACGTCGTGCTCGGCCTGGCTGATGAGATCGGCGGCGACGTATCCGGGATCGGCGGTGTCGTCGGCCAGGATCGCGATCTCGGTCGGACCGGCCTCGGAGTCGATGCCGACGACCCCCTTGAGCAGCCGCTTGGCCGCGGCCACCCAGATGTTTCCCGGGCCGGTGACCATATCGGCGCGGGCGCACTCGCCGGCGCCGTAGGCGAACATCGCGACCGCCTGGGCGCCCCCGACGGCGTATACCTCGTCCACCCCGAGCAGCGCGCAGGCGGCGAGGACAGTAGGGTGCGGCAGCCCGCCGGAGTCGGGGTGCGGCGGTGAGGTCACGGCCAGCGAGCCGACACCGGCTTCCTGGGCGGGGACCACGTTCATCACGACGCTCGACGGGTAGGCGGCCCGCCCGCCCGGGACGTAGAGACCCACGCGCCCGACGGGGATCCAGCGTTCGGTGACGGTCCCGCCGGGGGCCACCCGGGTCGTGGTGTCGGTGCGGCGCTGGTCGCGGTGGACCGTGCGGGCGCGGTGGATCGACTCCTGCAGCGCGGCGCGCACGGCCGGGTCGAGGGCGGCGAGCGCGGAGTTGAGGGCCTCCTGGGGCACCCGGATGTCGCTCAGCCGGACGCCGTCGAAACGTTCGGTGAGTTCGACCAGCGCCTCGACGCCCCGATGGCGGACGTCGTCGCAGATCGGGCGGACCCGGTCCAGCGTGGCCTCGACATCGGTCTCGGCGCGCGGCAGCAGGTCGCGCAGGTCACCAGAGGCTCCTCGGAGGTCGATGCGCGAAATCACGGGTCCATTCTAGGGGCCCTAAGCCCCGTCTTTCGCGGCGGTGACGGCTCTCACCTCGGCGCACGCCCCCGCGGAGCCCGCATCGCGCCACCCGGCCGCCCGCCCTCCGATGTTTTAGGCAAGGCTCACCGCAAAACCTCGGAATAAACACCGCCCGACTTTGGGACACCTAACCTAATTCATATTATGAAAGGCTTGCCTAAGTGAGCGATATGACCTTTCTATTAATCGCCGATTTCCCCTTTTTGCGTTATCCTGGGGGCATGACTTCGACGACGAAAACCACCGAACACGGCCTCTCCAAGTTCCATCGCCTCCTACTTGACCAGGTGCGACACGAGTTCACCGCCTCACAGCAGTACGTCGCGCTCGCTACGTGGTTCGACGACCGCGACCTTCCGCAGCTGGCACGGGTCTTCTACGGGCAGTCACTGGAAGAACGCGATCACGCGATGATGATCGTGCGTTTCCTGCTCGACAACGACGTCCCCGCGACGATTCCGCAGACCGATGAAATTCAGAATGACTTCGCCACGCCGCGCGATCTCGTGGCGCTCGCCCTGCGCCAGGAGCGCGAGGTGACCGGTCAGTTCCACCTGCTGGCCAAGACGGCCCGCGAGGAGAACGACTACACCGGCGAGCAGTTCCTCCAGTGGTTCCTGAAGGAGCAGACCGAGGAGGTCGCGAAGATGTCCACGCTGCTCGCGGTGATCGACCGCAGCAACGGCAACCTCTTCGACGTCGAGACCTTCGTGGCGCGCGACATGCCCGACGAGGGCGACGACCCCACGGCGCCGGAGACCGCCGGCCCGTCTGTCGCGGGCTGAACCGGCGCCCGCGGCCGGTCTGCCGCGGCCTCCCGTGGGACAGGCGGGAGGCCGCGCCGTACGTGGGCATACTTGTCCAATGCCCCACCGGCTACCACTGTTCCCGCTCGGGAGTGTGCTGTTCCCCGGGCTCACGATGCCACTGCACGTGTTCGAGAAGCGGTACCGGCACCTGGTGGCCGAACTCCTGGCGCTCCCCGCGGGCGCCGCGCGCCGGTTCGGGATCGTCGGCATCGCCCTCGGCCACGAGGTCGGCGCGGACTCCGCGCCCCAGCTGCACGGAGTCGGCTGCACCGCCGAGTTCCGCAGCGTCCGCGAGCACGGGGACGGCCGCTACGACCTCGTGGTCGAGGGCGACTCGCGCTTCCGCGTCGACGACGTCCTCGTCCCCGATGACGAGCACCCCTATATCAGGGCCGAGACCACGCCCATGCCCGACGAACTCGGACCCGACGCCGACGCCCGGGCCGAACGCGTCAAACGGCTGTTCGGCGTCTACTGCGAGCGGCTGAACAGCATCGGAGTGCCCGCCGAGCCTCCAGACGAGTTGCCCACCGGCCCGCTCCGGCTGTCCTACGCCGTCTCCGCGGCGATGCTCCTCGACCAGCGCGACAAGCAGGAGCTGCTGGAAGCCGACCACGCGGCGGCCCGGCTGGACCTCGCCGGCGCGCTGCTGCGCCGGGAGAACCGTATCCTGGCGGGGCTGCCCGCACTGCCCGCCGGGCGGCTCCTGCGGCGCGACGTCAGCCTGAACTGATCCGGCGCCCCGAGCAAGGGGAGGAGGAAGCGTGGGCGGAAAGGGGACACCGGCGACGGTCGCGGCGAGTCGCGCGAAGGTCTGGTACGTCCTGCATCCCTACACCGCGAGCGGCGACGGCTCCTCCTACGGCACGGAGGCCGCCGACGCCCTGCGCCTCGGCCACGACCGGGTGTTCAAGACGCTGGTGGCCACGGTCGACGGCACGCTCACCGTCGGCGTCGTCCCGGTCGGCGCGGCGCTCGATCTCAAGGCGCTGGCCGCCGCCGCGGGCGGGAAGAGGGCCACGATGGCCGATCCCGGGGACGCCGAGCGGGCCACCGGTTACGTGCGCGGGGGCATCAGCCCCCTCGGCCAGCGCAGGAGGTTGAGGACCGTCATCGACTCCTCCGTGACCGGCCATCCGACGGTCTTCGTCTCGGCCGGGCGCCGGGGGGTGCAGATGGAACTCGCCCCCCATGACCTCGTCCGCCTTACCCGGGCCGTCACCGCCCGGATCTCGACGGGAGGCTGAAGGACCGCCGGGCCGCGATGCGGCTCACGGAACGGTCCGGCCCTCTTCCGCGCCCCCCGAGCCGCTCTCTCCCACGTCGCCCTGCCCCGGGTCGCCGGTGCCGGACGCCTCGGCGTTCCGCTGATGCGGCAGGTCCTGGCGCCAGATGCTGACCGCGTCGAACAGGCCGTACTGCAGTACACACACGAAGGGCCACACGAGCAGGGTGCCCAGGGCGCGCAGTTGCAGCCCGGCCTGGACCACCTCCTCGGGTTCGGCATCGGCGAGCGTCCGCTCGAAGGCCCCGGAGTCGAGTCCCACGCCGACACGCCAGGCGACCAGCGACCCGGCCACGGCGCCGATGACGAGGCCGACCAGGCAGACCAGGCGCAGGTCCGTCCCGTGCCGCGAGGCCACCTTGTACTGCACCAGGTAGGTGCCGTATCCGCAGGCCACACCGGCGCACACCATGATGATGGCGAAGTAGCCCTCGGAGGCGAACACGGTCTCGGAGAGCGGCAGGGGCACGGTCGTCCCGTTCCCGGTGACGGTGACCTCGGGCCGCGGCGCGATCGCCCACCACAGCAGCCCCAGCGGTACGCCGAGTGCCGCGACACTCCCCATGACCGCTGTTCCCATGACGAGCCGTCGCCGCGCCATTCGCCGGTGCCCCCTTATCCCGCTGCTCTTCGCGTCCTGCTGCCGCCCTGACCGCGCCGAGACCCGTTTCCCCGTGGCGGTCGGCGCGTCCACCGAATGTATCCCCTGGCCACGATGGTGCCGCACCGGCACCTCGCGGGCGGCTACATGCCGCCGAGGCAGTTCGAGCCGAGCAGCGCTTTCAGACCGCCCATGAGCTCCGGCGAATCCGGCCCGGAGGGAGCGGTTCCTCTGCTGCTACGTTGTTTCCCCGGCGAAGACAGGGAACCGCGCGCAACCCGCATCCCGTCTGAACACCGCACTCGCGCGAGACCCGAAGCGATGGAAGGTCCACGACGATGTCGGAGTACGGGGGCGGCTACCGCCCACCGCAGCAGCCCAGCGGAGCGCACGGCCCTCAGTACGGGCAGCCCTCGTTCGGACCTCCCCCGTCCGGGCAGCCGTCCTACGGCCCGCCGCAGCCCGGGATGCCGCCTTATGGTTACGGCCGGCCGGGGTACGGCGGCGCTCCGGCGGGGCTCACGGGCGAGATGCCGGGTTCGGTGACCGCCGCCCGCGTGATCATGTTCATCCAGGGAGGGCTGGGCGCGCTCGTCAGCGCGCTCCTGCTGATCGTCGCGGTCGCCTTCGGCACGGTGTCCGGCGCGATCTCCTCTCTGGACGAGGAGATGGGCCGGTTTTTCGGCGCCCTCGGAGTCGGCGTCGTGGTGGTCCTGCTCGTCTTCCTGGCGATGGCCGTGGGGATCACGGTCCTCACGTTCATGCTGGCCGCCCGCTTCCCCCGCCGGCGCAACAGCATCCGTATCGGGGCCCTGGTCCTTGAGGGCGTCTTCGGCGCCTTCTACACGGTGAATGCCATGCTCTCGCTCGTCGGTAGCGGCGGCGGCAGCGGCGTGCTCAACCTCGTCTTCGCGGCGCTGTGCTGGACGGTGTTCGGCATTCTGCTCACCCAGCACGCCAAGTGGTACTTCAACGGTTGACCCCGGCCGCGGATCACCGTGCGTGCACCGGATGTTCACCGCCCCGGCGGTCCCGCTGATAGAAGGAGCGGGCACTCTGGTTCCAGCCGCCCGCCCGTCCGCGTCCCGAAAGGTCTCGCATGCGCACCCCGCGCCGTTCCCGCACCGCCGTCCCCTCCACCCTCGCGGCGGTTGCCCTGTTCACCGCGACCACCGCCGCCCTCACCCCTGCGGCAGCGGCGGAGACGGCCGGGCGCGCGGAGGCCGGTATCCGGTTCGCCACGTTCAACGCCTCGCTGCACCGGGCGGCCGAGGGGGAGCTCGCTGAGGACCTCGCCACGCCCGATGACGAGCAGGCCCGGGCGGTCGCCGAGATCATCCAGCGCCAGCGGCCTGATGTGCTGCTGGTCAACGAGTTCGACCACGACGGCGAGGGCCGCGCCTCCAGGCTGTTCCAGGAGAACTACCTGTCGGCGGGGCAGAATGGAGCGGAGCCCATCGCCTACCCCTACAGCTACACCGCGCCGAGCAACACCGGGATCGCCTCGGGGGTGGACCTGGACAACGACGGCCGGGCCGTCACCGAGCCGGGCGAATCCGGCTACGCCGAGGACGCCTTCGGCTACGGCGTCTATCCCGGCCAGTACGGGATGGTGGTCTACTCCAAATACCCCATCGACACCGGTGCCGCCCGCACCTTCCAGACGTTCCGCTGGGCGGACATGCCCGGTGCGCTGCTGCCCACCGACCCCGGGACCGGTGAGGACTTCTACTCCGACGAGGCGCTGGAGGTTCTCCGGCTGTCCTCGAAGAACCACTGGGACCTGCCGGTGCGCACCGGACGCGGAAGGACCGTGCACCTTCTGGCCTCCCACCCCACTCCCCCCACCTTCGACGGTCCGGAGAAGCGCAACGTCGCCCGCAACCACGACGAGATCCGGTTCTGGGCCGACTACGTCACACCGGGGAGGGCCGGCTACATCTACGACGACGAGGGCCGCTACGGAGGGCTGCGCCCGGGCGCGAGGTTCGTGATCGCGGGCGACCTCAACACCGACCCCGAGGACGGCGACGGCCACCCCGATGCCGTGGCGCAGCTGCTGGAGGCCGCGCGGGTCAACGGAACGGTGCGGCCGGCCGGCGAGGGCGGCGTGGAGGCGGCGGAGCTGCAGGGCGGGGCCAACGACGAGCACGCCGGCGACCCCGCTCACGACACCGCCGACTTCGCCGATGATCCCGGGCCGGGCAACCTCCGGGCGGACTACGTGCTGCCTTCGCGCGGTCTGCCCGTACTCGACACCGCGGTGTTCTGGCCGGCCACCGACGACCCGGTGTCGGAGGTGGCCGATGCCGCCTCCGATCACCGCATGGTCTGGCTGGACGTGCGCTGACACCGGTTCAGCCGCCCCTGGTCTGGTTAGTCGTTCCCCGAGGGGAGACGGCCAGGAACGAACCCCGCCGGGGCGCCCGAGCCCTCGCGCCTTCGGCGGGAGGGAGGCGGCATGAGTACGGCCACGGAGTCCGTGAGAGCCGGGCGGCACACCCTGCAGGTGCGCAACGCGGGCAAGGAACTGTTCGACGAGGGCGGTGTCACCAAGCGCGAACTCATCGAGCACTACCGGCGGGTCGCCCCGGCGATCCTGCCGCACATCCGCGAACGGCCGCTGGCGCTGCACCGCTTCCCGGACGGTATCGGCCCGGACTCAGGGAAGGACGGCTTCTTCCAGAAGCAGCGCCCCGAGCACGCGCCGGACTGGGTGCGCGGAGTCCGCGTGGAGCGGCGGCAAGGGGGCTCCCTCACCATGGTGGTCTGCGACGACACCGCCACGCTGCTCTGGCTCGCCGACCAGGCCGTGATCACTCTGCACCCGTGGCTGAGCCGCGTCGGGGACCTGCGGCGGCCGGACCGGATGATCTTCGATCTGGATCCGCCCGGCGACGACTTCGCGAGGTGCGCCGGGCCGCCTGGGATGTCCGGGAGGTCCTGGCGGAGCTGCGGCTCGCGTGCTACCTCATGACCACGGGTTCCCGCGGCCTGCACGTCGTGGTGCCGATCCGCCCGGAGTTGGACTTCGACGACGTGCGCGAGTTCGCCCGCGCCATCGCCGACCTGGCAGCGGAGCGCCACCCGGAACGACTCACGACCCAGGTCCGCAAGGACAAGCGGGGCGGGCGGCTGTTCCTGGACATCCTGCGCAACGCCTACGCCCAGCACGCCGTCGCGCCCTATTCCGTCCGCCCTCTTCCCGGGGCGCCCGTGGCCATCCCGTTGACCTGGGAAGAACTGGAGGAGACCGATTCCTCCCGGACCTGGTCGGTGCGTAATCTCGGGGACCGTCCAGCCGGGGACCCGTGGCGGGGCATGGCCCGGCACGCCCGTTCCCTGGAGAAGGCGGTCCGGCGGCTGGAGCGCTTGAGCCGGTGACGGCACCCCGGGTTCGGGGGCCGCGGTCCATTATGCCCGCCCGACCTGCAAAGGGTATGTAACTATACACCTACTGAGAGTATTCATCGCATCGACGGGAAGATAAAGAGCCAACCGAATCCCACCCCTCAGAGCTGACCGTTCCATCCCCGCACAATCGAAGAAAGAGGCCGCGCCACGGTGGCATCTCCTTCGCTCGCTCTCCCTCCCACATGGCAGGTCCGGATCACGGCGCCCGACGGCACTGTTGCCGGGGGCGGCGTCCTCGTCCCCGGGAACCGGGTCCTGACCTGCGTTCACGTCGTCAACGCCGCTCTTCGGCGAGTCTCCGGCTCCCGTCCCCCGGAGCCGGAGCAACCGGTGTACGTGGACGTCCCGCACCACGCCCAGTACCGGCGCAGGTGCGCCCGGGTCATCGACGCGTCCTGGAACATCGAACGCGACACCACCCTGCTGCGGCTGGATGAGGGCCCCATGTGCGCGGCGGCGCGGCTCAGCGCGCGCACAGCGGAGATCACGGCGTCGCACCAGCCGTACCCGGTACGCGTCCGGGGGTACCCGAGGAGCAACGCGGAGGGACTTTCGGTCACCGCCTGGGTGATCGCCCCCGGCGGGGACCTGCCCCAGCGCGCGCAGGTCGACATCGACGTCCGCCACCCCGCCCGCTTCGAGCCGGGCTTCAGCGGATGCGGAGTTCTGGACACCCGGGACGGCTCCGTGATCGGCATCCTCACCAGCGCGCTGCAGGACACCCCCGACAGCGGCGGACGGCTCTCCGAACGCCACGGCCGCATCGGCCTGATGGAACCGGTCGAGATGGTCGAGCCGCTCAGCGAGCATCTCGGCGACCCCGAACTGGACGAGGTGCGCCGGGTGCTGAGCGATGTGCTGTTCGAGGGCACGCTGGAGGCATACATAGCGGCGACCCGCCACCGCGCCACCAGGGGCGCCAACTTCACCTCCGCCTGGGAGGCGTTCGCCGAGCTGAGGGAACTCACTCCGCGCCCCGACGGGCTCCCGTGCGAGGTCGTCTTCGTCGAGGAGATCGCGCGGAAGGGAGTGATCGCCCCGCAGGTCCTGCGCGCCTACAGCGACAGCCGATACCCCTCGGAGGTCCCGAGAGAGGCACTGGAACAGCTCCGGGAGGCCGGGACGCCCACTCCGCCGAAGGCCGCCTCGCTCATCATCTCCGCCGATCCCGTGCCCGGCGACCCCGACGCTCCGCAGGCCTACCTCGTTTCGCACTGGGTCCGGGACGGGCAGGGAGTTTCCAAGGGGTCCCCTTCTCGGATATCGGAGCAGGAGTTGCGCGACACCGTCCTGCAGCTGATCGACGACACCGAGGCGCGGCTGCACTCCCGGGATTTTCAGGAGGCGGTGGATCTGCGCCTGGAGTTCATACTCCCATTTCCGCTGCTGACACAGCCGATAGCACAATGGCGGCTATCAGCCCCCATCACGGGCGAAGGGGAGCGAATCGGGGCGTCGTACGAAATCCTGCTGCACTCACAGGAACGCCTCAACGATCCTGGCTGGGAAAGGGCACGCCGGAAAATCCTGCACCGATGGCAGGAGATGATCGCCAATGGCGCGGGACGTCTCCTCCAAATCCCGCCGGGACCGGACACCGGAACGGGCACCCCCCTCAACGACCGCCTGGCGGGCCCGGGGATCGTCCTGTGCGTCCTCGGAGACGCCCCGGACCCCGGCGCCAGGACCCGGCAGCTGGGCGCGGCACTGCAGGCCGGCCTGCCCGCCATCGCCTGGCTGCGCAACGGCGATGAGCAGGAGACGCGCAGATTCCATGATCGAATGTCCACAATTCCCCGGGAGGACGGGGATACTATCTCCCCGGAGGACATCGCCTCTCTGCCGCGCCTGCTGCGCGAGTGGCGCACACAAAGCGGAGAACCGGACGAGGAAGGGTACGACCCCTACGACGTCATCGTTATTCTCGACAATATGCCCCAGATCCGGGATCTCCACCATGTCGGAATTCTTACCTCGCCCAAGAAGAGTGACGATAACGACTAGGAATGTCTGCTGATGACCTCTTCTCCGGCCTCCCCCGCGTCCGGCTCTGGACGGCCTCCTGGCCCGCGCGGCGCCGCCGATGACGACTCCCGGACTCCCTTGTGGTGGATCTACCGGGGCACCGGGTGCCCCGGCCCGTACTTCGCCTCGTTGCAGGAGCGTCTTCCCGACCCCCCGCCCTGGCGCCGCTTCGACGGTGGGCCGGACCAGCCCGACCCGCCCGCCGACGACAACGAGACGGCGCGCGTCCTCGGCTCGGCGACCGAGAAGGCGACCCGCCCGCTCACCGACCACGAGAGCCACGTGGTCGAGGCGGTCAACACCGCGCTGCTGCTGCGGCGTCCGCTCCTGGTCACCGGCGATCCCGGAGTCGGCAAGTCCGCCCTTGCCTACCGGGTGTCCCGCGAGCTGAAGCTGGGACGGGTGCTGCGCTGGTCCATCACCAGCCGCAGCGACCTGCGGTCGGGCCTCTACGAGTACGATCCCATCGCCCGTATCCACGACATCTCCGCGGACGCGGCGAGCACACCGGCGGCGGGCGGACCCGTCGACCGGCCCATCGGCGACTATCTGCGCCTGGGACCGCTGGGGACCGCACTGCTCCCCCACCGGCTCCCCCGTGTTCTGATCATCGACGAGTTCGACAAGAGCGACGTCGATCTGGCCGACGATCTGCTCGACGTCCTGGAGAACGGGAGCTACCGGATCCCGGAGCTCACCCGCTTGCGGTCGGTCCAGCCCGAGGTCACCGTCCCCACCGACGATCCCGGCCGGACCGCCACCGTGCACGAGGGGCTGGTCCGCTGCCGCCAGTTCCCCTTCATCGTCATCACCAGTAACGGCGAGCGCCCCTTCCCCCCGGCCTTCCGCCGCCGCTGCCTGCCCATCCGCCTGGAGCGCCCCACCGCCGAGCAGCTGGCCGACATGATCTGCGCGCACTTCACCGACCGCGACCGCTCCCAGGACCGGGATCTCGTCACGGAATTCCTTCGCCGCTGCGACGAGGTGAACGGCCTCTCCATAGATCAGCTACTGAACTCGGTCCATCTCGTTAGTTCCGATGTCCGTTCCCATGCCACATCCTTGGGGCCCAATGCGTGGAACCGGATACTGGACCTTGTCTGGCAGCGCCTAACGGAAGCGGGCCACGAGTGACCGGATACTGGGGTCACGACCGGCCAGGGGCCGCGGGGGCGGCGGCATCGCCGTCCCCTGAACGGTCATTTGCGGGGCACGGTCAGGAGCAGCCCACGTGGTGGGAGGTGGGCGACGCGCTGTGGCTCGCCGCGCACCGCGACGCGACTCCGCCGGCGGCCGGACACCCCGCATCGCCAGAGCCCCGCCCCGTCCTCATGGGACCACCGCCCACGAGGCCGCGCCTCTGCCCTCCGGCTCCCATCCCGCCCCCAAGCCCGGACCGGAGCCGGCCGGGCCTCCCGAGGGCGCCCCCCCTGTCCCGGCCTCCCTCCGATCCATGGGGCCAGGCCGCTGATACGTTCGCCTCCACCGCCGACCACGGCCCCGCGATACCGCTTTCACCGAACGGGGCGCCGACCCTGCACGGCCGCCAGGCCCTGATCCGGGCGGCGCGCTGGTTCCGCCGGTACCGCGATTCCGGGGAACGGCGGCTCAACGAGGACGCCACCGCGGAGAGTTTCGCCCAGCGCGCCCTGGCCGCCCCCCGCACGGAGCGCGCCCGGCGCACCCCGGTACTGCCGGAGTTCACCGCGCACCGGGAACGCGCCGACGACCTGATCCTGCTGATCGACGACAGCCTGTCGATGCTGCTACAGCAGCCTCTCGTGAAGGAGTTCACCGAGCTCCTGGCACCGCTGGGGGTGTTCCGGCGCATCCGCACCTGTTACTTCGACTCCGACAAGACCCACGCCGACGACATCGCCCTGCGGGCCGCCGGCAAGCCGGCTCCGGACCCGCACCAGCTGTGCGAGGGAAACGGCCGGGAGATCCTGCTGGTGCTCACCGATGGTGTGGGGGACGGCTGGCACACCGGGGCGGTGGAATCGTGGCTCGCCCTGTGGGGACGCAGCGCTGTTGTCGGGGTCGGCCAGGTGCTCGACCGTTCGCTGTGGCCGCGCACCGGGACGCGGCCGCGCCGGGTCGCGCTGAGCGTTCCCGAGCCGCCCGGTGAAGCGCTCACCCCCAACACCAGGTACCGGGTGCGCCCGCACACCCTCGGCCTGGCCGACCCCGGAGGGATCCCGCCGCAGAACGCCGTGGCGGTCCCGCTCATTCCGATGGAGGCGCACGAACTCGGACGCTGGGCTCGCTTCGTCTCACGGCGGCAGCACCGGCCCGAATACCCGACCACCGCGCTGCTCGCCGAGTGGAGGCAAGGGTTTCCCACCGAAGGAAACGAGCTCCCCTGGGACCTCCCCGAGCCCTTCGCCGGGGGCGGCCATGACACCCGGGTGTCCCCGGCGGCCGGGGACCGCGTGGCGAGGTTCCGGGCCGGGACCTCCCCCACCGCGTTTCGCCTGGCCGTGTGCCTGGCCGCGATCCCCCTCAACATGTCGACCATCCGGATGGTCCAGGAGCGCTTCGTCCCGCGGTCACGACCTTCGGACCTTACCGAGGTGCTGTGCTCTGGACTGGTCAGACGCCGCGAGGACGCCCTCGCGCCCACCCGCGAGGACCGGGTCTCGTTCGACTTCCACCCGGGGGTGCGCGAGCAACTGCTGGCCGTGGGCGGCCGCCGGCAGGAGACCAAGGACCTGCTGGAGACGGTCGCCGATCGCTACCGCGATTCGATCCCGTGGTTCGGCGACGTGGAACGGCTGCTGCTCGGGGAGGCTCCGGACCTCCCCCTGCCCGAGGTGGACGACGCCACCGCTCCGTTCGCGCGCGCCATCCACGCCGCCCTGCTCGCGATTCCCGGTCAGGTCCGCGCCGTGGCCGCGCAGTGGGAGGTCCCCTCCGAGGAGCCTTCCCGGCCGCAGCCCGGCACGGCCTTCCCGACTCCGGCGCCCGGGGCTGAGGACGACCCCGGCAGCACGGCCCGCGCCAGTTCCGAAAACCCGAAGGACAGCACTATGGCTCCTGCCGACTCCCCAGCGACCGGCTCCTCCCGGCGGACGATCGCCGAAGAGCCGCCCGTCACCGCTTTCGACGGCGGGGACGCGCCTGCCCCTGCCCCTCATCGGCGCGAGCCCACCCGGACGGCGCCGCGCGGGCCGCGCGTGCGCCCTGCCGTTTGGGGACAGGTGCCGCCGCGCAATGTGAGCTTCGTGGGCAGGGAGGCGCAGCTGCGGGCACTGCACGAGCATCTGCAGCAGGGATCCACGGCGCTGCTGCCGCAGACCGCCCCGCAGACCCTGCAGGGTATGGGAGGTGTCGGAAAGACCCAGCTGGCCGTGGAGTTCGCCTGGCGGCACCGGAGCGACTACGACCTGGTGTGGTGGGTCCCGGCCGACACCCCGGCCCAGATCCAGCAGGCGCTGATCGAACTCGCCCCGAAGCTGGGCCTGGACAGCGGGGGCGACCCGGCGTCCACCGTCCGCGCCGTACTGGAGACGCTGCGCGCCGGGGACCCCTATGACGAGTGGCTGCTGATCTACGACAACGCCGGCGACCCGGCCACCGTCCGCCCCTTCATCCCTCCGGCCGGGCCGGGCCAGGTGCTGGTCACGTCGCGATCCAGCCAGTGGCGCACCACGAGCGAGAGCCTGCTGCAGATCGACACGTTCGACCGCGAGGAGAGCACGGAACTGCTGCTCAAACGCGGCCCCGAGTCACTCACCGAGTCGGAGGCCGACCACATCGCCGACAAGCTGGGCGATCTGCCGCTGGCCGTGGAACAGACGGCCGTGTGGCTGTACGAGACGCTGATGCCGCCCTCGGAGTGGCTGGCGCTGTTCGACGAGAAGGCGCACGAGCTGCTGTCCAACGTCTCTCCCAGCCCCGACTACCCCTGGTCGGTGGCGGCGACGATGGACATGACGCTGGACCGGCTGCACCAGACCAACCGCGGGGCACTGCGGCTGCTGCAGGTCTGCGCTTTCCTGGCCCCGCAGCCGATCCCGCGGAGGCTTTTCAACGGGGCACGCAGCATCGAGGCCCCGCCCGAGCTCGCCGAGATCCTCGCCGATCCCGCCATCAAGCTGAGCCGGGCGCTGCGTACGATCGACCGCTACGCGCTGGTCAAGATGGACCACCGCAACGAGACCTTCCAGCTGCACCGGCTGGTCCAGGAGACCCTGAAGCTGCCGTTGAGCAGCGAGGAGCGCAGGGAACTCCGGCACTGCGCCCATATGCTGCTGGCCAACCTCGACCCGGGCGACCCGTTCGCCACCCGCGACTGGCCACGCTACGTCGAGCTGCTCCCGCACGTATGGGCGAACGAGCAATGGGACTGCCACAACGAGTGGGCCCGCCAGCTCGTCATCAGCGAGATGCACTTCCTGGCGCTGTGGGGTGGCTACTCCGAAGGCGAGTCGCTGGGGGTGCGCGCCATCTCCGCGTGGAAGGAGCGGATGGGGCCCGAGCACCCGCAGACGCTGCGCGCCCAGATGCAGTACACGCAGATCTTGCGCAACCTCGGCTCGTTCCGCGAAGCCTTCGACCGCAGCACGCAGCTCGTCGACACGCTCACCCGGATCAACGGCTCCGACGACGAGGAGACCCTCGAAGCCCACATGAACCTCGCCTGGGACCTGCGCAACATCGGCCGGTTCCAGGACGCGGTCGCGGTGAGCACGGAGGTGTACGAGCGCTACCAGCGGGTCTTGGGCCGCGACGACATCCTCACCCTGAACGCCGCGCACGTGCACTCCGTCGGCCTGCGGCTCATCGGCCGCTTCACCGAGGCGATGGAGATCGACTGGTACAACTACGAGCGGCGGATCGGAATCCTCGGCCCGGAGCACGGCCTCACCCAGGGCAGCAAGTACGGCCACGCCCTCGGGCTGATGGAGTCCGGGCGCTACTGGGAGTCGATGAGCGCCCTGGAGGAGCAGCACGAGGACGACGACCGGCTCTCTCCCCCGCACTCCCCCAGCCGACTGATCACCATGCTGGCACTGTCGGCGGTGAAGCGGCGCACGGGGCGGCTCCGGGAGGCCCTGGAGCTATCGGAGGAGGCGTATCGGCTGTTCCGCGAACGGCTGGGCCCCGACAACCACCAGACGGTCCGGGCGGCGGCCAGCCACGCCGTGTCGCTGCGCGCCGCGGGCGAGCACGAGGCCGCCCTGGACCTCTCCCGCGAGGCCCGTGAGCGCTACCGGAACCTCTACGGCTCCGACCACCCGCTCTACGCCGACGCGTCGGTCAACCACGCTGTGACGCTCCGGCTCCTCGGCCACGTGGAACAGGCGCGCAGCGTCGACGAGGAGTCCATGGTGGTGCATACCGACCGGCTCGGCTCGGACCACCCCAACACGGTCGCCAACGCCGTCAACCTGGCCAGCGACCTGATCGCCTCCGGGGATGCCGCCGCCGCCCTTGAGATGGACATCCAGACCCACGAACGCGCCCGGCGGAACTTCGGGGAGAACCATCCATTGACGCTGGCGGTGCTGCGCAACACGCTGCTGGACCGCAGGGCCGTGGAGCGGGAGCCGCTGGACGAGGAACGGGACGACGTCGTCATGCGCTACCGGGCGGTGTTTGGTCCGGACCATCCGTCGACGCACTCGGCGGAGCAGGACGTGCGGGCGAACTGCGACCTGTTCATGAGCGGCATGTAGGGCCGGCGGCGCTCAGCACGGCGGGGCGGGCCTTCCGAGGCGGGGCGCCCCGCTCAGTCCAGCTCGCCGCGGCGCAGGGCTCGGAGGAAGATGCTCCAGGCTTGCGCGCTCACCTCGATCACCCTGTCTCTGGGATGCCGGGAGTCGCGGAGCAGCACCCAGCCGTTGGAAGACCGGGCCACCTCCACACACTCCCGGTCCTGGGCGCTGTACCCGGACTTGTGCCACGCCGGGGAGCAGCGGGCGGGCGGTCCCGCGGCGGTGAGCTCGCAGCCGCCCTCCCCTCCTCTCGACTCCTCGCTGAGCCCCGCTGATTCAGTGCTCATACAGGTCTCTCGGTCGCGGATCGGCGTCCCGGCACGGGCGCGGAGGCACACGGTTCTTCCCATGGAAAATATCTCGGCATACTCCGTCTATATTTATATCCCCCTATTACCCCGAACCATGTGGGCCGATCCCGGACATCTGTCTTACGTCGCGCCCATTAAGCAGCGGATGATGGCTTCCATCCGGCTCACACTGTGATGGCGAAAGATAGAGAAGATGGCAGAAATCGTCCGATTCCAAAACGACCAGGGCACTTCGGTCCTCGTCGAGACCGCCGGCAGCTCACCCGTTATGCGCGAGGTGGGAGGTCGCGACGTTTTCCGCGTGGCGGATGAGAAATTCGAAGCGATACTCGGCAAGATCCGTGACCTCTCTGACCTGGTAGCCCGCGAATTGTCCGAGCTCGCGTCCGAACCCGACGAGATCATGGTCGAATTGGGGGTGAGCGTCAACGCCGAGGCGGAGGTCTTCATCGCGAAGGCTTCCGCAGAAGGCAGCATGAAAGTCACCTTGAGCTGGGGGAAAGGCTCCGCTCGGGGCATCAGGCGCCGATGAGTGCGTGTCGGATTCCTCGCGGCCCGGCACCCCGGCCGTATGCAATATACGCGCTTTCGAATTCCAGGGACGATGATTGGCGTCCCCGCCCCGGAAGGGCCGCCCGGATACGGGCGGCCGCACCGGAGGCGGTCCCCGGGAACTCCCGGACGGGACCGGGATCAGGAGGCCGCTGAGAGGCGGTGCAGGCGCACCTCCCGCAGCGTCGCGTCCCCTACGGTGGCCGTCATGTAGGTGTGCTGCGGCTGGCGGCGGCGGTCGGTGGGTGAGCCGGGGTTGAGCAGGCGCAGCCCCGTGGGGGCGGTGCTGTCCCACGGGATGTGGGAATGCCCGAAGACCAGGACATCGCTGTCGCCGAAACGCTCGGCGCAGCGCTTCTCGCGCCCCTTGGCCTGCCCGGTCTCGTGTACGACCGCCACACGCACCCCGCTGAGGATCACACGGGCGACCTCGGGAAGCCGGGCCCGCAGTTCCGGGCCGTCGTTGTTGCCGTACACGCCGATGAGCGACGCCGCCCGCGCCCGGAGTCTCTCCAGCGACGCCAGGTCGCACCAGTCACCGGCGTGGATCACAGTGTCGACCCGCTCCACCTGCTCCCACACCTCGGCGGGAAGATCGCGGGCGCGCCGCGGGATGTGGGTGTCGGAGAGGATCAGCAGACGCATGGCGGTCTGGATGTTCACTCCTGCGAGTTCGGGGACGCGGGAGGCGGGCGCGCCTCACCCCCAGGCTACCGACGCGCACTCCGCCGTCCGCGCGGCCGGCCGGACCGGCTGATCGTCCCATTGAGCGGCACACACACCGAAACCACTACCTTACGTGATTTCTCGATCGTGTTCGGCAACACTTGGCAAGTGTCACGCCCCGGCCCGGCGCGGCCGCCGCACGGTGCTCGCCCCGCCCACGCCGACCAGGAACACTCATCCCAAGGAGGACCGAAACATGATCAAGCGCGGAAAACCGAGCGAGGACGGACGGGTCAAGGTCACGTTCATGCTTCCCGCCCAGGAACCGCCGGGCCAGGTTTCGCTGGTCGGCTCGTTCAACGACTGGGATCCGCACATCCATCCGCTCAGGGCGCGCACGAACGGCCGGCGCAGTGTCGTGGTCAGCGCGCCCGCGAACAGCACGCTGCACTTCCGCTACCTCGGCGAGGACGGTCTGTGGTTCGACGACACCGACGCCGACGAGCTGCTCGAGGACGGATGCCGGCTGCATCTGTGAGTCCTCGGTGTGCCCGGCGGCCGTTCTCCCCGGCACGGTCCCAGAGGGTCGGCCGCGCCGGCCGCGGACGTGATCAGCCGGGAAGCATGAGCTGCACCATGATGGCGGTGCCCTCCGCGGTGATCTCGCCGTTGTGCCGGATCTCTGCGGAGACGAAGACCTTGCGGCGCTCCATGCTGGACACGCGGGCGGCGATTTCCAGAGGGGTGTTGAGCGGGGTCGGTTTGCGGTAGTTGACGTCCAGGTTGGCCGTCAGACCGGGCATGCCCGCGGCGGCCGAGGCGCTGCCCAGAGCCTGGTCCAGCATGGCCGCGATCCAGCCGCCGTGCACGAAGCCGGGCGGGCCCTGGTAGGTCGCGTTCAGCGTGACGTCGGCGCGCACGCCGTCATCGGCGGGCTCCAGCTCCAGCGGCGGAGCGGCCGGGTTACCGGCTCCGGAGACGATGTTGGTGATGGTCTCGTAGTGGGTGCGGCCGTCGGGCCGGGGCTGCCGGAGCATCGCGCCGACCTCGCGGCGCCTGACGTTGAGGCGCTCGGTGAGTTCGTGCACAGTGGCGCTCGCGCGCGCGAGCTCCGCCGGATCGGCCTCGGTGTGCGCGACGGCGTCGATGAGTTCGTGCACCCGGGCCACCAGGGTGCGCAGTTCTTCGGGCAGTTCATCCTCGGCGACCACCGCAAGCCCGAAGTTCCGGGGGTCGGGAAGTTCCGCTACCGGCTGCGCGTCGACCGTCATCACACTCTCGTCGTTCTCTCGGCGGCATGGGGCGGCGAAGGGGATCGCGCCGAACCGAATATTACTCGGTAGTAAGAATGGGGTACAGCCCACCCCTGGCGGGGGACGCACCGGTAGCGTCCAACCCGTTCCGGCTCGGCGGTATTCCGTGATCTTCACCACCGCCGGGCCGAAGACGGCGCCGGCGCACCCGGCCGCCGGGTCAGCGCAGCTCTTTGCGCATGTGCCGGTGGGAGATACCCGCATCCAGGAACTCCGCGCCATAGGCGGTGTATCCGAGCTTGCGGTAGAACCCCAGGGCGTGCGTCTGAGCGTGCAGCTCGATCGCTGCGAGCCCCCGCTCGCGGGCCCGCTCCTCGGCCGCGCGGACCAGAGCGGCCCCTGTTCCGGTACCGCGCGCCCGCGGCAGCACCGCGAGCCGTCCCAGGATCCCCTGGCACCGTCGGCGACCAGCCGCACCGTGCCCACTGCCACCTCGTCGAGCCTGGCCAGCAGGTAATCGGCGCCGTGGTCGCGGGCGTCCCACTCCTCCTCGATCGGGACCTGCTGTTCGGCGACGAACACGGCTCCCCGGATGACGAAGACAGCGGCGCGCTCCTGCGTACTCTCCGCGGGGACGATGGTCAGCATGGCCACGACGATAGCGGGTACCGGGGCCCGCCCTCGCCGGCCGGTTCCCTACGCTTGGAGCATGACCGAGTCGCGCGGCGAGCGGGCGCGCTTCTGGCGGCACCCCGGACTTCCGGGGGTCGAACTGCTCAAGGCCTTCTACGTGCGGCACGCCTTCGGCCGGCACACCCACGAGACCTACACGATCGCCGTGATCGAGTCCGGCATCGAGGAGTACACCTACCGGGGCGCCACGCACAGGGTGGGCCCAGGCGGAATCGCACTCGTCGAGCCGCAGGAGGTGCACACCGGACACGCCGCCCTCCCCGAAGGGTGGCGCTACCGGGTGCTGTACCCGGAAGTGCGGGTGGTCGCCGAAGCCGCGCGGGACCTCGGACTGCCGGCCCTTCCCGGGTTCACCGGCTCGGTGCTGGACGACCCCGCTACCGCCCGCCTGCTGCGTACGGCGCACCAGGCGACCGAACACGGTGACCGGCTGAGCGCCTCCACCCTCACCCGCGAGGCGCTGCACCGGCTCCTGAGCGAGCACACCCGCTCCCGGCCGCCGGCCCCTCCGCGTGCGCCCGAGCCGGCCGGACCCGTCATCGCGGCCCGCGAGCTGCTGCGGGAGAACCTGCTCGATCCGCCCCGGCTGGAGGAGCTGGCCGCCGCTGTGGAGACCGCCCCCTTCCCGCTGCTCCGAGCCTTCCGCGCCGCCTACGGGCTGCCGCCGCACGCCTATGTCAACCAGGTGCGGGTGCACCGCGCCCGGCGACTGCTCCACGAGGGCATCCCGCCGGCCGAGGTCGCGGCCCGCGTCGCTTCGCCGACCAGCCACACCTGACCCGCCACTTCAAGCGGCACATGGGCGTGGCGCCGGGCGCCTACCAGCGCGGGGTCACCGGC
>NZ_LAJC01000071.1 GCF_000981225.1 Allosalinactinospora lopnorensis
CACCGCGCAGCGGTCAACCGCGAGCCGGCCGCGCCCCTCCAAGGAGCGAGAGGGCCCACCGCGAAAAAGGCCCGGCCGCACCCGCTCGGAGGCGGGTGCGGCCGGGGCCCGTCAGGCCGCGGTCACGCCTTGGCCAGCGTCCCCAGGTAGAGCTCGATGACGTTCGGGTCGTGCAGCAGCTCCGCACCGGTCCCGGTGTAGGCGTTGCGCCCCTGGTCCAGCACATACCCCCGGTCGCAGATCTGCAGGCACCGGCGTGCGTTCTGCTCCACCATGACCACCGACACTCCGGCGGCGTTGATCTGCTTGACCCGCTGGAACACATCGTCCTGGTAGATCGGCGAAAGCCCGGCCGTGGGCTCGTCCAGCAGCAGCACCGACGGGTCCATCATCAGCGCCCGCCCCATGGCCAGCATCTGGCGCTCACCGCCCGACAGCGCGCCGGCCTTCTGCCTGCGCCGCTCCCCCAACAGCGGGAAAAGGGCGGACACCGCGTCGAACCGCTCCCGGAACGTCTTGGGGCGCAGGAACACGCCCATCTCCAGATTCTCCTCGACGCTCAACGTGGGGAACACGTTCTGCGTCTGCGGCACATACCCCACGCCCAGTGACACCAGCTCGTGCGCCGCACAGTTCGCGATGCTCCTGCCGCGCAGCGCCAAGGCGCCCTCGCGCACCGGGATCAACCCGAAGATCGTCTTGATCAGCGTGGACTTCCCGGCCCCGTTCGGACCGATGACCGCCACGACCTCGCCCTCGGAAAGGGTCAGGGTACAGCGGTCGAGGATGTTCACCTCCGGAACATAACCCGCCACCACCTCATCGGCGACCAGCAGGTAGTCCTCGTACCGCTCGATCCTGGTGACCTCCGCATGCTCCAGGACCTCCTCGCGGTGCCGCTGGATGGCCGCGGCATCCTCGGACGCCGACGCCTCGTCCGGCCCGTCGCCCCGCGGTTCCTCGCTCATCGTCCCTCCTCCGCACCGCCGGCGCCCGGCTCGTCGTGCTGCGTTCCCAGGTAGGCGTCGATCACCTGCTGGTTGGAGCGGATGTCGTCCGGACGGCCCTCCGCGATCACCCGCCCCTCCGCCAGCACGACGATCCAGTCGCTGATCCCCATGATGACGTCCATGTCGTGCTCCACGAAGAGCACCGACACCCCCTCGTCCCGCAGCGAGGTGATGTGCTCCAGCAGCGACTGCACCAGCACCGGGTTCACCCCGGCCATGGGCTCGTCCAGCATGATCATCGTGGGCTCGGACATCAGCGCGCGCGCCATCTCCAGCAGCTTGCGCTGTCCCCCGGAGAGGCTCCCCGCGATCTCGTCGCGCATGTGCGCCAGCCGGAACCGCTCCAGCAGCGCCTCGGCCCGCTCCCGGTTCGCCGCCTCCTGCCCGCGCCAGATCCACGGCGCGAACGCGCCCACCATGCGCTCGCCCGTCTGCCCGCGCGCTGCCAGCAGCATGTTCTCCATGACCGTCAACCGGGTGAGCGCCTTGGTGAGCTGGAACGTGCGCACCAGCCCCCGCCGGGCCACCCGGTGCCCCGACAACCCCCGCAGCGACCGGCCCTGGAACGCCGACACCCCGCTGTCCATCCGGTCGAAACCGGTCAGCACGTTGAACAACGTGGACTTTCCCGCACCGTTGGGCCCGATGAGCGCCGTGATCGTGCCGCGCTGCACCTCCAGGTGCTCCACGTCCACCGCGGTCAGCCCACCGAACGACCTGCGGACCCCGCTCGCGCGCAGCACCGGGTCCGGCTTGGCCGCACCCGGGACCGGGGACACGCCGCTCAACCGGTCGTGCGACTCGGGCGCCGGCATCCGGCCGGCCATCGACTCACTTGACATTGACCAGCATCTCCTTGCGATTGCCGATGAGCCCCTGCGGTCGGTACACGATCAGCAGAACCAGTGCCAGCCCCACGACCGCGTGCCGCAGTGCGCCGAGCTCACCGCCCGCGATCCCCGGAAGCAGCCCCATGGCCGACACGTCCCGCAGCAGCCCGTCGAACATGGTGAGCAGGAACCACATGCCGATAGCACCGATGACCGGGCCCAGCGTCCGTCCGGCACCGCCCAGCAGCAGCATCGCCCACAGGTAGAAGGTCACCTGCGGCATGAACGCGTCAGGGTGCACGGTCTGCTGGTTGATGGCCATCAGCGCCCCGGCCAGGGCGCCGAACACACCGCCCAGCACCAGGCTCTGCATCTTGTAGGCGAAGACGTTCTTGCCGAGGGCGCGCACCGCGTCCTCGTCCTCGCGGATGCCCTTGATCACCCGGCCCCACGGGCTGTGCGTCAGCACGTACATCGCCAGGCTCGCGAGGAGCACGACCGCCCACGCCACCGTCATGACCCACACGTCGCGCGCCGAGAATGTGATGGAGAAGGCGCCCGCGTCGATCCCGTAGGAGCCCGACGGGAAGGGGTTCCACGCGTAGAAGTCCCCCGCGACCTGCTGCAGGCCGTACACGCCGCCGGTGATGTCCTGGGCGACGGTCGAACGGTAGATCAGCCGCCCCACCTCCGCCACCGCGATCGTGGAGATCGCCAGATAGTCCGCGCGCAACCGCAGGGTCGGCAGGCCGAGGAGTAACGCCAGCACGAACGCGCACCCGATACTCACCAGGACACCGAGCAACAGCGGCAACTCGTAGGTACTGGTCGTCACCGCGACGCCGTAGGCGCCGACCAGCATGAAGCCCACTTGGCCGAAGTTGAGCAGGCCAGTGTAGCCGAAATGCAGGTTGAGTCCGATCGCCGCCAGGGCGTAGATCGCCGCGATCGGGCCGATCGCCGTGCGCGTGGCCTCGGCGAGGATCTGAATGAAGTCCATCGTCCGCTCCCCTAACCGACCCGCTCACGGCGCCCCAGGATGCCCTGAGGCCGCACCAGCAGCACAACGATCATGATCGCCAGCGCCCAGGCGTTCTGCAGCTCCACCGGGAACCACAGGGTCGACAGCATGGCCACCAGACCGATCACCAGACCGCCGACCATCGCCCCGTACGCGGTGCCCAGACCGCCCAGGATCACCCCGGCGAACATCAGCAGCAGCAGATGGAAGCCCATCTGCCAGTACACCGTCTGGTTCAGCCCGTAGAAGACGCCGCCCAGCGCGCACAGCGCGCCGCCGAGCGTCCACACGTAGAGCGTCACACGGTCGACGTTGATCCCCGACGACTCCGCCAGGTCCCGGTTGTCGGCCACCGCCCGCATGGCCTTGCCGATACGGGTGAACTGCAGCATCGCCGCCACCGCGACCAGCACCAGCACGGAGAGCGCCGCGATCGAGGCATCGCGCGGCGTGATCTGCAGCGGTCCCAGGGTCAGCATCGACTGCAACTGGAACTCGTCGTAGCGCACCCGCGTACCGCCGAAGTAGGCCAGCAGCAGGTGACGCAGGACGAGGGCGAGACCGATCGAGACGATGAACATCTGGATCAGCGCGACATTGCGGTGCCGCAGCGGCCGCCAGATGAACCGCTCCATCCCGCCGCCCAGAAGGGCGCCGAGCACCACGGCGAGCACGGCCGCGACGACCAGCGGCACAGCGGTGAACACCATGCCGGTGCTGAACATCAGCGCCATCATCGCCCCGAAGGTGACCATGTCGCCGTGGGCGAAGTTGATCATCCGGGTGGTGCCGAAGATCAGGGACAGGCCGACCGACGAGATCGCGATGATCATGCCGAACGTGATACCGGACAGGGTGGTCTGCAGGAGCCTGGTGGAGAAGGACGCTCCCCGCTCCACCTCGGGCGCCGCCGGCGCCTCTTCCTCGGCTTCCTCCGGCGGGCCGCCGTCAGCCCCGGGCTCGGCGCCCTCTTCAGTGGGACTGGGCTCGGACTCCTCTTCCTCCTCCTCGCCCGGCAACGCGAGTCTGAAGATCACGGCACGGTCCTGACCAGGACGGACCTCAACTTCGTCGAACTCGGCTCCGGGAGTCTCAGCGACAACGTACTCGTCGGGGACGGACTCTTGGTCCAGGACTACGTGGTAGGTGCCCGGTTCGGGCAGCTCCACTTCCCATTCACCATCAGAGTCGGTGGTCGCCGTGCCGATCTCGTCCCCGTCCCGGGAAACCGTGATCTCGATACCTTCCACGGTTTCCGGGTCGCGGATCTGACCGCTGAGCGTTTCACCGCCCTGATCGTCTGCGGCCGCATACGCCGGGATCACCAGGATGGCGGCGATCACGGCGAGCAGCACAGTCACGAGGCGTCTGCGCACGCGCGCTCCCTTGCGCATCTGAGATAGCGGCTCCGGCGACAGCACCGGAGACCGATCAATCGCTAGTGGGTGGCGGTGAGTTTAGCCGCATTTACCACGGTTGTTCAGCTTCGCTTATGCCACGTGATGCAAACGTCATGGCTTCGTAGAGAATCGTGACCAAAGCGCGACAACCCGGCGAATGCCCGATGACCTGCGATCTCCCGACGACGCACGAGACCCCGCCACCCCGGGCGGCGGGGTCTCGAACGGTTCGGACGTGCGGTGGCAGGGCCCGGCACCGCGCTACTTCTGCTGCTCGCTGAGCGTCTCGATGACGGTCTCGGCGACCTTGCGCATCGTGAGCCTGCGGTCCATGGAGTTCTTCTGGATCCAGCGGAACGCCTCGGGCTCGCTGAGCCCGTGCCTGCTCTGCAGCAGCCCCTTGGCCCGCTCCACCAGCTTGCGGGTGTCCAGACGCTCCTGCAGGCCGCTGACCTCGGCCTCCAGAGCCGCCAGTTCGGCGTAGCGGCTGACCGCCATCTCGATCGCCGGTACCAGGTCGGACTTGCTGAACGGCTTGACCAGGTAGGCCATCGCCCCGGCGTCGCGGGCACGCTCCACGAGCTCCCGCTGGGAGAAGGCCGTCAGGATGACCACCGGCGCGATCCGCTCCTTCGCGATCCGCTCGGCGGCCGTGAGCCCGTCCAGGATCGGCATCTTGATATCGAGGATGACGAGGTCCGGACTGCTCTCCCGGGCGAGGCGTATCGCCGCCTCGCCATCACCCGCCTCACCCACGACGGCGTAGCGTCCTCCTCAAGCATCTCCTTGAGGTCCAGCCGGATCAGGGCCTCGTCTTCCGCGATCACCACGCGGCTCTGCGTCGTCGTCACGAACACGAGGGTATCGAGATCCGCTACGATAGTCCGCACCGGCCAAGGTCTTGACGCCAACGCGTTGCCCGGCGCCGGGCTGGCCGACCCGAAGCCACGCACTTCTTGGTAATTTTGTCCGAGAAGGTCGCAACAAATCCGAAAAGCCCCGGTATTCCAATCGGAAGAGAAGATCGATTCAAAATCGATACAGTGTGGGTTCGAGTCCCACCCGGGGTACCAGAAAGCCACCTCAGGGTGGCTTTTTTGTCGCCCTTTCCAGGTTCGCCAGCAATCTGTGGATAATCGAGCATAGGTACGATTCGCGCCTCATGCTTGAGGCATGTACCCCCTCATATCCGCCGCGAAGCCGTAACCCTCCTCGACTCCGGTCCCAGCTTTCATGAAGTCAGTCGACGAACAAACATCAACCGTTCCACTCTCCGGACCTGGTCCCAGCATCGCGAACTCATCGACAAGTACGAGAACAAGGGCGCCTGCGTTCGCTGCGAACCACTACCCCGACTCCCCGATCCGCAGCCCGCGTACAGCTATCTGCTTGGCCTGTACCTAGGCGACGGATACATCAGCTACGTCGGCAATCGTACGAAGCAGCTGTGGGCACTTCGGATCTACTGCTCGAACACCTGGCCAAAACTGATCAAGGAGTGCGTCGGCACGCTGGAGACTGTGCTCCCAGAACACAAAATCGCCGTCGTGGACAGAGTCGGCTGCAAGGAAGTACCGGCCCGCTGGAAGCACTGTCCCTGCCTTTTTCCGCAGCATGGGCCGGGGCCGAAGCACACGCGCAGGATCGAGCTCGCGCCGTGGCAGGCCGAGGTGGTGGGGCGCCACCCGGAGGAGTTCGTCCGCGGGTTGCTGCACTCGGACGGGTGCCGGATCGCCAACCGCGTCAAGCGCACGGCCGCCGGTGCGGACACGTGGTACGAGTACCCGCGGTACTTCTTCTCCAACGCCTCCCGGGACATCCACGGTCTTCTCGGCCGCTACCTCGACCAGCTCGGGATCGAGTGGCGGATGTCGAACGCGAGTAACCTCTCCGTGGCCAAGCGCGGCTCCGTCGCCCGGCTGGACGGCTTCGTCGGACCGAAACATTGATATCTACCCCGCCGGAGTAGTCCTGAATAGGAAATTTGCGTGGATTCGCCGTGCCGCGGGGGCTGGAGCGATCACATCGCGGCTACAACCTGGGCACAACCTGCCGATACGGCCCCCACAACCGCCCCGGGTCCTTGATCCTGGAAACCGAAGTGTTGCGGGTTACGCGTCACCACAGTCCATCCGTAGGTATCGCAGCCCGTTGCGAAGGGAGTGTGGGTGCTCACCGCGGTGGCCGGGGTGATCGGGGCGCTGGTGATCAGCGCCTGGGCCGTCGTGGCCTGGGGGTCGAGGCGCCGGCGGGCGTGGTTGATGGCTCCTCTCGCGCTGCTCGTCGTCCTCTTGGTCGCCGCCGGGTGGCCGGGGTGGGCGTTCCTGCCGATCTGCGCCCTGGCCGCCGGTTCCTTCGCCGAGCTGGTCGTCGGGACGTACGAGGCGCCCACTCTGCGCACCAAGGATCCCGAGGGCCCGCTGACCACCGAGCGCTGGGCGGCGGCCGCCGCCGCCCCGTTCCGGGTCGCTCTGGCCGAGCCGTGGGATGTGGTGGTGCGGCCACAGCTGCGGGGGCACTACCGGAAGGCTTTCGAGGTGGAGTGGGGTATCACCGGCCGGGCGGGCCTACTCGAAACGGTGGACCGGCTCTGGGTGGAGCTGCACGCCGGGGGCAGCGCCGATCTCGTGGTGGATCTGCGCACCGGGACCGCGCGCACGCGCGGTCTGGAGGAGGGTCGGCGGGAGCAGCGGCTGCTGCTCTCCCCGGAGCAGGTGGCCCGCATGCGCGAGGTCACCGGTGCCGCGGACTCGGACGAGACGGTGGTGATCGACGCCTACCAGTGGTGGCACTCGGTGCGTCTGATCCGGCTGGCGTGCGGCGGCGCCACGCTGGACTGGCTCAGCCATGTGGAGACGCAGAACCTGCTGCGGAGGGTCGCCTCGGATCTGCAGCGCCGGTACGCGAGCTGGCGGCAGCTGGCCGAGGCGTTCCACGGCGGTTACCTCCTGTGGCGGGGAGGCGGGATGGACGATGCCGGTCCCGACCGTGTTTGGGTGGCGCTGGGGCTGCTGACGAGTGATCCGGCGAGCCCGTGGAACCTGCTTCCCTGGGACATGCCGCTGGAGCGGGTTCCCTACGAGAACGGCGTGCCGAACGGGGTGCCGCACTGAGGCCGTGCGGAGGTCCGGCCTGGGCCCCTCCCCGGGCGCGGCGCCGGGGCGCCGCCCGGGGTAGAACCTGTCCGCCCGGCGCGCGCCGCGCCGGGATGCCTCACGGTTTGAGCGCGATGGCGTCGCCGAGGCGGTGGACCCGCAGGGAGTTGGTGGAACCGGGTGTTCCGGGCGGGCTGCCGGCGACGATGACGATCTTGTCGCCCTTCTGGTAGACGCCCATCTCCAGGAGTTCGCTCTCGACCTGGCCGACCATTTCGTCGGTGTGGGCGACCCAGGGCACGCATTGCGAGTCGACGCCCCATGTCAGACTGAGCTGGGAGCGCGTGCTCGTCTGTGTGGTGAAGGCGATGAGCGGGATGGGTGAGCGGTAGCGTGCCAGCCGCCGCGCGGTCTCGCCGGACATGGTGAAGGCGACCAGGGCTTTGGCTCCGACGGTGGCGCCGACTTCGGCGGCGGCGCGAGCGATGGCGCCTCCGGTGGTCTCGGGGATTCGGTTGAGCATGTGCGAGGCGCGCAGCGATTCCTGTTCGGCCGCGGCGACGATGCGCGCCATGGTCCGCACCGTTTCGATGGGGTACTCGCCGACGCTGGTCTCCCCGGAGAGCATGACGGCGTCGGCGCGTCGAGGACGGCGTTGGCGACGTCGGAGGTCTCGGCGCGGGTGGGCCGGGGCGCGCT
Organism: Allosalinactinospora lopnorensis; assembly: GCF_000981225.1. GTDB lineage: Bacteria > Actinomycetota > Actinomycetes > Streptosporangiales > Streptosporangiaceae > Allosalinactinospora > Allosalinactinospora lopnorensis. The sequence continues at coordinate 8,056 of NZ_LAJC01000071.1, forward strand.
GATCATGGATTCCAGCATCTGGGTGGCGACGATGACCGGTTTGGCCTTGTCGCGGCAGCGTTCGATGGCGCGTTTCTGCACCATCGGGACGTTTTCCAGGGGGAGTTCGACGCCGAGGTCGCCGCGGGCGACCATGACGCCGTCGAAGACCTCGATGATGTCGTGGAGCCGTTCCACGGCCTGGGGTTTCTCGATCTTGGCGATGAGGGGGACGCTGACGCCCGCTTCGTCCATGATGCGGTGGGCTTCTTCGGCGTCGGAGGGGCTGCGCACGAAGGAGAGGGCCACCATGTCGACGCCCTGTTCAAGGGCCCAGCGGAGGTCGTTCTCGTCTTTTTCGGTGAGTGCCGGAACGCTGACGGCGACCCCGGGGAGGTTGAGCCCTTTGTGGTTGGAGACGGTACCGCCGATGATGACCCGGGTGTGGATGTCGGTGCTGGTGGTTTTGGTGCATTCCAGCACGACATTGCCGTCGTCGATGAGGACGCGGTCGCCGGGGCGGACGTCTCCGGGCAGGCCCTTGTAGGTCGTAGAGACCTTTTTAGCGTCGCCGGGGACGTCGTCGGTGGTGATGATGAACTCGTCTCGTGGGACGAGTTCGGTGGGGCCATCGGCGAAGGTGCCGAGGCGGATCTTCGGGCCCTGGAGGTCGGCGAGGATTCCGACGCTGCGGCCGCTCTCTTCGGAGGCGGCCCGCACCTTGGCATAGCTGGCGCGGTGGTCCTCGTGTGTCCCATGGCTGAGGTTGAGTCGCGCTACGTCCAGCCCGGCGTCCACGAGCGCGCGGATGCGGTCTGCGCTCGAGGTGGCCGGGCCGAGGGTCGCGACGATTTTCGCTCGACGTGTCACCCTTAACACTGTAGAGCGTTTTCGCCATGGAATGGTCTAAACCAGGTTGCGACTAGGCGTCCTCCGGGCCGCTACCTCGCGAATTCTTCGAGTACCGTGTTGTCGAAGGCGGGCAGGTCGTCGGGCTTGCGGCTGGTGATCAGGATGTTGGGGCCGTTCGTGTCGCGGACGACCTTCTCGTCGACCCAGTCGCCTCCGGCGTTGCGGATGTCGGTCTTGAGGCTCGGGTAGGACGTCAGGCGCCGTCCGCGCACGGAGTCGGCTTCGACCAGGGTCCAGGGTGCGTGGCAGATCGCGGCGACGGGTTTGCCGGAGTCGAAGAACTCCTTCACGAACGCCACGGCCCGCTCGTTGGTGCGGAGGAGGTCGGGGTTGGCGACCCCTCCGGGTAGCACGAGCGCACTGAAGTCGGCGGCGCTGACCTGGTCGACGGTGGCGTCGACGGGGAAGGTGTCGCCCTTGTCCAGGTGGTTGAAGCCCTGGATGTCGCCGCTGGACGTGGAGATGAGCTGGGGCGTGCCGCCGGCCTTCTCGACTGCCGCCCACGGGTCGGTGAGCTCGATCTGCTCGGTGCCTTCGGGGGCGGCGAGGAAGGCGATGGAACGGCCGTTCAGGTTGGCGGCCATGGGAATCACGTTCTCCTTCGTCGGTCGTGTCGTGGAGCCGGGCCTGTCCGGCCCCGGGGAGCCCGCTGCCCAGGGTGGAGCCTCCTTACGCATGGTTGTCGGCATCGCCGGTGGGGGTCTTCCCGCGGCCGCCGAGGCTGGATCTAGACTGCCGCCGATGATGCGTATGGAGGCCGTCGCGGCGCTGGGCGCGGAGGTCGGGGCGCTGACGAGCGTTCTGCTCGGGTTGTCGGAGGCGGAGGCGCAGCGGGAGACGCGGTGCCCGCCGTGGGATGTGGCCGCGCTCGCCGCGCACACGGTGCGGGCCTTGCACCAGGTGGAGGTCGCGCTGGACGGCCCTGAGCCGGAGCGGGCGGAGGTGTCGGCGGCGGGGTACTACTCGCCCGACGTCCGGTTCCTGCCTGAGGTCGATGAGGCGCGGGTGCGCGGTGTCCTGGAGGCGGCGTCGCGCCGCGCGGATGCGGGTGAGGCGGGGCGCGAGTGCGAGCGGGCGTGGCGGGGCCTGGGGCCGCGCTTGGCGGCGGAGTTGGTGCGGCGCGTGGTGCGGACGCGGCACGGGGACGCGATGCTGCTGAGGGACTACTTGGTGACGCGGGTCGTGGAGTTGGCGTTGCACGGCCTGGACCTGGCCGATGCGCTGGAGAGGAAGCCGTGGACGACGCCTGAGGGGCTGGCGGTGGTCGAGCGCCTGCTGTTCGGCGACGCCGACCAGGACGCGCTGGCGCGGATCGGGGTTTCGGGCCTGGAAGCGGTGCGGGCGGTAACGGGGCGGGCGGGCCCGGGCGGCCCGGACGGGGACGCGCTGCGGAGCGCGGGGGGCGCGGTTCCTGGCACTGGGGTGAGGCCGGGCGGGGATGGCGCGGCGGGGTGGCACGTCATAGTGGGACGCGCCCCTTGAGCGGGAGGACGGTGACGCGGTGACCGAGCGGGTGGTCCACCTGAGCGTGGACGGGCAGGAGTTCTCTGTCCGGGCGCGGCCGGGCGAACCCGGCGTGTACGACTTCGACTGGGACAACGGTCCGAGCGGCTACGGGTTCACCAGCGCGACCTCGAACCGCTCGCCGATGGATCGCGAAGCTCTCGAAGCCGCCGCCAGGAGCTTCCTGAACGGGGACGACCCCGGCGAGTAGCCGGCGGCCGTTGCGAAACGCCCTCTCAGAAGGGGTATGCCGGGTGCGCGGTGTAGCCGCTCAGGCGGTTGTAGGCGCGCAGGACGAGAAGGTTGCGCAGGGTGACGATACCGCGCCATTCGGGGATGGAGCTCTCGGTCCAGCTCTCCCAGGGTGCGGGCCAGCCGCCGTCGTCCTCTTGGGCCTCCTGGAGGGCGTCGAGGTGTTTCTCGATGTCGGCCTCGGTGAAGAGGCTCCGGGCGATGTGGTCGGGATGCGGCGCGATGTCCAGGGGTTTGTGCACGTGCCCGGTGGCGTGCGGGTCGGTTTCGATGGCGGCGAGGATCATGGGGGCGATCCGGTCGAACTCGGCCCGGGCCCGGGGGCGGTTCGGCGCGTACTGCAGGAAGGTGCAGACCGCGATCGCCTCGTAGGGGTCGGTCCAGTGCAGTGCTCTCAGCCGGGTCCAGCAGAACGCGGTCGCCCGGTCCCGCCAGGGGTGGCTGATGTGGTGTTTGTGCAGCAGGCCGGTGATCGCGGCGGTGGGGCGCAGCGCGCTGCTGAAGTCCGTGCGTTCGCGCCACCATGGTGCGGCTTCGGTGTGGCGGACCGTCGGCAGGACGCAGGGCACGCCGCCGTCGCTGTCGGTGACCCTGGTCAGGTATCTGCAGGTGCTGCTGACGATCGGCTTCGGGATGGTTCCGAGCTCGTCGAGGTAGCGCAGCGCGGTCTCGACGGCGACCGGCTGGCTGCCGTGCCCCCGGATATCGGGGGCGAGCCCGTTCCCGTAACCGCCGTCGATGTTGCGGTAGGCGTCGAGGACGGAGTAGATGGGCTGGGCCGGCCCGCTCTGGAAGTGGTAGGCGAACCGGTGGCGGTCGATCAGCCGCGCGTTCCGCATGATGAAATGCTCCGCCGCGCGGAGCGCTTCCGGCTCACCGTGGTCATGGGACGACGGTACGCCCGGACCGTGGTATTGGAGAATGCCTCGGTCTGGCCGTATACCTGCATTTTGCGCGGGCATAAGCGGCATAGGCGGTCGAATCGCCGCAAACCGCGCCGGGGTGTCTCCTGCGGTCTCAGCGCTGGGGGTCCGGCGCTGTTTCGCTTCCCCGCGCCCCGCCGGCCCTGTGCCGCAGGAGCAGCGCGAGCCCGAGCCAGGAGGCTGCCACGACCACCGCGGTGCTGAGCTGGATCGTGACCAGGTGCTGCTCGGGGTAGACCACGCCGGTGAGGTAGGCGTCCATGAAGCTGGTGCCGGGTATTCCGGCCTGTCCGGCCTGGACGCGGGCCCAGTTCTCCACGTGGGTGAGCGGGCACGGCCAGCCGACGAGGGTGATGCCCAGTGCGTACACGGCGCATCCGAGGTGTGGCCAGAACGCTCTCGGCCACCGCCATGCGAGGAATCCGCCGGCGGCCACGTACACCAGGAAGGCGAAGTGCACCAGCATCGTCGCTTCGCCGAGGAGCCGGTAGCCCATGGCTCAACGTTAAACTGCGGCTTTTATCAGGAAAAGATCCTCTTTACCCATTGTGACCGCCTCGTGTCCGGACTCGGGCGGATCACTCCTCGCGCGGAGGCGGTGGTTCCGAAGACCCCGGTAGCACGGGGTCTTCGGAACCACCGCTCGCGGACCGACCGCGCCGCGTAGCGGCGACCGCTGAGGGCGGCGGTGGGTGACGGGCCAACCAACCGCGCCGCGTAGCGGCGACCGCTGAGGGCGGCGGTGGGTGACGGGCGGGCTAGACCAACGGCCGCTCCGAGGGCGGGATGCCCTCGGGCAGGGTGGTCGGTTGCTGGGTGAGGTAGCGGTCGATACCGGCCGCGGCGGAGCGGCCTTCGGCGATCGCCCAGACGATCAGTGACTGGCCGCGGCCCATGTCGCCGGCGCAGAACACGCCGTCGACGGTGGTGGCGTAGTCGTCGTCGCGGACGACGTTGCCGCGCCCGTCTAGGTCGGCGCCGAGCTGTTCGATCATGCCCTCCTTCTGCGGGCCGACGAAGCCCATGGCGAGCGTGACGAGCCCGGCGGGGATCTCCCGTTCGGCGCCCTCGACGGGTTCGAGCCCCTTGTCGGTGCGTTTGACGTCGACGAGCTTGAGCGCGCGCACCCGGCCGTGTTCGTCTCCGAGGAACTCCAGCGTGTTCACCGAGTACAGCCGCTTGCCGCCTTCCTCGTGGGCGCTGGAGACCTTGTACACCATGGGGTAGGTGGGCCAGGGCTGGTTCTCCGGCCGCTCCTTGGGCGGCTTCGGCATGATCTCCAGCTGGGTCACCGAGGCCGCGCCCTGGCGGTGAGCGGTGCCGATGCAGTCGGCGCCGGTGTCGCCGCCGCCGATGACGACGACGTCCTTTCCTTCGGCGGAGATGGCCGGGGTGTCGTAGTCGCCTTCCTGGACCCGGTTGGCCAGCGGCAGGTACTCCATGGCCTGGTGGATGCCGTCGAGATCGCGGCCGGGAGCGGGAAGCTCGCGCCAGGCGGCGGCGCCGCCGGCGAGCAGCACGGCGTCGTGGTCGGCGCGCAGCTGCTCGACGGTGATGTCCACGCCGATGTCGACACCGGTCCGGAACTTCGTGCCTTCGGCGCTCATCTGGTCGAGGCGGCGCTCGATGTGCCGCTTCTCCATCTTGAACTCGGGGATGCCGTAGCGCAGCAGTCCGCCGATGCGGTCGGCGCGTTCGTAGACGGTGACGTCGTGGCCGACCCGGGTGAGTTGCTGGGCGGCGGCCAGGCCGGCGGGGCCGGAGCCCACGACGGCCACCTTCTTGCCGGTGCGCACTTCGGGGGATGCGGGCGGACCCAGCCCTCGTCCCATGCGCGGTCGATGATGGAGACCTCGACGTTCTTGATGGTCACGGCCGGCTGGTTGATGCCGAGCACGCACGCGGCCTCGCACGGGGCGGGGCAGAGCCGTCCGGTGAACTCGGGGAAGTTGTTGGTGGCGTGCAGGCGTTCGATGGCCTCGGCCCAGTCGTTCCGGTAGACGAGGTCGTTCCACTCGGGGATGAGGTTGCCCAGCGGGCAGCCGTTGTGGCAGAACGGGATGCCGCAGTCCATGCAGCGCGACGCCTGCTCGGCGACCTTGCCGCTGTCGAACTCCTGCTGGACCTCTTTCCAGTCCTGGATGCGGACGTCGACGGGGCGGTTGGCGGGCAGTTCCCGCTCGGTGATTTTGAGGAACCCTTTCGGGTCGGCCATGGTGGTCTCTCCCTCCTTTCTCGCTGAGGCCGGCTCTAGGACTGGGCCGAGGCCATGATGGCCTCGCTGACGTCGCGTCCTTCGCGTTCTGCCTCCGCCTGGGCGGCCAGGACCCGTTTGAAGTCGCGCGGCATGACCTTGCCGAACCGCTCCACTGAGACGTCGAAGTCGGTGAGGAGCCGCTGGGCGACGGTCGAGCCGGTCTCGGCGTGGTGCCGGCGCAGCGCGTCCTCCAGGAAGGCGCGGTCGGTGTCGTCGAGCGGGTCGAGGTCCACCATTTCCTGGTTGACCCGTTCGGGGTCGAGGTCCAGTACGTAGGCGATGCCTCCGGACATGCCGGCGGCGAAGTTGCGGCCGATACGGCCGAGGATGACGGCGCGCCCGCCGGTCATGTACTCGCAGCCGTGGTCGCCGACGCCTTCCACGACGGCCAGCGCGCCGGAGTTGCGGACGCAGAACCGTTCGCCGACGACGCCCCGCAGGAACAGCTCGCCCGAGGTCGCGCCGTAGGCGATGACGTTGCCGGCGATGATGTGCTCCTCGGGGACGTAGGCGACGCTCTCGGGCGGGCGGACGGTGATCCGGCCGCCGGAGAGGCCCTTGCCGACGTAGTCGTTGGCGTCGCCGGTGAGGCGCAGGGTGATGCCGTTGGGCACGAAGGCGCCGAAGGACTGCCCGGCCGAGCCGGTGAAGGAGATGTCGATGGTGTCGTCGGGCAGGCCTTCGGCGCCGTAGCGCTTGGTGACCTCGTGCCCGAGCATGGTCCCGACCGTGCGGTTGACGTTGCGCACGGGCAGATCCAATTTGAGCGGCTCCCTGTAGTCCAGCGCCCCTTCGCTGAGCTGGATGAGCGTGTTGTCCAGCGCCTTCTCCAGGCCGTGGTCCTGGCTGCGGACCTGGTGGCGGTGGTCGTCGGTCCAGGTGGGCACCTGCTCCAGGACCGGGCTGAGGTTCAGCCCGGAAGCCTTCCAGTGGTCGATGGCCTTGGTGGTGTCGAGCAGTTCCACGGCGCCGATCGCCTCTTCGAGGCTGCGGAAGCCGAGCGCGGCCAGGTGCTCGCGGACCTCCTGGGCGATGAACTCGAAGAAGTTCACCACGTGCTCGGCCTTGCCGTCGTAGCGGCTGCGCAGCTCGGGGTTCTGCGTGGCCACACCGACGGGGCAGGTGTCGAGGTGGCAGACCCGCATCATGATGCAGCCGGAGACCACCAGCGGCGCGGTGGCGAACCCGTACTCCTCGGCGCCCAGCAGCGCGGCGACGATGACGTCGCGGCCGGTCTTCATCTGGCCGTCGGTCTGCACGACGATGCGGTCGCGCAGCCCGTTGCGCAGCAGCGTCTGCTGGGTCTCGGCCAGGCCGAGCTCCCACGGGGTTCCGGCGTGCTTGATCGAGGTCAGCGGCGAGGCGCCGGTACCGCCGTCGTGGCCGGATATGAGCACGACGTCGGCGTGGGCCTTGGATACGCCGGCGGCGACGGTGCCGACGCCGGCCTCGGAGACCAGCTTGACGTGGATCCGCGCCCGCGGGTTGGCGTTCTTCAGGTCGTGGATCAGCTGGGCGAGGTCCTCGATGGAGTAGATGTCGTGGTGCGGCGGCGGTGAGATGAGGGCGACACCGGGCGTGGAGTGCCGGGTGGAGGCGATCCACGGGTAGACCTTGTGGCCGGGCAGCTGGCCGCCCTCGCCGGGCTTGGCGCCCTGGGCCATCTTGATCTGGATGTCGTCGGCGTTGGTCAGGTACTCCGAGGTCACGCCGAAGCGGCCGGAGGCCACCTGCTTGATGGCGCTGCGCCGCAGGTCCCCGTTCTCGTCGGGGAGGTAGCGGTCCGCGTCCTCGCCGCCCTCGCCGGTGTTGGACCTGCCGCCGAGCCTGTTCATGGCGATGGCGAGGGTCTCGTGCGCCTCCTGCGAGATGGAGCCGTAGGAAATAGCGCCGGTGGAGAAGCGCTTGACGATCTCCGAGACCGGTTCGACCTCCTCGACCGGGACGGGTTCGCGCGCGCCCTCCTTGAGCCGGAACAGCCCGCGCAGCGTCATGAGGCTCCCGGCCTGCTCGTCGATCTTGGAGGTGTACTCTTTGAAGATGTCGTAGCGGCGGCTGCGCGAGGCGTGCTGCAGCTTGAACACGGTCTCCGGGTTGAACAGGTGCGGCTCGCCCTCGCGTCGCCACTGGTACTCGCCGCCCACCTGGAGCCGGCGGTGGCCGGCCGGGTTGGCGGCGAACGCGGCGGCGTGCCGCGTCCTGACCTCTTCGGCCAGCACGTCGAAGCCGACACCGCCCAGGGAGGACGTGGTGCCGGTGAAGCACCGGTCGATGACCTCGGGGCCCAGGCCGAGCGCCTCGAAGATCTGGCGCCGGCGTAGGAGCTCACCGTCGACACGCCCATCTTGGACATGATCTTCAGGACGCCCTTGCCGTAGGCCTTGATGGTGTTGCGCACGGCCGTCTCGGCGTCGGTTCCCTCGATGACGCCGCGCTGGACCAGGTCGCGCACGGTGCTCAGGGAGACGTAGGGGTTGACGGCGGAGGCGCCGTAGCCGAGCAGCAGCGCGACGTGGTGGCATTCGCGCACGTCCCCGGCCTCGACCACGAGACCGACCTCGGTCCGGGTCTTCTCCCGCACCAGGTGGTGGTGGACGGCGCCGGTGAGCAGCAGGGACGGGATGGGGGCCCGTTCGGCGCCCGCGCTCGCGGCGGGCCGGTCGCTGAGCACGATGATGTGCGCGCCGTCGGCTATGGCCGCCGAGACCTCGGCGCAGATCTCGTCCAGGCGCTGCGAGAGCGCGGCGCCGCCGCCGGCGGCCGGGTAGGTCCCCTCGGCGACGAACACCCGGAATGCGGGGGTGCCGCCGGGGCCGCCCGCAGCGACGATCGCGGCCAGTCCCGCCTCGTCGATCACGGGGGTGGGCAGCACGATGCGGCGGCAGTCCTCGGGGTCGGGGGAGAGCACGTTCTCCTCCGCGCCGAGGGCGGTGTGCAGGCTGGTGACGAGCTCCTCGCGGATGGCGTCCAGCGGCGGGTTGGTGACCTGGGCGAACCCTTGGGTGAAGTAGTCGAACAGCTGCCGTGAGCGGCTGGACAGCGTGGCTACCGGGGTGTCGGTGCCCATGGAGCCGACCGGCTCGGCACCGGTGCGGGCCATCGGCGTCAGGATGACGCGGAGCTCTTCCTCGGTGTAGCCGAACACCTGCTGGGAGTGGACCAGGTCCTCGACAGCGGCGGGCTCGGCGGAGGGGAGCTCGTCGAGTCTGACGACGCCGCGCTCCAGCCATTCGGCGTAGGGGTGCTCGGCGGCGAGTTCGGCCTTGATCTCCTCGTCCTCGATGATGCGGCCCTGCTCGGTGTCGACCACGAAGATGCGGCCGGGCTGCAGGCGGCCCTTGCGCACGACGCGTTCGGGTTCGATGTCCAGCACGCCGGCCTCGCTGGCCAGGACGACCAGGCCGTCGTCGGTGACCCAGTAGCGGCCGGGACGCAGGCCGTTGCGGTCGAGGACCGCGCCGACCAGGGAGCCGTCGGTGAAGGAGACGGAGGCGGGACCGTCCCAGGGCTCCATGAGCATGGAGTGGAACTCGTAGAAGGCCCGTACCTGGGGGTCCATCTCGGTGTGGTTCTCCCAGGGCTCCGGGATCATCATCAGCACCGCGTGCGGCAGCGACCGGCCGCCCAGGTGCAGCAGTTCCAGCGCGGAGTCGAAGGAGGCGGTGTCGGAGTCCTCGGCGTCGAGGATCGGGAAGATCCGCGACAGGTCCCCGGGCAGCAGGTCGCTGTCGAGGGTGGCCTCGCGCGCCCGCATCATGTTCCGGTTGCCCTTGACGGTGTTGATCTCGCCGTTGTGCGCGACGTAGCGGAACGGGTGGGCCAGCGGCCAGGACGGGAAGGTGTTGGTGGAGAACCGGGAGTGCACCAGGGCCAGACCTGTGGTGTAGCGCCGGTCCGACAGGTCGGGGAAGAAGGGTTCCAGCTGCGGCGTGGTGAGCATGCCCTTGTAGGCGATGGTGCGCGGGGACAGGCTCGGGAAGTACACGCCGGTCTCGTGTTCGGCGCGCTTGCGCACGCAGTAGGCGTAGCGCTCCAGGTCGATGCCGGTCAGGCCCTCGGTGGCGGTGCCGGTGCGCCCGGCGAGGAAGAGCTGGCCGAAGAACGGCATGACCTCGCGTGCGGCGGGGCCGCAGTAACGGGGTTCGTAGGGCAGGTCGCGCCAGCCCAGCACGGTCAGGCCCTCGTCTTCGACGATGGCGTTGATGGCGTCGACCGCCGAGGCCCGTTGTGCGGCGTCGGCGGGCAGGAATCCGATGCCCGTGGCGTAGGTTCCGGCGGCCGGCAGCTCGAAATCGCAGACCTCGCGGTACAGGGCGTCGGGGACCTGGGTCAGGATGCCCGCGCCGTCGCCGTCGTCGGGGTCGGCGCCGGAGGCGCCGCGGTGGTCGAGGTTGCGGAGAACGGTGAGCGCCTTCTCGACGATGTCGTGGCTGCGACGACCGGAGAGGTCTGCGACGAAGCCCACACCGCAGGCGTCATGCTCGTAGGTGCTGTCGTACAGGCCCTTTGGAGTGGACTCGGCGTTCGGTCGGATGGACGAACGCTGCACTTGGCCAGCAGGCATCTACCCTCCTGTCGTCGTACGTCTGGCTTAAAAGCGCATCCGGGACGACATTGGCCCTGCTGCGTCGGCGGCGAGAACGGGGGACCACCGCGGCCCGGTCCCACGGACGGCACGGGCCTACGCTCACTTCCTCGTGGCAACCGATGGTCGACGCACTCGCGAGTAGCTCAAGGTACTTCGCGGTCCAGCCTCCATTTTAATCGGAGGTCTAGACCAACCGCCGCCACAGTGCGGCGATCGCGATCACGTTTCCCGCCCGCCAAGGATACGACGGCCGTTCCTCGGCGTTGCGAACGGGGCAGACCGTGATGTTTCCGTACACCCAACCCTGCAAACATCCCATAGCGGATGAATGCGACGGGCGTCAGCTTAGCGTGCCCGGATCCGTTCCGCCGACTGGGTTCGCCCCAGTGCGCGCCACTGAGATGATCGACAGGTGATCGATCCTCCGCCGAAGCTGGCCGACCTGCTCAAGGAGCAGGGCATCAACGCCCCGCGGGTACACCGCGTCCTCGCCGCCCTCGCCAACGGCGCCTGGTGGTCGCCTCCGGAACTGGTGCGTGAGACCGCGGTCGCGCACCGCCTCGTCGCGGCCACGCTCGACGCGCTCGCCGACGAACTGGAACACCGGCAGGGGAACGAGGGCCTCCGTGTCAGGCTGCTCCGGCCCGCGGACCACGCCGACAGCTCGGCCCCCGAACCGGCCGACCCGGTCGCGCACCTGCTCGACCGGCACACCGAAGCGGCGGCCGAGCTGGACCGCCTCGTCGCCGAGGCCCCGCGCTCCCGGCGCGACCTCGACCACGTGGCCGCCACGGCCCACACGGCCCTGCGGCGCGGAGTGCTCCTGGCGACCCGCTATTCTCTGCCCGGTACACGGCTGCTCTGCGTGGGCGACCACGATCTGACTGCGCTGGCCACGACCCTGGTGTGCCCGGGCGCGGAGGCGGTCGTCGTCGACGTCGACGAGCGGGTGCTCGACTATATCGACCAGGCGGCGGCCCGGCTCGGCCTCCCGGTGCGCTGCCACTTCGCCGACCTCCGGCTCGGCCTTCCGGCCTCTGTGCGCGGCCAGTGCGACCTCGCCTTCACCGACCCGCCCTACACCACCGAAGGCGTCGAACTCTTCGTCCGGCGGGGGCTGGAGGGGCTCGCCGACCCCCGCCGGGGCCGGGTGCTGCTCGCCTACGGGGCGAGCGAGTCGACCCCCGCGCTGATCGCCAAGACGCAGTCCCGGCTGGCCCGGATGAACCTGGTGTTCGAGGCGGTCTGGCCCGAGTTCAACCGCTACCTGGGGGCCGAGGCGATCGGCGCGGCCAGCGACCTCTACGTGCTGTGCCCCACGTCCCGCACGCCCGCCGGGGACGCCTCCGACACTGCGGGCCGGATCTACAGCCAGGGCGGCAATGCGAAGGAAGCCGCGGGCGGGCTGGAGGCGCCGTCCGCGGCCGCGGTCCTGCGGCGGGTCGGGCCTGACACGGTCGTGGGCGCCTGGTCGCGTGAGGCGCCGCCGGAGGAGGGCGCGCGCTGCGCTCGTGTCCGGCTCGCCACGTGGCTGGGCTCCCCTTCGCGTGCCGAACGCGCCGCGGTCGACCTGACCGGCGGCTGGGAGGCGCTGCTCGCGAGGGCCATCCTGGCCGGCGGCAGCGCCGAGACGCACGTCGTCGTTCCGTCGGGTGCTCCGCAGGTACGCGACGAGGCGGGGCAGGAGGCGCTGCGCGCGATGGTCGCCCCCGGCCGCGATGTCCGCTTCCTGCGCGGTTTCCCCGACTCCGGGCACACGCTCGTGGTCGCGCGCAGGTGCGAGCCGTCGGATGGCGCCTCCCCCGACGTCCGGCTGCTCGCGCACTGCCAGGACCGCGCGCACGGTGTCCTCACGAGCACCCTCAGAGAAGGGCTCATCGCCGTCGCCGCGTCCCTGGGCCGCCCGGTCAACAAGAAGGGCGCGCGTGGCCGCGTCGCCGCGGCCGCGCCTTGGCTGTCCGGACACACCCTGCTGGACCTGCCCGCCCACCGCTTCCCCGCTCTGGGGTCCGCGGCGGAGAGGCTCGTGGCGGAGCTGCCCTGATCGTCGGGCTGCCGCCCGGGTCCCGCTCCGCCCCTCCCCGCATTCCCGCGGAGCGTCCGGACCGCCGCCCAGGCGCACTGGGAGCTCCTCCGCGGCCGCCGGGCGCCACGGTGCGGCGAAAGCACGGCGGAACCCTCTTGCGACATGCTGTGACGGTTAAGTAAAGTCACGGTCAACTGTAAAGGGTGGTTACAGTTTACGTGTCCGTCATCACGCATGCCGGGCTCCCGCCTCACCGGGACGGTCGCCGGCGCCGGACCGGCGCCCGGCTGCAGGCAGGGCCCCGGATGCGCCTCTCCCCCAGGACGCCGGCTGTCTCGTGTCACCCGCCGCGGCCCCACACCGCGCGAGTTCACCGACGTCCGGATCGGCTAGTGAACATGAGCAGAGTAACCCCCCGCCACACCCGGCCAGGACGCGGACGCACACTGCGTGTAAGTGCCCTCGCCTGCGCCGTAACCGGACTGATGGCCCTGGGAGTCCACAACGGCTCAGCACCGCCGGCCGCCGCCGACCACACGGCCCGGCAGGGCGCACTGGTGTGGTCCGACGAGTTCGAGGCCGAGGCGGGCGCCCCGCCCGACCCCGGCAAGTGGAACATCGAGGTCAACGGGGACGGAGGTGGCAACCAGGAGCTCCAGTACTACACCGACTCCACCGACAACCTCGCCCACGACGGCGAGGGCAACATGGTCATCACCGCACGCGAGGGCAACCCCGCCGACTACCAGTGCCACTACGGCACCTGCCAGTACACCTCGGGACGGGTGAACACAGCGGAGAAGTTCACCCACACCTACGGCAGGTACGAGGCATCCATCAAGATCCCCACGGGGCAGGGCATCTGGCCGGCGTTCTGGATGCTGGGCGACGACTTCTCGGAGGTCGGCTGGCCCGACTCCGGCGAAATCGACATCATGGAGAACGTTGGCCACGAGCCCGCCACCGTGCACGGAAGCCTGCACGGGCCCGGCTACTCCGGCGGCAACCCGGTGAGCGGTTCCTACCGTCACCCGCAGGGGTGGGCGTTCGCCGACACCTTCCACACCTTCGCCGTCGAGTGGCGGCCGGACGGTATCACCTGGTTCGTCGACGACGTCGCCTACCAGACCTTCACCCCGGACGACACCCGCGGCAACCCGTGGGTCTACGACCACCCGTTCTTCCTGATCCTCAACGTCGCGGTCGGCGGCGAGTGGCCGGGGAGTCCAGATGCCGGCACGTCGTTCCCGCAGGAGATGAAGATCGACTACGTGCGTGTCTACGACCTCGGCTGACCTGGGCCGGATACACACCACTATCCCCGCCCCGGCCTGCCGGTGCGGGCTCCGCTCCATCGCGGATCCGAAGACAACGGGGCCCAAGCCCGGCTCCCTACCCGCCCGGCTCCACCGGGACTTCCGGTTCGGCGCCGCCCTCAGGCTGGGCGGCGCCGGGGTCGGCCTCACCGGCCTCCGGGACGGCCTCGCCGGCGCCCGCCTCTTCTTCCCCACCGGTGCCGGCACCGCCCCCGCCGCCTGCGCCGCCTTCCGGCTGGGTGGCGTTCTCCAGCTGGACGACCCGGCGGAAGAGCGGATCGCGGAAGTTGCTCAGGGCGATGAGCGGGGCGGACAGGCTCTCCCTCTCGTCCGCCGCGGTCGAATCCACCGACTGGGTCCAGGTGACGACCAGGTAGTGGCCGCTGACCGCCGCCTCCGCCGCGCTGTATCCGGCTCCGAGGGCGTCGAAGGGCGCGTCCTCGCTCGGCACGTTAACGAAGCCCGACGCCTCGGCCTCGGGGGCCTCAGGGGGTTCCATCGCGCCGGCGACCGCGACGGAACCGTCGACGTCCTCCAGGTTGAAGATGGCCGCGAGCCCGACGTAGTCGCCGGAGGTGTACCCGCCGACGGCGGCCTGGGTGCAGCCGGCCTCGGCCAGGGCCTGCTGTACCTCCTCGCCCCAGACGACATCCTCGCAGGCGTCGGTGAAGGCCGTGGCGGCCAGTTCGAAGGTGATCCCCTGGCTCTCGATCTCCTCGTTGCCGCGTTCGAGGACTTCCCCCTCGCTGAGGGCCCGGTTGTCGACCTCGCGCGATTCCAGGGTCTCGCTGAGACCGGAATCGGTGTTGACGACCTGGTAGGCGACGGGGCGGCTGTCCGCGGGCGCGCTGCCGGAGCCCCCCATGACGAACTGGACGACCAGAACGGCGACGAGCGCGACGACGGCCAGACTGAGCGCCCCCAGCAGCACCCGCAGCGTCCTGCTTCCGGTCGCGCCGCTGGGCTTCTCTTCTTTGCCCGGCTTGCGCCGCCGCCGGGCCCCCTTCGGTCCCTTGCGGCGCGGCGGCGGCGCCACAAGCCCCTCAATGGAATCGGCGTCGTCGGTTTTCCTCCGGCGGCCGGGGGAGTCGGGAGCGGACAGCTCAGAAGAAGACACCAGAACCTCTCGAAAATGGTGCGGGACTGCTCGGGGACGTGGCGCGGCCGGAGAGCTCCGGATGGTTCCGCACCGGTGCGCAAATCCTAGTCCGAGCCGGGAACGGCCGTCTCCCCTGTCAGTCCTCAGCCTGACTGGCGTCCCTAACCTCCTCGTATACCGCGACGGAAGCGCTCATCGCCACCACGTTCAGCGTCGCCATGGTGGTGTCGTCGCCGGGTTCTCCACCGTCGGCGCGCGCCACCCAGTACACCGCGAGGTAGTGCCCCATGACCTGCGTCGTCGCCTGACTGTACCCCTCCCGCAGGCCCTGGATCTCCGTGTCCTGCGGGAGCAGGAAACCGGGTTCGGTGGTGTGGTCGGTGGGGTCGACGGCCTGGGCGACCCGGTTGGCGGCCTCCTGGTCCTCCAGGTCGAACAGCGTGAACTGCGCCACGTAGTCGTCATCCGGATCCTGGTACACGCCGCTCGCGGCCGACGTGCAGGACCCGTCGGCGAGCGTCTCGGCGAGCTCCTCTCCCCAGACCAGGGAGGTGCAGGTGTCGGTGACCTGGGAATCGCGCAGGGTCAGTTCGAGGTCGTCCAGTTCCAGTTCCTCGGCGTTGCCGAACACCTTCTCCTCGGTGAGCGGCTCGGCGCCGCCGGGCCGGGTGGCGATCGGTTCGAAGACCTCGCTTTCCTCCTGCTTGCCCTGGAAAACCTTGGGCAGCAGGGTGGAGTGGCCCGCCGGGGGCTCCACAATGGCCGTGTCGCCGCGCCCCTGGCCCACCGAGCCGTCGGAGACGAGCTGGAAGACGAGCACGCCGGCGAGCGCCAGCAGGGCGGTACCGCACAGCGCCAGCAGTGTGCCCAGCACGACGGAGCCGCGTTTGCGCTGGCTCTGTTCGGCGAGCTTGTACACCATCCCGCTGGGCCGGTCACCGAGAACAGTGACGCGGCGCAGCGCGGAGGCCGAGAACTTCGAGACGGGGTCGACCTCGCCGGCGGGGGCGCGGCGCCGGCGTCGCGCCCCGCCCTCAACGGGTGCCTCCTTGCCGCGTCCGGGCTTGCGCCCCTTGCCCGCCGCGGACCGTTTCCTCCCCGAGCCCCTGGAACGCCGCGGCGGCTCCTCGTCGCCGCCTCCGGCGGCCTCGTGGGCATCACCCGGCTCGTCGTCGTGGTCGTCCTCGTCGGGGAGCGGACCGGTGTCCCGTTCGTCGCCCGGGAGGTCCCGGGCGCCCCTGGCTCGCCGTGACCGGCGTCTCCCCGCACGGCCGGCAGAGTCGGAATTGCTCACGTGCGTACTCATCCGTCCAGTGCGACCCGCGGTGGCGGTGGCCGTTCACCGCGGGTCGGCTACACCTAGTCCTCTCACTGCTGTCCTGCGGACCCGTTCGGCCCGCTCTCGCGCTCCTCGTCTGTTCGTTCCTCGCCGCCGGTGCGACGGGGGGTGTCCACTGAAGCGGGATCGGTGCCGATGACCTGGGTCCCGGCTTCGCGGCCGATCGCGACGACGCGTGTGGAGAACTGCTCCAGGCGGCGTCCGGCCCACATGAAGTAGGCGAGTGCACCGAGGAACACGGCGATCGACGTCCAGTTGTTCAGCCTGAGGCCGAGGAAGTCGTGCGCGGGGTCGATGCGCAGGTACTCGATCCAGAACCGCCCCACACAGTAACCCATGACATAGAGGGCGAAGAGCCGGCCGCCGCCGAGCCGGTCCTTGAAGCGGCGTCCCAGCCAGGCTATGAGGACGGCCAGTCCCAGGCACCACAGGGATTCGTACAGGAACGTCGGGTGGTAGTAGAACTCGCCCGGGACCAGATCCGGCCGCGGGATGCCGTTGCGCTCCGGGGAGACCTCCAGCGCCCACGGCAGGTCGGTGGGCGCCCCGAAGAGCTCTTCGTTGAAGTAGTTCCCCCAGCGGCCGAACGCCTGGGCCAGCGGGATGGTCGGGGCGATCGCGAACGACAGCTTCGACATGGACAGGCCGCGCTTCTTGGCGACCCACCACACACCGAGCGCGCCGAGCGGGATCGCGCCCCAGATGCCCAGGCCGCCCTCCCAGATGAAGAGCGCCCGGACGGGTTCGCGCCCCTCGCCGAAGTACAGCTGGTAGTCGGTGATGACGTGGTAGAGGCGGCCCCCGATGAGGCCGAGGAGCACCGCGGGGACCGCGAGGTCCATGATCGTGCCCTTTTCCCCGCCCATGGCGGCCCAGCGCCGTTCGCTCCAGAACACCGCGGCGACCACGCCGGCCAGGATGCACAGCGCGTAGAAGTGGATGGTGAGCGGGCCCAGGCTGAACGAGCTCACTTCGGGGCTGGGAATGGCCGCGAGGGCACGGCCGCTGCCGGACGCGCCCGCGTCGGCGAAGGAGAGGTTCATCACTGCTCTGCCCTATTCTTCGGTTCCGGGGGATTCTCCGACGCTGGGAGCCTTCTCGG
Source organism: Allosalinactinospora lopnorensis (assembly GCF_000981225.1). Taxonomy (GTDB): domain Bacteria; phylum Actinomycetota; class Actinomycetes; order Streptosporangiales; family Streptosporangiaceae; genus Allosalinactinospora; species Allosalinactinospora lopnorensis. The sequence goes on from NZ_LAJC01000071.1 coordinate 25,352, forward strand.
GTTCGGTTTCCTCACCCGAGGCGAGCGGCTCGGTGGTCACTTCGCCCGGGCCCGCACCCTCGACGGCCTCGCGCAGGCGCTGTGCCGAGAAGGCCTCGTTGCCGAGAATCTCGTCGTTCAGATAGATCGACGGCGTCGCCTCGAACGCGTTCTCGCCGTCGTACCGCGCGTAGGCCTCGTTCGTGGCGTCGAGGACCTCCTCGGCGTAGCTGCCTTCGAGGAAGGAGTCGTCGATGCCCTGCTCACTCCCCCATTCCACCAGCTCGGGTAGTGTCATCGTGCGAAGCCGCTCCTCGCTCATCTCCTCCTGGGCCGCGGACGTGAGCTGCTGATAGTAGTCGCTGAACCGCCCGGCGATCTCGCTCTCGCGGTCGATCCGCTCGGCGAAGGCGGGGTCCTCGATCCCGACCTGCGCGCCCCATTCCTTCAGGTCGCCGGCCTCGTAGCCGACCTCGTTCTCGGCGGGCTGGTTCTCGAAAAGGACATCGTTGTACTCGACGAACTTGCCGTGATCGGCCGCCGCACGGGCGGCCGCGCCCGCGCGCAGCGAGTTGGAACCGACCGGCTCGCCCCTCGGAGCGAAGATGCTGACCGGCCGGTAGTGCACGATCGCCTCACCGTCGCCGGCCATCTCCTGCAGGACAGCACCGCTTTCCTCCTCGAACTGCTGGCAGGCCGGGCACTGGTAGTCGACGTAGACCTCGACGACGGGAGCCTCGGTTCCCTCCTCGGCCACGACCACGCTGCCGTCCTGCTGCACGGACTGCGGGGGCAGCCCCGCATACAGTTCGCTCTGCTCGGTCTCGGGGCCGCTGTCGGCGGTGAGGATGAAGTAGCCGACGCCAACGACGAGCAGCACCACGAGCGCGGCGGCTCCGATAACCGCGAGAATCCTGTTGCGTTTAGCGCGCTGCTGCTCCTTCAGCCGCTCCTGCCTGAGTCGCTCGCGGGCCGCACGCCGCGACGCCTTGCTCATGAGCCGATCACCGTTTCTCGCTGCTCTCTCGTGTTCGGCGGCACGGGGAGCGCCGCGCCCGCGGGCAACGGAGCGACGCGTGCCGCGGCCTGGTCAAGGTGTGCTCGTCCGCCCCGCCCGGACATGGCGGGCAGGCCGTCTGGGCCCTTTCCGGGCACAGGGGCACCGCTCACCGGTACAGCCCGAAAAGCCGGTCGAGCGTGAATGGAGAGCGTGGCCAGACCATGACGATACCGGCCAGCGCCAGGAACCCGATATCGCGGGCGATGTCGAGCCCGTATTGCGTCTCGCCCGAAGCGACCTCACCGCCCGTGCCGAAGCACCCGCAGTCGATGGCCAGCCCGCGCGTCCACGCGGAGATGATGCCCGCGATGAACACGATCATGAGCAGAGCGGTGACCGCACCGACATAACGCGTGGCCAACCCGACCACGAGCAGCAGCGCGAGCGCGAACTCGAACAGCGGGAGCGTGTAGCCGATGAACTCGGCGGCCCCCGGGGAGAACAGCTGGTACGCCTCGACGGACTGCACCGACAGCGCCGGCGGCAGCTTGGTGTAGGCTGCGAAGCCCAGCACCGCGGCGAGCCCCAGCCGCGCGAGCAGGCTCACCCAGGGCTGGACGGCGTCCCACCGCGCGGCCCGCGGCGAGGCGGCGCGGGCTGATGGTGTCTGCTCGTCGGTGTCCATCGATCGGCTTTCCTTGGGCTCACGAGGGTCGAATCGGGTTCTGCGCACCCGGGTCCCGCGGGAGGAGCCCCGTCGCATCCCGCCAGATCTTACTCTGCGTGGCGGTCCTGCGACGGGGAGCCCGGAGCAGAGGCGGACCCTGGGCGCGGGCGGAACCCGGCGACCGCACGCAGACTCTAACCGCCGGTCCCGGCACGCGCATTCCGTTCCCTGTCCGCGGAGCGCCTTCACACCGGATTCTTACCGGGTCCCTCGCATGGCCGGACGTCAGCGCGAGCGCACCCCCAGCGCGAGCTCCTCGGCGAATCCGCGCACCGCGGTCAGCCCCGCGTCCAGGTCGGGGGCGTCGAGGATGCGCTGGCAGAACCCGGCGCCGACGATCACACCGTCGGCGTAGCCGGCGACCTCGGCCGCCTGGGCGCCTGTGGAGATGCCCAGGCCGACGCAGACCGGCAGGCCGTCCTCGCCGGTGGCCTCGCGGGTACGCCGCACCAGCCGTTCGGCGGTGTCGGCGACCTGCTCCCGGGTACCGGTGACCCCCATGAGCGAGGCCGCGTAGACGAAGCCGCGGCAGGCGTCGGTGGTCAGCCGCAGCCTCCGGTCGGTGGAGGACGGGGCGACCAGGAAGACCCGGTCCAATCCAGCCTCGTCGGTGGCCTCGAACCACTCCCCGGCCTCTTCGGGCAGCAGGTCCGGTGTGATGACGCCCGCGCCCCCCGCCTCGGCGAGGTCGGCGGCGAACCGGTGGACGCCGTACCGGTCGATCGGGTTCCAGTAGGACATCACCAGGGCGGCGGCCCCTGTCTCGGCGGTGGCCGACACCACGCGCAGCACGTCCTTGGGGGTGGTTCCGGCCGCCAGCGCGCGGTCGGCCGCCCGCTGGATGGTCGGGCCGTCCATGGTGGGGTCGGAGTAGGGAAGCCCCACCTCGACGATGTCGCAGCCTCCCGCGACCATGGCCTGGATGACCTTGATGGAGGCGTCCACGTCCGGGAATCCGGCCGGAAGGTAGCCGATGAGCGCCGCCCTGCCCGCCGCCTTCGCCTCGCCCAGCTTGGTCTGCAGTGTCGTCGCCTGCTCCGGCGCCGTCCGCTCTCCGCTCACTCCTGCTCTCCCTGCTCGTCCACGAACCCGAAGTAGGTCGCGGCGGTTTTGACGTCCTTGTCTCCCCGGCCGGAGAGGTTGACCACGATGACCGCGTCCGGCCCGAGTTCGGCGCCGATCCTGCGGGCGCCGGCCAGCGCGTGGGCGCTCTCGATCGCGGGGATGATGCCCTCTCTCCTGCACAGGAGCCGGAACGCCTCCATGGCCTCGTCATCGGGGATGGCGACGTAGCTCGCCCTGCCGCTGTCGGCGAGCGCGGCGTGCTCCGGGCCGACCGCCGGGTAGTCCAGACCCGCGGAGATGGAGTGGCTCGGTACCGTCTGGCCGTGCTCGTCCTGCAGTACGTAGGTGCGCGTGCCCTGGAAGACCCCGGGCGAGCCACCGGTGATGGAGGCGGCGTGCCTGTCGGTGTCGACACCGTCGCCGCCGGCCTCGAACCCGTAGAGGCGGACCTCGGGGTCGGGGATGAACGCGGCGAAGATGCCGATGGCGTTGGAACCGCCGCCCACGCACGCCGCCACCGCGTCGGGGAGCCGCCCTGTGAGCTCCAGGACCTGCGAGCGGGCCTCTTCCCCGATGATGTAGTGCAGGTCGCGCACCATCGACGGGAACGGGTGCGGGCCCGCGACCGTTCCGAGCAGGTAATGGGTGTGGTCCACGTTGGCCACCCAGTCGCGGAACGCCTCGTTGATGGCGTCCTTGAGCGTGCGGCTGCCGATCGTCACCCCGATGACCTCGGCGCCGAGCATCCGCATCCGCGCCACGTTGAGCGCTTGGCGCCGGGTGTCCTCCTCGCCCATGTAGATGACGCAGTCGAGGCCGAGGAGGGCGCATGCGGTGGCGGTGGCGACGCCGTGCTGGCCGGCCCCGGTCTCGGCGATGACCCGGGTCTTGCCCATGCGCTTGGTGAGGAGCGCCTGGCCGAGCACGTTGTTGATCTTGTGCGAGCCGGTGTGGTTGAGGTCTTCGCGCTTGAGCAGTACGCGTGCCCCGCCGCACTCGGCGGAGAAACGCGCCGCCTCGCTCAACGGGCTGGGCCGACCGGTGTAATCGCGGAGCAGCCGCCGCAGCTCGGTCTGGAAGTCCGGATCGTTCTTGGCCTTGGCCCACCCGTCGGCGACCTCGTCGAGCGCGGCGACGAGCGCTTCAGGGCTGAAGCGGCCCCCGTAGCGGCCGAAGTGGCCGCTCTCGCCCGGGGACGAGGGCACAGCGGCTCTGGTTCGATGCTCATTGGGTTCTCCGTGGCCGCGCGGAGCGGCGGCTCGTTGGTTTGTCCGTCGGAACGGCTGGCACGGCGTCACAGGGAGCGCGGGCCGGCCGGCGTCGTGGGCCGGCGGCGGGGGGGTGCCCCTTCAGGGCCGCCCCGGGCTCCCTAGCGCCATCGACGTGCGGCCGGGCCGGCCGTGCGTATGCCCCAGGTCATGGTTCCTCAGTGCCGATCCCGCAGGGCCGGGTGGGCCCCGGCGGTGACCAGGTCGGCCACGGCATCGCGCGGATTGCCGCCCCGGACCAGGCTCTCCCCCACGAGTACGGCATCGGCGCCGGCCCCCGCGTAGGCCAGGAGGTCGTGCGGGCCGCGGACACCGGACTCGGCGATCTTGATCCGGTCGCCGGGAACGAGCGGAGCCAGCTTGGCGAAGGTGTCCCGGTCGACCTGGAGAGTCTTGAGGTCGCGGGCGTTGACCCCGATGACGGTGGCCCCCGCTTCCAGGGCCCGCCGGACCTCGTCCGGGGTGTGCACCTCGACCAGTGGGGTGAGGCCGAGCGACTCGGCGCGTTCCACCAGCGAGACCAGGGCGTCCTGCTCCAGGGCCGCGACGATCAGCAGTACCGCGTCGGCGCCGTAGACGAGCGCCTCCCACAGCTGGTACGAGCTGACCACGAAATCCTTGCGCAGCAGCGGGGTGTCCACGGCGGCACGCACGCTGCCGAGGTCGTCGAGGCTGCCGCCGAACCGCCGCCCCTCCGTGAGAACACTGATGAGGCAGGCGCCGCCGTCGGCGTAGTCCCGGGCGAGCGCGGCCGGATCGGCGATCGCGGCCAAGGGGCCTTTGGAGGGGCTGGAGCGCTTCACTTCGGCTATGACCTGGACACCGGGACGGCGCAGCGCCGCTACGACGTCCTTGGGCCGCGGCACGGACTCGGCCTTCTCCTTGAGCCGCTCCAGGGGCGTGGCAGCCTGCCGATCGGTCAGATCGGCGCGTACTCCATCGAGGATCTCATCGAGCACGCTCACGTAGGACTGCCCCCTCCATTGACGTCCTCCCCCTCCTGGACGGAAGGGGATCCCGGCCTGCCGTGCACGCGGCTTCCGGCGGGTTCCTGTGCCACCGGCGACCGCCAGCCCCCCGGGCTGCTCTCCCGCCGTCTCCACAGGCGTTTACCGTCTCCGCCCGTCCGGCGGCGACACCCTGACGGCTCGGCCTCCGCCGCCAGAAGCCACGTATCGTACATTTGCGTATTCAACCCGTCAATCCGGGATGTGGTTCGCCTCCGGTCCGGATCCGGAGGCTTCTCGATGGAAATTACGAAGGACACAGGAGCTGACCGGATCCGGGCAGGACCGTAGCTCCTGTGTCCTCGATCGTATCGACCCGCCGGGTGAGAGCGGTCACCGCCCTCACCCCGGCGCGAGGAACGAGCCAAACGGCAGGTTCCGCACCACCCAGAAGGCCATGATGAGGCCGACCAGGAGATAGAGCCACATCGGACTGGGCATTCGGCGCGGCGCGGTCGGCGGCGGCGCCGGCCTGAACGACCGGTACACCCATCTGGCGTAGGCGAACGCGAAATACGGCAGGGCCGCCAGGAGGAACACGTTCATCTGCGCCGCGCCGGCTATGTCGAGATGGGTCAGCGCGTGCACCGCCCGCATGGTTCCGCACCCCGGGCAGTACGTCCCGGTGAGCATCAGCCAAGGGCAGAGGGGGTAGTTCCCCTCTTCGTTCGGGTCGACGAAGTGCAGCAGGGTGGCACCGGCCACCCCCGCCCCGCCCAGCAGCAGGGGCGCGGTAGCCGGATGCAGCCGGCGCCATATGGACGCCGCGGTTCCGGTCATCGGCGGCGATCCTAGTAGTCGTACGTCGTCTCGTACGTTCCCACCGAGCTCATCGCCGCAGCGAAGATCACGAAGTAGAAGACGATGATGAGGACCCAGACGCCGATCGCGGCGAACAAGGCGATGAGCGTGAACTTCTTCGCCTTGGCCGACTGCTCGTAGGCTCCCGCGTGGTCACCGACGTTCCACAGCTCCATGACCTTCGCCGCGGCGAGGATGCCCGGGATACCGAACGGCCAGCAGCAGAAGATCGTGGCGAGGATCGAGGGGACGAGCCAGTTGTCCGGAGGTGTGCCGCCCATCTGGGGTCCGGTACCGCCGTGAGGTGGGGGAGGGCCGTAACCGCCTCCGGGAGGGGGCGGCGGAGGAGGGGACCCTGGAGGTGGGCCGTAGCTCATAATCTGTCCGTCTTTCCTGAAAAGAGGTGAGTCCGTCAACAGCGCCATAAGGCGCGGGGCGCGACCGCCGGCAGGGGACATGGCCGAAAGCACGGTTTCACGCGCGATCGCAGGCAGAGTGAATCATGCCAGGTTCTGCGGTGAAAGTAGGAACTGAGCACTCAGAAAACGCGTAAAGCCGAAACCGGGCCTCCCCGTCCCGGCGGCCCCTCCGGGCCCCGGCGAAGGGGGTTACTTCGCGCCCGCGGTGGCCGGCTCCTTGCCGGAATCGCCGTCGTCGCCGCCCTTGACGGCCTCGGCGGCGGTCTCGGCCTCCGCGGCATCCTCCTGCTGGGCGGCCCACTCCTCCGCGGTCAACGGGCTCGGGCGCGGTTCTTTGCGGCCGAATCCGGCCATTTTCAGCGCGCCGGCGATGACCGCGCAGACGGCGCTGAGAACCAGGCCGATCACGGTCCACTGGACTACGTCCTTGCCGAAGAAGATGATGCCTACACCGGCCACGCTCCAGACCACGATCCAGGAGAGGGTCAGGAACCAGGCGGCAACGGTGTTGCCGTGATCCTCATGGTGTTCGTCGGCCATCAAGGCTCCTTCGCATCCGCGTTGTCGTCACTGGTGACCGCCCCGTGGGACGCCGATGTGCCGTCCGGCCCGCCCGCGGTATCCTCCGGCACCCGCTCCACGGTGGGGTCTGCGCCGCTGTCGAGCGACTTCCACAGTTCAGCGGGGTCGCCGGTGCGGACCGCCACAGGGGCGCTGTGGCGATCGTACCTGTTGCCCATACCGGGCCAGGCAGCCCCCCGGGCGACCGTGACCACCCCCGCGACCAGGAGAAGAAGTGCCCCCGCGGCCCCCAGGGCCGGCCACGCGGAATGCAGTTCCGGCGCGCCCATCTGGCCGTCGACCGTGAACTGCGCACCGGCCCGGCGGATCAGCGCCGCGGGACGGGTCCCGCTCCAGATGTCGTAGAGCGAGACCGCGCCGAAGAGCACAAGGAGCGCGCCCACCCCGCGGCGCGCCCACCCCGCGCCGGCCACCCAGGGC
>NZ_LAJC01000072.1 GCF_000981225.1 Allosalinactinospora lopnorensis
GGCTGTGCCACCGCCTCATCGGGCGCCGACCGGGTACAACAGTGCCGACCGCCCGGCTATTCCAGCCGCTCATCCGGCTGCTACAGCTTCTCGATCGGCGCGAACTTGACCAGGAAGTCCTTCTCGCCGATGTCGGCGCCGAAGTCGATGCGCGCCTTGGTCTTGTCCCCCGCACCGTCGACCAGCAGCACGGTGCCCAGTCCGAACGAGTCGTGGTTGACCTTGTCTCCGGGGGTGAGCGTAGGCACATCCCTCGCCGCCTTGGCGGAGGGGGAAGCGGTACGCGGCCGGCTCGGTACTCCCGTGAACGAGGACTCGGACCGGCGCCACTCGACGAGCTCCGGCGGGATCTCGTCGAGGAATCGCGACGGCGGGTTGTAGGACGGCGTTCCCCACGCACTGCGGACCGCCGACCTGCTCACGTACAACCGCTCCTGCGCCCGGGTGATTCCCACGTAGGCGAGCCGCCGTTCCTCCTCCAGCGCCGTCTTGTCCCCCAGCGTCCGCATGTGCGGGAAGACCCCGTCCTCCATGCCTGTGAGGAACGCCACCGGGAACTCCAGCCCTTTGGCCGCGTGCAGGGTCATCAGCGTGACGACCCCTCCGCGCTCGTCCGCGTCCGGGATCTGGTCCGTGTCGGCGACCAGGGAGATCTGCTCCAGGAAGTCCACCAGGGTGGGGCCGTCCTCCTCGGGCTCCCCCGCAGCGGGACCGTCCTCCTCCTCTTCGGGGTAGAGCGGTCCCGTGAAGGTGTTCTCGAACTCCCGCGCCACCTCGACGAACTCCTCCAGGTTCTCCAGGCGGCTCTCGTCCTGGATGTCTTTGGAGTTCTCCAGCTCGGACAGGTATCCGGTTCGTTGCAGTACCGCGTCCACGATCTCAGCAGGGGTGATGGTGGGAACCAGCTCCTCGAGCTCCGCCATGAGGGAGACGAATTCCCGGACGGCCTTCAGCGAGCGTGTGGCGATCCCCGGCGCTTCGTCTGCTCTGCGCAGCGCCTTGGCGAAGGAGATCCGCTCGCGCGCGGCGAAGAGCTCGATCGTCTCCTCGGCCCGGTCCCCGATACCGCGCTTCGGAACGTTCAGGATCCGGCGCAGACTCACCGTGTCCTCGGGATTGGCGAGTACCCGCAGGTAGGCGAGGATGTCCCGGATCTCCTTGCGCTCGTAGAAGCGCACTCCGCCGACGATCTTGTATGGCAGCCCGGTCCGGATGAACACGTCCTCGAACACTCGGGACTGGGCGTTGGTCCGGTAGAACACGGCGACCTCGCCCGGCGCGCACACGCCGTCGTCGGTCAGGCTGTCGATCTCCCCGACGACGAAGGCCGCCTCGTCATGCTCGTTGTCGGCGACGTAGCCGGACAGCGAGGGGCCACCTCTCTGTTCCGACCAGAGGTTCTTGGCGGGCCGATCGGCGTTGCGCTCGATGACGGCGTTCGCCGCCGTCAGGATGTTCTGCGTGGAGCGGTAGTTCTGCTCCAGCAGGATCGTGCGCGCCTCGGGATAGTCGCGCTCGAACTCCAGGATGTTCCGGATCGTCGCGCCGCGGAACGCGTAGATGGACTGGTCGGCGTCCCCTACGACGCACAGTTCCGACGGCGCGTCCCCGGTGCCGACAAGCTCCCGGACCAGCACGTACTGGGCGTGGTTGGTGTCCTGGTACTCGTCGACGAGGATGTGCCGGAACCGGCGCCGGTAGTGTTCCGCGACCTCGGGGAACATCTGCAGCAGGTTGACCGTGATCATGATCAGGTCGTCGAAGTCCATCGCGCCGGCCTCGTGCAGCCGCTGCTGGTACAGCGTGTAGGCCTCGGCGAGTTTCTTCTCCTGCTCGGTCTGCGCCCGTTCGGCGAAGGTGTCGTAGTCGACGAGCTCGTTCTTGAGGTTGGACACCTGCGCCGAGAAGGACTTCGGCGGATAGCGCTTGGGGTCCAGGTCCATCTCGCGGCAGACCAGTTGCATCAGCCGCTGTGAGTCGGCCGAATCATAGATGGTGAAGCTGCTCGGGTAGCCCAGTCGGGTCGCCTCGCGGCGCAGAATGCGCACGCAGGCCGAGTGGAAGGTCATCACCCACATCGCGTTGGCGACACGGGTGCCCAGCAGACCCTCGATGCGTTCCTTCATCTCCGCGGCCGCCTTGTTGGTGAAGGTGATCGCGAGGACTTCACCGGCGCGTATTCCCCGCTCGGCGAGCAGGTAGGCGATGCGGTGGGTGAGTACCCGGGTCTTGCCGGAGCCCGCACCCGCGACGATCAACAACGGACTGCCGGAGTGCGTCACGGCGTCGCGCTGGGGGACGTTGAGACCTTCGAGAAGTTGCTCTTGGGACGACACGCCTCCAGATTACGGGGGGCCGCGGGTGCCCGTCTCCCGCTCGGCGGAGCCCGGTTCCCCGCTCCTCGCGCACCGGTCTAGCCTTGGGTGCGCACATCCGGTCCCGTCCACCTTGGGGGAGAACGTGCGCGTCTTCGTCGACTGCGATCCCGGCATCGATGACGCACTCGCGCTTGCCTACCTGAGCGCGCAGCCGGAAGTGGAGATCGCCGGCATCGGAGCGGTCTTCGGCAACAACACGGTCAGGCAGACGACGGACAACGCCCTCCGCCTAGTGGAGCTGTACGGCTGCCCCGAGACCCCTGTCGCGTCCGGCGCGGCGCGGCCGCTCGTGCAGCCGCCGAAGCCCAGCGAGCACGTCCACGGCGCCAATGGTCTCGGGAATGTCGAGACTCCGGCACCGCACGGAAGCCCGGCCGCCGAGTCGGCCGCGGAGCTGCTGGTCCGGCTGGCCCGTTCGGATCCTGGCGAGATCGACGTGCTCGCCATCGGCCCGTTGACGAACCTGGCCCTGGCGCTCGGCTTGGAACCGGAACTGCCGAAACTGGTCCGCCGCGTGGTGATAATGGGCGGTGCCGTGCGGGTGCCGGGCAACCTGACCCCCTGGGCCGAGGCCAACATCGTCAACGACCCTGAGGCCGCCGAGGTGGTGCTCGCCGCCGGGTTCCAGGCGACGCTGGTCGCACTGGACGTCACCATGAAGACGGTGGCGCCGGGCGCCTGGTTGGACGAGCTGAAGACCGTCAGCGGCGAACGCGCCCGGCTGGCATCGCGGTTCCTGGAGTTCTACACCGGCTGGTACAGCGAGGTCTTCGGGGTCCGCCAGTGCGCGATGCACGATCCGCTGGCCGCCGCGATCCTGGTCGACCCCGCTCTTGTGACCGACGCGGTCGAGGTCGGTGTCCGGGTCGAGCTGAAGGGCGAGCACACGCGCGGGCTCACCATAGCCGACCTGCGCCCCAACGCCGACCCCTCCGACCAGCGCCCCAAACTCACGCTCGCCACCGAGGCCGACGGGCCGGCGCTCCTGAAGCGCATGCTGGACGCACTGCGCTGACGTGCCGCCGTACCCGGCTCAGAGCAGCTTGCGCGCCGTGGCCCAGCGGCTGAGCTCATGCCGGTTGGAGAGCTGGAGCTTGCGCAGCACCGAGGAGACGTGGGTCTCCACGGTCTTCACCGAGATGAAGAGTTCCTTCGCCACTTCCTTGTAGGCGTAGCCGCGCGCGATGAGGCGCAGGACCTCGCGCTCCCGCTGGGTGAGGCGGTCGAGTTCGGGGTCCATGGGCGGGGAGTCCGTGGCCGCGAACGCGTCCAGCACGAATCCGGCGAGGCGCGGGGAGAACACCGCGTCGCCGTCGGCGACCCGGACGATCGCGTCGGCGAGCTCCTTGCCCGAGATCGTCTTGGTGACATAGCCGCGCGCGCCGCCGCGGACCACGCCGATGACGTCCTCGGCAGCGTCGGAGACCGACAGCGCGAGGAACTTGATGTCCGGGTGGTGGGACAGCACCCGGCGCAGCACCTCCACACCGCCCCCGCCGGGCAGGTGCACGTCGAGCAGTACGAGGTCGGGCTGGTGCTCGCTGATGACGTGGACGGCACCGTCGACGTCGCCGGCCTCGCCGATGACCTCGACCGCGTTGCCCAGTTCCCCGCGGACTCCGCTGCGGAAGAGCCGGTGGTCGTCCACGATGACCACGCGCGGCACCGCGGCGCCGCTGCCGAAGGTGGTGTTGTCGTCTGCCACGTCATGGACTTTACCCATCCGAGCAGGGCAGCGGCATCCCACTGGGCGGCTGCGGCCGGATCCGGTCCGCCGGAACGGGTCCTCAGCCGAATTCCGGGATACGCGGCATACGCAATTGGACCTCAGTGCCCTCCCCGGGGGCGGTGCGGACGCGGGCCTCTCCGCCGTGCCGTTTCATCCGCCCGATGATCGAGCCGCGCACGCCCATGCGGTCGTCGGGGACGGCGTCGAGGTCGAACCCCTGGCCGCGGTCCCGGACGAAAATGAGCACCTCCTTCGGTTCGACCTCACCGAACACGGAGATGCTGTCGGCCCCCGCGTACTTGGAGGCGTTGACCATCGCCTCCCGGGAGGCCTGCAGTTCCGCCCGGATGCCGTCGTCGATCGGGCCGTCGCCGACGCAGACCACCTCGATCGGCACCCCGTGGGACTCCTCCACTTCGGCGGCGACCCGCTCCAGCGCGGGCTTGACCGTGGTGTCGGCGTCGGCGGGACGCTGGTACAGCCAGCTGCGCAGTGCGCGCTCCTGGACACGGGCCAGCCGCTGGACTTCGCGCGGGTCGTCGGCCCGGCGCTGGATGAGGGTGAGCGTGTGGAGCACGGAGTCGTGGATGTGCGCCGCGAGTTCGGCGCGCTCCTGGTTGCGGATGCGCTCGCGGCGCTCCCGGTCGCGTTCCCGGACCAGGCCGACGATCCACGGTGCGGCGATCAGGGAGATGCCCGCGAGCATGGTGGCCGCGAAGGTCAGGCCCGTGCGGGCCTCCTGGAGTTGCTGCTGGAAGACGAGGAAGCCGATGACGCCGATGACGATGAGGAGGACGCCGGCTCCGATGCGCACCCAGCCTTTCCTGCTAGGCAGGGCCGTCGTGGACACCCACTCGTCGCGGAGGGCGGGGTTGGCCTGCTGCCAGAGGACGGCGGCGCCCAGCGCGCCGAAGATGAGGAACCAGAGCAGCGGATCGAACATCCCGCCGAAGACGAGGAAGAGCATGCTCAGCACGGCCGCCAGGGCGAGGTAGCCGAGCAGCCGCCCGACGTCGCGCCGTTTCCCGGGCGTGCCGCTCTCCTCGCCGGTGTCCTGCGCGGTTTCGGGTTCCACCGGCACGAAGAACACCAGCACGACGTACACGGCGATACCGATCCCGCCGAAGCCCAAGGCGAGAAGCGCCAGGCGGGACACGATCGGGGGGATCCCGAGGTGCTGGGCCAGCCCGGCCGCGACCCCGGCGAGCAGCCGGCCGTCGCGCGCACGGTAGAACCGCGGCGTTTCGCCGGCTGTCTCCGCCACCGATGTACCTTCCCCTCCTCGCCTGTGCTCTTCCCAGAATGCCCCGTGATCACCGCGGCGGCATCAGGGACGGGCCCCGGAGTGTCCCGGAACGCCTCAGGGTGTGGTCAGGGTCGTCCCGGATGGGAACCGGTGCCGGTGAGAGGCGAGGATGGGAACGTGAAGGAGACGTGGTGACCGACCGTGGCAGACGAGCGAGAGCCGGTGGACGGCGCAGAGCAGCAAGAGCCGGGCACGGCCGGGTCCACTAGCCCGCCGGGCAGGGGCCACGGTCGGGAGCTGCGCAAGAACGCCGAGGCCGGCGTAGTCACAGGGGTCTGCGCCGGCCTCGGCGAGTACACGCGTGTCGATCCTGTTGTGTGGCGGGTCGCGTTCGCCATCACCGGGCTCGCCTGCGGCACCGGTCTGTGGCTCTACATCGCCGCGTGGATGATGATGCGGGATTCCGAGGGCGGTCCGGCGATGTCGGAACAGCTACTCGACCGCCGTTTCGCTCCCGAGTCCGTGCTGTCCGTCCTGGTCCTGGGGCTGGCCGCGGCCACGGCGCTCAGCCTGGTCGGCGGGATCAGCTGGGGCACGCTCGTCCTCGCCACACCGCTCATCCTCGGCCTGCTGACCGCGCACAACCGCGGCGTGGATCTGCGGCAGACGTTCCGCGACCTCCCCGAGCAGTGGCGGACGAGCGAGCCGCCCCCGGCAGCGCCGGAGCCGGAGCCGGCACCGGCCTACTACAACCCGGCCCAGCCGTGGGCCGCGGCTCCGAGCGGGCCGATCGACCTCGCCGTCGTTGGGGACCGGAACGCGCGAAGCACCCGGGAGAGCGCGGACGGCGACACCGGGGAGGACGAGGGCGAAGACCGTGAGGAGACGGCCCGCACGGCGGCGGAACGGGCCCGGAGATCAGCGGAGAGAGCGCGTGATCAGGCTCGAAGAACCCGGGAGCGCCGGAGGGCGAAACGGCACGAGAAGGGCGTTCTGCTGTTCGGCCTGGTTTTCTTGGCCATCGTGGCGGCGACCGGTATCACGTTCGGCCTCACCGGAGGGCCCTCGCTGTCCGCCCTGCTGGGCCCCGAGACCGGACCCGTCTACCTGGGAAGTGTCGTCGCGATCGTCGGTGTGGCCCTGCTCGCGGGGACCTGGGTGGGCAACCCCCGTGGTCTGGTCGTCCTGGGCACGCTGCTGACCGTGCTGCTGGTCGGCGTGTCGAGCACGAACCTGACCGGCATCCGGATCGGCACTGCGGAGTGGCGTCCCACGACGGCCGCCGAGGACCGAGAGTACCACCTCACCGCGGGCAGGGCCGAACTGGACCTGACCGGGATGACGCTGCGGCCGGGCGATCAGGTGGAGGTCAGCGCGAGCGTGCGCCTCGGCGAGATAGACGTGCTGGCCCCGGACACGGCGCGGGTGGACGTGCGCGCTACGACGACGGTCGGTCGGATCCGGATCGACGACTCGGTCCGTTCCGGAACCCTGCTCGATGTCAGCAGGAGCCTGGATCCCGAGACCCCGGGGAAGAGACGCCCGGCGGAAAAAGCGGACCAGCGGGAGGAGCCGCAGGAAGGGGAGTCCGAACCGCCTGTTCTGGTCGTGCGCCTGGCATCCTACGGCGCCGATATGGAGGTGCGGCGTGTCACGCCTTAAGAAGACCGATTGGGCATCGTTCGTCGCCGGTCTGCTGTTCGTGTCCCTTGGTGTGGTGTTCGTCATCAGCGGCTCGACGAACTGGAGTTTCGGCGCGATATGGATCCTGCCGGTACTCGCCATCGGCTTGGGGATCGTAGCGATCGCCCGCGCCCTCGTCCGCGCACGGGACCGCCGCGAGCCGGGTCCCGACGCAGAGACCTGACCGGGTCCCGTTTCCGCTCCGCGGGCTCCGCCGGCGGAGCGCCGCAACCACGCCGGGAACCAGGCTTCTCGGGAATTCCCGGCACTCCGCTGTTTTCGGACGAAAACCGCGGAAGCGGGTCAGGTGCGCTCCATTCGAAAAGCTTTTACGAGTCACACCGAATCGGGCACACGCGGGCCTTCCCTCTTTTATGCCGCAGGGACGGAGAATCCCGAGCGCATCCGCTGTGAACTGGGGCTACTACCGCGAGTCGCTCTCCGAATTCCAGCTCGGCATGTTCGCATATATCTGAGGATGGCGCTTCCCACTTTCCATGCGAACAACTCGTACACGCCATCTTCGGGAGGAATTATGAAGAGACCCCTAGTCGGGATGGCTGTCGCGGGAATCGTGTCCATCGCCGCGGTCGGCGGCGGCTACGCCGCACAGGCGGATGATCTCAGCGGGCTCTATGGGTCGGTCCCGCACGCCACTGAGAGGAAGGAGGCCCCGCACGAGTCACCGCGCGGCGGATACGGACCCCCGGAGTACCCGGAATACGAGAACTACGGCGATCACAGCGAGCACGCGAAATACCCGGAATACGAGAACTACGGCGATCGCGGGGGGCACGACCGCCATGGCCGCGCCCCTGGCGAGCGCGGGTCCGAGGAAGGCGATACGCCCGCCACGGGCCACCCGCCGGAGGGCATGGGCGGAGAGTCCGGGCAGGACGCCCCACCCGAGGAGGGCGTGCTGCCGGGCGAGGGCACGCTGCCCGAGGAGCAGGCCTCCGAAGAGCTGACCTCCGAAGATCGGGCGTCCGAGGAACAGGGATCCGAGGAGCACGCGGAGGACGAGGCCGCCACGACGCTGCCGGTGACCGGCGGCCCGCTGGCGGTGCTCGCGCTCATCGGCGTGGCGGCACTCGCCGCGGGCGCCGCGCTTCTCGGTGTCGCGCGGCGCCTGCGCTACAAGCCTCGGCATTGAGCCGAACGCCTCGTCCACGTCCGAGCGGGGCCGGCGCCGACAGCGCGTCGGAAGGGTGTTCCCGCACCGGAGAACCGCCGGCCGGCCCCTGCCGAAGGGCCGGCCGGTACCGACGCCGGGGCTTCGCTCCGTGTCCGCCTCTACTCGCCCTGCCAGTCGGGCTTGCGCTTCTCGGCGAACGCCGCTGCGCCCTCCATCGCGTCCTTGCTGACGAAGATCGGCGAGATGATCTCGTCCTGCTTCGCCCACATCTCCTCGCTCGACCAGTCGTCCGACTCGGTGATGACCCGCTTGGACGCCGCGACCGCCAGTGGGGCGTTGGCGGCCACATGCGCGGCCAGCTCCCGTGCCCCCTCCAGCGCCCCGCCGCTGGGGGTGACCCGGTTGACCAGGCCGAGTTCGGCTGCCCGTGAGGCGCCGACGTATTCACCGGTCAGCACGAACTCCATGGCGATGTTGCGCGGAATCCGGTGCTGCAGCCGGAGCAGCCCGCCGGCACCGGCGACGAGTCCGCGCTTGACCTCGGGAACGCCGAACCTGGCGTCCTCGGCGGCGACCACGAGGTCGCACCCCAGGACCGCCTCGAACCCTCCGGCCAGCGCATACCCTTCGACCGCGGCGATCAGCGGCTTCTTCGGCGGGCGCTTCGCGAGCCCGGCGAATCCGCGCCCATCGATCACGGGGACCTCTCCCTGCATGAACGCCTTGAGGTCCATCCCGGCGCAGAACGTGCCGCCCGCGCCGGTGAGGATGCCGACGGTGAGGTCTTTGCGGGCGTCCAGGTCATCCAGCGCATCGGCGATGGCCCGGGCGACCGCGGCGTTGACCGCGTTCTTGGCCTTGGGCCGGTTGATCGTGATGACGGCGACACCGTCCCCCGTCGTGTAGAGCACCTCGTCGCTCATGAAGGTCTCCTGTCCTCGCTATTTCTGCGGCATGCGCAGGCCGCCGTCGATCCGGACGACCTCGGCGTTCATGTAGCTGATCTCCAGCAGGCACCGGACCAGCCTGCCGAACTCGGCCGGGGTTCCCATGCGCTTGGGGAACAGGATCGGTGAGGTCAGCCGCTCCTTGAGTTCCTCGGCTCTCTCGCCCTCACCGTAGATGGGGGTGTCGATAATCCCCGGTGCCGCGGTGTTGACGCGCACACCGATGGCGGCGAGGTCGCGCGCGGCGGGCAGCGTCATGCCGATGACGCCGCCCTTCGAGGAGGAGTAGGCGATTTGGCCGACCTGGCCCTCGATCCCCGCGAGGGAGGCGGTGTTGACGATCGCGCCGCGCTCCCCGTCCTCGCTCGCCGGCTCGGTCCGCGCCATCGCGGCGGCCGCCAGTCGCACCAGGTTGAACGTGCCGACCAGGTTGACGTCGATGACCTTTTTGTAGCTGGCAAGGTCGTGCGGCTTGCCCTCGCGGTCGATCGTGCGGGTGGCCCATCCGATGCCGGCGCAGGACACAGCCGCACGCAGCGGTCTCCCGGTGCCCACGGCGGCCCGCACCGCGGCCTCGACCTGGTCCTCCTCGGCCACATCGGTGGTCACGAAGACACCACCGATCTCCTTGGCCAGCTCCTCACCGCGCTCGGCGTTGAGGTCGGCGATGACGACAGTCGCTCCCGCGGAGGCCAGTTCCTTGACGGTCGCCTCGCCCAGCCCACTCGCGCCCCCGGTTACGAGGGCGGCAACTCCATTCAGCTCCATGCGCGGCACTCTACAGACTCGGCGCCCGCACGACTAGAACGGGGTTCGGTTTTGGTGTGTCCCACGTCTCGCCCGGAGGACCGGGGAAGCGGGGAGAAGCCGCGCGGGACCGCCGTCACCGGCCGCCGCGGGCGGAGTCGCCGGCCGGTGGCCGACCGTCCTCGGAGTAGCGGAGGAACGTCGCGGGAGGACCGGAACATTAGCATCCGGCTCGTGGCCACGGGTTTCCCTCCCTCCTGTGGTTCTGTACGCCCCCGCGACCGGATTCGGACAGCGAAGACGGAAGGAACGGAGGACAAGATCGGCAGGGAGGGCGATCTCCGAGTAACCTGTCGGGGTGACTTGTCCAAAGTGCCAAGGTCTGATGCGCACCTTCGACCGTCAGGGAATCCATCTCGAGCGCTGCGAGCAGTGCGGGGGGATCTTCCTCGACCGGGGCGAACTGGAGCAGATCGTCAGCGCCGAACAGCAATACTACGGTTCCCCGCCCCCGTATTCAGGAGGAGGTCAGACGGCTCCTCCCCCCGCGTACCGCGGCTACAAGGACTCGCCGCGCCCCTACGGCTCCTATCCCGACTCGCCTCCGCCGTACGGACACGGACGGCGCAAGCGGCGGAGTTTCCTCGAGTCGCTGTTCGACTGACCGCTGGTGAATCCGCTGATCTGCGCCCACTGCGGGGCGCTGGCAGAGACCCCGCACGTGGAGCCGCGACGCCCTGTGCTCGTCTGCTGCACGTGCGGTCACCGGCAGCGCTTCCGGCGGCTGCCGCTGTGGTGTGTCACCGGTCCCAGCGGCACCGGAAAGTCCACGGTGTCCCGGCTGCTCGTCGAGCGGCTCGACGACCGGTTCGTCGTCATGGAGCAGGACGTGCTGTGGCTTCCCGGGTTGCAGGATCCACGGGGCAACCACCGCGCGTTCCGCTCCGCATGGCTGCGTATGGCCGCGATGATCCATCAGAGCGGCCGCTCGGTCGTACTGTGCGGCACGGTGGTGCCGCCGGAGTTCGAGTCGCTGGGTGAACGGTCCCTCTTCTCCGACATCCACTACCTCGCGCTGGTGTGCGAACCGGAGGTGCTCGCGGCGCGGCTGCGGGCCCGGCCCGCTTGGCGGGAGTGGTCGGAGCCGCGGATCGCGGAGACCGTTGAGTTCAACGGGTGGATCCGGGCGTCGGCCGGTGATATGTCGCCGCCGATGAGCCTGGTGGACACCACGCACGAGCCCGTTTCGGCCACGGTCGAGCGGGTCTGCGGGTGGCTCGACGGCTCGGCCGGAGAAGCGGGCGCCCCCGAGGAGGCGCCGGCCCTGGAGGAGCGGTAGCCCCGGTCGGCCCTCGCCGAGCCGCTCGCCCTTCACCAGTGTGGACGCGCGGGCCGCGCCCTGCCCCCCGGATAGGGCGCGGCCTTGGGGTGCGGGGACTCCCTCAGACGGTCAGTTCCTTGGTGACGCGCTCCAGGTTGGAGGCGCACGACTCGCGGGCGCGCTCCTCCCAGGCGAATACGCACACCGTGGCGACGCCGTCGAACCTCATCTCCCGCAGGGTCGCGAAGAAGACGTCCCAGTCCACCTCGCCCTGCCCGATGTCCAGGTGCTGGTGGATACGGGCCGGTGTTCCGGGCGGGTTCAGGATGTAGCGCAGCCCCGAGGACCCCTTGTGGTCGAAGGAGTCCGCAATGTGCACGTGCCGCAGTTTGTCCCCGGCGTAGTGCATCATCGCGCGGATGTCGGCGCCCGGGTCCTCGCCGGACAGGTGGAAGGTGTGCGGCGCGCAGTACAGGTAGTTCACCCACGGCTTGTTGATCGCCCGCACCAGGTCCACCGCCGGCGCGTTGACCTCGCAGAAGTCATCGGGATGCGCTTCGAGGTTGAGGGCGATCCCCTCGCGCTCGAAGATCGGCAGCAGTTCCTCCAGTGACTTCCAGAAGGCGGCCTCGCTCTCGGCGGCTTTCTCCGGGCGCCCGTTGAACTCGGAGTTCATCAGGGTGCAGCCCATCTCGACCGCGACCTCGATCATCCGCTTCCAGTACCGCACCGCCGCCTGGCGCTCTTCCTCGACAGGGCTGGACCACCTGTACAGCGGCAGGATGCTCGACAGCTGCACACCCGTCTCGCGCAGCGCCTTCCTGAACTCGGCCACCCGGTCGTCGTCGGCCCGCGGGTGCAGGAAAAAGGGCATGAACTCCTCCCGCGGCGACAGCTCGATATGGGAGTAGCCGATGTCGGCGACCGTCCGCACCATCTCCGGGACGGGGAGCGCGCGGAACATGAATGGGTCCACGGCGATCTTCATGTCTCTTTCTCCTTTCTTCCTCGTCCCGCAGGTCAGCCGTAGAAGGCCGGGCGCTCCTTGAGCCCGGCGCCGACGATTCGGCCGGAGTGCAGCGCCTCCACGGTCGCGTCGCCGATCATCGCCGCGGCGTAGCCGTCCCATGAGCTGGGGCCCAAGACGCGCCCGTTGGCGACCGAGTCGATCCACTCCTGGATCTCGACGTCGTAGGCCTGGCCGAACCGGTCCTTCCAGTGCTGCAGCACGACCGTGTGCGCCCGGCCCGCGGTGCGCAGAAGCGGCTGCTCGGGGTCGGCCAGTTGCACGGTTCCGGTCTCACCCACCACCTCGCACTTGATGTCGTAGCCGTACTGGCAGTTCACGAACACCTCGACATCGACGCGCGCCCCGCTGAAGGTCTCGAAGAGCATGATCTGCGGATCCTGCAGGTGGTCGAAGCGCTTGGCGGTCCTGCGCGGCTTGAGCACCTGGGCGGAGGCGATCTCGTCGTCCAGCAGCCAGCGCACGGCGTCGATCTCGTGGATGGCGGTGTCGTGCGTGGCCATCTCCGAGTGGTAGGACTCCGGAACGGTGGCGTTGCGGTGCACGCAGTGCATCATCAGCGGGGTACCCACCTCCCCGGCGTCGACGGCCCGCTTCATCGCCCGGTAGCCGGCGTCGTAGCGGCGCATGAAACCGACCTGCACGAGGCGCCGGCCGTGCTTCATCTCGACCTCGACGATCCGCAGGCAGTCCTCGGCCGTTGTGGCCAGGGGCTTCTCGCAGAACACCGGCTTTCCGGCCTCGATGGCGCCCAGAACGGGGTCGGTGTGGGCGAATCCCGGGGAGGTGACCAGCACCGCGTCCACATCATCGGCGCTGATCACCTCCTGGCCGGTCGGCAGTGATCGCGCCCCAGCACCGGACGCCACCTCCGCGGCCCGCTCGGCGTCGATGTCGGTCACCGCCACGACCTCGGCTCCGTTCACCACCGTGGTGAGCCGGCGGATGTGGTCGGCGCCGATCATCCCGGCGCCGATCACGCCAACCTTGACGGCCATCGTCATCCCTTCCTCTCCGCTTGGTGCGGCAGCTCCGGTTCCACGCTTTCCTTGGACTTGACGCCGTGCAGCGGGTCCACCTCGGGAACCTGGCCGCGCTCCAGCTCGTGCTCCAGGGCGTCGAGCTCCGCGCCGCCGGCCATGTGGTGGGTCAGGTCCTGCAGCGACAGCTCGGAGCGGGGGGCGTCGAACTCCATCTCGCCGAGCTTGATCACCACGAAGTGGTCGCCAACCATGAACGCGTGGTGCGGGTTGTGGGTGATGAAAATGACGCCCAGCCCGGCGTCGCGCGCGGCGTTGATGTACTTGAGCACCACACCCGACTGCTTGACACCGAGCGCGGCGGTGGGCTCGTCCAGGATCAGCACCCGCGCGCCGAAGTAGATCGCGCGGGCGATGGCCAGCACCTGTTTCTGGCCGCCGGAGAGGTTCTGCACGGGCAGATCGATGTTGGGCAGGTCGATGCCCATCTTCTGCAGTTCCTCGTCGCAGATCGCGCGCATCCGCTTGACGTCGAGGCGGCGGAACGGGCCCGCCCCGGTGCTCAGCTCCGATCCGAGGAAGAAGTTCCGCCACACCGGCATCAGCTGCACGATCGCCAGGTCCTGGTAGACCGTCGCGATGCCGCGGTTCAGGGCCTCGCGGGGCGAGGAGAACTTCACCGGCCGCCCGTCCACCCGGTACTCGCCGGAGGTGGGCTCGTGCAGGCCCGCGATGATCTTGATCAGGGTGGACTTTCCCGCGCCGTTGTCACCCAGGATGCAGGTGACCTCGCCGGTGCTGACCTTCAGGTCCACCCCGGACAGCGCTCTGATGTTGCCGAAGGACTTGCCCACGCCCCTCAGCTCCACGATGGGCCCGGACCCGCCCTCCTCGACGGGCGGCCCCGGTTTGGCCTGTGTGGTACCGGTCGTCGTAGCCACCTCGGTCACCTCTTGCTCGTCTGTGTGCGGACCCAGGTGTTGACGATGACCGCTGTGAGCAGCATCGCCCCGACGAAGAACATCACCCAGTTGTTGTCCCAACCGGCGTAGACGATCCCCTGCCTGGTCATGCCGTAGATGAAGGCGCCGATGACCGCGCCGATCACGGTGCCGTAGCCGCCGGTGAGCAGGCAGCCGCCCACGACCGCCGCCATGATGTAGAGCAGCTCGTTGCCGACGCCCTCACCGGACTGAACGGTGTTGAACTGGAACAGCATGTGCATGCCGACGAACCAGGCCATGAAGCCCACCGTCATGAACAGCCCGACCTTGACCTTGTTCACCGGCACACCGACGGCGCGCGCGCTCTCCTTACTGCCGCCGATCGCGTAGATCCAGTTGCCCACCCTGGTGCGCAGCAGCACCCAGGTGGCTATCGCGGCGAAGACCAGCCACCAGATGACCGTCGCCCGGATGTTGAACCCGGCGAAGGAGGCCTCGGAGGCGAACACGGCCTTCGCGGAGGCGAACCCGTCCATGTTGGAGATGTTCTGGGTGGCCACGCTGCCGGTGACCAGCTTGGTCACCGCCACGTTGAGCCCCTGCAGCATCAGGAACATCGACAGGGTGATCAGGAAGCTGGGGATCCTGGTGCGGATCAGCAGCATCCCGTTGACGAACCCGATGGTCAGCGAGACCAGCAGCGCCACCCCGACCCCGACCCAGACGTTGGTCGTGAACTGGTAGCTGAACATCCCCGCGGTGATCGCCGAGGTGATCACCGCGACGCCGGCGGAGAGGTCGAACTCCCCGCCGATCATCAGCAGCGCCACGGCGATCGCCATCAGCCCGATCGTCGAGCTGGCGTACAGCACCGTCGAGAGCGACGACGCCTGCCGGAACGGCTCGGCCACCGTGAAGAAAACGCTGAACACGACGACGGCACCGATGAGCGACCCCACCTCGGGCCGCGAGAGGAAGCGCCGCAGCAGCGAACGCTGACCGACCCTGAGCGCCTTCTCAGAGCCACCCTCGGGGCTGGTCGCCCTTGGGGTCAGTGTCTGGCTCATCGCTCACTCACCGGGTCCCTTCCTCGGCGTACTGCGCGATCTCGTCGATGTTGTCCTGGTCGATGAACGTCGGGCCGGTCAGCACCGGCTCACCGCCGCCGGAGATGTTGCCGTTGGTGTTGTACAGCCACAGGCCGTCGACGGCCAGGTAACCCTGCAGGTAGGGCTGCTGGTCGACCGCCCACTCAACGTCGCCGTTCTCCAGCGCGCCGACCAGCTCGCGGTTGGTGTCGAAGGTGGCGACCTGGGCTTCGCTGCCGGCATCCTCCACCGAGTCGATCGCGGTCATCGCGAACGGGGCGCCCAACGTGACGACGTAGTCAATGTCCTCGTCCTCCTGCAGCTTGGAGGTGATGCCCGAGCTCACGTCCGGCATGCTGGCGCCGTCGACGTAGAGCGTCTCCGACTCGCCGTCGAAGGTCTCACCGAGTGCGCGGCACCGCTCCTCCAGGGCGACGTGCCCCTGCTCCTGGATCACGCACAGCGCGTTCTCGGCCTCGACATCGTTGAGCCGCTCGCCGAAGGCCTCGCCGGCCAGGGTCTCGTCGGTGCCGAAGTACTCCGTGAGGCCGGCGTCCTCCCAATGGTCGATGCCGGTGTTCAGGCCGACCACCGGGATGCCCGCCTCGACCGCCCTGTCGATCGCCCCCTGCAGGGCGTCCGGCGTGGCCAGTGTCACGGCGATGCCGTCGACGTCCTTGTCCACAGCGTTGCGGATCAGGGTGGCCTGCTCTCCGGCTTCCGGGTTCGACGTGTAGTCCAGCGTGATGTTGCTCTTCGCGGCGGCGTCTTCGGCCCCGGCACGGACTATGTCCCAGAACGTGTCGCCCGGGGCCTGGTGGGTGATCAGCGCGATGGTCATCTCCGGGGTTTCGACGTCGCCGCCGCCTTCGGCCTGTTGGCCGCCCTCTTCGCTGCAGGCGGAGGCCACCATCGTGAGACCTGCTACGGCGGCCAGGAAAGTGAACGGTTTGCGGTTCATGGCGAGAACCTCTCAGGGTGATGCGGGATGAAGGTTGCTTCGGCTTCTAGGTGTCTTTCGTGGTCGTGTTGCGGGAAATCCGGGGCCGCCGGGGACCGCCTGTCGGCGCCGCCAGCGCGGCCGGGTCGGGTTCAGCACAGACAGGGCGGGTTTCACGCCTTCTGGTAGCGGGCCCCCAGACCACAGCTGTTCAGGTACTTGCGGGTGCGGACCGCGATCGGCTTCGGCACATCGAAGTCGCACGGGTAGAGGTCCTGCTCGACGATCACGAAGACCTGCGCGTCGACCTCGCTCAGCGCGTCGATCACCGAGGCCGGGGCGGGAACGCCCGCCGGCGGCTCGACGCAGACGCCGCGCTTGACCGCCTCGCCGAAGGAGAGGTTCTCCTCGGCGACCTGGGCGAGCACGTCGGGGTCCATCTGCTTGATGTGGACGTAGTCGACGCGCTCGGAGTAGCGGCGGATCAGGTCGACGGCGTCGCCGCCCCCGTAGGCCACGTGCCCGGTGTCCAGGCACAGGGAGACGTAGTCGGGGTCGGTGCCGTCGAGGAACCGCTCGATCTCGGACTGGCTCTGGATGTGGGAATCGGCGTGCGAGTGCAGGCACAGCCGCACGTCGTAGTCGTTGCGCAGGATCCTGCCGAGTTCGTTGGCGCCGCGGTGCACCGTCTGCCAGGCGTCCTCGCCCAGGGTCGGCGACTCGGAGTACTCGCCGGTCTTCTCGTCGCGGTACATCGGCGGGATGAACACCAGGTGGTGCGCCCCCACGGCCCTGGTCAGCTCGGCGACCTTGCGGACCGTGGACAGCATGCCGTCCCAGGCGTCCGCACGGTGCAGCGCGCCGAAGACGGTGCCGCCGGAGACCCGCAGGCCGCGCCTGCCCACCTCGTCGGCGAGCCGGTCCGGATCGGTGGGCAGGTAGCCGTAGGGGCCGATTTCCAGCCAGGAGTACCCGGCCTCGGCCAGCTCGTCGAGGAACCGGTACCAGGGGGTCTGGTGCTCGTCGTCGGGGAACCAGACGCCCCAGGAGTCCGGAGCCGATCCCAGTACGAGCCTGCTCGCGGGCTCAGCGGCGCTAGCCATGTCGTCGCCTTTCTTCGCAAGGAGTGCGTTCAGTGCGCTGTGGGGAAGTTGAGCGCGGCCTCGACGGACCGGTTGACGTGCGGCCAGCGGCTGGTGATGACCTTGGCCCGGGTGTAGAAGTCGACCCCCTCGGGTCCGTGGATGTGCTTCTCGCCGAACAGCGAGTCCTTCCAGCCGCCGAAGGAGTAGTGCGACATCGGCACCGGGATCGGTACGTTGACGCCGACCATGCCGACCTTGACTCCGCGGTGGAACCGGCGGGCCGCCTCACCGTCGCTGGTGAAGACCGCGGTCCCGTTGCCGTAGGGGTTGGCGTTGATAAGCGCGATCGCCTCCTCGACACTGGACGAGCGCACGACCACCAGCAGCGGACCGAACACCTCGTCGTCGTAGACGCCCATGCCGGGCTTGACGTGGTCGATGAGGCTCGGGCCGACGAAGAAACCGTCCTCATGGCCGTCCACGGTGAGGTCGCGGCCGTCGACGACGACCCGCGCCCCCTGGCCGGCGCCGCCGGCCACGTAGTTCGCGACCCGGTCGCGCGCCTGCGCGGTGATCACCGGCCCCATTTCGCTGGCCGGGTCGTCGCCGGGTCCGACCTTGATCGCCCTGGCCTTCTTCTCCAGCACCGGGACGAGCGCGTCGCCGGCGTCGCCGACGGCCACGGCCGCCGAGACCGCCATGCAGCGCTGCCCGGCGGAGCCGTAGGCGGCCGCGGTGAGCTGGTCGGCGGCGAAGTCCAGGTCGGCGTCGGGCAGCACCACGGCGTGGTTCTTCGCCCCGCCAAGGGCCTGCACCCGCTTACCTCGGGCGGTGGCCCGCTCGTGGACGTACTTCGCGATCGGGGTGGAGCCCACGAAGGAGACCGCCGCGACATCGGCGTTCTCCAGCAGACCGTCAACGGCGGTCTTGTCGCCGTGCACGACGTTGAACACGCCGCCGGGCAGGCCGGCCTCGGCGTAGAGCTCCGCCACGAAATTGGAGGCGGAGGGGTCGCGCTCGCTCGGCTTGAGCACGAACGTGTTCCCGCAGGCGATGGCGATCGGGTGCATCCACAGCGGCACCATGATCGGGAAGTTGAACGGGGTGATGCCGCCGACGACACCGAGCGGCTGGCGGTAGGAGAAGGAGTCGATGTCGCTGGAGACCTGGTCGGAATAGTCGCCCTTGAGCGCGCTGGTGATACCGCAGGCGAACTCGACGATCTCGCGGCCGCGGACGATCTCGCCCTTGGCGTCCTCGATCACCTTTCCGTGTTCGGCGGCGATGATCCGGGCCAGCTCGTCCTCGTGCTTGACCAGCAGCTCGCGCAGGGTGAACATGACGCGGGTCCGCTTGGTGAGCGAGGAGTCGCCCCAGGAGTCGAACGCCCTCGCGGCCGCCGACACCGCGGCGTCCACGTCCGCGCGCTCGGCCAGCAGGACTTCGGCCTGCCGCTCCCCCGTGGCCGGGTTCCATACCGGGGCGGTGCGGGTGGATCCGGCCGGGGTGAACGCCCCGTCGATCCAGTGTTGGATGGTCTTCATCGCTTCTTCCTCCGCAGGACGCGTCACAGGTAGTGGCGCTGGTTTCGTTTGTGCTGGGCGTAGGTGCCGTAGGCGGTCCTGGTGCTGTCCAGCTCGGACACCTCGCTCACGGGCACGTCCCACCAACCGTGCGAGGGCGGGTTCGGTCCGTGCATGTCGGTCTCGATGTGCACGACCGTGGTGCTCTCGGCTGCCTTGGCCTGCGCGATGGCCTCGCGGAACTCCTTGATCCCGTGGGCTCTGACCACGCGGGCGCCGAGGCTGGCGGCGTTGGCCGCGAGGTCCACCGGCAGGGTCGCGCCTTCGAGGAGTCCGCTCTCGGGGTCGCGGTAGCGATACCTGGTCCCGAACCGCTGCGAGCCGAGTTCCTCCGAGAGTGATCCGATCGAGGCGAAACCGTGGTTCTGCACCACGATGATGACGACCTTGAGGCCTTCGGAGACCATCGTGGCGATCTCCTGCGCCATCATCAGGTACGAACCGTCGCCGACCAGGACGAACACCTCACGGCTCGGGTCGGCCATCTTGACCCCGGTGCCGCTGGCGACCTCGTAGCCCATGCAGGAGTAGGCGTACTCGACGTGGTAGGCCTTCGGGTCGCTCGCCCGCCACAGCATCTGCAGGTCACCCGGCATGCTGCCGGCCGCGTTGATGACGACGTCGCGCTCGGCGATGCTCTCGTTCAGCGCGCCGAGGACAGCGGTCTGGGCGGGCAGCGGTTCGTGCTCGACGTGGTAGCACTCGTCGGTGATCCTCGCCCACTCCCGCGCCAGCTCCCGGACACGGGTCCGGTAGGCCGGCTCGACCTCCCAGCCGTCCAGTTCCCGGCGCAGCGCCTCCAGGCCGGCGCGCGCATCGCCGACCAGTTGGGAGGCCGAGTGCTTGGCGGCGTCGAGCCGCGCCACGTTGAGGTTGACGAACTCGACATCGGGGTCGCCGAAAACGGTGTGGCTGGCGGTGGTGAAGTCGCTGTACCGGGTGCCGATGCCGAGCACCACGTCGGCTTCGCGGGCCAGCTCGTTGGCGCTCTTGGAACCGGTGGCGCCGATACCGCCGACCGCGCAGGGGTGGTCCCACTGCACCGCCCCCTTGCCGGCGTGCGTGTCCGCAACCGGAATGCCCGTCGCCTCGGCGAACTCGCGCAACTGCCGGCCGGCCTGCGCGTACACGACACCGCCGCCGGCGACGATCAGCGGCTTCCTCGCCTCGCGCAGTGTCTCGGCGGCGCGGGCGAGCGCGGCCGGGTCCGGCACCGGTCGATCGATGTGCCACACGCGCCCGCGGAAGAGCTCCACCGGCCAGTCGTGGGCCTCGGCCTGCACGTCCTGCGGCAGGCAGAGGGTGACCGCACCGGTCTCCACCGGGTCGGTCAGCATCCGCAGAGCGGCCAGTGCCGCGGGGATGAGCTGTTCGGGGCGGGTGACGCGGTCCCAGTACTTCGACACCGGGCGCAGGGCGTCGTTGACGGTGACGTCGCCGCCGCGGGTGTCCTCCAGCTGCTGCAGGACCGGGTCCGGTCCCCGGGTAGCGAACATGTCACTCGGCAGCAGCAGCACCGGAACGCGGTTGGTGGTGGCCAGCGCGGCGCCGGTGACCATGTTGGTCGACCCCGGGCCCGTCGAAGCGGTGCACGCGAACGCCTGCAGCCGGTCACGCATCTTCGCGAAGGCCGCGGAGGTGTGCACCATGCCCTGCTCGTTGCGGGCCAGGTAGTACGGCAGGTCGGCCTCGCCGGTCCTGGCCGCCTGCAGCAGCGCCTGCCCGAGCCCGGCCACGTTGCCGTGGCCGAAGATGCCCCAGACACCGGGGATCAGTCGCTGCTCAACGCCGTCACGCTCGGAGTACTGCGCTGCCAGGAAGCGCACCAGCGCCTGCGCGGTCGTCAGGCGAACGGTCTCGCTCAACGCCGTCACCTTCCCTTCCCGTTCGCCGTGTAGAGCGGAAGCCGCGGGTCGATGTCCTGGTCGGCCCAGGTCTGCCGGATCCAGCCGTGCGCGGGGTCGTCACAGATGAGCCAGGCTCTCTCCGCGCCGGGGCCGGCCATGACGTTGAGGTAGTAGAGGTCGTATCCGGGGACGGCCATGGACGGGCCGTGCCAGCCGTGCGGGATGAGTACGACGTCCTCCCGCCGCACTTCGGCGAGGACGTCGATCGGTCGGTCCCTGGTCCCGTAGACCCTCTGGTATCCGAGGCCCGGACCCTGCGGGCCGTCGGCGACCTCGAAGTAGTAGATCTCCTCCAGCTCGCACTGGGTCTCGGTGGCCTCGTCGTGCTTGTGCGGCGGGTAGGAGGACCAGTTGGCCCCGGGGGTGAGCACCTCGCAGGAGATGAGCTTGTCGGCCTCGAAGGTCTGCGGGGTGCAGAAGTTGTTGACCTGGCGGCTGCACTGGCCCGCGCCGCGCAGCTCGACCGGGACGTCCTCGGCCGGCCCGTAGCGCGCCTCCAGCCGCCGCTCGCAGCGGGCGGACGGAAGCGCGAACCGGCCGCCTCGTTCGCTGCTGACCGTGGCGCGGGCGTCGCGGGGCAGGTAGCGAAGTCGGTGACGCGGGAGAAGACGTCGCCTCGGCCCTCGATCTCGAACACCCGGCCGTCGCAGCGCACCGTGCAGCCGCCGTTGAGCGGCAGCACCAGCATTTCGTCCGCGCCGGTCTCGATCTCCGAGCCGCCGCCGGCCGGTAATTCCAGCACTTTCAGCCCGGAGTAGCCCCAGCCGGCGGACTCCGGGGTGACGACGGTGCGGAACCGCCCGGAGGCGGTGCTCCCGGCCGGCAGGTAGTACTTGCTCGTCGAAGCGGTCACAGCAACCTCGCAGCGGTGTCAACGGCGGCAACGACATCGTCGTCGACGGGGTACAACAGGGATCGGCCGACGACCAGGCCTTTCACAGTGGGGGCTTTCAGCGCATCGGCCCAGCGGCCGTACGTGGCGTCCGGGTCGGCGGAGACCTCTCCGCCGAGCAGCAGGGCCGGCAGGGTAGAGGCCGACATCACCCGCTCCATCTCCTCCACCACCGGGACCTTCAGCCAGGTGTAGGCGGAGGCGTTGCCGATACCGGAAGCGATGGCCACGGCCCTGGTCATGGCGTCCGGGGTGAGGTCGTTCTTCACGGCGCCGTCGCTGCGGTGCGAGATGAACGGCTCGACCATGGCCATGAGGCGGGCGGCGTTGAGTTCGTTGACGGCCCCGGCGCAGGCGGCGAGGGTCGGCGCGGTGCGATCGTCGTTGTAGTCGATGCGCAGCAGCATCTTGCCGCCGTCGAACCCCATGTTCCCGATGGCGGCCGTGTCGTAGGCGGTGAACCGGTCGTCCATCTCGAAGACGGCCCCGGCGAGCCCGCCGCGGTTCATCGAACCGATGACGGTCTTGCCGTCGAGCGCTCCCAGCAGCAGCAGGTCCTCCAGGATGTCCGCGGTGCCCAGCACACCGGTGACACCCGGGCGGGCGAGCGCGGCGCACAGCCGGTCGAGCAGATCGGCGCGGTCGGCCATGGCCATCGGCCGGTCCCCCGACCTGAGTGCGCCGCGCGCCGGGTGATCGGCGGCGATGATCATCGCCTTGCCGTTCTCCCCCACCGGGGAGGTCGGCCTGACGCGCCTGGCGGCGGCCCGGGCGATCTCTCCGGGATCGTGCACCCGGGTGTCGACGATGCCGCGCAGCAGCTCAGCCGCCATGGTCCACCTCCCGCAGTTCGGCCTCGACCTCGTCCTCCGTCGGCATCGCGTCGGAGCAGGAAAGGCGGGAGGCCACGATCGCGCCCGCCGCGTTGGCGAACCGCATGATCCGTTCGGTGTCCCAACCGGCCAGCAGCCCGTGGCAGAGCGCGCCGCCGAAGGCGTCGCCCGCGCCGAGCCCGTTGACCACGTCGACGTGCACCGGGGGGACGTGCACGTCGCCGGAGCCGTCCACCGCGAGGACGCCCTCGGGCCCCTGCTTGATGACGGCCAGCTCGATGCCGAGGTCCTTCGCGGCCTTGGCGGCCGCGTGCGGGTCGCTCTGGCCGACGGCGGTCTCCCACTCGTCGAGGTTTCCGGCTGCCACGGTCACGTGGGGCAGTGCCTGGCGCACCCACTCGCGCGCCTCTTCCCTGGACTCCCAGAACATCGGCCGGTAGTCGAGATCGATCACGGTAGTGCCGTTCCGGCCGCGGGCCTTGAGGGCTTCGAGGGTCGCGGTGCGGCTGGGCTCCTGGCACAGGCCCGTTACCGTCACCCAGAAGATGCCGGCTTCGCGGATCGCGTCGTAGTCCAGCTCCTCGGGGCGGATCTCCAGGTCGGGGGCTTTGGGCTCCCGGTAGAAGTAGAGGGGGAAGTCGTCGGGCGGGAAGATCTCGCAGAACGTCACGGGTGTGTTCAGTCCGGCCACGTCGCTGACGAAGCGGTCGTCCACCCCGTAGTCCCGCAGCGCCTGGTGGATGAACCGGCCGAAGGGGTCCTTGCCGGTCCGGGTGATCACGGCCGACCGCCGGCCGTAGCGGGCGGCCGCGACAGCGACGTTGGTGGGACTGCCTCCGATGAATTTCCCGAAGGACCGCACCCACTCCAAGCCGACACCGACCTGTTCGGGGTAGATGTCCACGCCCACGCGACCCATGGTGATGACCTCGAAAGGGCCATCCGAGCGTCGGCGCTCACTGGCTTCCACTTGAACCTCCGTTGTTAGCGGTGCTTCGGATCGCCGCCCTCTCCGCGTCCGGCATCCGGTGTGCGGTGCGGTTTGCACCGAGACGACCGGCGTGCTCCGCTCCCGCCGGACGAAGGGCGGCTGCCGAACGCCGGCCCGGGCGGAACCGCCAGAGTGCCGCGCGGCGACGCCGCTTCCGCGGTCATCCTTCTCCTCCCTCCGGGACGTCGGCGGTCGTCTGGCGGCCGTACTACCCGGCCGGACGGACCTCGCCGACCCGCATCGGGCGCCCTTCCCGCATCGAGGTGTCGGCGGCGTCCGCCACGAGCACGGCCTCCAGGCGTCGGCGACCGTGCACGGGCTGCCCGTCTCGCCCTTGACCATCCGCAGGAAGGCGGCGATCTCCGCCTCGTAGGCCGGAGTGAACCGGGACCAGAACTCCTGCCAGGCTCGCCCCGAGGGAAGTCCACGTCCGGTTCCGCCGACACCAGCGCGGCTCGCTGGTCCAGGCCGACGGCCATCGTGCCGCGCGATCCGGCGAGTTCCATGCGGACGTCGTACCCGCCGCCGTTGTAGCGGGACCCCTGCAGGGTGACCACTGTTCCGTCGTCCATCCGGAGCACGGCCGCGGTGGTGTCCACGTCTCCGGCCTCCGCGAAGTAGCCGGCGCCCCGGTTCGCGCCGTAGGCGTAGACCTCCTCGATCTCCCTGCCCGTCACCCAGCGCAGGATGTCGAAGTCGTGCACGTGGCAGTCGCGGAAGATCCCGCCGGAATCGGGGATGTATCCGGCGGGCGGCGGCGCGGCATCGCAGGTGACGGCGTGCACCCGGTGCAGCTCGCCGAGCCTTCCGTCGCGCAGGGCCTGGCGCGCTCGCGTGTAGCCGGGGTCGAATCGGCGCATGAAGCCGATGTGGACGGGTGTGCCCGCTCTCTCGACCTCGCGCAGCACCTCGACCGTCGTGGGAACGTCCGGCGCCACCGGCTTCTCGCAGAAGACCGGGATGCCGGCCCGCACGCCGGACAGGATCAGGCCGGGGTGCGCCGGCGTGGCCGCGGCGATCACCAGGCCGTCGATGGCTCCCGGGGTGAACAGCCCCTCGGTGTCGCCCACCATGTGGGCGCCCACGCGTCCGGCGACCACTCGGGCCCGTTCGCTGTCGGTGTCGGAGAGAACCAGCTCGGACACTTCCGGGCGCGCCGCGAGCGCCGCCGCGTGGGAGGCCCCGATCCGTCCGGCACCGACAAGACCGATCCGCATGACCCGTTCCTCCCTCCGGGTTGAGCTGGGTCTCACATACCTGTTCCGTGCGTCACAGGCTTGAGGGAATTTCTACGCCTCCGTTAATCACTTGTCAACAGATTGTCTAGACATACTTACGTCGTGATCTGCCATCAACATGCTGAGCAGTAGAATGGCGGCTGGTCCACGCACAAGAGCAGTCGCCCCTCAGTGGAACGGAGACGTGTGACAGAGCCACCGCTGTCGATCACCCTCGACCGCAGCAGTCCAGTGCCGCTGTACTTCCAGGTCGCCCAGGAACTGGAGCACCGGATCCAGAACGGCGCGATGCCGGCCGGGACCCGGTTGGAGAACGAGGTCCTCCTCGCCGGCCGGCTGGGACTGTCGCGTCCAACGCTGCGCCGCGCGATCGAGTACCTGGTCGACCGCGGGTTGCTGGTACGCAAGCGCGGGGTCGGGACCCAGGTGGTGAGGCCGCGCGTGCGTCGGCCAGTCGAACTGTCGAGCCTGTACGACGACCTGCGCCAGGCCGGCCAGAACCCGCGAACCGAGGTGCTGCGGCTGAGTGTGGAACCGCCCCCGGACGCGGTCGCCACCTCCCTTGAGGTCGCCCCCGGCACCGAGGTCTACGTCCTGGAGCGACTGCGCTACGCGGGCGAGGAACCCCTGGCCCTGATGCACAACTACCTACCGGTCGACCTGGTCCCCCTGACCGAGGAGGCACTCACCGAGCAGAGCCTCTACAAGCTGCTGCGCACTGCCGGGGTGACCCTGAAGGTCGCCTCCCAGAGCATCGGCGCCCGCGGCGCCACCGCCGCGGAGGCGCGCATGCTCGGCGAGAGCCGCGGTGCCCCGCTGCTCACCATGCAGCGCACCGCCTACGACGACGTCGGACGGGTGGTCGAAGTGGGATCCCACGTCTACCGGGCGTCGCGCTATACATTCGAGCTGACGCTGACCGGGTAAAAGACCAGGCTGACGCTGACCGGGTAAAAGACCAGGCTGACGCTGACCGGGGAGCGCCCCGGTCCGGGGTTCAGGCTCCGCGGCCGAGCGAGCGGCGGTGCCCTCTCGGAGGGGGAAGCCGCCGCTGCCGCCGCCCCTGGCGCCAGCGGGGCAGGGTGTCGCGGGCGAGGTCGGCGGCGCCGATGAGTCCGGCCTCGTTGCCCAGGGCCGCGGGCACCACCCCCGCCTCGGGCCGGTAGCCGCGACCGGTGAGGTTGCGCCGGAAGGCCGTCCGGGCCGGGCCCAGGAGCAGCTCCCCGCACTCCGACACCCCGCCGCCGATGATGAACAGCTCCGGGTCGAAGGCCGCGGCGAGGTTGGCCAGGCCGATCCCCAGCCAGGTCCCCGCGTCCTCCAGCAACTCGACGCAGGTGCGGTCGCCGGCGGCCGCGAGTTCACTCACCAGAAGACCGGTGATCAGCGACGAGTCACCTCCGACCACCTGGATAAGCCCCCGCGCGACCGGGGAGTCGGCGTCGGCGAGCTCGCGCGCGTCCCGGGTGACCGCGTTGCCGCTGGCGTACTGCTCCCAGCACCCGCGGTTCCCGCACTCGCAGCGGTGCCCGTTGGGCACGACGGTCATGTGCCCGAACTCTCCGGCGAGCCCGTAGCGCCCCCGTTCCAGCCGCCCGTCGATGACGACCGCACCACCGATTCCGGTGCCCAGGTTGACCACGATGACGTCGCCGACACCCTGTCCGGCTCCCACACAGACCTCGGCCCAGGCCGAGGCGTTCGCGTCGTTCTCGACCACGACCGGCAGTCCGAGCCGGATCTTCAGCGCGTCGCGGAGCGGTTCCTCGCGCCAGGCCAAGTGCGGGGCGAACTGGACGCGGGCCCGCTGCTCGTCGACGAAACCCGCCGCGCCCACGCCCACGGCCTGCACCGGGTAGTCGCGGCACAGCTCCTCGACGAGCCCGGCGATGGTGTCCTCGACGACTTTGGGGCTCTTGCTCTTCTCCGGAGTCTCGGTGCGCCTCCGCGCCAGGACCCGGCCCGCAGGGTTCACCACACCGGCGGCGACCTTCGTTCCCCCGATGTCGATGCCGACGGTCAATCCCCGTTGGTACTGGCCTGTCCCCCTGGAAAACGCCATAGCCAGGCCAGCCTACTCCCCTTTTGTCAGGACATCCGCACCGCGTACATGTTGCGTCACCGTGTGTTTCGCGTGGGTTGCGGCGGACGCGTCGTGGATGAGGTCGTGGCGACCGGCGATGATCTCCTGGAAGCGGATCTTCGCCCGGATCATCGGACGCCGGACCCGCAGATCGCGCCGGGCGGCCCGCTCCCACTTCTCCGAGCCCCGGGGGTACTGCCACCGCTCCCACGGCGATCCGGGGACAGCGAGCCTGATCGCGGCGACGATCGAGATCACGGGCACGAACACACCGGCCAGTCCGGTCCAGATCTTCCCCTTGAGCAGGCTGACCACCGACCCCGCGAGATTCACCAGGGCGAGAAGAACCAGGCCGGGCTGCACCGCGCTCGCCTCCCCGGTGAAGCCGAACTCCTCCCAGCCGAACGGCCGCACCCCGGTGAGCAGCAGACCGGTCAGGGCGATCGCGACGAACACCGCATCGACGGAGGTACGGCCCTGCTCCGTCCAGTAGACGTCACGCAGATGCAGGATCAGCGCGAACTCGTCCAGCACCAGGGCGGCCCCCAGACCGAACAGCGCCGCCGCCACGGCGATCGGGGCGCTCTCGCGATCGGTGATGAGCAGTGCGGCGACCCCGCCGAGCAGCATCAGCGCGACGCCGAAAACGACATGGTGAATATGCAGGTCACCGTGCCGGATGTTGCCCGGCCACCAGCGGACCCTGGCCCGGATCAGCCGCACGCTCAGCCGGATGAACAGGAACCCCGCCACGAAGGCGACGAAGAAGCTGAACAGGGGAAGGCGGCCCGCACCCACCACATAACTGCCGAACCACTCGGCCATGTACGTCTCGCCTCTTCCCGCTCCGCGCGGGGCGCGGAACTCGTCCGGATCACCTGCCGAGGCCTCAACACACTACGTCGTTCCGATCGATCGCGCCGGGATCGCGCCGACGCGCGACGCCCATTCGAGCGGAACCACATCAGAGTATCCGGAAGGCACCGATGCGCCACCCTTCCCGCACTGACCGGGACACGCGGGAAGCGGCGTTCGCCGCTTCCCGCTGCGCCCGTCCTCGCTAGACGCGGGCCGGGTCCACCAGCCCTGAGGTGTCCGCGGGCGAGGGCTCCTCGTAGGGGAAGCGGGCGGCGCCGAGGGCCGGCTCCAGGTCGAACAGCCAGGTCGCCTTCTCGTCGTACTTGGCGAAGAACGGTTTGCCGACCAGTTCGGGGTCGCGCGCCTGGATGAAGTGCAGCACGAAGACCTTCTCACCGGCGATCTCGGTGACGCCGTCGACGCAGACCTTGCCGGGTGTGGCCGACATCGACGGCCCGCGTACGGTGCGTGCCAGGCCCGAGACGTTCTTGTAGGCCCCCCGGAAGATCTCGTAGGCATCGGCCAGCGGGACCGCGAAGTAGTCCTTCGGGCCCGTGTCGCGCTCGACGAACATGTAGTAGGGCACCATGCCCTGGCGAACCTGTGTCCGCCACATGCGCTCCCAGGTCGCCGAGTCGTCGTTGATCGTGCGGATCAGCGGCGCCTGGGTGCGGATGACCGACCCGGTATCGCGGATACGCCGCACGGCCTCCTGGACCAGGTCGGGCGCCATCTCGTTCGGATGGCTGAAGTGCGCCATGAACGCCAGGTTCTTACCGGAGGCGATGACCCTCTCGAACAGCCGCAGCGTCTCCTCGGCGTCCGGATCGGTGACGAACCGCTGCGGCCAGTAGGCCAGCGCCTTGGTGCCGATCCGGATGGACTCCAGCGTCTCCACCTGCAGCAGCGGCTCAATGTAGCGCGAGATCACCCCCTCACCCATGATCATCGGGTCACCGCCGGTGAACAGCACACTGGTGACCTCCGGATGTTCGTACAAGTACGAGACGAGCTGATCGATCTCGCTGGAGGCGAACTTCAGGTCGGGTTCGCCCACGAACTGCGCCCAGCGGAAGCAGTACGTGCAGTAGGCGTGGCACGTCTGTCCCTGCTTGGGGAAGAACAGCGCCGTTTCGGCGTACTTGTGCTGCACCCCCGGGATGGGCTCCTCATTGCCCGCCTTGGGGACGTTGAGCTCCATCTGCCCGGCCGGGTGCGGGTTCAGCCGCGCACGGATCTCGTTGGCGGCCTGATTGAGCTCTTTCCTCGGCGCGTCCTTGCGCAGCAGATCGGCGATCCGGGCCACGTCCGGCTGCGGCAGCATGTCCGCCTGCGGGAAGACCAGACGGTAGATCGGATCGTCGGGGGCGGCATCCCAGTCGATCAACTCGTCGACGACATAGCTGTTGACCCGAAACGGCAGCACGTTGGCCACCGCGCGGACCGCGAGCCGTTCGTCAGCGCCGAGTCCGGCCCTGGCCGTCAGTTCGTCCAGGTGTTTCGTCGTATAGGCACGAAACCGACGTCCGGCGGACGGGGACAGTGCCGCGTCGTGCGTCAAGCTCACGCGTCTCCTCTCATGAAGTCACAGGATGGCCCTCGCGGATGGGCGAGGGACCCCTGACCTTGGCGGCGCCAGTGTGTTCGCACACTGGTGAGCCCCCTAACGTGAACAATGCGGTTAGAACACAGGCCCGAAGCGTGTTTCCGTCTTCCAGGGCCGAGGCCGGGGCATACCCGATCTTGAGGCTGTTCTACCCATTTCACGGGATTCAACTGCCGACCTGGACGTTTCGGGCGTACAACAGATGCGGGCCAGGCATGCGGTCGCGTGAAACACGGGACCGCTACCGTGACCCGGGCGCCCGGCGATCCCGCCTCCGGCGAGCCTGGACCCGCGAGTGTGAGGAGACCCCTGTGAGCGGTGCACCCCCCGCGTTCCCTCTCCCGTCGCCCCCCGCACCGGTGATCGCGGTCGACGCGATGGGGGGCGACAACGCGCCCGCCGAGGTGGTCAAAGGTGCTGTCCTGGCGGTCCGCGAACACGGGCTGCGCCTGGTACTGGTCGGGCGGATGCCGGAGCTCGCCTCACTGCTGAGCCAGGAGAAGGCGCGGGGAGAGGTTCCCATCGTGCACGCCGAGGACTCGCTCGCCATGCACGAAGGCGCGCTGGCGAGCTGGCGCAGGCCGCGCTCCAGTGTGGCCGTCGCCTGCAGGCTCATCCGGCGGGGGGACGCCTCCGCTCTGGTGTCGGCCGGCTCCACCGGCGGCGTGGTCGCCACGTCCACCGTGCGGCTGCGCAGTCAGCCCGGCGTGCTCCGCCCGGCCCTGGCGGTCGCGCTACCGACCCGGCCGGTCCCCACGGTCCTGCTCGACGCCGGCGCCAACGCCGATGCCAAGCCCGAGATGCTGGTGCAGTTCGCACACCTGGGGGCGGCCTACGCCCACACCGCGCACGGCGTGGCGGAACCGCGGGTGGCCATGCTCACCATCGGATCGGAGCCGGGAAAGGGCAACAAGCTGGCGCGCAAGACCGCCGAGCTGCTCGGCGCGGTCTCCACGGGCTCCGCCGGGCCGTCGCGGCTGGATTTCCGCGGCAACATCGAAGGCCACGACCTGCTGTCCGGGGAGGTCGACGTGGTGGTCACCGACGGGTTCACCGGCAATGTCGCGCTGAAGGCGGTCGAAGGGGCGGTGCGCTTCGCCTTCGACACGGTGCAGGAAGCCCTGACCTCGACCACCCTCGCCCGGACCGGCGCGCTGCTGCAGCGCAGGTCGCTGCGCGAGCTTCGCGGACGCTTCGACAGTGAGACCTATGGCGGCGCCGTGCTGCTCGGCCTCAACGGCACAGTGGTGATCGCGCACGGCGACAGCCGCGCACGGGGCGTCGCCCGCGCCTGCCTGCTCGCCCACGAGCTGGCCGCCGGCCGGATCGTCGACCAGGTCCGCCGCCGGCTCAGCGGCGCCGGCCGCCCGTCGGGCTGGCTGCACCGGTTGAGCCAGAACGAGGGGCAGGGACCCCACTGAGAGGCGTATTACCAGTTCGCACCGCACAGGTCGGCGGCGTCGGTACGCTAATGGCATGGCCGACCCGCAGGAAGTTCTCTCGCGACGGGTCCAGTCCGCGCTCGGCGCCGCGTTCGGCGCCGACTACGCCGAGACCGACCCCGTCATCCGTCCCTCCCAGTTCGCCGATTACCAGGCCAACGCCGCGCTCGCGCTGGCCAAGCGGCTCGGGCGAAAGCCGCGCGATGTCGCCGCCGACATC
Source organism: Allosalinactinospora lopnorensis (assembly GCF_000981225.1). Classification (GTDB taxonomy): domain Bacteria; phylum Actinomycetota; class Actinomycetes; order Streptosporangiales; family Streptosporangiaceae; genus Allosalinactinospora; species Allosalinactinospora lopnorensis. The sequence continues at coordinate 30,904 of NZ_LAJC01000072.1, forward strand.
GTTGCGCACCTGGACGTCGATGACGTCTGCCGAGAGGTCGAGATCAGCGGCCCCGGCTTCGTGAACCTGACCCTGCGCGAGGAGTGGATCGCCGACCGCGCCCAGGAGGTGCTGGCCGACCCGCGCGTCGGTGTGCCGCGGCAGGACCGGCAGAACATCCCGATCGACTACTCGGCGCCGAACGTGGCCAAGGAGATGCACGTCGGCCACCTGCGCACCACCGTGGTGGGCGACGCGCTGGCCCGGACTCTGGAGTTTCTCGGGCACAACGTCATCCGGCAGAACCACATCGGCGACTGGGGAACCCCGTTCGGCATGCTCATCGAGCACCTGCTGGACACCGGCGAGCACTCCGCCGAGGCGGAACTGGTCAAGAGCGACCCCAACGCCTTCTACCAGGCGGCCAAGGCCAAGTTCGACGAGTCCGAGGAGTTCGCGGCCCGCGCCCGCGCGCGGGTGGTGGCGCTGCAGAGCGGCGACCCCGAGACGCTGCGCCTCTGGCGAGAACTGGTCGACCTCTCCAAGGTCTACTTCAACAGGATCTACGCCAAACTCGACGTCACCCTCACCGACCACGACCTCGCCGGCGAGAGCATCTACAACGACATGCTCGCCCCGGTCTGCGACGAGCTGGAGCGCAAAGGCATCGCGGAGCTGAGCGACGGCGCGCTGTGCGTGTTCCTCGACGGTTTCACCGGCCGCGAGGGGAAACCCGTCCCGCTGATCGTCCGTAAGAGCGACGGCGGGTACGGCTACGGCACCACCGACCTCGCCACGGTCAAGTACCGCGTCGAGCAACTCAAGGCCGACCGCATCCTGTACGTGATCGGCGCGCCCCAGGCGCTGCACCTGCAGATGGTCTGGGGGGCCGCCCGCGCGGCCGGCTGGCTGCCCGATGATGTCACGCCGTTCCACGTGCAGATCGGCAATGTGCTCGGTTCCGACGGCAAGATCCTGCGTACCCGCAGTGGGGAGCCCATCCGGCTGATGTCCCTGCTGGACGAGGCGGTCGAGCGCGCCGCGAAGGTCGTCGCCGAGACCCGCCCCGATCTCGACGAGGAGAGCCGCACGGCGATCGCCCGCGAGGTCGGCATCGGCGCGGTGAAGTACGCGGACCTCTCCGTGTCGCACGACACCGAGTACACCTTCGACTTCGACCGGATGCTCGCGCTGAACGGGAACACCGGACCGTACCTGCAGTACGCGGCGGCCCGGATCCGGTCCATCTTCCGGAAGGGCGAGCTGTCGCCGGAGGAGGCCACCGGCCCGATCACGTTGACCGAGCCCGCCGAACGGGAGCTCGCGCTCGCCCTGCTCGGTTTCGGTTCCACGGTGCACCTGGTCGGCGACTCCCTGGAACCGCACCGGCTGTGCGGCTACCTGTTCGACCTGGCGCAGACGTTCACCGCGTTCTACGAGAAGTGCCCGGTGCTCAAGGCCGGGGACGGGGCCACTCGCGCCTCCCGCCTGGCGCTGACAGCGGCCACGCTGCGCACCCTGGTTCAGGGGCTGGAGCTGCTGGGGGTACACGCCCCGGAGCGGATGTAAGCCGGCGAGCGGCCGGCCTCTTACGACGAGGAGGGGCGGGCCCGCGTTCGCGGGCCCGCCCCTTGTCTGTTCCCCGCTCCGGTGGCCGGCGGATACGGGGCGTTCGCGCCGTGGCCGTTCACGCGT
>NZ_LAJC01000073.1 GCF_000981225.1 Allosalinactinospora lopnorensis
CCGCGCGCCGCGCGGGGGGCCGCGGAGCTGACCGTGGCGGAGATCGCGCGCGCGGCGGAAAAGCTGCGCGCCGGGCACGACCTCGTCCTCGTCGAGGGGGCGGGCGGGCTGCTGGTGCGGCTGAACAGCGAGGGCGCCACGCTCGCCGACGTGGCCTCGGCGCTGGCCGCCCCCGTTCTTTTGGTCTGCCGGGCCGGTCTGGGCACCCTCAACGACACCGCGCTGAGCGGTGAGGCGCTGAAAACGCGCGGGCTGACGTGCGAGGGGGTGCTGATCGGTAGCTGGCCGTCGCCCCCCGGCCTCGCCGAACGCTGTAACCTGGCCGAACTCGCCGACATCGCGGGCGCCCCGCTGCTGGGCGCCTTCCCGGAGGGGATGGCCCGGCTCGCTCCGGCAGAGTTCGCCGCCGCGGCCCGCGCCTGCCTCCACCGCCGATCTTGAGCATTTCGTTCCTTCACGGCGCCGGGAAGGAACGGTTTTATCAATGCCGACGACAGTTCGCGATGGCCCGGATGGAGACGGTCTCGCGCTCGCCCATGGCCAGCAGGTGCCGGAGTTGCCCGGCCATGACCTCCGGGCCGCCGACGCGACGGCGCAGGGCCGCCTCTTGGTGACACGCTGCCCGGCGGATGCTCTGGCTGTCACCGTCTCCGGAACACCTGCCGGGCACAGGGACTGAGCATGGCGCTGTCTCCAGTCCCGACGCGAGGTAGGGCCGAACCTGTCCGCTGCGGCGCGCTCAGCTCACTTTCCGAAGTGGCTCGAACTGGACGTTCAGCCGCATGTCCAGCGCCGCGGCCACGCGTTCCAGCACTGGGAATGTCGGCGTCGTCCCGCCCGCCTCAAGGCGGGCCACGGCGGGCTGCTTAAGGCCGGTGCGCTGCGCGAGCTCCTCCTGGGTGATCCCCAGTTCCGCCCGGCGGTTCCGCACCGTCTCTCCCAGCTCGAAGCGGATCCGCGCGGCCTCGTAAGCCGTACCCGCACCCGGTCGCCCCATGATCTCGGCGCGTTTATCAGCCAGCTCTTTCGTTCCGGCATCCGCTCACCCCTCCTCGGCGGTGTGCTTCTCGGCTATACACCGTTGCATGGCACGCCAGGCGCGCTCAATCTCGGCCGGTTCTCGCATCCGCTGTTTGCGGAACACGGTGAGAAGAATGATCCGCCTCTCCGCCGCGATCCAGTAGGTGATGCGTACCTGTCGCCGGTCGAGGTGGAAGCGTAACTCTCGCAACTTGCCACGAAGCTGCCTTGTATAAGGCTCGCCGAGTAGTACACCACGCTCGGCCAGCAGGTCAACGTAGAACGCCGCCGTCTCCTGGCTCGCTTGGTCGAGCGTGTCGAACCACTGGTCCACCTCGGGTTCGAGTTCCACTTTCCCCGCATCATAACGTTGATGTTATTAATTTGGGAGTGTGTCCGCTGACGTTTCGAGAAACCGTCACCGTGCTGTTTTTGTCGCCTCGCTGCGGTCCAGGCGGCAAAAACAGCACGGCGGACGCGCCCCCGCCTGTCGCGGCTTAGCGGCGCGGCGGGGGGACCGGGCTGCGCAGGGTGAAGGCGCGCGGGCCGGGGCCGTGCCGCCGCAGGTGGTCCAGCCGCTCGCGGGCCTCGCTGATGGAGGCCGGCTCGCCGTCCGCGACCCACCACAGTGCGCGTTCCGCACGCACCCGCAGGCCGGTGCGGCGCTGCCAAGCAGTGATCTCGGTGTGGCTTGCGTGCACGAATTCCAGTAGGGCCGGCACCGAACTCCACAGCGACGCGTGGGCGGCGTACCGGTGGTCTTCGGCGTCCCCCGTGCCGATCGGTCCAATATGGCCCGGGTGCGCCGCGGCGCGCCTCCGCAAAGCGGTCAGCAGCTCCGCGACCCGCCGCTCCGATCCCTCGGGGACGGCGATGGCCTGGACCTGTGCGAGGACCGGGGCAGGAGCGCGCGCCCCGGGAAGGGCGCGGTGCTGCAGGGCGGGCTCGTGCGACGGGAGCATGGGAGTCGGCGACATGGGGACCTCTTCCGCTGGTTCGTGTCCATTCACCTCTGGTCGCGGACCAATTTCCATGCCAATATGACTCCAACTGCGGGTGGATGGTAGGTCCAATGATGCGCGAAGTGGATTCTTCTCGAAGTGCCGGCGAGCTGGCCGCGCTGCTCGGCGACTGGCCCTCCGGCGACGGTCCGCTGTACCGGAAGCTCACCCAGGCGCTGCGCCGCGCCGTCGACGGCGGGATGCTGGCCGTGGGGGAGCGGCTGCCGTCCGAACGGGCGCTGGCCGCGGCACTCGCCATCAGCCGCACGACCGTGATCGCCGCCTACGGCGAGCTGCGCACCGAGGGACTGCTCGACAGCCGGCAGGGCAGCGGGACGCGGGTGAGCCCGGGGCTGGCGCCGGCACGTCCTGACGGGTGGGTGCCGGGCGGCCGGGGCGCCCCGATGTACCAGCGCCTGCTCGACGGCTCCGGTGACCTCATCTCGCTCTCCTCCGTGCGCAGCGAGGGACTGCCGGAGGTGGCCGAGGCCGTCCGCGAGGTGGCCGCCGAGGACCTGCCCGCCCTGATGGCCGAGGCCGGCTACCACCCGCGCGGCCTGCCGGCGCTGCGTGCGGCCGTCGCCGAGCACTACACCGGCAAAGGGCTGGCCACCCACCCCGGCCAGATCGTCGTGACCACCGGCGCGCACCAGGCGATCGCGCTGGTGGCGGCCCTGTACCTGCGCAAGGGGGCCCCGGTGGTCGTCGAGTCCCCCGGTTTCACCGGGTGCCTGGACCTGCTGCGCGCCGAAGGGGTGGAGTTCCTGAGCGTCCCGATGGACGAGCACGGCATCGACGCCGTGCGGGCGCGCGAGGTGCTGCGCGAGGGCTCCCCCCACCTGATGTACCTCATGCCCAGCTACCACAACCCGACCGGGGTCCTGATGTCGTCCGCGCGGCGCCGGGAGATCGGGGAGCTCGCCGCGCGCAACGGGGTGCCGGTCCTGGAGGACGGCGCCTACACCGGGCTGCGCGCCCCCGAGGAGCCGCCGCCGGTCGCCGCCTTCGCCCCGCGCGAGGCGGAGGTGGTCACGGTGGGTTCCCTGTGCAAGGTCGGCTGGGCGGGACTGCGCGTCGGGTGGCTGCGGGCCCCGGCCGAGATCGCCGAGCGGCTCAGCCGGCGCAAGCTCCTGGCCGATCTGGGCACCCCACTGCTGGACCAGGCGGTCGCCGTACGGCTGCTCCCGCAGTTGGACAGGCTGGCCCGGGCGCGGTCCGAACTGCTCGCCGGACGGCTGGCGTTCCTGGAGGAGCGGCTGCGCACGGCACTGCCGTCCTGGGAGTGGCGCGGCCCCGATGGCGGCTCGGCGCTGTGGGTGCGGATGCCCGGCATCGAATCCCATGTGTTCGCCCAGGTAGCGCTGCGCCACGGGGTGGAGCTCATCCCGGGGTCCGTGATGACCCCCGATGGCGGCGGGTTCAGCGACCACTTCCGGCTGCCGTTCGGGCACGACGAGGAGACCCTGGAGGAACTGGTGGCCCGGCTGGCGCGCGCCTGGAAGGATCTCTCCCGCCACGGCCCCTGCGAGGAGACGCCGGCGCGCCTCGTGGTGTGAGGGAGCGCCGGGCACGGCCCGCGCCCGTCCCCGCACTTCGCGAAGCGGAGGAAGAAGACGATCCCCGCTTCCGCGAGGCGGGGGCCGTTGTTGTTAGATGGACGACACATTCGTACCGGGCGAGGAGACGGCCCACAGGCGGCGGTCTCCCGCCGCGCACCGAGGGAGGCGCGAGAATGCCGCAGCGGACACAGCCACCCGTGCTCTGGGAGCCCGGCGAGCAGCGGCGCGAACACGCGAACATCACGGCCTTCACGCGATGGGTGCGTGAGAACCGCGATGTGCGGGCGGACGACTACGACTCACTGTGGCGCTGGTCGGTGACCGACCTCGACGGGTTCTGGTCGGCGGTCTGGGAGTACTTCGGTGTCCGCGCCGAGACCCCCTACGAGCGGGTGCTCGCCAAGCGGACCATGCCCGGTGCCGAGTGGTTCCCCGGGGCGCGGCTCAACTTCGCGCGGCACGTCCTCGAAGGGCGCGACGACGACACCGTGGCCATCCGGCACGCGTCGGAGCTGCGCGTCATGGGCGAGTGGACCTGGGGCGAGCTCAAGCGCCGGACGGCGGCCATCGCCGCCGGGCTGCGCCAGCTCGGGGTGGGCCCCGGCGACCGCGTCGTCGCCTACCTGCCCAACATCGCCGAGTCCGTCGCCGCGTTCTACGCCTGCGCGTCCATCGGGGCGGTGTGGTCCTCGTGCTCACCGGACTTCGGGGTGCGTAGCGTCGTCGACCGCTTCTCCCAGATCGAGCCGAAGGTGCTGCTCGCCGTGGACGGCTACCGCTACGGCGGCAGGGACTTCGACCGCCTCGACGTGATAGCGGCCCTGCGCGAGCAGCTCCCCACGCTCGAACACACCGTCGTGCTCTCCTACCTCCGCGACCGGGCGGTGGACGGCGCGCTCTCCTGGGAAGAGTTCGAAGAGGCCAGCGACGGCGCCCCGCTGCGCTTCGAGTCGCTGCCCTTCGACCACCCCCTCTGGGTGCTCTACTCCTCCGGCACGACGGGACTGCCCAAGGCGATCGTGCACGGGCACGGCGGCATGCTGCTGGAGCAGCTGAAGAACCTGAACCTGCACCTGGACGCCCGCAGCGGCGACCGGGTGTTCTGGTACACCACCACCGGCTGGATGATGTGGAACTTCCTGGTCAGCGTACTGCTGACCGAGGCATCCATCGTCCTGTACGACGGCAGCCCCGGATACCCCGATCTCGGGGCGCTGTGGGACCTGGCCGAGCGGGCCGGGATCACCATCTTCGGGACCAGCGCGAGCTACATCGCCGGCTGCATGAAGGAGGACGTCCACCCCACCGATGGGCGCGACCTCTCCGCCCTGCACGCCATCGGCTCCACCGGGTCGCCTCTGAGCCCCGAAGGGTTCGACTGGTGCTACCGCGAACTCGGCGACGGCCTCTGGCTTTTCTCCACCAGCGGCGGCACCGACGTCTGCAGCTGCCTCGTCGGCGGCGCCCCCACCCTGCCGGTCTACGAGGGCGAGATCCAGGCGCGCTCGCTCGGCATGGCCGTCGCCTCCTGGGATCCCGACGGCAAGGAGCTCATCGGGGAGGTCGGCGAACTGGTGGTGACCGAACCGGCCCCCTCCATGCCCGTCTACTTCTGGGGCGACCCCGACGGCGAGCGGCTGCGCGACAGCTATTTCTCGATGTACCCGGGCGTCTGGCGGCACGGCGACTGGATCGAGATCACCGATCGTGGCACCGCCGTCATCTACGGCCGCTCCGACTCCACCATCAACCGCGGCGGTATCCGCATCGGCACCAGCGAGATCTACCGGTCCGTGCTCGCGCTGGACGAGGTCGTCGACGCGCTTGTCGTGGACGTGCCACAGCCCGGGGGCGGTTCCCGCATCGAGTTGTTCGTCGTGGTGCGCGAAGGGGAGACGCTCAGCGACGACCTGGTCAAGCGGCTGGCCCGGGGGATCCGCGAGGACTGCTCGCCGCGGCACGTCCCCGATGCGGTGCACGCCGTCGCCGAGGTGCCGCGCACCCTCTCGGGCAAGGTGCTGGAGGTGCCGGTCAAGCGGATCCTCGCCGGAGAGCCGCCCGAGCGTGTCGCCAGCCGCGACTCGCTGGCCAACCCGGCCGCCCTGGACTACTTCAGCCGGCTGGCTGAACAGGAGGGACGCCGCTCCTCCTGACGGAACACCCCCCGGTTCGGGGAGCGGCGGAGACGAAGCGGTGCAACACGCCCTAGCCTGGGGCACGTGTCCCACCAGGTACCCGACAGTACGGCGGCACAGACGGCGACCGCGCCCCACGAGCGCATCGCCGGCGTGGACGTCGCCCGCGCGCTCGCCGTCTTCGGCATGTTCACCGTCCATCTCGGGGTGGGCTCCATCGGCCTGGTCGGTGGTGATCCCGCCGAGGCCTTCCACACGCTCACCCGCGGCAACTCCTCGGCGCTCTTCGCCTTCCTCGCCGGAGTGTCGCTCGCGCTGATGACCGGACGCGGCGTTCCGCTCTCCGGGACGCCGCTGAGCCGGGCCGCCGGGCGCATCCTGGTCCGGGCGGTCGCGCTCGCCCTGCTCGGTGGGGCGCTCGATCTGCTCGACGCTCCTGTGGCGGTGATCCTCACCTATTACGGCGGCTACTTCGTCCTCGCCCTTCCGCTGCTGCGGTTGCGTGCCCGGGCGCTGATGGTGACGGCCGCGATCATCGGGGTCGTGGGCCCGCAGGCCTCCTTCGTCGGCCGCTCCCTCTTCATCGAGGGCACCACGGTCAGGGAGGGGTCCATCAGCGGGATCGCCGACTTCCTGGCCACCGGCTACTACCCCGCGTGCACGTTCATGGCCTTCGTGGTCGCCGGGATGGCCGTGGGGCGTCTCGACCTGCGTTCGCCGCGGGTCCGCGGGTGGCTGGCCGGCGCGGGGGCCGTGCTCTCCGCGCTCGGCTACGCCGGATCCTGGGTGCTGCTGTACCCGCTGGGCGGCCTCGACCGGCTGATGGGGGTCGAACTGCGGGGCGTCGGCGGCGAGGACCCCTCGACGATGGATCCTTCGCTGCGCGACCCCATGCGCCGCTGGATGGCCGAGAGGCTCCACGACCTGCACGGCGAGGTTCCGACGGACAGCGCATGGTGGCTGCTGGTGGCCACTCCGCACAGCGGGACCTCGTTCGAGATCGCCGGGGCGATCGGAACGTCCCTCCTGGTGCTCACCGGCTGCATGGCACTGGCCGACATCGCCGGAGCCGTGCTCAGGCCGCTGGCGGCGGCCGGGGCCATGGCGCTCACCATCTACGCCGGCCACATCGTGGTGATCGCCTGGCTGGGTGCCTCGGCCCAGGACTTCGCTCCGTTCCGGCTGGAGGCGTTCGTCGCGGGCTCGCTGGTCTTCGCGATGGTCTGGCAGGCGGTGTTCGGTCGCGGCCCTCTGGAGCGTGTACTGGGGTGGTTGGCCGACGGCGCGGTCAAGCTCGCCGGACTACCCGACGAGGAGGACCGGGACCCGCCGGGGCCGGGCTCCGAGCGGCGGGTGGGCTAGACATCCGATCTGCCTAAGGCGTAACGCCGCTGCCTGAAGGCCGGGTTCGAGCACTCCGGGGAAATCGGTGTCTTCACCGAAGAGCACCCGGCGCTGTAGGCCGTGGAACAGGCGGGCGAGGAAGACGCTGAGAATCCGGTTGACGAGGAACCGCGGCCGCGACGGCCCACCCCGCGAGCTGTTCCCAGGAAGGGGGAGGGAGGGCGGTCGGGTCAGCCTGTGACGGCGGCGCCGAGCTTGTCGCGGATCTCCGCGCCGTCGATGAAGCTCTCGACCACCACGATGGGAACGCCCATGTCCCCCAGTTCCGCGGCCAGCTCACTGGAGGTCAATACGACATCGGCGGTCATGGCCGCCCCCCGGGCGGTGCCGATGTCGGCGATCTCCACATCGGCGTCCAGTCCGAGCTCCTGGATCGCCCGCTCGGTGTTGGTCTTGAGGAGCACGCTGGTCCCGATGCCCATGCCGCACACGGCGAGAATCCTCATGTCGCGTCCTCCTCGTACTCGCTGATCAGAGTGTGCACCCGTTCCGCGTCGTCCGCCGATCTCAGTTTCTCAAGCCGCCCCGGAGTCGCGAGCATCCGGGCGAGCCGGGACAGCGCCGCGGAGTGCCCGTCGTGGTCGGTGGCGGCCAGGCCGACGATCAGGTGCACGGGGTCGTTCCGGGAGTGCCCGAACGTCACTGGTGCGGCCAGGCCCGCCCATGACAAGCCGGTACACAGCACAGCGGGAGAGGGGCGGGCGTGCGCCAAGGCCAGCCCGGGCGCGATGACGATGTAGGGGCCGTACTCCTCCACGGCGTCCTGCATCTGCTCGATGTAGGCAGCGGTGCTGACCCCGGTGGCGACCAGCAGCTCACCGGCGGCCCGGATCGCCCCTCGCCAATCCGCCACCTGGAACCCGGTCGCGATCGCCTCGATCGGGAGCAGCTGACGCAGCGATGCTTCTCCCATGAGCCCTCCTGCCACACCACGGCGCCCTTTGCGAGGGACCGCGCCGGGTGCGCGGCACCTGCGGGGGCCACGGTCCAACGTTATGCGGTGACCGTCTGAATGTAACGTACGCCACTCTCCGGCGTCGTGTCCGGTTTTCTTCCCGCCTGTAACCGCTGACTCGCCACCTGTAGCCGCCGCCTCGGACGCGGCGGTGCCGCGATGATCGCGACTCTCCCAGCTCCGATTCCGGCCCGCCCGGGTCCCCGTCCGCCTTTACACGACGAGCCCGTTCAGCAGGCCCACCGAACTCCTCTGCGGCGGTTTCGGCTCAGCGGCTCCGCCGGGCTATGTGGGACGCGGTGCGGTCGCGGTGCTCCAGCGCGTCGCTGGTCGTGCGGGACTGGGCGCGCATGAGGCGGCGGGCGTCGTCGGCCGCTGCCCGCGCGGTCTCGGGGCTGGCGGTCCGGCGCTCCCGCGGGCCCCCCTCGTCATCGGGCACACCGAGACCACCGGGGAGTCCCGCACGGCCGAGGATCCGCAGCTGCGCCGTCTCCTGGGACACCGACGGCCTGATGTCGCCGGTGGGCGTCTTCCAGTTCCGCATCCGGTGCTCCAGCCACTCGACGCCCTGGTAGCCCTCACCTCGTGGCCAGGGCTGGCCATCGGGGCGGTGGCTCAGGGCGTGCAGCAGGTCGGCGACCGACCACCCGGCGGCGAAGAACCGCGCGGCCTCGTCGCGCAGGTCGCCGAACTCCACACCCCGGAGCGAGGTGTCGCGGCGGCGGATGAGCTCGCAGGCCCGATGCACGTCGCTGCGGGTGTGCACGGGCAGGCTGAGGGGGTCGGGCTCCGGGACGTGCAGCAGCTCCTCCTCGACCGTGACGACGACGTCACCGCCGCGGTTCTCCCAGATACCCACCCGGTCGCGGGGCCACCCCTGGGACTCGATCAGCGCCGTGGCCAGCCTGCGCAGGTCGATCCCGCCGTCGTCACAGGAGATCCGGAACTCCGCCATGGGGCCCTCCCCGATTCCGCCTCGCCGATGCTCCACCCCAGCTTACGGCGGGGCACCACCATCGCCGGGCGGCGCGGCCGGGCGCGCGGCGCCCGGCATGGCCGGACAGACCCGCCCACACGCGCGTTAAGGTGGCCATTCGGCGATGCAGACCGACCCGACGGAGGATGGGCCCGATGCCCGATACCGCAACGCCGCCCGGCCCGGCGGCGTCCAACGCGTCGCTCCGGGCGTACCTGCACGGGCTTCCGGGGGTGGACGAGGTCGGCGTGCGCGAGCGCGCGGCGGACCTCGCGACACGCTCGGTCAAGACCGCGGCGAAGGGCCGGGCGATCGACCTCGCGATCCGGATGGTCGACCTGACCACGCTCGAAGGCGCCGACAGCCCCGGCAAGGTGCGTGCGATGTCGGCCAAGGCGGCGCACCCCGACCCGGCCGATCCGACGGCGCCGCCGGTCGCGGCGGTCTGCGTCTACTCCGACATGGTCGCGGTGGCCGTGGAGGCCCTGAAGGGCACCGGGGTGCGCGTGGCCTCGGTCGCCACCGCGTTCCCCTCCGGGCGCGCCCCCATGGAGGCGAAGCTCGCCGATACCCGCCGCGCGGTCGCCGACGGCGCCACCGAGATCGACATGGTCATCGACCGAGGCGCCTTCCTCGCCGGCGACTACCGGAAGGTGTTCGAGGAGATCACCGCTGTCAAGGAGGCCTGCGCGACGGCGCATTTGAAGGTGATCCTGGAGACCGGCGAGCTGGCCACCTGCGACAACGTGCGCCGCGCCTCCTGGCTGGCGATCCACGCGGGTGCCGATTTCATCAAGACCTCGACGGGCAAGGTGGCCCCGGCGGCCACCCCGCAGGCCACGCTGATCATGCTGGAAGCGGTCCGCGACCACTACGCGGCGACGGGGCGCCGTGTCGGCGTCAAACCCGCCGGGGGCATCCGCACCACCAAGGACGCCATCAGGAAACTCGTCCTGGTCAACGAGGTCGCCGGGCCGGCGTGGCTGGACCCGGACCTCTTCCGACTGGGCGCCTCCAGCCTGCTCAACGACCTGCTGATGCAGCGCACCAAGCTGGCCACCGGCAGCTACCCGGGCCCCGACTACTACACGCTGGACTGAAGAGAGTGCCTGAACAGATCTTCGAGTACGCGCCGGCGCCGGAGTCGCGCGCCGTCGTCTCCCTGCGCTCGTGCTACGAGCCCTATATCGACGGGGAGTTCGCGCCGGCGAAGAGCGGCGAGTACCTGACCACGGTCAACCCGGCCGACGAGGAGCCGCTCGCCGAGGTCGCGGTCTCCGGTGAGGCCGATGTCGACCGCGCGGTGGCGGCCGCGCGGCGCGCTTTCGACACGGTCTGGTCGGCGATGCCCGGTGCCGAGCGCGGCAAGTACCTCTTCCGGATCGCCCGGATCCTGCAGGAGCGCTCCCGGGAACTGGCCGTGCTGGAGACGCTGGACAACGGCAAACCCGTCAAGGAGACCCGCGACAGCGACCTGCCGCTGGCCGCTGCGCATTTCTTCTACCACGCGGGCTGGGCCGACAAGCTCCCGTACGCCGGGCTCGGCCCCGAGCCGCGCCCGCTGGGGGTGGCCGCTCAGGTCATCCCGTGGAACTTCCCGCTGCTGATGCTGGCCTGGAAGATCGCTCCGGCGCTGGCGACCGGCAACACGGTGGTTCTGAAACCGGCCGAGACCACTCCTTTGTCCGCGATGCTCTTCGCGGAGATCTGCCAGGAGGCGGAACTGCCGCGCGGGGTCGTCAACATCGTCCCCGGGGCCGGGGAGACCGGGCGCGCCCTGGTGGGCCACCCGGGCGCCGACAAGGTGGCCTTCACCGGCTCCACCGAGGTCGGCCGGGAGATCGCCCGCGCCGTGGCCGGTACCGGCAAGCGCCTCACCCTGGAACTCGGCGGGAAGGGCGCCAACATCGTCTACGATGACGCCGCCCTGGACCAGGCGGTGGAGGGCATCGTCACGGGCATCTTCTTCAACCAGGGGCACGTGTGCTGCGCCGGTTCGCGGCTGCTGGTGCAGGAGTCCATCGCCGAGGAGCTGCTGCCCCGGCTGAAGGCGCGGATAGAGCGGCTGCGGCTGGGCGACCCGCTGGACAAGAACACCGACATCGGCGCGATCAACTCCGCCGCCCAGCTCGGCCGGATCCGCGATCTGGCGGGCACCGGTACCGAGGAGGGGGCCACGGCCTGGTCCCCGGCGTGCGAGCTGCCCGAGCGCGGCTACTGGTTCCCGCCGACGGTGTTCACCGGGGTGAGCCAGGCGCACCGCATCGCGCGCGAGGAGATCTTCGGTCCGGTCCTGTCGGTGCTGACCTTCCGCACCCCCGACGAGGCCGTGACCAAGGCCAACAACACCCCCTACGGCCTGTCGGCGGGGGTGTGGACCGAGAAGGGCTCCCGGATGCTGTGGACCGCCGAGCGGCTGCGGGCCGGTGTGGTGTGGTCCAACACGTTCAACAAGCTCGACCCGGCCAGCCCTTTCGGCGGGTACAAGGAGTCCGGCTACGGCCGGGAAGGCGGACGGCACGGACTGGAGGCCTATCTTGGCTGAGTCGGGCAAGCGGGCGAAGGGCGCGCGCGGCTCCGCCGCGGAGCGTTCCGAGGACGCGGCCGGGCGGCTGGCGGTGCGCAAGACCTACAAGCTCTATCTCGGCGGGGCGTTCCCGCGTTCGGAATCCGGCAGGTCCTATCCCGTGACCTCAGCGAAGGGCGATCATCTCGCCAATGCGGCGGCCGCTTCCCGCAAGGACGCACGCGACGCGGTGGTGGCCGCTCGCGCGGCGTTCGGTGGGTGGTCCTCCCGGACCGGCTACAACCGGGGCCAGATCCTCTACCGGGTCGCGGAGATGATGGAGGGGCGCCGCGCGCAGTTCACCGCGGAGATCGCGGCGGCCGACGGCATTAGCCGGACCCGGGCCGAGTCGATGGTGTCGGCCGCCATCGACCGCTGGGTCTACTACGCCGGCTGGACCGACAAGTTCATCCAGGTCATCGGGGCTACCAACCCGGTCTCCGGGCCCTATTTCAATTCGAGCTCGCCCGAGCCCACGGGGGTCGTGGCGGTCATCGCCCCGCCCGAGGCCCCACTGCTGGGCCTGGTGTCGGTGCTCGCCCCGGTGATCGCGACCGGGAACACCGCGGTCGTCGTGGCGAGTGAGCGTGCCCCGCTCCCCGCGGTCACCCTCGCCGAGGTCCTGGCCACCTCCGACCTTCCCGGCGGTGTGGTCAACATCCTCACCGGGCGGCTGCACGAGCTCGCCCCCCACCTGGCCGCGCACGCCGATGTCAACGCCCTCGACCTCACCGGGGCGGGCGAGCTCGCGGCCGGGCTGGAGGAGGACGCGGCGCAGACCCTGAAACGGGTGCTGCGTCCCAGCGGGGACATCGACTGGGCGGCCGACCCGGGCATCTCCTGGATGACCCCGTTCCTGGAAGTGAAGACGGTCTGGCACCCGATCGGCGTGTAGGGCGTCAGCGGTGGGTACGTGGCCTCGCGGGAGATGCCCGGTACTCCTTCCCGCCGCGTGAGCGGGTACCGACCGTCGCCGGTCGTGGCGGCCGTCGGCCGCGCCCTGCAGGAAAGGCGGCAGCGCAGATGAGGCAGCACGGAGCCGCCGGGAGGACGGTGGCCGCGGCGGCCGGGGTGGAGCTGGTCCGGCTCGACGAGGAGGCGCCCGGTGTCCCGGCCCTGCGCGAGGCCGTCGTGCGGCACCGGCTTCTTCCCGGGCAGCAGCGCTTCGCGGGCCGGGCCGCCCACACGCTGCCCAGGGCCGACGCCGACCCCAACCGCACACCGTTCGCGGTGGTGCTCCGCGGCCAGGCCGTGGGCTTCGGTGTCATCGACCGGACGGCGGGAGTCGGCGAGTTCACCGACACCCCGCAGTACGCGGTCCTGCTCCGCTCCTTCTACATCGACCTCGAATGGCAGGGGCACGGCGTCGGACGGGCGGTCTGCGCCGCACTCGGCCCGTTCGTGCGCGCCGTCGCCCCCGGGACCGGCGAAATCCTGCTCACGGTGAACGAGGCCAACACCGCCGCCATCCGCGCCTACCTCGCGGGAGGCTTCCGCGACACCGGCCGCCGCTACCTTGGAGGTGACGCCGGTCCGCAGCTCGTCCTGCGCCGGGCGGTCGACTGAAGCGGGGGCGGGGCCGGGTTACGGTTGGATCCGTACCGGCTGAGCGCGGTTCGGCGGTGCCCCGATGGACACGGGGACACGGCCACTTCGCGGGCCGGTCGGCTCCCGCCGGATGCCGAGGATCACGAGGAGAGGCGCCAGTGACCACCGAAGCCCTGCAGACCGCCCAGCGGGCGGCCGACGAACTGCGTTCCCACACCGGAGTGGACTCCTACAAGGCCGCTTTCGTCATGGGGTCGGGATGGGCGCCGGGCGCCGACGCGCTCGGGGAAGAGGGCACGGAGGTCCCGATGAGCGCGCTTCCCGGGTTCCGGCCGCCCGCCGTCACCGGGCACCCGGGCAGGATCCGCTCCGTACGCAGCGGGGACCGCGACATGCTCGTCCTCCTCGGCCGCACCCACCTCTACGAGGGCCACGGCCCTGCGGCCGTCGTCCACGGGGTGCGCACCGCCATTGCCGCCGGGGCGTCCACGGTCGTCCTCACCAACGCGGCCGGATCGCTGGACCGCGAGCTCACGGTCGGCAGCCCGGTACTCATCGCCGACCACATCAACCTCACTGGGGCCTCCCCTCTGGACGGCGCCAATTTCGTCGATTTGAGCGAGACCTACAGCGCCTCGCTGCGCGCGGTCGCCCGCGAGGCGAACGCGGAACTCCGCGAGGGCGTCTACGCCGCCATGCGGGGCCCGCAGTTCGAGACCCCGGCCGAGATCCGGATGCTCCGGGCCATGGGCGCCGATCTCGTGGGCATGTCCACGGCACTGGAAGCCGTCGCCGCGCGGGAGCAGGGCGCGTCAGTGCTGGGAATATCACTGGTCACCAATGTCGCCGCGGGGTTGTCCGACCACCCGCTCGACCACCACGAGGTCCTGGAGACCGGTCGCGACGCCGCCGCCGACGCCGGAGGGCTGCTCGCGGCCATCGCGGCGAAAGTATGACCTCGCGCAGGGCCAGACAGAGACCGGCACCGTTGCGAAGGGGAGCTCTATGGGTGAGAGTTATCGCGAACAGGCGTGGGCGTGGCTGGAACAGGACCCTGATCCAAAGACCAGAGAGGAGCTGAGCGGCCTCTTGGAGGCCGGCGCCGACGCCGCCCTGGCCGACCGGTTCGGCGCCCGGTTGGAGTTCGGCACGGCCGGACTGCGCGGCGCCTTGGGGGCCGGGCCGAACCGGATGAACCGGGTGACCGTCATGCGGGCCGCCGCCGGGGTGGCGCGCTGGCTGGGGCCCGGAGGAACCGTGGTCATCGGCTTCGACGCCCGGCACCGTTCCGCGGACTTCGCCCGCGATACCGCCGCGGTGCTCTCGGGCGCCGGGTGCACAGCCCTGATGCTGCCGCGCCCGCTGCCGACCCCGGTGCTCGCGCACGCCGTCCGCGCGCGGGGCGCCGACGCCGGCATCATGGTGACGGCCAGCCACAACCCGCCCGAGGACAACGGGTACAAGGTCGTGGTCGGCGGGTCGGGGCCGGATGCCGGCAGCCAGATCGTGCCGCCGGTGGACTCCGAGATCTCCGCGGCGATCGACGCCATCGGGCCGGTGACCGGGCTGGAGCTCGGCGAGGACTGGACCGTGCTCGGCGAGGACGTGGTCGAGGACTACCTCGACGCCATCACCCGGCTCCCGCTGGGAGTCGACCGCGACATCCACATCACCTACACGCCCATGCACGGCGTCGGCGCGCAGACGCTGCGTACGGCGTTCTCCTGGGCTGGCTTCCCCGCTCCCCGGCTGGTGCTCGAACAGGCCGCCCCCGATCCCAGCTTCCCGACGGTGTCCTTTCCCAACCCCGAGGAGCCGGGCGCGATGGACCTCGCGCTGGCGACCAGCCGCCGGCACGGCAGCGAGCTGATCCTGGCCAACGACCCCGACGCCGACCGGCTCGCGGTGGCCCTGCCCGGGCACGGGCTGCTGACCGGCGACGAGGTCGGAGGGCTGCTCGCGGAGTACGTCCTGCGCAACACCTCCGGTGCGGACCGCGTGGTGGCGACGACGATCGTGTCCGCGAGTCTGCTGCCCAAGATCGCCGCCGACTACGGGGTCGGCTGCGCCGAGACGTTGACGGGGTTCAAATGGCTGGCGCGCGCGGGCGGCCCCGGTCGGCGCAACGTCTTCTGCTACGAGGAGGCGCTCGGCTACTGCCTTGGCGGTGACGCCGGGCGGCCGGTCGCCGACAAGGACGGCATCAGCGCGGCGCTGGTCGTGACCGCCATGGCTGCGGAGGCCAAGCGCGAGGGGCGCACCCTGCTCGACCTTCTCGACGACCAGGCGCGGCGCTACGGGCTGCACCTCACCACGCAGCGCGCACTCCGCGTCGACGACGTGGCCCTGCTGAGACGGGCGATGCGCCGGCTGCGCGCCGAGCCGCCCGACCACCTGGGGGAGTGGTCCATCGAGCAGACCGAGGACTTCCTGGAGGGCGGAGACGGCCTTCCGGGGACCGACGCGGTGCGCTACCGCCTCGCCGGCCCGACCGAGGGCCGGGTCACGCTGCGGCCATCGGGGACGGAGCCGAAGCTCAAGGCCTACATCGAGGTCGTGCTGCCGGTGCATCCCGACACCGCCGACCTGGCGCCCCTGCGCGCCCGCGCCGGCGAGCACCTCGCGGCGCTGAAGGAGGCCGTGGCCGGGCTCTTCCCGAAGGCATAAGGAAAGCCCGCGGGAAGTACCCGGCGGATCGCTCACTCCTTGGGCGGTTCGACCACCGGCCGGTGTACGACCTCGTCGATCACGGTGAGTGTCTGGGTCGCGGTCACCCCGGGCAGGGACTGCAACCGGGTCAGGATCAGGTCGCGCAGCTGGTGGGTGTCGGCCACCCGGACGAGCAGGACGATGTCGGCCGAGCCCACCACGTACCAGCAGTACTCGATCTCGGGGTAGGAGGAGAGGATCTCCCGGTTGGCCCGCCAGTCGGGCTGGCTCCCGGAGATCATCACCAGGGCGGTGACCCCGAGCCCCATCTTGGAATGGTCGGTGACAACGGAGTAGCCGCGGATCACGCCGTCGTCGGTGAGCCGCTTGATGCGGTTGTAGGCCGTGGCACGGGAGACGTTGGCCATCGCGGCGATTTCGGTGATCCCGGTGCGGGCGTCCTCGGCCAGCGCGCTGATGATCGTCCGGTCGGTGGCGTCCGGCAGCCGACCGGCTCTCCGGTGTTCCCCATAGGCCATCGGCCTTCCCCCTACTTTTAGACGGTAGGTGACGAAGTACCAGCGAAGTGGTCTCGCCGTCTATTTCTTTCTCAATTATCGAGACGCGGTGTGTGTGCTGGTCGCCTGACTCGCACGCGATGTCGCCGGACGTGGGCGCGCGCTACGGACGGTAGTCGCCCCGGTCGGCGGCGCCGCGGTTGGCGCCGTGTGCGGTTTCCGCCGCCGTACGACCTAACGGATTAGACGAACACGGATATTTTTTGCTTGATCATGCGCTTGTGTTTCGATTTTTAGCCGATATCTAGCGTCAGTGTCGAGTCATTGCCGATAATCGTGTCGAGACGGCCATACCGGCCCGCACCGCGTTCAGGAGCCCGGACGTGCGGCCGGCCGGGGTGAAGGGAGTCGCCCGACATGCAGACCAATGAGGGACCGGCCGCGGGCGCCGGGCTCCCGGCGCTCGACGATCTCGCGCCCGACCTGTCGTGCGCCTTCTACCGCGACATGCTCACCGCCCGGCTGCTCGACACCGAGGCGATCGCGCTGCAGCGCCAGGGGGTCTTCCCCGCCTACGTCTCCCTGCGCGGCCAGGAGGCCGCCCAGGTCGGCAGCGCCGCCGCGCTCGACCGCGAGCGCGACTTCGTGTTCCCGACCTACCGCGAAATGGCCGTCGCCCTCACTCTCGGCGTGGACATGGTCGGCTACCTGGCGAGCCACCGCGCACTATGGCACGGCGGCCTGTACGACCCCATGGCCTCCCGCTTCGGCGCGGTCAACGCGGTCGTGGGCGGGCCCGTCCCGCATGCGGTCGGCTGGGCCATGGGGGAGCGGCTGGCCGGCCGCCGGGGATGCGCCATCAGCTACTTCGGCGACGGGGCCAGCTCCGAGGGGGACGTTCACGAGGCGATGAACCTCGCCGGAGTCTTCCATGTCCCTGTCGTGTTCTTCTGCCAGAACAACCAGTGGGCGCTCTCGGTGCCGAACGAGCGCCAGATCGCCGGCGGGTCGGTGGCCGCACGGGCCGCCGGGTACGGGATGCCCGGAACAGCGGTCGACGGCAACGACGCCGCCGCGGTCTACCGGGCCACCCGGGAAGCACTGGAACGGGCCCGGTCCGGAGGCGGGCCCACCCTGATCGAGGCGGTCACCTACCGGGTCGAGCCGCACTCCACCTCCGACGACACCACCCGCTACCGGAAGGCCGCCGAGGAGCGGGCCTGGCGCGAGCGCGACCCCATCACGCGGCTGCGCGCCGCCATGCGCGCGGCGGGGCACGCCGGCGACGGTTTCTTCGAGCGCGCCGAGCGCGAGGCGCGCGCCACCGCCGAACAGGTCCGCGACGGCGTGAGTGCCGCACCGGAACCGGCAGGGGAGGACCTGTTCGGCTACGTCTATCGGGAACCCACCGGTGAACTGGCGCGACAGCGCCGCGTCTGGCAGGAGGAGGTCCTACCGTGACCGGAGTGACCGTTGAGCAGGAGCGCGCCGCCGCTGTGCCCGCGGGGCCGGGCACCACCGAACTGTCGATGCGCGAGGCGGTCAACCGCGCGCTGCACACCGTACTGGGCGAGGATCCGACCACCCTGGTGTTCGGTGAGGACGTGGGCCGCCTGGGCGGCGTCTTCCGGGTCACCGACGGCCTGCAGCGCGCCTACGGGGAGGACCGCGTCTTCGACACCCCCATCGCCGAGTCCGGGATCATCGGCGTGGCGGTCGGCCTGGCGATGAACGGGTTCCGCCCGATCCCGGAACTGCAGTTCGACGGGTTCTGCTACCCCGCCGTCGACCAGATCGTGAGCCAGATGGCGCGGATGCACTACCGCACGCGCGGTACCGCCGCCATGCCGATCACCGTGCGGCTGCCCAGTTTCGGCGGCATCCAGGCGCCCGAACACCACGGCGAGAGCCTGGAAGCGCTCTTCGCGCACGTCCCCGGGCTCAAGGTGGCCGCGCCGTCGACCCCGGACGACGCCTACCACCTGCTGCTGCAATCGGTGCGCGCCGACGACCCGGTGGTCTACATGGAGCCCAAGGCCCGCTACTGGGAACGCGGCCCGGTCGCCCTGGAGGAGAACAGGGCGACCCCCATCGGATCGAGCCGGATCGCGCGTCACGGCCGGCACGCCACCCTCATCGCCTGGGGCGCGATGGTGCAGCGCTGCCTGCAGGTCGCCGAGCTGGCCGCGGAGGACGGGGTCGAGCTTGAGGTGCTGGACCTGCGCTGGCTCAAACCGATCGACGCCGACGGCCTGGTCTCCTCGGTCGCCCGCACCAGGCGCGCGGTCGTGGTGCACGAGGCCCCGCTCACAGCCGGCCTGGGAGCGGAGGTGTCGGCGCTCATCACCGAACGGGCCTTCCGCGACCTCGCGGCCCCGGTGCAGCGCGTGACCGGTTTCGACGTCTGCTACCCGGCGGGGCCCTCGAACCGCAGTACCTGCCCACGATCGACCGCATCCTGCTCGCGGTGCAACGGACGCTGGAGTTCTGATGACCATGGCCCAACACACCTTAGAACTGCCCGACCTCGGTGAGGGGCTCATCGAGGCCACCGTCTTGGAATGGCTGGTCGAACCGGGCGCCGGCGTCGAACGCAACCAGCCGCTGGTGGAGGTGGAGACGACCAAGTCGGCGGTGGAGATCCCGTCCCCCTGCGCCGGCGCCGTCGCCCGGCTGCACGCCGCCGAGGGCGACGTCGTCAGGGTCGGCGAGGCCCTGGTGACGTTCGACGTGGCACAGGACGCCGGAATCGTGGGAACGGTACCCGCGCAAGAGCGGAAACCGACGCGCCGGGTGCGGCTGAAACCCCCGGAGGAATGAACGGAGGGACGCGATGCGGCCAGGCGCACCGGCGGGGATCCGCGGAGGTGGACACGGATTTCCGGTACGGGGCACGGCACCGGAACCGGTGACGTCCGGTAGCGGGCCGTGCCCGGAGATGGAGAAGAGCTTGCACGCCACCCTCAACAGCGCTGTCACGCTGCGCTACGTGGACGACGACCCCGGCGCCGCCCCCGGCCGTCCCCCCGTACTGCTGCTGCACGGCTTCGGTTCCACCTTCGAGCTGAACTGGGTCCGGACCGGCTGGACCGCCGCGCTGGCGGCCGAAGGGCTCCGCACGATCGGGCCCGACCTGCGCGGCCATGGCAGCAGCGGGAAACCCCGCCAGGACGACGCCTACCTGCCCGGGGTGTTCGTCGCCGACCTGGTGCTGCTCCTGGACGAGCTCGGCGTCGAGCGTGCCGATGTCGTCGGCTACTCCATGGGCTCCCGGCTGGCCTGGGAGTTCGCCCTGACCCGCCCGGAGCGGGTGCGGCGCGCGGCCCTCGGCGGTTTCGGGCCGCGCAACGCCTTCGCCGGCACCGATCTGGACGACCTGGAGTCCGACGACAGCCCCTTCGGTCGCCTGTACCGCGCGGTCGCGGAGCTGCCGGGAAACGACCTCGCGGCGCTGGCGGCGTGCGCGCGGGGCCAGGCCGCCCGCCCGTTCACCGAGGAACCCGCGCCGCGTTCCACGCCGCTGCTCTTCGTCGCGGGGGAGGAGGACGAGATCGCCGACGGCGTGGAGCGGCTCGCCCGGGTCTCCGGCGCCGCGGGGGCGCTGCGCATCGCGCGCCGCGACCACCGCACCGCCGTAACGGCCGGTGCGTTCAAGAAGGCCGTGCTGGAGTTCCTCGCCGACGAGGCCCCGATCTCCTCGACGGCCTGAGGCGGACGCCCGCAGGGCGCGGACCGTCCGGGCCGTGGCCTAATACAGTGCCACCAGGACGAGGGGCGGCGCCGGAAACCCCAACGGCAGAAGGGCCGGGCGTGACGCGAGAACCGGGCGAGGTGGACTGGCCGCGGCTGCGCGCCGCGGCCGGTGCCGCCGCGCGCAACGCCTACGCTCCCTACTCCCGGTTCCCGGTCGGGGCGGCGGCACTCGCCGACGACGGTCGTACGGTGACCGGCTGCAACGTCGAGAACGCGTCCTATGGGCTCACCCTGTGCGCCGAGTGCGGCCTCGTCTCGGCGCTGCACGCGACGGGCGGCGGCAGGCTGGTCGCGTTCACCTGCGTCGACGGTGCCGGGGCGCTGCTGACCCCCTGCGGCCGGTGCCGCCAGCTGCTCCACGAGCACGGCGGCGCCGACCTGCTGGTGGACACCCCGCGGGGAGCGGTCCGGCTGGCCGACCTGCTGCCCCAGGCATTCGGCCCGCACGACCTCGCACGCTGACCGGAAAGGGACGTATGGACGCCATCGACATCATCGTCACCAAGCGCGACGGCGGCGAGCTCAGTGCCGCGCAGATCGACTGGGTCATCGACGTCTACGCGCGGGGAGGCCCCAACGGCAGCGCGGTGGCCGACGAGCAGATGGCCGCGCTGAGCATGGCGATCCTCTGGCGCGGGATGACGCGCGCCGAGGTGAGCCGGTGGACCGAGGCGATGCTGCGCTCCGGTGAGCGGCTGGACTTCTCCGACCTGCCCGCGCCGACCACCGACAAGCACTCCACGGGCGGCGTCGGTGACAAGATCACACTGCCGCTCACCCCGGCGGTGGCCGCGTGCGGCGCGGCGGTGCCGCAGCTCTCGGGCCGCGGCCTGGGGCACACCGGGGGCACGCTGGACAAGCTGGAGTCCATCCCCGGCTGGCGGGCCGAGCTGACCCCCGCGGAGATGCGGCGCTGCCTCACCGAGGCGGGAGGGGTCGTGTGCGCGGCGGGCGCCGGACTGGCCCCGGCCGACCGAAGGCTGTACGCGCTGCGCGACGTCACCGGAACGGTGGAGTCCCTCCCGCTGATCGCGAGCTCCATCATGTCCAAGAAGCTCGCGGAGGGCACCGGGTCGCTCGTCCTGGACGTCAAGGTGGGATCGGGCGCGTTCATGAAGGACGCCGCGTCGGCCCGGGAACTGGCGCGCACCATGGTCGACATCGGGACCGACAACGGTGTCCGCACGGTCGCGCTGCTCACCGCCATGGACACCCCCCTCGGCCACGAGGTCGGCAACGCACTGGAGGTGGCCGAGTCCGTGCGGGTGCTCCGCGGCGGCGGACCGGACGACGTCGTCGAGCTGACCGTGGCGCTGGCCCGGGAGATGCTCGCGGCCGCGGGCCTGAACGGGGCGAAGGATCCCGCCGACGCCCTCAAGGACGGCTCGGCGATGGACGTCTGGCGCCGTATGATCCGGGCCCAGGGAGGCGACCCCGACGCGCCGTTGCCCGTTGCCAGGGAGCGCATGGAGATCCCGGCGCCGGCGACGGGCCGACTCACCCGCCTGGACGCCTACGCGGCCGGTGTCGCCGCCCGGCGGCTCGGAGCCGGCCGGGCGCGCAAGGAGGACCCGGTGGCTCCCGGGGCGGGGGTGAGCCTGCACGCCAAGCCGGGCGACGAGGTCCACGCCGGCCGGCCGCTGTTCACCCTGCACGCCGACGACCCGGCCCGGCTGGAACGCGCCGTCGAGGTTCTCGCCGACGCCTACGAGATCGACGGCCCGCAGGAGCGTCTCCCGCTGGTCATCGACCGGGTCACGGCCTAGCGGCCCCGCGCCCGCTCCCGGCCCCCGGCGATCGGAGCCCCGCCTTCGGTGTCCTGGGAGACGGCCGCCCGGTTGCTCCCGCGCAGCGCGGGTATGCCCACTGTCAGACGTCCGTCAGGGCCGCCCGGCGCGGTCCTGGTGGACCGGTGGACGACGTGTACCAGCGGCCGGATCGGCAGCGCCCCGCGAGAAGACACAGGACGTTCCCGGCCGTCCCTGTGGCGGTGACCGGTGGAACGCGGGTGCCGCGCTGGAACCGGTGTCCACCGGGTGTGCAGGTAGGCGGCCATTGTGTTCGGGGCGATGCCGGAATCGCCTACCACGGGTGCTTCCGGCGGACCGTGGACCGAAGTTCCGAGCGGAGGCCGCCGGGGATCGCCCATTAGGTTTGGGGGGATATCCGATGGCGATCGACTTCACTCTCACCACCGAGCAGCGGCGTCTGCAGAGTTCCGTGCGGGAGTTCGCGCGGGACGTACTCGCTCCGTTGTCGGACCAGGTCGACCAGGAGCCGGACCCGCTGCGCGCGTTCCAGCTCGTGAAACCGGCGTACTCGGAGGCGTGCAAACAGGGGATCGCCTTCTCCATGCTTCCGAGGGAGTACGGGGGCGGCGGCCTGTCCAACGTCGACTTCGTGATCGCCGCGGAGGAGATCCAGGCGGTCGATCCCGGGTTTGGGACCACCGTCCTGGTCAACGGGCTCGGGCTGATGCCCGTCTGGTACTACGGCACCGAGGAGCAGAAGAAGCGGTTCATCGGCGCCGCGACCTCCGACCAGAGCGGCGAGTTCATCGTCGGATACGCCGCGAGCGAGCCGCCCGGCACCCCGGGCGGTACCGCCAACTTCGACGCGCCCGCGATAGGCGGGGCGGGAATGCATGTCACCGCCACGCGGGACGGGGACGACTACGTCATCAACGGCCGCAAGTACTGGCCGTGCAACGTGGGGGGCTGGGACAACCAGGGCGCCGACCTGAACCTGGTCGTCGTGCGCACCGATCCGAACTCCGGAGGGACCACGGGACTGTCCGCGATCATGGTCGAGCGCGGCACACCGGGGGTCAGCTACAACTCGATCAGCACCTCCGCCCAGCGCAGCGCTCCCAACTGCGAGATCGTCTTCGACAACGCGCGGGTTCCCGCAAGCAACCTGATCGAGGGAACCAGGGGCAATGGCGACCTGGTGATCAACCGCAACTTCGCGTGGTCGGGGCCGGTGGCCGGGATCGGCGCCGTCGCGGTCGCGCGCAGCGCCTACGAGGACGCGCTCAGGTGGGCCAAGACCTACACGGGAGGCGGGCCCGAGCCCATCATCAACTACCAGTACCCGGGCTACGTGCTCGGGGACATCGCGACGAAGATCGAGGCCGCGAGGTACTTCTGCTGGAAGGGCGCCCACTACCTGGACCAGCACGGCTACCACGGCGAGATGCTCGGGGCGATGTGCAAGGTGCACTGCACGGAGATGCTGTTCGACTGCGTGTACAAGTGCATGCAGGTGGTGGGGGTCAACTCCCTCGACACGAAGCACAGGTTCCACCGGTACCTGCGGGAGGCCTCGCTCCTGCCGCTCTACGACGCCGGGAACTTCGGCATGCAGAGGCGCCGCGTGCACGGTGTCATGGTCGACGAGAGCTTCAACCCGCGGGCCTTCATGGACGACGAGGCCGTTGACTTCACCAAGGGCATGGAGGGGATCGACACGGTCCCCGGTCCCAAGACGGACGCGCCCGCCATGGCGCGTTAGGAACGCGGGCGAGACCGCGCAGGGGTGCACGCCGAGCCGCTCGGCGTGCACCTTCGCGCGGCGGGAACCGGCGGGCGAGCAGCGGTCGAGATCTGTGGACCGAGGTCTTTCAATTCGCACGCCTTTCCCCGGGGGATTCCGGTACTGCGGGACGCCACGCTACTCGGGCTTCTTCGAGGGCCGGGCACCGGTCGGTGGAGAAAAACAATCACGCGTGCTTGTTTTTTCCGGACCCGGATGCCAGGCTCGTCCCATGAACGCGACGCCCGCGGCTTCGCTGCGTGTGGGCAACGCGTCCGGCTTCTACGGTGACCGGTTCGCGGCGGTGCGCGAGATGCTCGCCGACGGTCCGCTGGACGTGCTCACCGGCGACTACCTGGCCGAGCTCACCATGCTCATCCTCGGCCGCGACCGGTTGAGGGACCCGGGGCTGGGATACGCCCGGACCTTCCTGCGCCAGATGGAGCAGTGCCTGGGCCCGGCCCTGGAGCGCGGGGTGGCGGTCGTGGTCAACGCCGGCGGGCTGAACCCGGCGGGGCTGGCCGATCGGCTGCGGGAGCTCGCCGAGCGCCTTGGCCTGCGGGCGCGCATCGGACACGTCGAAGGCGACGACCTGATGGGGCGCACCGCCGAACTGGCCCTGGGGCAGCCCCTGACCGCCAACGCCTACCTCGGGGCGTGGGGCATCGCCGAGTGCCTGCGGGGCGGGGCCGACGTGGTCGTGACCGGCCGTGTCACCGACGCCTCCCTCGCCGTCGGGCCGGCGGCGGCCCATTTCGGCTGGGAACGCGACGACTACGACGCGCTCGCCGGCGCCACCGTCGCCGGACACGTCATCGAGTGCGGGGCGCAGGCCACCGGCGGCAACTACCCCTTCTTCGCCGAGCTGGAGGCGGCCGGATACGACCTCACCCGGCCGGGTTTCCCCGTAGCCGAGATCCACGCCGACGGCTCCTCGGTCATCACCAAGCACGAGGGCACCGGGGGAGCGGTCACCACAGGCACCGTCACCGCGCAGCTGGTGTACGAGATCGCGGGGGCGTGCTACCCGGGTCCTGATGTGACCGCGCGGCTGGACACCGCCGAGCTGGCCCAGGAGGCCCCCGACCGGGTGCGGATCAGCGGCGTGCTCGGGCAGGCCCCGTCGCCCGAGCTCAAGGTCGGGCTCACCCGGATGAGCGGCTTCGCCAACGAGATGACGCTCGTCCTCACCGGCCTGGACGCCGATGCCAAGGCCGAGCTCGCCGAGCGCCAGATGCGTGCCGCGCTGGCCGGGAACGAACCCGCCGACCTGGACTTCCGGCTCACCCGCCGCGGGGAGCCCGACGCCGGCACGCAGGACGGGGCGAGCGCGCACCTGCGCATCACCGCGCGCGACCCCGACCCGGGCAGGGTCGGCCGCTCCTTCAGCTCGGCGGCCGTGGAACTGGCGCTGGCCGGGTTCCCCGGGTTCCACGCGACGTCGCCGCCCTCGGAGGCCCGGCCCGACGGCCTCGCGTTCGCGTCGGGCTCCCTGCCCGCCGGTGAGGCCGCGCATACCGCGGTCCTCCCCGACGGGACGCGCGTGGACATCGCCCCCGCAGCGGCCGGCGTACCGCCGTCCGAGCCGCCGGAACCGCCGCTGCCCGCGCCGCTGCCGCACGGGCGCACCCGCGAGGTCCCGCTGGGGGCCGTCTTCGGCGCGCGCAGCGGGGACAAGGGATCCTCGGCCAACATCGGCGTGTGGGCGCCCGGCGACGACGCCTGGCGCTGGCTGGCCCACCGCCTCACCGCGGACCGGCTCCGCGAACTCCTCCCCGAGACCGCGCCGCTGCCGGTGACCCGCTACCTGCTGCCCAACCTGCGTGCCGTCAACTTCGTGGTCGACGGGCTCCTCGACGGCGGCGCCGCGGCGAACGGCCGCAGCGACCCGCAGGCCAAGGGGCTCGCCGAATGGCTGCGCGGTCGCCGCGTCCTGCTGCCGGAGGAGCTGCTGGGATGACCGTCCTGCGTTCCAGGCTCGACACCGCCTCGCCGCAGTTCGCGGCGGGGCGCGAGGCGATGCTGGCCAAGCTGGCCGAGATCGGGGCCGAGCACGAGAAGGCGCTGGCCGGGGGAGGCCCCGGCTACGTCGACCGGCACCGTTCCCGGGGCAAGCTGCTCGCCCGAGAGCGGATCGAGCTGCTCCTCGACCCCGACTCCCCGTTCCTAGAGCTCTCCCCGCTGGCCGCGTGGGGCAGCGACTACCCGGTCGGGGCGAGCGTCGTCACCGGGGTCGGCGTGGTCGAGGGCACCGAGTGCGTGGTCGTCGCCAACGACCCGACGGTGCGCGGCGGCGCCACCAACCCCTGGAGCGGGAAGAAGACGCTGCGCGCTCTGGAGATCGCCGAGCAGAACCGGATGCCGCTGATCAACCTCGTCGAGTCCGGCGGCGCGGACCTGCCCAGCCAGAAGGAGATCTTCATCCCGGGCGGGCGGCTCTTCCGCGACCTGACCCGCTTCTCCGCCGCCGGCATCCCCACGCTGGCCCTGGTCTTCGGCAACTCCACCGCGGGCGGCGCCTACGTCCCCGGCATGTGCGACCACGTTGTGATGATCCGCGAGCGCTCCAAGGTGTTCCTGGGCGGTCCGCCGCTGGTCAAGGTGGCGACGGGGGAGGAGAGCGACGACGAGTCGCTCGGCGGGGCCGAGATGCACGCCCGCGTCTCCGGGCTCGCCGACCACCTCGCCGAGGACGAGCACGACGCCATCCGCATCGGGCGGCGGATCGTGGCCCGCCTCAACCGGCGCAAGGCCGGCCCCGCCCCCGCCGCGGTCGCCGAGCCCGCCTACGACGCCGAAGAGCTGCTCGGCGTGGTCCCCAGCGACCTCAAGTCCCCGTTCGACCCGCGCGAGGTGATCACCCGCGTGGTCGACGGCTCCGACCTCGACGAGTTCAAGCCCGGCTACGGAACCAGCCTGGTGACCGGGTGGGCCCGGCTGCACGGCTACCCCGTCGGGCTGCTCGCCAACGCACAGGGGGTGCTGTTCAGCGAGGAGTCGCAGAAGGCGGCGCAGTTCATCCAGCTCGCCAACCGGGCCGACACCCCGCTGGTGTTCCTGCACAACACGACCGGCTACATGGTGGGCCGCGACTACGAGCAGGGCGGCATCATCAAGCACGGCTCGATGATGATCAACGCCGTCTCCAACAGCCGGGTACCGCACCTGTCCGTGCTGCTGGGAGCCTCCTACGGCGCCGGGCACTACGGCATGTGCGGCCGCGCCTACGACCCCCGGTTCCTGTTCGCCTGGCCCAGCGCGCGGTCCGCCGTGATGGGAGCGGAGCAGCTCGCCGGTGTGCTGTCCATCGTCGCCCGCGAGTCCGCCGCGGCCAAGGGGCGGGACTACAGCGAGGAGGAGGACGCCGCCATGCGGGAGATGGTGCGCAACCAGATCGAGGCCGAGTCGCTCCCGCTGTTCCTGTCGGGAAGGGTCTACGACGACGGCGTCATCGACCCGCGCGACACCAGGACCGTGCTCGGGTTCTGCCTGTCGGCCGTGCACAACGCCCCGGTGCGCGGCACCGACGGCTTCGGCGTCTTCCGGACTTGAGGAGAGGACCCGCCGTGCCGAACGAGGTGAGTGGTACGTGATCAGCACGCTGCTCGTCGCCAACCGCGGGGAGATCGCCCGGCGGATCTTCCGGACGTGCCGCGCGCTCGGTATCGGCACCGTCGCGGTGTACTCCGACCCCGACGCGCAGGCCCCGCACGCGCGCGAGGCGGACGCCGCCGTGCGGCTGCCCGGTTCCGCGCCCGCCGAGACCTACCTGCGCGCGGACGCGCTCGTCGAGGCCGCCCGGCGGGCCGGCGCCGACGCCGTCCACCCCCGCTACGGGTTCCTCTCCGAGAACGCCGCCTTCGCCCGCGAGGTGACCAAGGCCGGACTGGTCTGGGTGGGGCCGCCGCCGGAGGCGATCGAGCAATGGGGGCCAAGATCGAGGCGAAGGAGCTGGCCCGCGGCGCCGGCGTGCCGGTCCCGCCCGTGCTCGGCGACGTCACCGAGGACGACCTCCCCGTCCTGGTCAAGGCCTCGGCCGGCGGCGGGGGCGGGGCATGCGGGTGGTCCGCGACCTCGCCGGCCTCGCCGGGGAGACCGAGGCGGCCCGTTCCGAGGCGGCCGCCGCGTTCGGCGACCCCACGGTGTTCTGCGAGCGCTACGTGGAACAGGGGCGCCACATCGAGGTGCAGGTCCTCGCGGACAACCACGGGACCATGTGGGCGGTCGGGGACCGCGACTGCTCGATCCAGCGCCGGCACCAGAAGATCATCGAGGAGGCCCCGGCGCCCGGCATCGGCGCGGCGGCGCGGGAGCGGCTGCACGACGCCGCCCGGCGCCTGGCCGGCGCGCTCGGCTACAGCGGCGCCGGCACGGTGGAGTTCCTGCTCGACGCCGACGGTACGTTCTCCTTTTTGGAGATGAACACCCGCCTGCAGGTGGAACACCCGGTCACCGAATGCGTGACGGGCCTGGACCTGGTGGAGTGGCAGCTGCGCATCGCCGAGGGGGCGGCGCTTCCGGACGAGCCGCCCGCCGCGCGAGGGCACGCGATCGAGGCCCGGATCTACGCCGAGGACCCGGAGCGGGACTGGCGGCCGCAGAGCGGGGATATCGCCGCGTTCGACGTCCCGGACCGCGTCGCCGAGCACACCAACCCCGCCGGGTACGGTGTCCGCGTCGACAGCGGGGTCGAGCCGGGCACCGCGGTCGGCACCGACTACGACCCCATGCTCGCCAAGGTCATCGCCTGGGGGCGCGACCGGCCCGACGCCGCGCGCCGGCTGGCCGCGGCACTGGCCGGAGCCCGGCTGCACGGTCCGGGCAGCAACCGCGACCTCCTCGTCCGGGTGCTGCGCCACCCGGCGTTCGTCGCAGGCGGGGTGCACACCGGGTTCCTCGCCGAGCACTGGGCCGACGGGCTCGCGCGCCCCCTGGCCGCCGGGCCGGCCGAACGCCTCTCGGCGCTGGCCGCCGCGCTGGCCGAGGCCGCGGGCAACCGGGAGAGAGCGCCCGTGCTGTCCTCCCTGCCGCCCGGCTGGCGCAACCTGCCCTCGCAGCCGCAGTACAAGCGGTACCGCACGGCCCGCGGGGAGGAGCTGGAGGTCGGCTACCGCACCACCCGCGCGGGGCCGGTGCCCGCCACCGGCGAAGACGTGCGGGTGCACCGGGTCCGGCCCGACGAGGTCCACCTGGAGGTGGACGGGGTTCGCCGCACCTTCGCCGTCGCCCGCTACTCGGGGCCGCTGACCTGTGTGGACTCGGCGCTCGGCGCGGTCGCGCTGACACCGCTGCCGCGCTTCGCCGACCCGGAGGCCTACGTCGCCCCCGGTTCCGTGCTCGCCCCCATGCCCGGAACCGTCGCCAGGGTCGCCGCCGCCTCCGGCGACCGGGTGCGCGCCGGGCAGGCGCTCATGTGGCTGGAGGCGATGAAGATGGAGCACCCGATCACCGCCCCCGCCGCCGGTGTCGTCACCGAGGTCGCGGCGCGGGCGGGCCAGCGGGTGGACAGTGGGGCGGTGCTCGCCGTCGTCGAAGAGGAGAATTGACTCGTGAGCTTCACCGAACCCGAGGAGCGCGCGGCGCTGCGCGAGACCGTCGCCCGGCTCGCCTCCCGCTACGGTCCCGGCTACTACCGCGGCAAGGCCAGAGCGGGGGAGTACCTCACCGAACTGTGGGCCGAGGCCGGCAAGCTCGGCTACCTCGGCGTCAACCTGCCCGAGGAGCACGGCGGCGGGGGCGGCGGGATCGGCGACCTCGCCGCGGTCCTGGAGGAATTGTCCGCCGGCGGCTGCCCCACGCTGATGATGGTGGTGTCCCCGGCGATCTGCGGCACCGTGCTCGCGCGCTTCGGCACGCCGGAGCAGCGGGAGCGCTGGCTGCCCGGGATCGCCTCGGGCGAGAGCATCCTCGCCTTCGGCATCACCGAGCCCGACGCCGGGTCCAACGCGCACGACATCACCACCACCGGGCGGCGCGACGGCGCGGACTGGGTCCTCAACGGGCGCAAGACCTTCATCTCCGGCGTGGACGTCGCCGACGCCGTGCTCATCGTCGCCCGCACCGAGGACGCCCGGACCGGGAGGCTGCGGCCGGCGCTGTTCGTCGTCCCCACCGACACCCCCGGTTTCGAGGCCCGCGAGATCGAGATGGACCTGCTCAGCCCGGACCACCAGTACGCGCTGTTCCTGGACGACGTGCGGCTGCCGGGCGACGCGCTCGTCGGCGACCCGGAGAGCGGGCTGCTGCAACTGTTCGCCGGGCTCAACCCCGAGCGCATCATGGTCGCGGCACTCGCCGCCGGCTCCGCCCGCCACGCCCTCGACCAGGCGGTATCCTACGCCAACGAGCGCGAGGTGTGGGGCGCGCCCATCGGAGCCCACCAGGGATTGGCGCACCCGCTCGCCCAGGTCAAGATCGAGCTGGAGCTGACCCGGCTGATGGTGCAGAAAGCGGCCGCCCTCTACGACGCGGGCGACGACTCCGGAGCGGGGGAGGCCGCCAACATGGCCAAGTACGCCGCCGGCGAGGTGGTGTCGCGCGCCGTGGACCAGGCGGTGCAGACGCTCGGCGGCAACGGTCTGGCCAGCGAGTACGGCCTCGGCGCGGCGGTCGCCGCCTCCCGGGTGGCCCGCATCGCCCCGGTCAGCCGCGAGATGATCCTGAACTACGTGGCGCAGCACTCGCTCGGGCTGCCGAAGTCGTACTGAGGGGCGGACTGGGGTGGACACCGCGGCCCGGCGGCGCGAACCGCGCCAGGAGCGCAGCCGCGCCACACGGCGGCGACTGCTGGCCGCGGCGGTGGAGTGCCTGGCGGAGTCCGGCGTCTCCGGAAGCACGGTCGGCGCTGTGGCCGAACGCGCCGGGGTGTCGCGAGGGGCGGCCCAGCACCACTTCCGCACCCGCGAGGACCTGTTCACCGCCGCGCTGCGGCACATGAGCGAGCGCAGGATGGCCGAGCTCCGCGGCCGCGCCGAGGCCCTGCCCGAAGGGCCCGAACGCACCGAGGCCGTCGTGCGGATGCTCGTCGACGCCTTCAGCGGCCCGGAGTTCAGCGCCGCGGTCCAGCTGTGGGCGGCCGCGGCCAACGACCCCGGGCTGCGCGCGCACGTGATCCCCCTTGAGGAGTACGTCGGGCGCGAAGCGCACCGGGCGGCGCTCGACCTGCTCGGCGTGGACGAGTCGGCCCCGGGGGTGCGCGAGACGGTGCAGGCCACCCTGGACCTCGCGCGCGGCCTGGGCCTGGCCAACCTGCTCACCGACGATCACGCCCGGCGCCAGGGCATCATCGCCCAGTGGGCGCGCATGCTGGAGCGGGAGCTCGGCCGCGGGTGAGCCGGCCCGTGCCGGAGTCCGTCACGAGCGGAGGAAATTGAGAATGGCCGCCGCGACCGCCTCCGGCTGCTCGACGCCGAGGTCGTGCCCGCCGCCGGGGATCTCGGCCAGGCGCGCGTCCGCCAGGCGGTGGCGCATCCGCGTCGCGGTCGCCGGCGAGAGCAGCTCGCTGTGCTCGCCCCGCAGGACCAGTGTCGGGACGGTGATCCGGTCGACCGCGTCCCATAGCTGCTCCCCTGTGACCCCTTCGGTCACGAAGCGGCCGAGCCGGGCCGCGTCGAACCGCCACACCAGCCGGCCGTCGGCACGCGGCACGAGGCTGTGCTCGACGTAGTGCCGGATGAGGGCCTCGCGGGCGAGCGGGTTGCCGGCCAGCCATTCCCCGACCGCCTGTTCCGGGTCCTCATAGGAGTTGTCGGCCATGGCCTCCAGGATGGACGGCAGTTCCCGCCTGCCCCAGCCGGAGGTGAGGCTGTCCGGCCCGACGTCGACCACCACCAGCCGCTCGACCAGGTCGGGCCGCTGCGCCGCGCACACCATGGCGATGATCCCGCCCAGCGAATGGCCGACCAGGGTCACCCGCGCGAGACCGAGCGAGTCCACCAGCCCGATGACGTCGTCGGCCATGCCGGTGGCGGTGTACTCCTCCGCCCAGTCGGTCCGGCCGTGCCCGCGCTGGTCCACCGCGATCACCCGGAAGCTCTCCGCGAGCTCGGAGGTGAGCGTGTCCCACTCCCGGCAGACCCCCATGAGGCCGTGCAGCACCAGCACCGGCGGGGCGGTGGCGGGCCCGGACTCGCGGTAGTGGAACCGCAGCCCGTTGACGTGGACGTAGTCGTCGGAGCCGGTACCGGGGGCCGGGCCGGATGTCGTCATGGCTACCTCGATCGGGTGGGGGAACCCATGGCTGGTGACCTCGTGCTTCAGGGTATCGTCCCAGCCCACAGCGCCGACCGGGGTATGCCGGACGCGCATCGGAGCAGGCGCCGCATGAGTGTGGCCCGGGAGCATGTTCCCCGGGCCACACCATGGGGTCAGGCTGTTCGCGGGCGGGGACGGGGCGGTAGGCGTCGTGCGGGCCAGTGCCGGGCCGTGCCCGTTTCCCTCGGTAGCGCCGGATGGAATCGGTTGATCGCTTCGGCGAGTTCGGTGTCGCTGTCGCCGGACAGCAGCACCATGCGACCGGTGTGGGCGGCCCAGTACTGGCCGGTGGTGTCGCCGTGCCAGATGGTCCAGCCGTACCGCCGGTAGCTACGGCGCAACCGGTGTAGCGCGGAATCGATCGTGGTGGTTGGTTCGGTAGCGGCTGGGGCGGCTGGGGCGGCTGGGGCGGCTGGGGCGGCGGG
>NZ_LAJC01000074.1 GCF_000981225.1 Allosalinactinospora lopnorensis
GTCGGCCGCCCCCTGTAGTTCTGCCGCCGGCGCGCCGGTGGTGCATGCCATAGCAACCAGTCGGCCCGCGCCACCACCGGCGATGGGAGCATCGTAGAGGTGCCCGGGGCTCAGAGCCGCGTCCCTCTGCGGTGACACGCTGGTTTGGTCATCCCACCACTCCATGTCTTCTGCGGCCGGTTCACGATGTCCCGCCAGACGTGACGAAGAAGGTGTTCCCCCTGCCCTCGCCCACCCCGAAAGCGACCGACGCCTCCTCCCCCTCCACCGGCTCGGCCCCGGCACGAAAGCCGCCGCGCGCCGGGGCGGTGGTGGCCATGTCGGCCACCGTCCTGGCGCTGAGCGGCCCCGGTCAGACCGTCGGGATCTCGGTCTTCGTCGACCACATCATCGCCGACCTGGAGATAAGCCGCTCAGCCGTGTCGACCGCCTACCTGATCGGCACGCTCGGGGGCGCGGTCGCACTGCCGTGGATCGGCCGAGCGGTCGACCGGCTGGGAGCCCGGCCTGTTCTGGCGCTGGTGGCGCTGATGTTCGGCACCTTCCTCACGCTTCTGGGGGTGGTACAGGAGTTGGTCGGACTGACCGTCGCCTTCGTCGGCGTGCGCGCGATGGGGCAGGGAGGCATGACGCTGGTCGCCACGACCACCGTCGCGATCGCGGTGACCCGCAAGCGCGGGACCATGCTCGGAATCACCACCGCGGTGGGTACGGCGGGGATCTCAATGTTCCCCCTGGCCGCCGACCGGTTCGTCGCCGCGTTCGGTTGGCGCAGCACCATCCTGGCGGAGGCCGGACTGATCTGGTTGGTCGTACTCCCGATCGCCCTGTGGGGAATGCGCCGGGTGCGCCGTTCCACCGACACGGAGGAGTCAGGGACCGGGGAGAGTCCGGAGGGAGCGGCGTGGCCGCTGCGCGAAGTCGTGCGTACCTCCATGTTCTGGGTCGTCTGCAGCGCCGTGGCGTGCAGCGGTCTGGTGGGAACGGCGGTGTTCTTCCACCAGATCTCCGTCCTGGGTGAGCAGGGGCTCACCTCCGCTCAGGCCGCGGCCAACTTCCTGCCGCAGACGGTCGCCGGACTCCTGGCCTCCTTCCTCTTCAGCGCGGCCACCGACCGGTTCTCCCCGAAGCTGCTGATCTTCCTGGCCATGGTGATGCACGTGGGCGCACTGGCCATGCTGCCGTTCGTGGCGCCCGGAGTGACCGCCGTGAGCTACGGCGTCGCACTGGGCGCGGCGGGAGCGGGCGCCCGTGCGGTGGAGGCCGCCGCGTTTCCGTACTACTACGGGACCGCGAGCCTGGGAGCGCTTCGCGGGGTGACCCAGTCGGTCGCGGTGGCATCCACCGCGATAGCGCCGCTGCTGCTCTCCCTGGGATACGACATCGCGGGGTCTTACCAGCAGCCCGTACTCGCGCTCGCGGTACTCCCGGCGGTGATCGCGGTCGCCGCACCGTTCGCCGCGATCCCGCGCCGGAGAACGCCGTGAGTCGGCGGGGCAAAGGCCGCGACACATCGTTCTGGCGGGCGGAGATCCGCTCCCGCCGACCGTCGGCGCCACCCTGATCGCTACGCTGAACGGCGCTGCGGGAACCGCGGCGCCCGCGCTGGTTGCGTCCCGTTCGAGAAGAGGCACCTGGCCGGAAGGGCCTCGCCCGTGCCACGTAGCGGAAGGGAGCAGCACCCGCTGGTCCGGAGATCGGGGAGACCGTGGCCACGGGCCCGGCGGATATTCCGCGGTGAACGACGAGTCCGGCACCATCTGCGGTAGAACATGGAGGCGCCGGATGCCGCGAACATCGTCGACCTCGTCCTCGCGCAGTGGAGCGAGTCCACTGCCCCTCTGAGGACCCTGCGAGCGGAACGGGCCAGCAGGCGGTGAGTCGTTCGCCGAAGAAAGGGACAGATGAAAGAGGAACCCCTGGCGCACCACGTCGACACGCCCGAGCCGGCCATCGCGGAATCCCCCCGACTCGCCGAGCTCCTGCGGCAGGTCGCTCGGGGCGACGAGCGCGCCTTTGAGCAGGTCTATGACAGGGTGATCCCTTCGGTCTACGGCTTGGTCAGGAAGATCCTGCGCGACCCGGCGCAATCGGAGGAGGTCGCCCAGGAGGTTCTCGTGGAGGTCTGGCGCAGCGCCTGCCGCTACGACGAGCACAGAGGGAGCCCGCAGGCCTGGGTGCTGACACTCGCGCACCGGCGCGCGGTGGACCGTGTCCGTTCCGAACAGGCAAGCTCCAAACGTGCGGCCAGGGTGGCCGCGGCGGAGGTCACCACCCCCTATGACGAGGTCGCGGAGGAGGCGACCGGCCGCCTGGAACAGGAGCGCGTCCGCCGCTGCCTGGAGACCCTGACCGAGCTGCAGAGCCAATCGGTCCGGCTGGCCTACTACGGCGGTTACTCCTACCGTGAGGTCGCGCGGCTGCTCTCGTCTCCGCTGGGGACCATCAAGACCCGTATGCGTGACGGCCTCGTCCGACTGCGCGACTGCCTGGGGGTGGAGTGGTGAGCAGAAGGCCACGTCAGGACGTGCACACGCTGGCCGGTGCCTATGCGCTCAACGCCCTGGAGGAGGAAGGGCTGCGCCGGTTCGAGGAACATCTGGCCTACTGCGAGTCCTGCGCGCAGGAGGTACGGGGGCTGACCGAGACCGCGGCGCTTCTCGGAACCGCCGCCGCGCGGAGACCGCCGCAGGATCTGCGCCGCCGCGTCCTCGACGAGGTCTCCCGCACGCGCCAGCTCGCTCCCGCTCCCGTGCCGCTCGCGATCCCCCGCCGGTGGTGGCAGAAGGGCATGGGGCTGGGGCTGGCCGCGTCTCTCCTGCTGGCGGTCGTGCTGGGCGGTGTCGCCGCGAACCAGTACCGCGAACTCAGCGAGATGCGGCAGAACGAACGCGAGGTCGCCCTGGTGCTCGCGGCGCCGGACGCCCGGACCACGTCGGCCCAGCCCGCGGAGGGGGTGTCGGTGAGCGTGGTCACCTCGCACAGCAGAGGCAGGCTCGTCTTCAGCGCGGAGGGCCTGGACCGGCTCGACGATGAGGACTACCAGCTGTGGCTGGCCCGGCCCGGAGGCTCGGTGCGTTCGGCCGGGATCCTGGCGGTCGACTCCGACGGCTCGGCCCGGCCACTGGTGGCGACGGGAGCGGACGAAGCGGAGGGGGTGGCGATGACCGTCGAGCCCGAGGGCGGGTCCCCGCAGCCCACGACCGCTCCCATGATGGAGATGCCGCTGGAGGGCTGACCAGCCGGACCTTCGCCGGACGACACCGTTGCTGTCGAGACCAATCCGCGCCCCGTACCCGCGCCGAATAGCGGGGGAGAACACACCCGCCGAGGTGAAAGGGGCCGGATGAGTCAGCATCGTGAACGCCGCCACGTGGCGGTGGTCGGCAGCGGCGTCACCGGACTTACCGCCGCGCACATCCTGCAACGCGCCGGGGCCGACGTCACTCTGTTCGAAGCGGATGACCGGCTGGGCGGGCACGCCCACACCCACGAGGTGACCGACGGCAGCGGCGCGACGCTGCCGGTCGACAGCGGGTTCATCGTGCACAACACGTGCACCTATCCCAACCTGCTCCGGCTCTTCGAGGAGCTCGGCGTGGCCAGCCGCCCCACCGAGATGAGCCTTTCGGTGCGCTGCGACGAGTGCGGGCTGGAGTACGCCGGAGCCCGCGGCCTGCGCGCCCTGTTCCCCCGAGGGGCCCGTACCGACCGCCGCTACCTGCGCATGCTCACTGAGATTCCGCGGTTCCACCGGTCGGCCCGCGCCCTGCTGCGCAGCGGGCCCGCTTCGCACGGCCACTGGGAACCGACCCTGGGAGAGTTCGTGCGCGCACGCCGGCACTCCTCCTACTTCACCACGCACTTCCTGTTGCCACTGGTCTCGGCCGTGTGGTCCTGCCCGCCCGGGACGGCTCTGCGCTACCCGGCGCGCCACCTGTTCACGTTCCTGGCCCATCACGGGATGCTGACCGTTTTCGGATCCCCGCAATGGCGAACCGTGGTGGGCGGCTCCCGCGCCTACGTGGAACGCCTCGCCAAGAACCTCACGTCGGTGCGCACCTCCACGCCGGTCAGCAGACTCCGGCGGACCGCCGAAGGGGTCGAACTGCGCGCCGACGACACCTCCGCCCGGTTCGACGGGGCCGTTGTCGCCACGCACGCCGACCAGGCCCTGACCCTGCTGGAGGACCCCACCCTCGCCCAGCGCGAGGTGCTGGGGGCGTTCGGCTACTCCCGCAACCGCGTCCTGCTGCACACGGACCCCTCTGTACTGCCGCGCCGGAACGCGGTGCGGGCGAGTTGGAACCACAGGATCTCCTCGTGCTCCGCCCCTGACGAGGCCGTGCAGGTCAGCTACCATATGAACCGCCTGCAGGGGCTCACGTCGGACCGCGACTACATCGTCACCCTCAACGGCGAGGGGGCGGTGCCCGCCGAACGCGTCGAGGCCGCCATGGTCTACGAGCACCCCGTCTACACTCCCGACGCCCTGGCCGCGCAGCAGCGCCTGCCCGAACTGAGTGACGGCGTCCTGGCGTTCGCGGGGGCCTATTCCGGGTGGGGATTCCACGAGGACGGCTGTCGTTCCGGGGCCGCTGCCGCCGCCGCACTGGGAGCCGGATGGTGAGTACCCCGGAACGGGATCTCGCCGCCGCACCGGCGCTGTACGAGACCACGGTCACCCATGTGCGCACCGCTCCTTTGCGCAACGCCTTCAGCTACCCCGGCTACCACTGGCTGGTCGACATCGACGACCTTCCGCGACTGCCGTGGCCGCTGCGCCCGCTCGCCCGGTTCCCGGTCCGCGACCACTGCGGGGACGCCTGCGGGGCGCTGCGCGCCAACGTCGACGCCTTCCTGCGCGCCCACGGCATCGAGCCGAACGGCGGCCGGGTGCTGATGCTGGCCCACGCACGCGTGCTCGGCCACGTGTTCAACCCGATCACGGTGTACTGGTGCTACCGCGCCGACGGCTCACTCGCCTGCGTCATCGCCGAGGTGCACAACACCTACCGGCAGCGCCACCGCTACCTGGTACGCCCCGATACGCGGGGCCGGGCGCAGGCCCGCAAGGAGTTCTACGTCTCGCCGTTCAACGCCGTGGACGGCGTCTACCGGCTCAGCCTGCCCGAGCCCGGCCGCGAGCTCGCCCTCACCGTCACGCTGCACCGCCCGGGAACGGCACCGTTCGTGGCGTCGCTGCGCGGGCGGCGCCGCCCGGCGACCCCGGCCTCACTGCTCCGCCTGGCGCTGCGCCACCCGCTCACCCCGCTGGCCGGTGCCGCGCGCATCCGGCTGCAGGGCGTGAAGCTCTTCCTCCGCGGCCTGCCGATCGTCCCGCGGCCCGCACCGGTGACCGCGCCCCCTGGTGAACACCCCGTCCCGCGTGAAGAACAGACAGGAACACCGGCCATGACCGCCACGACCCCGACCACCCGAACGACCCCCCCGATCGACCCCGGACGCTGGCCCGACGTCGCCCGCGTGCCCCGAGCCGGCGCACGCTCCCGTGTGGCGCGCCTGCTCGCCGAGCGCGCGTTCGCGCGCACCCCCATCCGGGTGACCACCCCGGACGGCCCGCCGGCCGCGGCCGGCGGCAGCGCGCCGCGGATGCGCCTGCACCGGCCGGATGCCCTCTACCGTCGGCTGTCGCGCGACGGCCTGATCGGGTTCGGCGAGTCCTACATGGCCGGCGACTGGGACTCACCGGAGCTCGTTTCGCTGCTGACGGTTCTCGCCGAAGGATACGAGGAGCTGGTTCCCCGGCCGTTGCAGCCGCTGCGGCACCTGGCCCTGCCCACCCGGCCGCGTGCCGAGCGCAACACCCGAAGCGGGGCCCGGCACAACGTGAGCCACCACTACGACCTGTCCAACGAGCTGTTCGCGCTCTTCCTGGACGAGACGATGAGCTACTCCGCCGCGCTCTTCGACGGCGAGCACGAGCCCGACCGCGCGGCCCTGGCCGCGGCCCAGCACCGCAAGATCGACCGGCTGCTCGACGGCGCGGGAGTCACCGAAGGCACCAGGCTGCTGGAGATCGGCACCGGCTGGGGCGAACTCGCCATCCGCGCCGCACACCGCGGTGCCGAGGTCACCTCGATCACCCTTTCCCGCGAGCAGCGCGACCTCGCCCGCGCACGCGCCGCCCGAGCGGGGGCGAGCGGGAGCGTCGACATCCGGCTGTGCGACTACCGCGAGATCACCGGCCGCTTCGACGCCGTTGTGAGCGTGGAGATGATCGAGCGGTCGGCGAACGCTACTGGCCGGTGTTCTGCACCGCCCTGGACCGCCTCCTCCGTCCAGGGGGCCGCGTCAGCCTGCAGACCATCTGCATGGAGCACCGGCTCATGCGGGCTTCACGGCACGGCTTCACCTGGATGCACAAGTATGTCTTCCCCGGCGGTCTGATCCCGTCGATCCCCGCGATCGAGGAGCAGATGGCGCTGCGCACCGCTCTGCGGACCACCGACCGCCTCGCCTTCGGGCCGGACTACGCCGAGACGCTGCGGATCTGGCGGGAGACCTTCAGCGGCGCATCGGACGACGTCGCCCGCCTCGGGTTCGACGACACGTTCCGCCGCATGTGGGTGTTCTACCTCGCCTACTGCGAGGCCGGCTTCCGGTCCGGGATGTTGGACGTCGAACAGCTGATCATGGAGCGTGACTGAACGATGCCGTCCACGAGCGCCGCGCGCGGAGTCGCACCCCTGCTCGCCTCCGCGCTCCGCGGCTTCTTCAACGGTTGTTTCCCCGTCCGCCTGCGAGCGTGGGACGGCAGCGAGGCGGGACCCGCCGGTGCCCCCGCCGTCGTGCTGCACCACCGCGACGCCCTGCGCCACATGCTCGCCAAGCCCGGAGAGCTCGGCCTGGCGCGGGCCTACATCAGCGGAACCCTCGAAGTCCAGGGCGACCTCACCGAAGGGCTCCGCCACGTGTGGAAGACGATCCGGGCGCACGGCACCTCCTGTCCGCGCCCGGCCGACTGGGTCCGCATAGGCCACGTCGCCCTGGTCCTGGGGGTCGTCAAAACGCCGCCGGCGCCGCCCGCGGCGGAGGCCCGGATGCGGGGGATGGTGAACTCGCGCCAGCGCGACGCCAGGGCGATCGCCCACCACTACGACATCTCCAGCGAGCTGTACCGGATCCTTCTGGACCCGTCGATGGCCTACTCGTGCGGCTACTGGACCTCCGAGGACCCCTCGTACACGCTCATCGACGCGCAGTCGGA
Source organism: Allosalinactinospora lopnorensis (assembly GCF_000981225.1). Classification (GTDB taxonomy): domain Bacteria; phylum Actinomycetota; class Actinomycetes; order Streptosporangiales; family Streptosporangiaceae; genus Allosalinactinospora; species Allosalinactinospora lopnorensis. Next base: position 7,232 of record NZ_LAJC01000074.1, read on the forward strand.
CAAGCTGGATCTCGTCTGCCGCAAGCTCGGGCTCGTGACGGGCGACCGCCTGCTCGACGTGGGATGCGGGTGGGGCGCCCTTAGCCTGCACGCCGCCCGGTACTACGGAGCCCGCGTCACCGCCATCACCCTCTCGACCGAGCAGCGCGACTACGTGCGCTCCCGGATCGACACACTGGGACTGGGCGGTCGCGTCGAGGTGCGCCGCCAGGACTACCGCGACATCGCGGACGGCCCCTTCGACGCGGTGGCCAGCATCGAGATGGGAGAGCACGTCGGGCGGCGCAACTACCCGCTCTTCGCGTCGCGGCTGCACGCTTCGCTGCGTCCGGGCGGGCGGGCACTGGTGCAGCAGATGTCGCGGCGCGGTACCGCCCCCGGCGGTGGTCCGTTCATCGAGACCTACATCGCGCCCGACATGCACATTCGCCCTGTCGGGGCGACCATCGACCTTCTGGAGGAGGCCGGTCTGGAGGTGCGCGACGTGCATGCCATGCGCGAGCACTACGTACGCACGGCACAGGCCTGGTCCGACGCTCTGGAGAACGAGTTCGACGCCGTTGTCGCCCTTGTGGGAACGAGGACCGCGCGCATGTGGCGCCTCTACCTCGCGGGGGGCGCGCTGACGTTCGAGGAGGGGCGCATGGGCGTGGACCAGATTCTCTCGGTGCGCCCGCTGCCGGGGGGCGGCAGCGGGATGCCGGCGACGCGCTCCAGCCTTGAGGTGGTGCATTGATGGGGGACTTCCCGCTCGCCGTTTTCGGTCTCAACCTGGCGGTCACGGCGGGCGCGATCGCGGTTCTGATGCTGGCGACGTTCGCCGCCGCCCGGCGGCTGGGACGGCACAGCGTCGTCGATGTCGCCTGGGGCGCGGGGTTCGTCGTGGTCGCCGTGGTCTCGGCGGTGCTCTCCACCGGCCACGGCGACGTGGTCCGCTCGTGGCTGGTCACCATGCTCACCGTGGTGTGGGGGACGCGGCTGTCCGTGCACATCGCCTTCCGGAGCCGGGGCCAGGGGGAGGATCCCCGCTACAGTGCGCTGCTCGCCGGGGCTCCCGGGAACCGCGACGCGTACGCGCTGCGGGTCGTCTACCTGCTGCAGGGCGCGCTGATCTGGTTCGTCTCGCTGCCGTTGCAGGTCGCGGTGTACAGCGGCGGGGAGGCCGGGTGGGTGATGGCCGCCGGCGCCCTCGTCTGGACTCTCGGGTTCGCGTTCGAGGCCATAGGCGACGGGCAGCTCGCCCGGTTCAGGGCCGATCCGGCCAACCGGGAGCGGATCATGGACCGCGGGCTGTGGGCCTGGACGCGGCATCCGAACTACTTCGGTGACGCGTGCGTGTGGTGGGGGTTCTTCCTGATCGCCGCTGACTCTTGGGCGGGGGTGCTCACCCTGCCCGCGCCGCTGGTGATGACATGGCTGCTCACGAGGGGATCCGGCCGGCGCCTCCTGGAACAGCGGATGAACGGGCGTCCTGGCTGGGAGGAGTACACCCGGCGGACCAGCGCTTTCGTTCCCAAGCCACCGCGCCGCTGACCCCCTTCGCCGGGTCGTTTTTGAGGTGGACGGCCCGGCGAAGGGTCCATCGTGGTCGCGGGCGACCGTGTTCGAAGCCCCGCCCGCGGCGCAGGGCGGGACGTGTTCCCGGGAGCACCCTGCTGCCCGCCACCGCCCAAACGATTACAGGAATGCAGATCCCTCCTTAAAGAATTCAGATTCATTTAAGGAGTGCGGTGGTCGCGCCCGAGAGGCGGGGAGTGAATTCTGGCAGTGGGGATTGTGTTTCTTTTTGTGTAAGCCAGATCACACGGCGGCCGCGGTTTTGTTCTGATTTTCGTCGGTGGCGAAAGGGCAGTTCAAGTCGGTGTGCTTCGGGGGTTCGGTGATCCTGTCAGGGGGTTTGGTGAATCTTCTCCCCGTCGGATAGCGTGACGCAGCGTCCGGCAGCGGATGCGGATTTCTGTTCTGAATGGCTTTGCGCTGGAGGGCCAACCGCGGGTTCTCGTCTGCTCGGCCGCCCGAAGTTCTGAGCGTTGCGAACGGCGTATCTTGATCGGCGTTCGGCGCGACCGCGTTCGGGGGTCTCGCGGCTCCGCGATCGCAAAGCGGGACCAGGCCCAAGATGCCATTCCGGCAGCGCATGCCGAACAGTCACCACCGGGCGGGGAACACGGGGTCGTAGGAAAAGAAAAAGGAATACCAGTGAGAACACACGCGCGTCGAGCGCAGCAGGACACGGCGACAGACGCACCGGGGGCGGATGTCGGAGAAGGCGCCCGCCGGCCGATCCAGGCGCGGAAGGCGAAGTGGGCGGGCGCGGTCGCATCGGGACTGGCGCGTTCCGGTGTGACCCCCAATCAGATTTCGGTGGCCAGCGTTCTCTTCGCACTGGCCGCCGGGGCGAGTCTTGTGCTCGGGGCCCATACGAACACGGCGTATGCGAACATCCTGTTCCCGGTCGCGGCCGCGCTCTTCATACAGCTGCGGCTACTGTGCAACCTGTTCGACGGGATGGTGGCGGTCGAGGGCGGCCGGGGGACGAAGTCGGGGGAGGTCTTCAACGATTTCCCCGACCGGATCGCCGATCCGCTGATCCTCATCGGCGCAGGCTATGCGATCACCTCTGTCCCGTACGGCTCCGAGTTGGGGTGGGCCGCCGCTCTTCTCGCGGTGCTGACGGCATATATCCGTGTGCTCGGCGGGTCGATGGGACTCGCTCAGTCCTTCATAGGCCCGATGGCCAAGCAGCACCGTATGGCGCTGATGACGCTCGCCTGCCTGGCCCAGGCGCTGGAGGGTCTCGCCGGAGTGCCCGCGCGGGCGCTGCCGGTGGCACTCGCGCTGATCGTGGTCGGCTGTGTCGTGACCGTCTGCCGCCGTGCCGTACGTATCGTCCGTGAGGCCGAGGCGTGATGAGCTACCGAGCCCGCGCCCTGGCCAAAGGGATCACCATTACCGCGCGGCTGCTGAGCGGTGTCAGGCCCCAGCCGGCCGACCAGCTGCCGTACAGCGATCCCGCCGTGTACTTCGCCAACCACACGAGTCATCTCGACGCGGTGGTCCTGTGGTCGGTCCTTCCCGTCAGCCTGCGCGCCCGCACCCGGCCCGTCGCCGCGAAGGACTACTGGACCAGCGGGCCGGTCCGGCGCTACCTCGCGAAGGAAGTCCTGCACACGGTGCTCGTCGAGCGCGGGGGCCCGGGCGGCGGCGGGGAGCGTACCCGCGGCACGGGCGCGGTCGGGGAGATGGCCGCGGCCGTCCGCGGCGGCTCGTCGCTGATCCTCTTCCCGGAGCACCCGCCGGCAGAGCGACGACCGGGACGCCGGGATCGCTCCCTTCCGCAGCGGCATCTTCCATCTCGCGGCGGAGCTGCCCGATACCGATCTGGTGCCCGTGTACCTGGAGAACCTGAACCGCATCCTCCCCAAGGAGGAATTCCTGCCGGTGCCCGCCCTGGGGCAGGTGCGTTTCGGCGCGCCCATCCGCATGGTCTCTGGGGAGTCGAAGCCCGAGTTTCTCGAGCGTGCCCGCGCGTCACTGCTCAAGCTGAAGGAGGAGTCCTGTGGCCATCGACCGTGAACTGGTGTGGCTGAGTGCCGGCGTTCTCGGGCTTCTGGTCATCGCGACCGCCGTTGGTGCGATCCTGCGCAGGAACGTTGTCAGTGATTCGGCGATCGCCACTGTCGACAACCTGAATGCGCGAACCCGTGCATGGTGGGCGATGTGCGCCGTGTTCGCACTTGCCGTCGCAATGGGACCCATCGGGTCGATCCTGCTGTTCGGCCTCACCTCGTTCCTGGCGCTGCGCGAGTTCGTCACCCTCACCCCGGCGCGCTCCGGCGACCACCGGGCCCTGTTCTGGGCGTTCTTCATCGTCATACCGGTGCAGTACCTGCTGGTCGCTGGCGGCTGGTACGGGCTCTTCAGCATCTTCATCCCCGTCTACGCGTTCCTGTTCATCCCGGTCCGTGCCGCGATGGCGGGAGACACCACCGACTTCCTTGGGCGGGCGGCCAAAACGCAGTGGGCGCTCATGATCTGTGTCTACTGTGTCAGCCATGCGCCGGCGCTGCTGATGCTCGAGATCCCCGGATACGCGGAGCAGAATCTCAAGCTGCTCTTCTTCCTGGTTTTCGTGGTCCAGGCCAGCGATGTGCTGCAGTACATCTGGGGAAAGACGCTCGGGCGGCGCCCGATCGCGCCGAGAGTGAGTCCGGGCAAGACAGTCGAGGGATTCGTCGGCGGTATCGTGTCGGCGACGCTCCTCGGCGCGGCCATGTGGTGGATTACGCCGTTCAGTCCGTGGCAGGCGGGTGCGATGTCGCTGACCATCGCGCTGATGGGGTTCGCCGGAGGGCTCACGATGTCGGCCATCAAGCGCGACCGCGGCATCAAGGACTACGGCACCATGATCAAAGGCCATGGCGGGATAATGGACCGCATCGACTCGATCTGCTTCGCGGCACCGGTGTTCTTCCACCTGACCCACTTTTTCTTCGTCTGAGGAACGTGCCCGCCGCCGACGGCTGTTCGCCCCGTATCCGATCCTGTTCACGCCGCCTCCGGAGCGGTTCTGTTCGTGCCTGTCTGCCCCGACCATCCTGTCCTTTTCCCGTGATCGCCTTGTTGGTACGGACTTCTGTCCGCGTTCTCGCGGACAGCGGCGTCGGATTCCGCGATCATGTGGGGGCGGCCGTCCCCTTTTCGTTGGCGCCTACCCCGTCGGGTCTCTCCCCCATACGAGCCGCCCCGAGTCGATGAGGAGATGAGCGGCATGCCCCCAGCGAAGGCCTCTCCGCGTTCCGCGGGTTCGGTTCGTCCCTCCTCACCGCGGTCCCGCCGGGGCGGCCCCCGCGCGGCCGTCCCCGGACTGACACTCGCCCTCGCCCTTTTCGCGGCAGTGGGGCCCGTCCAGGCCGCTGAGGTCTCCCGGGAGCCCGGGGAGCCGCCTTCCTCCCCGGAGGGGCGCGATGGCGGTGACCCCGGCACGGACCCCGGTGTTTCGGTGCAGGGGCCCGGGGCGAGTGTTGAGGTGGGCGGGCGTGTGATCGTCTGCGCTCCAGGGGTCACGGTCTCCGTCTCCGTAGGGGAGCCGCCGCCGGCCTGCCCGTCCGCGCCCTCCCCGGAACCGCCGCCGGATCCGTCCCCGCCGGATCCGTCTCAGCCCCCTTCTCCGCAACCGGCGCCGCCGGAACCGCCGTCCGACTCCGCCTCCGACCCCCCTCCGGAACCGCAGGCCGAACCGTCCGCGCCCTCCCTGGAACCGCCGCCATCGCCGGAGGAACCGCCCCTTGAGAGGGCCGCCCCCTCGCCCGCGGCCGCCTCTCCACCCGCCGATCCGGCCGTGCCCGAAGATCCGCCGGAGTCCACCCTCGCGGCCCCGCTGCGCGCCAACCCGCCTGAGGCGGGGGAGGACCGCGGGTTCGACGGGTTCAGCCCGGCGCACATCATGCTCTTCGTGGTGCTGATCAGCGTCGCGGTGGCTGTGGGAGCGTCCGGTAGCCGCGGATAGGGGACCTGGCGGGTGCCGTTTCGCTCAGGCACCGATGGCGCGGTCGATCCGGTCGAACCCGGCGAGCGCGTCCTGCAGCGGTTGGGGGTCGATGGCGTGCACCCCGGCGTAGGAGTTGTCGAGGAAGAACAGCACCACGACCGTCGCGGCGACGAAGAGCAGGTTCACCAGGGCCCAGAGGAGTTTCGCCCGGGAGCCGCGGGTGCTGGAGCCGAACGGCATCACCGCCACGGCCGCGGCGCTTACGACGACGGCGACCGTCAGCGCTTGAGGGATGGTGTCCTCGGCGGAGTCGGCCCGCTGGATCCGCTGGTCCACCAGCACGGCCATGTTCTGGTGCGCGGTCAGCTGATCGGCGGTCTCGGGACGGTTCCCCTCAGCGACTTCGTTCACGCTCACCATCAGCCGGTCGAGGTCGGTCTCCCCGGCGTCGCTCAGCTCTCCCTCCCGCATCGACGGCCAGTCGTCGCGCACGACCGTCTCGATGTAATCGCGCAGGTCCTGGCGGACCCGCTAGGCGTTTTCGTCCGGGAAGGCCGGAGTGTTCCAATAGAGGGCGGTCGCCGCCGAGGCCTCATCGACCGTGTTGTCGGCCGCGGTGTTCTTGTTCTCCCAACCGATCACGATGCCCATGGCCATCGAAACCAGGTAGATGGCCAGTACGCACGGAGCGATCAGGGTCCCCACGGGCCCTTGGTAGTCGTCCTCGGAAGTTCCGGACTTCCGAGCTATCAGATAACCGGTGGCGAGCGCCAGCACAAGGGCGCCGAGGAGCGGAACGAGAGTGACGGTCATGCCTCTTCCGGAAAAACGGATTCAGGGGGCCGGCGGAGCCGGTTCCGTCGAGCGGTGAGGCGAAGGGGATTCCCTGCGCCGACTGACCATGTACCCACACTCGGCGCGGGAATCACGGGGCCGGGCGGTGAAACGAGTAATCGGCGAATACGGTCCGAGCGCACTTCCATTCCGGGAAACAGGCGGGCGGGAATAGGTCAGATCCGGAATCCGGGGTCCGCTGAGTTCATATCCGGAGCGTTTTTTCCGTTCTGTCGCGACATTCCGGGAGAACCCGGGCGTACGGCGCGTTCGTGAGGGCCGCGGACCGGTTCCGGTGCGAGGCGCAACCGGCGCGGCGCGGGGCGAGCGGCGCACCGCCCCGGTTGTAACGTGGGGCGAAAGGCCGTTGCCGTGCGCGTGGACACGATCGGAGGTGCGCTGATGTCCCTGGTCGTGCCAGGCGAGGTGCGCGACGCGCTGGCGGCCGGCCGCCCGGTGGTGGCCCTGGAGTCGACCATCCTCACCCACGGGCTGCCCCGCCCGCGCAACCTGGACGTCGCCGTCGACGCTGAGCAGCGGTTGCGGAAGGCGGGGGCGGTGCCGGCCACGGTCGGGGTGATCGACGGTGCCGCCGTGGTCGGGCTCACTGAGGAGCAGGTCGTCCGGTTGACCCGGGAGGACGTCGCCAAGCTCAGCGTGCGGGACCTGCCGGTGGCCGTCGCGAAGGGGCTCAGCGGAGGAACCACCGTGGCCGCCACCGCGCTGCTGGCCGAAAGGGCGGGGATCGCGGTGTTCGCCACCGGCGGGATCGGCGGGGTGCACGGTGGCGCCGGCTTCGACGAGTCCGCCGATCTGGTCACACTGGCCGGGGTGCCGATCACCGTGGTCAGCGCCGGCGTCAAGTCCATCCTGGACATCCCGGCCACGCTGGAGCGGCTGGAGTCGCTGAGCATCCCGGTCGTGGGCTTTCGGACCGACCGGTTCCCGGCCTTCTACATCGCCGACTCCGGCCACGCGCTCGACCACTGTGTCGACTCGCCACGGGAGGCGGCGGCCGTGGCCGCGGCCCGGCACCGGTTGGGGCTGCGCTCGGCGGTGCTGATCGCCAACCCGGTGCCGCGGAGCCAGCAGTTGCCGGTTGAGCTGCACGAGCGCGTGGTGTCCGAGGCGTGGCGGGCCGCGCGCGAGCAGCGCATCGCCGGCAAGGACACCACACCGTTCCTGCTCGACCACATCGCGCGGGCCACCGACGGGCGCAGCATCGAGGTCAACATCGCCGTGTACCGCAACAACATCGCTGTTGGCGCGGAGATCGCCGCGGAGATCGCCGCCGGGAGCGGAGCGGGGTGAGAACACCCGGCACCGGATGGTCCCGCCGAGGGCCCGGCGCATACCGGGCAGGCACCGGTCCGGCGCCCCGAGGCCGCCACCCGGTCCGCGGCGCAGAGCGCACCGCGACTCCGCCTACCCGCCCCTTTCCAGGTGGCGCCGGTACCAGTCGGCGTACTCGGGGAAGCGCCGGGGGAACGGCGCGCCGGGCGCGACGCCGGTGGCCGCCCAGATCCGGGTGCTGTCGTAGAAGTGGTCGAAGCTCACCAGGGCCAGCCGCCGGGCCATGTCCGCGGACAGGCCGAGTTCCTGGACGGCGTCCTGGTACGCGATGGCGCCGGCGGCCCGGGGCAGGCCGAGTTCGGCGCTGAGCGAGTCGAGGATCCGTCCCACCGGCACCGCTTCGGGGTGGTTCACGTGGTACACCGCGCCTCCCAACACGGCTCCGGGGCTTTCCGCGGCCGCCGCGGTGACATCGGCCAGGGCGTCGACCGCGATCGTGGAGAGCCGCGCGGTCCCGCCGTTGACCCGCTTCGGCAGGAACCGCGCCAGTGCCGCCAGGGTCGGGACGAACCAGACGTCGCCGGGGCCGTAGACGAACATGGGCCGGAACACGGTACCGCCGTGGGACAGCACCATCCTCTCGGCGGCCAGCCGGGACCGGCTGACCGCCGTCTCGGGCGCGGGAGGGAGCGCGTCCTCGGCGATCCCGCGGTGCGGACCGGCGCCGTACACGGCGGCGGTGCTGATGTAGACAACGTGGCGCACCCCCGCCCGGGACGCCTCGGCGAGCAGTGCCCGCGTTCCCCGCTCGTTGACCGCCCGGCAGACCTCGGCGCCGGCGTCCACGGCCGAGGCCGCGTGCACGACGGTGTGCACGCCGTCGCAGATCCCGGTGAGAGTGGCCGGGCGGGTCAGGTCGGCCCGCACCACCTCCGTTCCGGGTGCCCCGCTGGCGGTGAGCGGTGAGTCGTCCGGCAGGGCGCGCCGGTGCACGAGCGCGCGGACGGGGTGCGGGGTCCGTGCGAGCCGGCGCGCGATCGCCGATCCGACGAACCCGGCGGCTCCGGTGAGCAGGACGCGCCTGGAGGTCACCCCCACCACCCCGGAAGGAGGCGCGTGGCGGCCGCCGCCTGGACCACGAGCCCTGTGTAGAACACAACGAGAAATCCCATCGCGAGTCCTTTGTTCCAGGTGCGCCTGCCGCGGGAGCCGAACGTCCACGCGCCCAGACCGGCGAGGAGCAGGGCCGTGTAGGGCAGCCAGCCGGCGACCGCCGCGGCCCCGGTGAACGTCCAGGGACGGAACAGCGCCAGCGCGGTGGCGGCCGCGTAGGCGGCGCTCCCGGCCGCCAGTAGGCCGCTGGCCACGGGACCGGCGACGTTGGAGTACAGGCGCTGGTCCGTCCTGTCCCACGCGGTCTTGCGCGCGAACTCGAAGTGCAGGAAGGCGAACGCGAAGACCGCCAGTAAAGGGGCGACCGCCCACCCCGCGGCGGTCGCGCGGGAGTCGAGGAAGGACACGGCGAGATAGCAGGAGAGGAGGAGCTGCACCGGATAGGTGACCGCGAGATTGCGGAAGACGCCGTCGCGGACCCGGGGCGAGTGCCGTTCCAGATGGATGAGGAGAAGCGCGTAGGCCAGGTCGAGCGCCAGTACCGCGGTCCCGAGGGAGGAAACGGGGATGTTCGCGGCCAGCACCGCGCCCGCGATGACCGCCATCGCCCGGCGCAGCTCGGCCGTGGAGATACTGCCGCGCACCAGGGGACGCTCCGGATGGTGCACCCGGTCGTAGTCGAGGTCCTTCTGCTCGTCGACGATGCGCAGGAAGAGGAGCACGAGCCACACCGTCAGCGCGCGGAGCGCGGTGTCGGCCCCGACGACCGGGCCCGTCCCGCCACTGAGCAGGGCCAGGCTTCCCTCCAGCGCGAGGCTCCACAGCGCGGCGTAGGTCAGATAGATCCGCGCGGGGAAGGTCTCGCCCGCGAACGCCGCGAACCGCCGCACCGCCTCACCCATCCCGGCCTCCGCCGGGGAGGACGATCTCACCGGTGGTGCCGTCCATCTCGATGACCGCGCCGTCGGGGATCTCCGCGGTCGCGCCGGGCACCGAGACGATCGTGGGAATGGCGAACTTGCGTCCCGTGATGGCGGTGTGGGAGAGCATCGTGCCGCGCTCCACCACGATTCCCCTGGCACGCAGCATCAGGAAGAGCCACCCTGGGTCGGTCTCCTTCGCGACCAGGATCATGTCCCCGCACGGTTCGATCCGCTCGCGGGGGTCGTGCACCACCCGGGCGGTTCCCCGGACCCTGCCGCCGCTGGAGCCGGTTCCGCGCAGGAGCGGGCGCGCCGCCGCCGGCGCCGCTCGCGGCACCGGCCAGGAGTCGCGGACGGCCCCCAGGGTCGTGAAGAACATGGGCGGTTCGGCGCCGGCGTCCTCGAACTCGCGCCTGCGGACCTCGACGAGGCCGCCGAGGTCCGCGGTGGGACCGGTGCCGTCGAAGTACCCGAAGAGCTCGTCGAGTGCGAGGTGCTGGACGTCGCGGGCGTCGTCCAGCACCTCGCGCGCCGCGAGGTGGCCGCCGAGCCCCGCGCAGACCGCCCGGGCGAACCCGAACAGCTCGCCGCGCGAGTACCGGGAGTTCTCCCGGTACCGGATGTAGCGGCGCAGCCGTCCCAGCAGGAACCGCAGGATGGCGCGCCGTACCGGACGGCGCGCGGTGCGGCCTGCGAAGGTCCTCTCGGCGGCCGACCGCAACGCCTGCTCGGTGGCGCGCAGGCCATCGCCGGTGATGTCCGTGCGCACGTAGTCGCGGATCAGCGGCAGCAGGAGCCACGGGCAGAGCCGCGGGGTCGGCTCCTCCAATTTGAGTTCCCGCACGCCGCGGTCGCCGTAGCGGTCGATGTGCCGGCGGACCGCGGCCGCGAAGTCCGCGCCGTGCTCGTGCCGCTCGATCGCGCGCCACAGCTCCTGGTGCGGCTCCTGCTCCAGGGCGCGCACCAGGGCGGGGCGCTCCCGGGCCATCGCGGCCAGGTCCACCAGCGAGCGTACGGCGGCGACGCTCACGATGTCCTCGTCGCCGCACAGCAGGTCGTTGACCAGGCCGGGCCCCGCGTCCGGAACCCAGCGGGCGAACAGCCGGCGGGTGATACCGCTGGTGGCGCCGAGGAGAGTGTCGTTGACCAGTGTCGCTCCCCAGAGGTCGCCGACCTCGCGCCAGACGTCGTGGAACTCGTTGACGCAGGCCAGTGGCTCGCGCCCGGACCAGTCGACCCCCTGGCGGGGGGCGATGACGGAGCGCCAGCGCGCCTCGAAACCCCGCATGGCGCGGTCGTGGCCGACCAGCAGGCGCACCATCCGCGCGACCGGTCCGCTCAGCCGGAGTGCGACCCCCAGCCGGGTGCTGGCGATCCCGGCGACCGTGTCGGCGGAGGCCTCCGAGCTGTCCTCGATGCCCATCATGGACTGCCACGAGGCCCGGAACAGCGGGAAGAGCCGGAGTTGGCGGTGCAGCCGGTACCAGGAGGTGAGTCGGTAGTAGATCCGGCCGTTCGCCAGCCCGATCATGCGGTCCAGATGCTCGCTGTTGTCGTGCAGGCTGCGGTGGCCGACGCCGAGACGCAGATAGAAGTCGGTGAAGATCGTGCGGTAGAAACGCTGGGCGAACGTGTAGGTGAGAGTGGTCGTGACACCAGGGAAGCTCTCCGTGACGTTGGCGTTGCTCCACCACAGCAGCAGGCGCGGGTCGATGGGAATCGGGCGGGCCTGGAGCAGATGGACGCGCCCGGCGGCGTCGATGGTCCCCTCGATGTCCTGAGCGGCGCCGAACAGCCGCTCGACCCGTGCCCCGAGGTCGGCGAGGCGTTCGGCTTCAGCGTCGTCGAGCACGGGACGCTCGCGGTCCTCCTCCGGCACCCTCTGCGTGACCAGCTCGTCCCCTCCGGCCCCGGCGTCCCGGACGAGAGCGCGTTCCTTGACGGTGGTCTCGCTCCGCACCCCGCCGGATGCGACGTAGAAGTGGTCGATCTCGACCTTCTCCCGCACGACGCCCTCGCCGACCCCGTATCCCGCCGCGATCACCGTCTCGCGGGACCCCGTACGGGGATCGCGGGTGAAAAGCACGAAGGACCGGCGGCCGGGCACCATGGCCTGGACACCGACAGCCATGCGGGCCTCTCGCGCGTCACCGCCCCGGGCGTGTCGGTAGATCAGGGACTCGGAGGTGAACACGGAGGCCCAGACGGAGCCGACCGCCTCCAGCAGACCGGGGCGGCTGACGAAGAGGCGGGTGTCGGCCATCCCGGCGAAGGAGTCGGTGGCGGAGTCCTCCCCCGAGGACGCGTCGGCGCCGAGCATGGAAGAGCGCACCGAGACCCTGCCCCCTTCGGGGAGCAGCTCGTCGAAGGCGGTCAGGAAGGCGCCGGCCATCGCCTCCGGGATCGGCCGTGCGTGTACGAGCGCGCGGAGGGCGGCGGCGTGCTCCTCGACCGAGCGGCTGTCGCCGTAGTCGATGGCGTCCAGTCGCCGCGAGATCTCCTCCCGTACCGGTTCCACCACCTCCATCCAGCACGTCACCGGTACGCAGAAGAACGGGGGGACCGCCAGGCCCGCGGCGGCCATCCGCGCCTGCCGGCTGAGCTTCTGGCCGACCTGCTCCGGGGCCACGGCCTCGGCCATGGGGATCACATACGGCGCGCGGGCGCGGCGGGGGCCGCGGGCCCGAGGGGAACGGAGGCGAGGCGGGAAAGGCATGGAGGCGCTCACCACAGCCCCGGGAGGAGGCGGTCGCGGTTCCGGGCGTACTCCGCGTACTCGACACTGCCCATCAGAGTTCTCTCCTCCAGGGGGATGCGCAGGGCGACGACGGATCCGATGAGGAGCAGGAGAGCCAGGACGCTGTAAGGGTTGAGGAACACCAGGACGAAACCGCCATGGGCGACGATCATCCGAGGTAGGCCGGGTGCCGGACGAACCGGTAGCATCCCGACCGGACTATCGGGTGGTCCGCGACGAGGCGGACCCGGTGCGAATAGAGGCGGCCCAGCCGCCGGACGGCCGCGAGCCGCAGCGTCACCCCGCAGGCGAACACCGCCCCGCCCGCGAGGACCGCGGGTGTGACGCCGGTCCAGTACGACCCGGCGCAGACGGCGGCCCCCACGGTGAGGACCCTGGCCAGCCCGTAGACGTAGACGGTCGCATCGGAGCCGTCGCGCCCACCCGTCCCGGGGGAACGCCCGTCCGCGAAGGTGATCCGCGCCTCCAGGACCAGCCAGAGCAGGTAGCCCGCGACCATCGTCGCGCGGACCAGGGCCAGTCCGTCGACGCCGAAGGTCCTCGACTCGCCGGGGTCGGCGACGGGAACGGGCAGCGCCGCGAGCTCGCGGGCCAGGACGCAGGCCAGGGCGGTGATGCCCGCGACGAGGAGCACGGCCGGAAACCGGCGGTTGATTAGCGAGCTCATCGGGCGCCTTGGGCGAGGGCCGTCCTGTTCATGGCCCGTAACCGGTGGTAGACGGCCGGCGGGACGATGCGGCCGGTGACGCGGACCTCGCCGACGCACGAGTCCGGGGCGAGGAGGCAGAAGAGGCCGGTGTGCCGCGGCCGCTCGCCCGGAACCCGTCTGGCGTCGAGCCGTACCGGTTCGTTCCGGGAGAGCGGCCGATCGATCCACGCGGTGATGGAGGTGAGGACGAATTCGTGTCCCATCGGAACGCCCTGCCGGTGCATGCCCGTCACGGCGGCCTGCCTGACCGCTTCCACGAGTTCGGTCATCGTCCGCTGATCCCCGCCTCCCGTCCGCAGGAAGTGGTGTTCGGGGGCGGGGAGGACGTCGAACATCTGGTGATCGGGGGTGATCTGGCGCGGCGCGCCGATCAGGAGATTCTCCGGGTGGTGCCGGTGCGCGAGCTTCGCCAGCCACTGGTCCCGGCGGTGGACCGCGGGCGTGTGCCGGCGGGGCCGGGGAACAGACCGCTCCGGCCGCGGAGACCGCCGGACCCGGATCCCGCCTGAGACGGCGGTGTGCTGCTGTGTCACGGTCAGGGCCCACTGGCCCTCCCATCCGTCCCCGCCGGCCACGCGGATCTCGGCCGGCGGTGAGAACTCGCAGAACGAGTGGAAGGAAAAGGAGAACTCGCTGGTCCACACCGCGTGTCCCGGCCGCCGGGCGGCCCTGTCGGATCGTGCCTGCGCCGCCTCGGCGGCCTGGAGAGCACCCTCGATGATCAACATCGCAGGCACATGGTCGAGTTCATGATCGAAAAAGAAGGAGTTCTCCCTGTCGACCGCGAGTTTCGCGCTCCACTCCCGTGGTCCGTACTGTTGAAAATCGAACAGATTTCGCTGCGCAGCGCAGGGCTGAACGCTCATTTGACATGCTCCCCCCGTGTAAAGTGTGTTCGGTCGGCCCGGACCCGCGGCGACGGGGGAGAAATGATCATTCCCCTATTCTGGGCCGCCTTGAAAGTGACCATAGCGAACCGCGGCATTTTTGTGAAATGTATCTTCTGTCACGCCGGACGCTCGGTGGCTGAAGTGAAAGGATTTTCGCGAGGTGGTGGTGGGGCTGCGGTGAAGGATCGCCGACCGTGTCGCCGTGTCCGGCGCCTTCCTGGAACTAAAGGAACGACCTGGTCGTAGGGCTGCTGAATCGAGTCGGCGCGGCTGTCTCGGGCGGTCCTGGTGCCTTGGTGTCAAGGGTGCCGTTCCTGCGCTGGAAAGAAGGGGCGGCCCTATGGAACGGAAACTCCTCCGCGGTGCGGGCCGGGGCGGGACGGGAGAGGCGGAGTCGTCCCCGCCTCCCGGAAAACAGGAAACGCTCCAGTGTTAATCGGTTCGCCTTCCTGAATTCGGGGAAAATGCGCTCATCGGCGGGTGGGCCGTACAGCAGTAAATGATTTTCCCGGAAAAGACTTCCGGTGTCGGACGAGGATTCCACCGCCCCTGACCAGTCGTCCTTCGGATGGCGGAGGAATGTCCGGGCGCCGAATGCGGGTCCCCGGACACCGCCGCGGGGATCCCCCGGCCGGCACCGGGGCGGTAGGCGGGAACCGGTGTCCCCTCCCACACGGAGAGGAGATCACCCCATTTTCCGCATCATGCGGCCGAACCGGCGGAGGTCTCGCAGGTTGCGCTCATAGCGTGCCCCCACCACTAGGAGCAGCAGGCCGAGCACCCCTACCGGAATCCACCGCGGCATCGCCACCACGACCTCCCACAGTGGACCGCCGAACGCCTGACGGGCGAGGAGAAGTAGCACGGCGGCGCCGACGAACAGCGGAGCCTGCAGCCGGTACCAGCCGCCGACGAGGGTGACCGCCAGTGCCGCCGTCCCCAGTAGCGCGGTGCGCAGCGGGGTACCGTCGACCAGATGGACCATCGCGAGGCTGGGCAGCAGGCCGAGCGCCAGCCCCGGCCCGTAGACGAGCCACGAGTGGGGAAGCCCGTCGCGGGGCGCCGCGCCCGCCTGCCGGACGCCGGCCAGCGTGCGGCGCCGCCACTCCCATCCGAGTACGAGTGCGGCCAGGGCGGGCACCGCGAGATAGGGCTCAGGAGCGGCCACTCGCAGCCACCCCAGCAGCACCCACAGCGCCAACAGCAGCAGGACCGCGCCGACGCCGCCCAGCCAGCCCCGCCCCTTCACCGGCGCGCCGGCCAGGGCGATCACTCCCAGCGCGGCGAGGGCGACGCTGGTCAATTCCAGGCGCTCGGTGTTGGCCAGAGTGAGGCCGATGGCGACCACCGCCAGCACCGCGATGGAGCCCTCGGCCGCCAACAGCACCTCGCGGGCCATCGGTGCAAGCCGGATCGCCATGGCGACACCGGCGACGACCACGATCGCACCGATCGAGGACACCTCGGTCGGCTGGCCCATCACGTGCAGGAGCGAGACGGCGAAGGCTCCGGTGGCCAGAGTCGCGACCGCGGTGCTCCCCGCGGTGACCACCGCGTTGCGTCCCAGCGCCGGATAGGCCGCGGCGGTCACAGCGATCAGCAGGAGCGTGGCGAGGGTCGCGGGCCGCTCGGCGAGTCCCCAGGCGAGCGCCAGCAGCACCGGCCACAGCGCCACACCTCCGGCCAGCGTCGCGACTGTGCCGTCAGCGGGCAACGCGGAGACCGCCAGCAGCACTACGGCCACCAGCACCAGCCAGCCCAGCGCCACACTGTAGGGCAGACCCAGCACGGTCGGGAACGGGACGAGCACCGGGGGCGCCAGCACGACCGCGGCATGCGGGACGTACCGCCGCGCTCGCAGCCGCACCAGCGCCAGCACCCCGGAGGCGACGAGCGCGGCCACCGGCACGACCTGGGGCACGACAGCACTGTGCGGGGCGGTGGGGGACAGCGCGTCCGCGGCCGGGACCTGCAGGCCGCCAACGCCCTGCCACACCGCGCCCAGCCAGGTGAATGGGGCGAACAGGAGCGTCAGCCACGCGGGCGAGACGAGCAGAGCGGCGGACGCCGCCGCGAGCACAGCGAGGCCGCAGGGGATCCACTGGACCTGACCGTTCAGGGCGTTCGCCAGCGCTACCAGCACCAGCGCGGCCACCGCTGCCACGAGCCCGAGGCTGTGGGAAGAGGCTGCGCCCACAGCAGCGCTGACCAGCACCAGGAGCAGTCCCGCCGCGACGAGTCCCGTACGCTGTTCGGAACGGTCCGCGGGCTGTCGGCCGAACGGCGCGGGACCACCGGATCCGCCCGCGCCCGGCCTCCGGGGCCCCAGCGCCGCCAGCCCCGCGACGGCGGCCGCTGCGGCGAGTCCCACGAACGCCTGCCAGCGCTGGTCCACGGCGATCCCGGCATGGGGGAGCGCGGCGTAGCCGACTAGCAGGGTGATCCCCGTTCCGGTCGCGGCGGAGAAGGCGAGAGTCCGGGACACAGCGGGCGCGCTTCGGCGACTCGCCCGTGTCGCGGCGGCGGACGCGAGAATGCCGATGATGCTGAGGGCGCTGAGTACGGCGACGGTGTGGGCAGGCGTCGTCGCGGCCCACCCGGCGGCCATGAGCGCCACCCCCAGGCCGGTCCAGCCCAGGGCGTGCGCGGTGCCGCCGCGGCTGCGCCCGGCGAGAAGGAGCAGCGGCGCCGTGACGACCACCAGCAGCGCCAGCGCGAGCTCGTAGGGAGCGGCCAGGTGCGCCAGCGAGATCGGGACCGCGATCCCACCCGCGACCAGGCCGGCGGTACCGAGAACCCGATGGCGGCCGGCCGCTGCGGGACGGCGGGGGACCAGGGCCGCGCACAGCACCGCCGCCACCGCGGCCGCCCCCAGGGCCGGTAGCAGCAGTGGCAGTTCGGGCGCGGGCACCAGCAGTGGCAGCTGCGCCGGCGCGGACCGCCGGTCCCATCCGGAGCCGAGCCCGGCCCACGGGCTGAGCGCGGTGACGGCGATCCGGTCGACCACCGGCAGCAGTGCCCCGACCGCCAGGAGCGCGCTGCCGTAGGCGGCCGGGGCGAGCGGTAGGAGGGCACCGGTGCTGGGTGCCGCCGACGCGGCGGGCGACTGGAACCGGGAGTGCCCCGCGGGCCGCGGAAGCGGACCCCGATCCCCATCGGGCCTGCTGGGGAGGCCGGCGGTGTGTGTGGCGGCGACGAGCGCCGGCAACGCGGCGAGGGCGAGCGTGAGCGCCAGGAGGTCGCGGCCACCGGCCGCGGCCAGTCCGCAGGCGAGGAGGAGCGGCACCACGGCGGCCGCGTCCAGCTCGTGGACCTGAACGGGCCGGGCCCGTGACCGGTCCAACGCCGTGGCCAGTGCCACCGCCCCCGCGGCCACCGTCATCGGGGCCAGGGCCAGCACCGGGGGCGGGGCGTGCAGGATCAGGGCGGCGGCCACCGGGATTCCGGTCGCCGCCACAACGGCGACCACGGTCGTGGTGGACCGTACTCCGTCCGCGGTCCGGTTCACAGCGGCGCACGTCGCCGCGCCAAGAGCCATGGTGGCCAGAACCAGCACGGTGGACACGTCCGCGGCGAGCGCGCCGGCCGCAGCGAGGAGACCAGTGGCCAGCGCCAGCGCCAAGACCGTCCACCCCGGCCAGCTCGCACGGGCACGCTCGGCGGTGGCGCCGGGCGTGCCCTGGGCCGTACGGGAGCGGCTGAGCAGGGTAGCGGTGCCGAGCAGTGTCACGGCTGTAGACGTGAGAACGGCCACTGTTCCGGCGTGCGGCAGCCACTGCGCGCCCAGCGCCACGGCGAGGACGGCCGCCCCCAGCATTATGGCGGCGGACGGTGGCAGGGTCCCGGAGCGGACCGTACCTGTGCGGGACGGTACGGCCGTACGCTCTCCCGGCGTTCGGTGAGCGGAGGAGGGCCCGCCGCCGGTGGCGGGCCCGATTCCTCCCACGAGAAACGCCCCGCCCGCCACCGCGAGGACCGCGCTCAACACCGGGGCCACCAGGACCGTCTCGGGAGCCGGGCCCGTGTCACCGCCCCCCTGCCAGGGGGCGGCCACCCACACGAGTTGGCGCTCGAACAGATGGAGAGCCCGAAGCCCGTCCAGGCCGGCCAGCGCCAGTGAGACCCCCGTGGTGATCTGCGGGCCGGCTCGCCGCTCGGGGGCCACCCGGAGCAGGACCACGGCCGCCGTCGCGCTCGCCAGCGCCCACGTGGGCCAGAACCAGGAGGGGGCGGTCAGCCACTGCGCGCTCGGTTCCCGGACAGCGGGCAGTGCGAGAAGCGCGCTCACGGCCGCGGGAAGCACGGCGATCCACGCCGCTGTGGCCGCCGCGGTCGCGAGCTGCCGCCCGGCGGGTGCCGCCAAGGAACGCGAGTCGAACAGGACGACGGCACCGGCGAGCGCGAACATCCCCGGCATGCCGGCCACGGCGAGCACGGTGCCCGGAGGGTTCGCGACCAGGAACAGCGCCAGTAGGAGGCCGAACACCCAGGCCAGGACGCCGACCGTACGCGCGATCACGCGCAGGTGGGTGGCGCGGACCGCCGCCGCGACGGCTGCGTCGCCCAGCGCGGTCGCCAGCAGCGCCAGCCCGATCAGGAGAAGCGCCGGCTGCTGGAGGGAGAACACCGCGAGCAGCGGCACGGGTTGTACGGCGAGCAGGGCCGCGATCCGGGGCCCGCGCAGCGGAACGAGCCGCGGATAGAGGGCCAGCGGAACGGCGATGACCGACAGCGCCACCATTGAGTACCCGGTGCCTGAGACAGGCTCGGTATCGAGGACCGTCCACAGCGCGAACGCGTCCAGGCACAGCAGGACGACCGCGAGCGCGCCGAGTGTCTCCGCTGTCGCCGCCATGCCCCGCCCCAGCAGGGGGTGCGGAAGGTAGCTGACGAGTGCGGTAAGGCCGGTGAGAATGGCGGCCTTACCTCCGATCCCGAGATCGCTCCAGGTGACAACGGTGAAGACGACGGCGGCGATCGCCAGCAGCGCTCCGCCCAGTGCCAGCAGGATGTTGCGGACCGACGTGGCCGATAACTCCCGGCGCGGCCTGCCGGGGCGGTGAGGCCGGCGCCGCGGTGGCATCGGCGACGGAGGGGAGACCGGGCTCTGAGCGGCCCCGGACGACCGTTCGGCCGGAGCGGCGGGCGCCGCCGCGGCCGGTACGGGCGTGTGGCCGTACGCCTCCAATGCCGCCGCGGTGGGCAGGGCCGCGGGCCCCCGGTGAAACGACCGTTGCCGGTCCCGCTCCGCCCGAAGCCGGTTCAGCAGGGCGGCGTGCCGGGTCTGCAGGGCGCTGCGCCGCCGGTCGAGACCGGCTATCCGGTGTTCGAGGGACCAGAGTTCGGCCGCCGCCGTCCCCAGCAGGGGCAGCCCGCAGTTGCCGCAGCTCGGCGGGGAGTAGTGCAGCGGTGTTCCGCAGTCGGGACACTGAGGGGGCGAGCCCGGAGGAGTCATGCGGGTCACCGTCTCACAGCCGGCCGCTCCGCTCCCCTTGAGTATGCGCCTTCAGCCGTGGTGATAGCCGCTTCCCCGTCACCTTTCGAACGCGTGCCCGCCGGTCGGCGTCGCCGCCGCCGGAGTCCCCGGCTTCAGCCGCGGGGAGGGGAAGACAGGGGCGCCGGTCTCCGCGTACGACGGGCAGCCCGTCATGCGGCGGCCCGGCGCCGTCCCGACCGGGCGGTGAGCGCGTGCACGCCCGCGTTCGTTTCCGGATCGTCCGCCCACCGGGCCCGCGTACTGCGCCTTATGTCGCCCTCAGGTCCCTCTTCAGTACCGGCGTCATGGCGCGGGGGTCGATCGCCTGGCCGCACCGCGGGCAGGTCTGCACCGGGTGGACGGTCGCTCCGCAGGGGTCGTGCACGAGTTCCACCGCCGGCCCCTCCTCGTCGGCCATCCAGTGGTCGCCCCAGTTCAGCAGTGCGACCAGCACCGGGTAGAGGTCGCGTCCCTTGGCGGTGAGGCGGTACTCGAAGCGTTCGGGCCGGTCGCTGTAGGCGCGGCGCTCGAAGACACCTTCCTCCACGAGCGCGGTCAGGCGTTCGGCCAGGACGCGCCGCGACATACCGGTGCGCGAGCGGAAGTCCTCGAAGCGCCGCACCCCCATGAACGCCTCGCGCAGCACCAGCAGCACCCACCGGTCGCCGACCACGGAAAGCGCCCGCGCCACCGAGCACGGCGTGCCGCCGATCTCGCTCCACTTCATGGACCGGAGTCTAGCGGTTGAGTTCCAGAACGAGACGGACTAAGTTCCAGAATGGAACTTGCTCGGGCGGCGATGCGCGCCGCCACCCGAGCCACTCCGCCCCCAACCGAGCACCCCAGGAGCAGCACATGGACACCCGCCCCCTCACCGCCCAGGTCGAGGTCCGCATCGCGGCCGCCCCCGAGCGAGTCTGGGAGTTCGCCTCCGACATCGCCGTCCCCGCCCGGTTCAGCGGGGAACTCCAGCAGGTCGAATGGCTCGACGGCGCCGAGGCGCCGCGCGTCGGGGCGCGCTTCACCGGCCGCAACCGCAACAAGGACGTCGGCGAGTGGAGCACCACCTGCGAGCTGGTCGAGGTCCACCCCCCGCAGACCCTCGCCTGGCAGGTCCTCGGAGCGGACGAGGCGCTCGCCACCTGGCGGTTCGATCTGATCCCGGACGGGCCGGAGGCGACCCTGCTGCGCCACCGGGTGCGCACGGGACCCGGCAGAACGCCGCTGGACGACTTCATCGCGCGGCGCCCGGACAAGAAGGAGAAAGTCATCCAGTACCGGCGGAACATTCTGGAGACCAACATGCGGGCCACCGCCGAGGGCATCCGCGGGCTCGCTGAGGGGACGGAGTACCCTGCGGGCCGGACGGCGTAAGCGGCGCGGGCGGCGCGCTCCTGCCGCCGCCCGGCCGGCTCGCCGGAGGCGTCGGCTGCTCCGGCTACTCCCGGTCCGGGGCCACCGGCTCGGCCGCGGAACTGGGTCCGGCGATACGCCATGATCTTCGGTCGGCTGCAAGCAAGCGCGATGTCCCCCGTCGCCACGGTGGACTACTTGCGAAAGGCATTGGAGGAGTACGAGCATGACGACTGAGCAGCCCTGCTGGCACACGTCCAACTACAGTGCCGGGGGTCAGAACTGCGTGGAGGTGCGCGAGCATGACCACGGGGCCGACCTCCGCGACTCGCAGAACAGGAACGCCGCGTGCCTCATGTTCGCGGCCTGGGAATGGGCGGCGTTCGTCGCCGACCTCCGCAGCGAGCGACCCTAACCCGCTCCGCGCGCACACTGGTGACCCCGGGCGCTCCAACAGGCGTCCGGGGGTGTGCATGTGGCCTTGGCCGGCAGGGTGAACGCCCGGCAACACACGAGGTCCCGCGTGTAGCGCCGTAGTCGTCCCGCTACGGCTGTACCATATGTCCTTGCTGCTCCCGCCCCTCTGACACGCGCAAACCCTCGCGCTATGGACGCGGAAACCACCATGCCCGACCAGCCCTGGACCGACGCGGTCCTGGTCGTCCTCGACCTGGAGGGGACCGGGGCACAAGACCGTGAGCACGAAGCGATCCTGGAGATCGCCACGGTCCCGCTGGCCGGTGGTCTGCCCGACATGTCCCGCTGCTACGAGACCCTGATCAGCCCGGGACGTCCCGCGCCGCGCCGCCCCTGGATCTCACCCGGCCTCACGACGACGTTCTGCGCGCCGCCCTAGCTCCGGAGTCGATTGGCCCGGAGCTGGCAACACGCATCGATGGCCGCTACCTGGTGGGGCACAACGTCGGCGTCGACCGGTGCCTGCTCCACCGGCACTATCCCGACATCGGCGTCCACGGGCTCATCGACACCCTGAAACTCGCCAAACGCGGAACGACCACAACCTGGTCCCTGACCACGCTCATCGAGCACCACGCTTTAACCGACCGAGTCACCGAACTGGTGCCCGACGGCCGCCCGCACCGGGCACTGTGGGACACCGTCGCCGCCGTTCTCCTTGCTGCCCTGGTCGAGGAGCACTGGTCCCGGCCGCCGTCCCTGGCAGACCTCCTCACCGCGGCCGGGCAACAGATCGACGGCCACCAGGAGACGCCCGGGGGAGGGCAGCAGAGCCTCCTGTGACCCGGCGCGGACCTAGCCGCTCACGCTGTCGAGCCGGTCGTGGTCGAGCGCGTCGAGCTGGGGCAGGTCGTGTCCGAGCCGGTCGCGCTTGGCGACCAGGTAGCGGATGTTGTGGTCGTTCGCCTGCGCGAGGAGCGGGACCCGCGACGCCACCGTGATGCCGTGCGATTCCAGCGAGTGGACCTTCTCGGCGTTGTTCGACATCAGCCTGACCGACCGGACCCCCAGGTACTTCAGCATCTGGGCCGCCGGAGCGAAGTCGCGGTTGTCCACCGGCAGCCCCAGAGCCGTGGCCGAGTCGACCGTGTCCAGCCCGTCCTCGTCCTGCAGGACGTGGGTGCGCACCTTCGCGACCAGTCCGATCCCGCGCCCTTCATGGCCCCGGAGGTACACGAGGACGCCGCTGCCCTCGCGGGCGATCGCCTCGAGTGAGGCGTGGAGCTGGTCCCCGCACTCGCAGCGCATCGCGGCGAAGATGTCGCCCGTTACGCATTCCGAGTGGACCCGGGTGAGGACGTTCTCGCGCATTCTCGTCTCCCCTAAGACGAGGGCGATGTGCTCGTCCCCGCGGGACCGATCCCGGAATGCGATGCTTCGGAACGTCCCGAAGCGGGTCACCAGGTCCCCCTCGGCGACGTCTTCACGAGCGATCACGTGGTCAGGCATCTATATCTCCTCGTTGCTTCCGCATATGAAGCGCTCTACATTAACCGTCTTCACGGCTCTCGTTCAGACAACGTTCGATGACCTTGCGGCCTTACCGCGGGCGTGCCGTCATGGGTGCGGCGTGCGGCCGGGAACCGTCGGCGGTACGGCCGTGACCTTCTCGGGCGGGCGGCGCTCCCGGTCCTGATACTCGCCCACCGCCGGCCGTCCGGCCGGTGTGGCCCTGGAGGAGAGCCGGATGCGGCGCTCCCACTCCGCTGCCGGGAAACCGCTATGCCCAGGAAACCAACGGCATCTCGGACTGTTCCGGATTCCTCTAGGGTGGTTCCCAGTATTGGGCCAGGTGACCGAGGCGACGCCGAGGCCGGGACGTGAACGGAAGCTGCGGCCAGGAACGTGAACGGAAACAGAACGTTCACGCAGTGCCGCTGCCGGCCGCGCCGCGGCCGGCAGCGGCGGGACCGATGACCGGAAGGCGGAGGACCATGAACCCGAGCGATACCCAGAAAAGCCCGATGGCGAAGCGGGGGCGTGCCCTCACCATCGTCCTGTGGGTTGCTCAGATCCTGCTGGCGGCCTACTTCATCGTGGAGGCGGCGACCCCCAAGCTCTTGGGCGACCCGGGACAGGTCGAGATGTTCGACACGATCGGGTTCGGCCAGTGGTTCCGCTACTTCACCGGCATCTGCGAGCTCGCCGGGGCGCTGGGCCTGCTCATCCCGCGGCTGGCCGGCCTGGCGGCGCTCGGGCTCCTGGGTGTCATGGCCGGGGCGGTCCTGACCAACCTGTTCCTCATCCCCGGCTCGCCCGTGCCGAGTCTGCTGCTCGGGATCGCGTGCGGCCTGATCGCGTGGGGCCGCTGGCCGGAGATCAAGGCACTCGCCGCCATGCTCAGGCGTTGACACGGGCACCGGCCGGTAGCCGCGGTGCGGCGGCGTCCCCAGGGGAC
>NZ_LAJC01000075.1 GCF_000981225.1 Allosalinactinospora lopnorensis
CGTGCACGGCGTCGGCGCGGCGCAGCGCCTCGTCGCGGCGGCCGGGGCCCGCCGCGAGGTAGGGAACCAGGTTGGGGTGGGCGGTCAGTGCGGCGCGGTAGGAGCGCGCCCAGACCGTGATCCCGTGCCGCCAGTCGCCGGTCTCGAAGCCCGAGACGTCGACGCCGGCCGTCACCTCGTCGGCGATGGCGCCGAGCAGCTCGTCCTTGGTCTTGTAGTGGCTGTAGAGGGAGGCGGCCTGGACGTCCAACTCCTGGGCGAGTTTGCGCATGGACAGCCCTTCCAGGCCGTCGCGGTCGATCAGCGCCAGCGCCGCCGCACGGATCCCCTCCCGGGTGAGAATCGGCGTCCTGGGTCTGCCCACCACGGCTCCTTCCCTCACTCACCGGTCGTGGCGATCCTTCCACGATCGGGCGCGCGCCGCAGGCTCTTGCCCAGGGTCGCCCGCACCGCCTATCCTCCCAACCGAACACTGTTAGGTTAACGGCGCCGCAGCGGGCGGCGGAATGGGGTCAGCCGGACATGGTCGACTTTTCCTTGACCGACGAGCAACGGGAGATCCGCGACTGGGTGCGGACCTTCGTCGAACGCGAGCTCATCCCGCTCGAGAACGAGGTGCTGATCCGGGAGCGCCGCGGAGAGGAGCCCGGGCTGACCGCGCAGGAGCGGAGGGAACTCCAGCAACTCGCCAAGAAGTCCGACTTCTGGGGAGTGCAGACCCCGGTCGAGTACGGCGGGATGGGGCTCGACGCGGTCACCACCGCGCTCATCGAGACCGAGCTCGGCCGCTCGTTCGCCTCGTTCCGCTTCGGCGGCGAGGCCGACAACATCCTCTACCACGCCAACGAGGATCAGAAACGGCGCTACCTGCTGCCCACCATCGCCGGTGAGCGCACGTCCTGCTTCGCGATCACCGAGCCCGGCGCCGGCTCGGACGCCAAGGCCATCCGCACCAGCGCCGTCAAGGACGGCCCGGAATGGGTCGTCAACGGCGAGAAGACGTTCATCACCGGCGGCAACGAGGCCGACTTCGCCTTGGTGTTCGCCGTGACCGACAAGGAGCTCGGCGCCGATGGCGGCGTGACCTGCTTCCTCGTGGACCGCGACCACGGGTGGCACTCCGAGCCCATCGACACCATGGGCGAGCGGCGCCCCGCCTCCATCGTCCTGGAGGACGTGCGGGTTCCGGAGGAGAACGTGCTCGGCGAGGTCGGCAAGGGCTTCCCGCTGGCCATGCAGTGGATCGGCAAGGGCCGCTACCTGCTGCCCGCCCGCGCCCTCGGAAGCTGCGAGCGGCTGCTGGACATGTCCATCGAGTACTCCAAGACCCGGGAGACCTTCGGCGCCCCCATCGCCGAGCGGCAGGCCATCCAGTGGATGATCGCCGACTCCCAGATGGAGATCGAGGCGCTGCGGCTGCTCGTGCTGCACGCCGCCTGGCAGGTCGACCAGGGCCGGGACTCCCGGCACGCCCAGTCCATCGCCAAG
Source organism: Allosalinactinospora lopnorensis (assembly GCF_000981225.1). Lineage (GTDB taxonomy): Bacteria > Actinomycetota > Actinomycetes > Streptosporangiales > Streptosporangiaceae > Allosalinactinospora > Allosalinactinospora lopnorensis. The sequence goes on from NZ_LAJC01000075.1 coordinate 1,489, forward strand.
CTGTTCGGCGGTGTGAAGGCCAACGAGATCGTCGACCGCATGATGCAGATCCACGGCGGCATGGGCTACACCCGCGAGCTGCCCATCGAACGCTGGTACCGGGACCTGCGGCTACTCCGCATCTTCGAGGGAACCGACGAGATCCAGCGCCGCACCATCGCTCGCGACCTGCTCAAGGGGCGTGTCAAGGTCGGGGCGACGCTGGGCTGAGCTTCCGCGCCGCCGTCCCTGCCACGGAGGCAACGAGCCGATGTTGGCTATGTATGATTAATACGTATGCCGCCAATATCGGGGAGGTCAGGATGACGGCGACACAGATCGACCTGGACGAAGAGGTCTTGGCCGAGGCCATGCGGCTCATGGGCGCCCGGACCAAGAAGGAGACCGTCAACACGGCCCTGCGCGAGTACATCGACCGCATCAGGCGCCTGGAGGCCGCGGAGCGGCTCGCCGAGCGCGGCGCGCGCGGCGAGTTCGACCAGGCGGCGGCGGCGCACACCGCCGCGAAACGTGCCTGGCGGGACACGTTCCGGTGATCGGCTACCTCCTCGACGCCTCGGCGTTGTGGCACCTGTTCCGCACCCCGGGAGCACTCGCCCCCTGGACCGCGCACATCGCCTCCGGGGTGTTCCGGGTCTGCGAGCCCACGCGGACCGAGTTCCTGTATTCGGCCACAGGCCCGGAGCACCGCGACGAGCTGGCCGACGACCTCGATGCCCTGTGTCGTGCGGCCCCGGTCCCCAAGAACACCTGGCGCTGGGTGGAGACCGCGCAGTACAAGCTCACCCAGCGGGGGCAGCACCGCGCCGCGGGCCCGATCGACCTCCTCGTGTGCGCGACCGCTGTCCACCACGACCTCACGGTGCTCCACGTGGACAACGACTTCCGGACCGTGGCCGGAACCCTCAAAGAGGTGGCCGAACGCGACATCCGGAGCACGGCCGGACCAGCGGAGGCATAGCGGAGTCCGCCCTCAGGCCCAGTCGTCGTCGCCCACGGTGGCGGCCACGATGCGGCCGTGGCCGTCGATCCGGACGCCGCCGGCCTCGGCCGGGACGAACACCGACTCACCGCGGCCCAGGCTCATCTGCTGTCCCGTTCCCGCGCGCAGGACGGCGCGGCCCTCCAGGGCCAGCACGACCACCGGGACGTCGCCGGGCAGGTCGGCGCCGATCGCTCCCGGCCCCAGGGCGACCAGCGCGAACTCCGGTACACCCGGCCGGAAATCGCTGCGCCCCAGTTCCTGCCCATCCGTGTGCACCGGGTGGGTGTAGGGGATCGGCAACACGGAGAAGTCCACCACGTCGAGCAGCTCCACGGGATCGACATGCTTGCCGGTCAGCCCGGCGCGCAGCACATTGTCCGAACTCGCCATGACCTCGACGGCCACGCCGTGGAGGTAGGCGTGCACGTTCCCGGCGGGCAGGAACAGCGCCTCCCCCGGCTGCAGGGTGACCCGGTTGAGCAGCAGGGCGGCCACCGCCCCCGGGTCGCCGGGATAGCGCCGCGCGAGCTCGATGACGGTGCTGGTGTGCAGGCCCTCCGGGATCCCTTCGGCCGCGCGTTCCTCGCACTCGGCGACGAAACCGCCGACGAGCCGCCCGCGATGCGCGGCCGGCAGCGTGAGCAGCCGTGTCAACGCGGCCCGCAGCGCGATGTGCGGGGCGGCGTGCGCGAGGTCGCAGCACAGTGCGCGGGCCAGCTCGCAGTCGAGCTCCCGCAGGTCGGCATGGGCGTCGGCGGGGTCGCGGAACCCGCACAGCGCCTCGAACGGTTCCAGCGCGAACACTAGCTCCGGTTTGTGGTGCGGATCCCGGTAGTTGCGGTGGGGCGCGCCGATGGGGATCCCGGCGGCCTCCTCCGCGGCGAACCCGGCACGGGCCCGCGCGGCGTCGGGATGGACCTGCAGCGACAACGGCTCCTCGGCGGCCAGCACCTTGAGGAGGAACGGCAGGCGCTCGCCGAACCGCTGGACGGTCCACTCGCCAAGGGCGTCCTTGGGGCCGGCGCAGATGTAGTCGTCGAACGGGACCGGGCCGTCCTCGGTGCACAGGGTGCTGGGGGCGCCGTGGTGGGCGCCGAGCCACAGTTCGGCCTGCGGCCGGCCATCGGGCTCCCGGCCGAGCATGCGCGGGATCGCCGCCCTCGATCCCCATGCGTACGGGCGTACTTGGTTGGTCAGCCTGTGCATCCGCCCCGTTCTCCATCCCCGCCTCGTCAACGCCGCCGCGGAGCAGGGGCGCGCGGACGGGCCGCCGTTGCCACGGAGCCACCGCCGCCTTCTCCGGTGCCGCGGCCGCTTCCTTTGCACGTCCTGCTCTACACCAGGACGCCTGCGGCGAAGTTACTGACTGGTTTATCCGGAACGTCGGTGCCCTGTCCAGTCCCCGCATACGCGGATAACAATTCCGAACGGGGGGATCACACCCCCTCACAAATGGTATTACCATTGCGGCCACCGTTACGACGGAACACGTCAACCGCGTGTTAACAGCCATCCCCCCGTCCACCGGAGGCACCGTTGGAAGCCATCGAGCCCGCCTATGGAACAGGGCCGCTGCTGCTGATCGCGGGCGCCGCGATCGCGGTCCTGCTGTTCCTGGTAATGAAGGTGCGGTTGCACCCCTTTGTCTCGCTGGTGCTGGTCAGTCTGCTGGTCGCACTGGCGACCCGGATCCCGCTCGCCGACATCGTTCCGGCTCTGCTCGACGGATTCGGCGGAACGCTGGCGAGTGTCGCGCTACTCGTCGGCCTCGGCGTGATGATCGGCCGGATGCTGGAGGTCACCGGAGGCGCCGCCGTCCTCGCCCGTGCACTCGTCTCGGTCCTCGGGGAGAAGCGGGCACCGCTCGCACTGGGGATCGCCTCCCTGCTGTTCGGCTTCCCGATCTTCTTCGACGCCGGCCTGATCGTCATGCTGCCGGTCATCTTCAGCGTCGCCCGGCGCCTGGGCGGCTCGGTGCTGCTGTACGCGCTGCCCGCGGCCGGCGCCTTCGCGGTCATGCACGCTTTCGTGCCCCCGCACCCAGGACCGGTCGCCGCGGCCGACCTGATCGGCGCCGACATGGGCATGACGCTCGTCGTCGGGCTGCTCCTCGCCATTCCCACCTGGTACATCGCCAGCTACCTGTTCGCGCTGTACACCGGGCGCCGGATCGAGCTGCCAGTGCCCGACGACTTCACCGCCGGGGGCGAACTCAACTACGAGCGACCGCCGCACCTGCTCACGGTCATCGGCATCCTGCTGCTGCCGATGCTGCTGATCTTCTGCAACACCGGTACCGCGACCCTGGTCACCACCGGTGCGCTCGACTCCGACGCACCCGTGGTCCAGGCGCTGCTCATGATCGGCGAGACCCCCGTGGCCCTTCTCATCACCGCGATCATGGCCATGGTCGTGCTGGGGCACGGGCGGTATCCGCGTGAGCGGGTCGAGCAGATCTGCAACGACGCCCTCGGGCCGGTGTGCGCGATCATCCTAATCACCGGTGCCGGCGGGATGTTCGGCGGCGTACTGCGCATCAGCGGTGTCGGGGAGGCGCTGGAGTCCACGCTGGCCGCCACCGGGCTGCCGATCATCGTCGCGGCGTTCGTCATCGCGCTCGCGATGCGGGTGGCGCAGGGGTCGGCCACGGTCGCGCTGACCACGGCCGCCGCCCTCATCGCTCCGGCCGTCGAGGCCACAGCAGAGCTGTCGAACATCCACCTGGCGCTGATCGTGATCGCGATCGCCTGCGGCTCCACAGCGTTGTCCCACGTCAACGACTCGGGATTCTGGCTGGTGGGCCGGTTCCTGGGAATGGACGTCAAGACGACGCTGCGCACCTGGACCGTGATGGTGACGCTGATCGGCTTCATCGGTTTCGCGTTCGCCTTCGTAGCCAGCCTGCTGGTCTGAGACCGCCCGGCGGAGGGGGCACGGGCCGTTCAGCGGCCCGCGTCCCCTTGCTCGGCCTCGCCGAGCGCTTCGACCACTTCGCCCACGATGGCCCGCATCGCGGCCCGCGCCACCTCGGGCAGGCCGTCACGGACCGCTTCGGCGACGTGGGCGTGCAACCGGAGCGCCTCGGGCCTCGGTGTACGCGGCATCAGGTGGTACTCGGTCCGGCCCGTGAGGACCTCGGCGACGACATCGGAGAGCCCCACGAACATCTCATTGCCGGAGAGTTCCAGGATCCGCCGGTGGAACTCGATATCCAGCCGGAGGAAACCCTCGTGGTCCTCCGCCTGCCCCGCTGCCGTCATCCGTTCGCAGAGCTCGACGAGGGGCGCCCGGAGCTCGGGCGGGGCGTTGCTCGCGGCCGCGGCCGCGGCCGGCGGTTCGATCGCCGCGCGCAGCTCGGTCAGCGAACGCAGCTGGGCCATGCGCCCCGAGCCCGCCAGCCGCCAGCGGATGAGCTGGGGATCGAAGACGCTCCACTCCTCGCTGGGGCGGACACGGACTCCGGTGCGCGGCCTGCTGCGCACCAGCCGCATCGACTCCAGCACCCGGACGGCCTCGCGGGCCACGGTCCGCGAGACACTGTAGTCGCGCTCCAGGCGTTCGAGCGTGAACACATGACCGGGCGCGTACTCGCCGGCGACGATGGCCGGCCCCAGCACGGCGAGCACCCTGTTGTGCAGGGTGCGGCGGTCGGCGTCACCGCTCATGGGGCTCCTTCGCTCTGGCGGGCGTTCACGGCGCGTAGGACACTAGTGAAGCCTATTGGTAACACTATTAGCGGCAAGGTGCGCGAGGGCCGGCTTCGCACACGGAAAACGGGAAAGACCAGACCATGCACTTCGTTTTCATGGGCGTTTCGGGCAGCGGCAAGAGCACGGTCGCCCAGCACGTCGCCGAGCGGCTTTCACTGCCCTTCGCGGAGGCCGACGACTTCCATCCGCACCCCAACATCGACAAGATGTCGCAGGGCGTCCCGTTGACCGATGAGGACCGCCGGCCCTGGCTTTCCGCGCTCGCCGGATGGATCGCGGCCCACGAGAGCCACGGCCAGGCGACCATCATGGCCTGCTCGGCGCTGAGGCGGTCCTACCGGGACCTGCTGCGCGAGGGCGCACCCGATGTCCGCTTCATCCACCTCGACGGATCGCGGGAGCTCATCGCCGACCGGCTGCAGGAGCGCTCGTGCCACTTCATGCCGACCGGACTGCTGGACTCGCAGATAGCGACGCTGGAACCGCTGCGGCCCGACGAGAACGGAGCCACCCTCGACATCTCCCCCTCTGCCGAGGAGCTCATCGAGCGCGCGGCACGCACCATCGCCGCGGCGCTCGGGCTGGACCCCAGCGCCCGGCGATGACGGTCGGACGCCAGCACTGCGCCGGCGTCATGGTGTGTCAGGCGGCGGGCATGTGTCCCATACGGGTGGAGATCTCATCGGCGGCCTTCAGCACGATCTCGCCGATCGACTCCAGCTTGTTCTCCTCCATCCGGTACGAAGGACCGGAGGCACTGACCGCGGCTACCACTTCGCCGGAGAGTCCGCGGACCGGGGCGGCGACGGCGTTCAGGCCGACTTCGAGCTCTTCGACTGCTGTGGCGAAGCCGCGTTCCAGAATTTCGTCGAGTTCGGCACGCAAGGCCTCAGGGTCGGTGATGGTGCTGGGAGTGATCTCTTCCAGGTGAGCTCTCAGCACCCGCCGCTGATCCGACTTGCGCATGTGGGCCAGCAGCACCTTGCCGCTGGACGTGGAGTGAAGGGGGTTCTGACGGCCGATCCAGTTCTGGGTCACTACCGCGGACGCACCGCGGACCTGGTCGATGTTGACGACCATGTCCCCGCTGGGAATCGCGATATTCACTGTCTCGCCCAACTCAGCGGCGAGATCCTCGCAGACGCGGCGGCTCTGCTGGGTCAGGTCCAGTCCTGCCGCCATCGCACCAGCCAGCCGGATTATCCCGAAACCCAGCTGGTACTTGCCGCGCAGGCCCGGCTGTTCGACCAGGCCGCGCCGCTCCAAAGCGCCGACCAACCGAAACGCCGTGGACTTGTGCACCCCGAGCTCGGCCGCGATCTCGGTCACCCCGGCCTCGCCATGCTGGGCGAGGATCTCCAGGACCGTGACCGCGCGGTCCACCGACTGGACCGGCGCCCCGTCCTTCGCCGACGTTCCGGAAGCGGCCCTGACCGGATCCGCTCCACCACCCGACCCCCGCCCAAACGATGGTTGTGCGCTCGCGTTTCGACTATTTCCTGCGCGGTGGTCGTTGGAAGCCATAACTACCACGATAGTGGCGAAGTCGGCGCCGTTCCTGGCCAGGAGCGTTGCACGCTCTGTTTTCGCAGGTGAGAACAGGTTTAACGATCTCGTTGACTGGGTTGACGGGTTCCCGCCGGTAACGCGCGCGGGCAGCGCCGGAGCACCCGCGGAGATCGGCCAGGGCCCCCCGAACCCGTAGCCGATAGTCACTGTCCCTCCACCGTGTATTCCGTGTATTCGTGCATCGCGTCCAGGAGCCAGCGAGCCAGGTAGTCAGCGTAGGAGGCGCGCACCTGGATGCGGTAGGCCGGTGTGGCGTCGATCTGCTGGATGCCCACGGTGGCCTTGGCGAGCAGGGTCTGCGCGTAGTGGCCGGGACCGAACACGCGAGGGTGCAGATCGAGTTCGCACCCGTGCGCGAGCACCTCCCGTGCCTGCGGTCCGCGCAGCTCCAGCACCGTGCGCTGAGCGGAGACGTCGACGACGCCGGCGCACAGCGCGCCGTACTCGCCTCCCAGGGCCGCCGCCAACCCGGCGGCCAGACCGCGGCCTGTGGCGCTGGCGTCCACGATCAGGTACCAGCCGGGGCCGCACCACAGCGCGTGCGGCTGCCCGTTGCCCTCCCATCGGCCCGGACCGGGCATCGAGCAGCCGAGGAACTCCCCGGCCATCCGGGCGGCCTGCCCCTCCTCACCGGGGTTGACGCGCAGCTCCACCTGGGCCAGGAACGGGATCTCGCGCAGGGTCACCGTCGCCTCCGAACCGGTGCCCGCGAACCGCTCGGCGAGGTGATCGGCGGGACTGCTCCGTTCGATACGCGGCAACGGGAGCGTCCCGTTCGCGGTCTCATCCATCACGCCGCCTGCCCTCCTTGTCGTAGAACACCGGATCGGTGACGGTCACCGGCACGGCCCGGTCCAGGTGCACGGCGTACACCCGTTCGCCGTGCCTGTGCCGCCCTTCGCGCAGCAGGCCGAGCGCGAACGACCGGCCCAGCACCGCGCTGAGATAGGAGGAGGTGACATGGCCCTGCATGGGCACCGGAGGCGTACCGGGAGGGGCGGCGACGAGCTGCGCCCCCTCGGCCAGCACGTGGTCGCCGTCTTCCGGCAGCAGGCCGACGAGCTGCTCCCGGTCCTCGCGCGCGGTGTCGGGGCGCCACAGCGACCGCTTGCCGATGAAGTCCTTCCGCTTGGAGACCGCCCAGCCCAGCCCGACATCGACCGGGGTCACGCTGCCGTCGGTCTCGTGGCCCACGACGATGAACCCCTTCTCCGCGCGGAGCAGGTGCATGCTCTCCGTGCCGTAGGGGGTGATGCCGTAGGGCCGCCCCGCGGCCAGGGCCGCCTCCCACAAGGAGCTGCCGTACCAGGCGGGCACGTTGATCTCGAAGGTCAGCTCGCCGGTGAAGCTGACCCGCAGGATCCGCGCCGGCACGCCGGCGACGAGGGTGTCGCGGAACGTCATGAACTCGAAGTCCTCGGGAGAGAGGTCCAGCCCGGGGGCGAGCCGCGCCACGACGTCGCGCGAGCGCGGCCCGACCACACTGATGGTGGCCCAGTTGTCGGTGACGTCGGTGATGTGCACGCACAGATCGGGCCACTCGGTCTGGGACCACTCCTCCATCCACGCGCGGACCGTGTCGGCGTTGCCGGTGGTGGTCGTGGACAGGTACCGGGACTCGGAGAGGCGGACGCCGACGCCGTCGTCGAGGACCATGCCGTCGGCGGTGCACATGACCCCGTAGCGGCAGCGGCCCGGTCGCAGGGTGGAGAAGTTGTTGGTGTAGATCCGGTCCAGGAAGACCCCGGCGTCGCGCCCCTCCACCATGATCTTGCCGAGGGTGGACGCGTCCAGGACCGCGGCCCCTTCGCGGGCGGCGCGGCACTCGCGCAGCACCGCGGCGCGCATGTCCTCCCCCTCCCGCGGGAAGTAACGGGGCCGCTTCCACTGGCCGACGTCCTCGAACACCGCGCCGCGGGCGACGTGCCACTCGTGCATGGGGGTGCGGCGGGCGGGGTCGAGCAGCTCCCCGATATCGCGCCCGGCCACCGCGGTGAGCGGGATCGGGAGCCAGGGCGGGCGGGCGCCGGTACCGCCCACCCCGTCCATGGATCGACCGAGCAGCCCGGCCACGATTCCCGTGGTGAGCACACCGGAGGTGCGGCCCTGGTCCGGCCCGGTACCGATGGTGGTGTGCCGCTTGATGTGCTCGATGGAGGCCATCCCCGCCTCGACGGCCTCCCGGATGTCGGCCAGTGTGGCGTCGCGCTGCAGGTCGACGAACACCCGCGACTCGTCGGTCCGGGTGTCGGTGACCGTCCACAGCGCCGCGGGCGGTGTGCGGTTGGTCCCCTCTGCAGTCGGGGGCGCGCTTCCGGCCGCTTCGGAGGAGCCGCTCCCGGCCGGACCGGCCGCGGCCGAGAGCGCATCGGCGGCCGCCGCGTGCCCGGCTTCGGTTCCCTGGTCGCGGGCGGCTGCCGGGGGGCGTGCCCCGGTGACCGCACCGGCGCAGCGGGTGCCGGGCGGAAGCTCGGCGGGCAGGAAGGCCGCGTGCTCGGGTGACCAGCGCCTGCGTCCCCCGATCTGCGCGGCGAGGGCGGTGGCGGGGTCGTGGCCGCCGGACACGGCGAGCAGGTCGCAGGGGAAGGAGCGCCCCTCTCCGGTCGCGTTCCCGTGTACGTCGATTGGGGCGATGGTGGCCCCGTTCAGGTTCCCACCGGTGCCGGCGGTGGTGCGGGTGACACCGCTCGCGGTGAGCACCCCGACGCCGCGCTCGTACAGGGCGGCGACGGGGGCCGGGCCGGGGGCGGGCCGGGCGTCGGCCACCGCCGTCAGCGCGATCCCCGCGTCGTGCAGCTCCACCGCCGCCCACAGGGCCTCGTCGTGGCAGCCGAAAACGACGGCGCGGCCCCCGGCGAGCACACCGTGGCGCCGGACGTATCCCACAGCGGCTCCGGCGAGCATGACCCCCGGCCGGTCGTTCCCCTCGAACGCGATCGGCCGTTCGCAGGCGCCGGTGGCGAGGACGACGCGGCGGGCCCGAATGTGCCAGAGCCGGTGCGCGGCCCCGCCCGGGGCGGCGTGCGGGCGGCGCTGCAGGGCGACCGCCTCACCGTGGTCGTGCAGGCCGGTGACGGTGGTGCGCGTCAGCAGGCGCAGCTCCGGGACGTCGCCGAGGGCGGCGATCCGGGGTTCCAGCCACTCGTGTGCCGACGGCCCGTCGACCGGGTGCGGCGCCCCGACCAGGCCGCCGCCCGGGTGCGGCCCGTCACAGGCGAGGAGGACGCGCGCCCCGGCCCGCGCGGCGGCCGTGGCCGCCGCGATCCCGGCGGGACCCGCGCCGACGACGAGGACATCGCAGTGCGCCCACTTCCTGTCACCGCGGGGCGCCTCCTCCGCCTCGGGAAGCCGTGCATAGCCCCTGAGCGCCCCGGCCCGCAGGCCGTCGTGGACCTCGACCCTCGTGGCCTGGGACATGCTCTCCCCCGGCGGGGAGTCCACCCGCACATAGGCGCAGGGCTCCTCGGCTCCGAGCCCGAACACGCCGCGCGGGCGATCCGTGTAGATCCCCGACGCGACGGTGCGCACGCCGTTGGCCAGGAGCGTGGCGGCCAGCGGCTCTCCGGGGCGCGCCGGCAGCTTCCGGCCGTTGAAGGTGATCGTGGCCCCGGCTTCCTCGGCCGCTGCCGGGGCGGCGCGCCGCCCGCTCATCGGGGCACCTCCGGCAGCTCCTCGCCGGTGGGGGCGGAGCCCGCGACACGGTTGGTCCGGGTGTGCCGCATGACGTCGCACCAGCGGCGGCAGCCCGCGGCGTGGAACCAGCGCTCGGCGAACCAGCCTCGGGGTTGTCCCGCATGAACAGGTAATCGGCCCAGGCGACGTCGTCGAGAACCCAGGGATCCTCGGGGTAGGCGATGCGGGCCTGCCCGCCGTAGCGGAACTCGGCCTCCCCGCGGGGTCCGCACCACGGGCACGGGATGAGCAGCATGCTGGTGACGTCCTCCCTGTCGTGGTCAGTGCGCGACGGCGGCCGCGCCGTGCTCGTCGATCAGCGCCCCGCTGGTGAAGCGGTCGAGTGCGTAGGGCTCGGCCAGGGGGTGCGGGCGGTCGTTGGCGATGGTGTCGGCGAGGACGTGGCCGGCACCGGGCGTGGCCTTGTAGCCGCCGGTCCCCCACCCGCAGTTGATGTAGAGCCCGTCGAACGGGGTGAGACCGATGATCGGCGAGGCGTCCGGGGAGACGTCGACGATTCCGCCCCAGGTGCGCAGCAGGTGGGCGTGGGCGAAAATCGGGTAGAGCGCGACGGCCGCCGCGAGCTCGTGCTCGATCGTGCTGAAGGAGCCGCGCCTCCCGTAGCCGTTGTAGCCGTCGATGCCGGCGCCCATGACGAGCTCGCCCTTGTCGACCTGGCTCACGTAGACGTGCACGGTGTTGGACATGACCACCGTGTCGAGCACCGGTTCCAGCAGCTGCGTCACCAGCGCCTGCAACGGGTGGCTCTGCAGCGGCAGGCGCAGCCCAAGCGTATCGGCGAGGACGGAGGTGTGCCCGGCGGCGCACAGCGCGACCTTGCCCGCGGCGATGGGGCCGCGCGAGGTCTGCACACCGGTGACGGCGTCGCCGCTGCGCTGGAACCCGGTGACCTCGCAGTCCTCGATGAGGTGCACGCCGAGCCGGTCGGCGGCCGCGGCGAGGCCCCAGGCCACCTGGTCGTGGTCGGCGATGCCAGCCCGCGGCTGGTAGGTGGCGCCCATCACCGGGTACCGCAGGTCGGGGCTGGTGTTGATGATGGGGACGAGCTTCTTGACCTCATCGGGAGTGAGCCATTCGGCGTCGATTCCGTTGAGCCGGTTGGCGTTCACCCTGCGCACGGACTCGCGCACATCGTGCGTGGTGTGCGCGAGGTTGAGCACGCCGCGCTGACTGAAACGCACGTCCCGGCCGAGGTCGCCCTCCAGCTCCTCCCAGAGCTTCAGCGCGTGCTCGTAGATACCCGCGCTGGCGTCCCACAGGTAGTTGGACCGGATGATCTGGGTGTTCCGCGCCATGTTGCCGCCGGCCAGCCAGCCGCGCTCCAGCACCGCGACGTCGCGGACCCCGTGGTCGCGCGCCAGGTAGTAGGCGGTGGCCAACCCGTGCCCGCCGGAGCCCACGACCACGACGTCGTAGCCGGCGGCCGGCTCCCGTGTCCTCCACAGCGGTTCCGGTGTCATAGCCGCAGCCTCTTCATGTCCGGGTCGAATAGGGGATCCGCCGCGGCCACAGCGGGCACGCGGCGATCGAAGTAGCCGATCTCCACCGCGGTCCCGGGCTCGCTGGAGGCCGCGGGCAGCCAGGCGTAGGCGATGCCGGCGCCGATCGTGTAGCCGTACCCGGCGCTGGTGACGTAGCCGGCGGGGCGGCCTTCGCCGGGCAGGTACACGGGCTCCCCGCCCATACCGGTGTCCGCTTCCGCGGGATCGGCGATGGTCAGGCAGGTCAGCCGGCGCCGTGCACTCTCCGGAGCGCGGCCCTCGACAGCGGAGCGGCCGATGTAGTCGCCCTTGTTCATGCGCAGCGCGAAGTCGACGCCCGCCTCGTAGGGGTCGTGCTCATCGGTCATGTCCACGCCGAACGCTCGGTAGCCCTTCTCCAGCCGCAGGCTGTTGAACGCGCCGCGGCCGGCGGCGATCGCCCCCAGCGGCAGGCCGGCCTTGAAGAGCGTGTCCCACAGCCGCAGACCGTAGTCGGGGGTGGTGTAGAGCTCCCAGCCGAGTTCGCCGACATAGGACACCCGCATCGCCAGCACCGGTACTTCCCCGATGTGGAACCGGGCGCAGCGGAAGTACCGCAGCCCCTCGTTGGACAGGTCGTGGTCGGCCAGCGGCTGCACCAGGTCCCGGGCGAGCGGCCCCCATACCCCGATACAGGTGGTCTGCGGGGTGATGTCGCGGACCTGGGCCGTCCCGTCGGCCGGCAGGTGGCGGCGGAGCCAGTCGAGGTCGAGCGGGCTGTTCACGCCCAGCTGGAAGTGGTCCTCGCCGACCCGGGCGACGGTGATGTCGCCGCGCAGGTGGCCGCGTTCGTCCAGCAGCAGGCAGTAGCTGACGGCTCCGGGCGCGCGCTCGGCGCGGGCACTGGTCATGCGGTCCAGGAAGGCGGCGGATCCGGGGCCGGTGACCTCCAGGCGCATCAGCGAGGACATGTCGTAGAGCGCCACCCGCTCCCTGGTGACCTGGGCCTCCGCCCCGATGATCGGTGACCAGTACCGCCGGGCCCACGGCCCCGGGACGGGGATCTCGCGGCCGGTGGTCAGAGCGGCGTTGGCCTCGTACCAGTGCGGCCGCTCCCAGCCCGACGCCTCCAGCTGGAAGGCGCCCAGCTCGGTCTGGCGAGTGTGGAACGGAGCGACGCGCAGCGGGCGGGGCTCCTCCATCGGCTGCAGCGGATGGATCGCGTCGTAGACCTCGACGAAGTTCTGGCAGTCGCGTTCGAGCAGGTAGCTGGGGGCGAGCTGGTGCCGCTGGAACCGGTTGACATCGCAGGCGTGCAGGTCGAACGTCGACTCGCCCTCGACGATCCGTTCGGCCACCGCGCGCGCCACCCCCGCCGAGTGGGTGATCCACACGGCCTCGGCGACCCAGAACCCGCCGACGTCGGGAGACTCCCCGATGAGCGGCATGTTGTCGGGGGTGAAGGAGAACAGACCGTTGAACCCCTCCTCCAGCTTGGTCTCTTCGAGGGCGGGCAGCAGGCCGAGGGTGTCGCTCCAGGCGGGCGCGAAGTCCTCCGGGGTGAACGGCAGCATCGACGGCATCGGGCGGTCGCCGGTGGTCCCCGGGGAGCCGATGGCGGCGGGGTCGAGCGGCATGGGGCGGTGGCCGTAGTAGCCGATGCCCACGCGTTCGCCGTCGCCCCGGTAGTACAGGTCGCGCTCCTGGTAGCGCAGGATCGGGTGGCGCTCCGCTCCGCCGCCCCCGCCCTCGCCGGCCAGAGCCGGGACCCGGCCGGTCCAGCCGAACTGGTGCGCCAGCGGCGTGAGCGGGAGTGTCATGCCGACCATCCCGGTGATGCGCGGCCCCCACATGCCGGCGCAGCAGACCACGATGTCCGCTCCGATGCGGCCCTGATCGGTGATGACGCCGGTGACGCCCCCTCCGCTGACCTCGATGTCGAGCACTTCGTGCCGGGGGAGGAAGCGCGCGCCGCGCCAGACCGCCGCCTCTCCCTGCGCCCCGGCGGCGCGGACGGCGTCGGCCAGGCCGTCGGTGGGGGTGTACAGCCCACCGAGGATCCGCTCGGCCTCGACGAGGGGGTGCAGTTCGGCGCACTCCTCCGGGCCGAGGACCCGGGCCTCGATCCCCCACGATCGCGCCCAGCCGCAGCGCCGGTGCAGCTCGTCGAGGCGCTCCGGGGCGACCGCCAGCTCAAGGCCGCCGACCGCGTTGAAGCACGGGCGGCCGTCCTGCCGCAGCGCCCCGTACTTGCGCACGGTGTAGTCGGCGAAGTCGGTCATGGCCTTAGCCCCGTTCGTCTGGAAGACCAGCCCCGGAGCATGCGACGTCGAACCACCGGTGGTGTACACGTCGCCCTGGTCGACCACCGTGACGTCGGTGTATCCCCGCATGGTGAGTTCGTCGGCCACCGCGCAGCCGACGATGCCCGCGCCGATCACGACGACTCTTGGGGTGGTTCGAGGGGCGGAATCGGGAGCAGGCATGGCACTCCTACCTTCGCCATCGAAGTTTCAGGAAGCGCAACAAAAAGCGCGTTACGCAACAGGGTCCGACGCGCAGAAGCTCGTGTCAAGGGTTTCCACCAGGGCCGGAGTTACCGCTGCACCCCTCTTGGCGAACCATGACCAGACGTCGGATTGTTGCTTATAGAAATACATGTCTCTTATGACGCAACCCCTGCCGGGCCCGGGAGCCGGGACGGCTCCCGGGCCCGGAGCCGGGCGCGGGCGCCGCGCCCGCCGCACCGGGTGGCGCTCGACGACGGGGAGCGCCCTGTAGGACCGAACGCCGGTCCCCTCGGCGCGGACACCGAGGGGGACCGGGAGCGGTCTCAGCCGCTGACCAGCTGGTGCAGGTTCTGCTTGGGAAGCGACTTCTGCGGGTCGATGAACGGCTTCGGCACGACCGTCGCCGGCACCGCCCCGCCGGGCCGCTCGATGACGAGTTCGATCCCCGGCCCCGCCAGCTCGATCGGGAGCATCGCGAACCCGATGTTCTTCTCCATGCGCGGCGAGAAGCAGGCCGAGGTGACCTTGCCCACCGGGTTGTCCGAACCGGGCAGGTACACCGGGAAGGAGTCGACCATGGAGCCGTCGTTGTAGGACCCGAGAGGCGCACCGCCGATCTCCACGCCGGCGAGCTTGCGGTCGATGCCGTTGTCCCGGATGCGCTTGAGCGCCTCCTTGCCGATGAAGTCGGCCTCCTGCGCCAGGTCGACCATCCAGCTGACCTCGTAGCCGTAACCGACCTCGAAGGGGTTGGTGTCGAGCCCGATGTCGCTGCCCCAGGCCAGGATGCCGCCCTCGATGCGCCGGATGTGGCACGGACCGATGACCCGGATGTCGTGCGGGGTCCCCGCCTCGATCACCTTGTCCCACAGCTTGACGCCGTCGCGGGAGGCGTTGTGCAGGTAGATCTCAAAACCGAGCTCGGAGGTGTAGCCGGTGCGCGAGACCACCACGTTCATGCCGTCGAGCTCGTACTCGGCGCAGTAGTAGTAGCCGATGTCCAGGATGTCCTCGCCGAAGAGGTCCACCATGACATCCCGCGACTTGGGCCCCTGGATCTGCACCGGGCCCACGTCGGCCTCGCGGATCGTGACGTCCAGTCCGCTGTTGTAGGCCAGCCCCTGCGCCCACAGCAGCACGTCACTGTCGGCCAGCGACAGCCAGAAGTGGTTCTCCCCCAGGCGCAGGAGCACGGGGTCGTTGATGATCCCGCCGTCGGGCGCCGTGATAAACACGTACTTGCACTGGCCGACCTTGCACTTGTTGAGGTCCCGTGGGACCAGCATGTTCGTGAAAGTGAACGCGTCGGGGCCGGTGATCTCGATCTGGCGCTCCACCCCGACATCCCACAGCGTCACGCCGTTGAGCAGGTGCCAGTACTCGGCCACGGGGTCGCCGTAGTGGCGGGGGTGGTACGTGTGGTTGTACACGCTGTACTTGGCCACGCCGTGCCGGCGCGACGCGTAGAAGAACGGCGATTTCCGGATCCGCGGGTAGAGCAGGATCTCCGGACTCTCGATGACGGCCATACGGACCTCCACCACTCGGTGCGCAACAAGATTCGCTACACGCAACGGAGCGTCCCCTTCGCCCAACTCCTATGCCAAGAGAAACATGAAAATAAGTTTCGCGTGGCGCAACGGGCATCTGTTGACGCAACGAATCGCGCCCTCATATGCTAACCACACATCATCAAGTTTCTCCATATGCACGCCGTCTCGAATTACGCAACAGGCGGATCGCGGGTCGAGGACGCTTTCTCCGAGTCCCCGCCCGGGCCCAGCCACCCAGAGCACCGCGGAAGAAGGAGCAGGCTATGGGCCGACTGCTCACCACCATCGAACACGCGGTGAAGAAACCGGTTTGGGGATGCAGCATGTGCGGCCAGTGCGTCCTGCATTCGACCGGGCTCACCTGCCCCATGAACTGCCCGAAGAAGTTGCGCAACGGCCCCTGCGGCGGAGTCCGGGAGGACGGGGGCTGCGAGGTCGACCCGGACATGACCTGCGTCTGGCTGAAGGCGCAGGGCCGCTCGGAGCGGATGCCGCGCACCTGGCGCGAGGAATTCGACGACCTGCGCCCGCCCGTGGACAGCCGACTGCAGGGGACCTCCTCATGGGTCAACCTGCTGACCGGCCGCGACAAGCACGTACCCGCCGGCTGGCAGCCGGACGAGGAGGAATAGGAGCCGCCTGGTGCCTACTCTGGCCGAGCTTCTCACCGACCCCGAACCGCCCCGTCCGGTCATCACCGCGGAATGCCCCGTGATCGACAGTGGCGGGCTGGACGCCATCGCGGAGCACGCCACGCGCCTCGCCCCGTACGCCGACGCGCTCAACGCCACGGACAACGCCGCGGCGCACGCACACGCCTCCAACGTCGCCGTCGCGATCGCCCTGAAACGACTAGGCGTGGAACCGATCATGCAGGTGGCCTGCCGCGACAAGAACCGGCTGGCCCTGGAGGCGGACATCGTGGGAGCCGCGTTGCACGGTGTCAGCACGATCTGCTGCATGACCGGCGACGACGTGACGGCGGGCGACGAACCGGAGGCGCGCAGGGTGTTCGACATGGACTCCCCGCAGCTCATCAGGGCGACCGCCGGCCTGGCGCGCGGCCGCTACCTGTCGGGGCGCGCGCTCGACCCCGCGCCCCCGCTGCTGATCGGCGCGGTGGAGAACCCGGCCGCGCCCCCATTCGCCTACCGGGTGCGGCGCGGGCTGAAGAAGGCCGCCGCGGGCGCGCGCTTCCTGCAGTTGCAGTTGTGCTACCACCCCGACCGGCTCGCCGAGTTCACCGAGCTCGCCGAGAACGCCGGCCTCACCCGCAGGGTCGCCCTGCTGCCGACCATCGCCCTGGTGAAAGGCGCCCGGGCGCTGCGCTACATGAACGACAACGTCCCCGGAATCCACATTCCCGAGCCGGTGATCGAGCGGGTGCACAACGCAACGGACCAGCGCGAGGCCGCCTATCAGCTGGCCCTGGAGCAGGCGCGGCACGCGCTCTCCCTGCCCGGTGTCCGCGGCCTGCACTTCACCGACTTCCGGCACGATGACGCGCTCGGCAAGATCTGCGCCGACCTGGGGCTCCCCGCCATCCGCAGCGCGCCGGACGGCGACGCCCTGGTCATGTGAACCGCGCCCCGCCACGCGGGGGCGCCTCCACCACGGGCGGGCTCCGGGACGGATCGCTGCCGCCCGGCCGGCGGCCCTGCGGTTCGCTGCCCCGCGAGAGCGCGGCCGTCCCGATCGCTCCCGCTTCGCCGAAGCGGCCCGGTCACGGCTCTTCGATGCCGGAGGTGTACGTGGTGGCGCCGCCGGAGAGAGCGGCGGCGACGCCCGGGGTCGGCTCGTTCAGCCGCCACCAGCGATCGCGCAGCTTGCGCTTGCGCCGGGCGAGCCGCCGCATCGCGGCGACCCTGGCGTAGCGGGCGAGGTCGACGGCCGACGCGCGCGGCGCCGCGGACGGCTGGTACCCGTTCTTCCCCAACCGCCCGGCCAGCACGGTCTCGCACAGTTCGATCTCCCACGGCTCCAGGCGCTCCTGCCAGGCGCCGGCGCTGGTCCGGGTGATACTCCGATGGGTGTTGTCGTGCCAGGCTTTGCGCGGCGGTACGGCGATCCCGGCGACCCGGTTCGGCTCGCACATAGCGGGGTGGAACTCCTCGCCGAGGAACGCGCACAGCGCGGACAGCTCTGCCCTCGGGTCTTCGATCAACTCCTCGTAGCGCATCTGGTAGAAGGAGTCGGGCGGCAGCCGGCGAGCGGCGGCCCGGCCGTAGTCGACGGCCTCGGCCCAGGTGGCGGTCGCGTGGTAGCTGTCGAGCCGGTACCAGGGCATCTGCTTCAGCGAGCCGACGCAATCGCGCCCGTCGCGGATCAGGTGCACGATCTGGGCGTCCGGGAACAGCCGGATCAACTCGTCGATGTTCTGATAGTAGCCGGGACGCTTGTCGCCCCATCGGGGCTTGCCGAACCTCCGGGCGTATCCGCGGAACACGGTGCCCAGTGCCGATCCGAGTGTCGCCGGGCCGTCGACGATCTCGGTGATGGTCTGCTCGGGATCCAGCCCCAGATCGGCGAAGCGGGTCCCTTCGGGTAGACGATCCGTTCGGCCAGGGCCCGTCGGTTGGCGGCCTCGCGCAGATCACCGAACTCCCGCCTGTGCCAGTACATGTCGAGCAGGAAACGCGTCTCCGGCGGGATCGCGATGCGGGGATGGGCGTGCAGCATGAGCTGCAGCAGAGTGGTGCCCGATCGTGGACACCCCAGAATGATGATCATCCGTTCCCGGAACGGTGCCATATCGCCACCATAGAGAGAGTTGTTCCTGGTGGATAGATGTGTCTCCGATAAGCGGCGCCCGATCGCCCCGGGACCGGCGGTGACTAACCGTTCCAGCGCGCCTCGTTGGCCTGGGCGATGAGGCGGTCCGTCAGCCGGCGCACCACCTCCGGTTCGGGCTGGGGAAGCCCCATGATCGCGCTCAGGTAGAGGCCGTCGCCGACGAGGCGGATCGTCTCCGCGAGCACGGGGTCGCCGACCTCCTCGCGCAGCAACTGGGACCAGTGGTCGAAGATGTGCCGGACCAGCCGTCCGGACTCTTCGGACATGCCGTCCCTGCTGCGCAGGGCCGCGATGAGCGACCAGTAGAGCTCGGCCTCCTCTCTCGACTCGGGCACCGACGTGCGCAGGAAGACGTGAACGACCCCCTCCTCCCCCTCCGCGGCCTCGCGGAACTCCTCCTCCGCCCGGTCCGACAACCGGCGTACCAGCCCGGTCATCAGGGCGGCCTTCGAGGGGAAGTGGTAGAGCAGCCCGCCCTTGGACACGCCCGCGGCGGCGGCCACGGCCTCCAGGGTCACAGCGGAGTTCCCCTCCTCGATCAGGATGTCCTGCAGCGCGTCCAGGATGCGGTCGCGGGTGGTCGAAGAAATCACATTGGCAGTGTACCGTCCGGACGGTACTGTACCGTCTGGACGGTTAAGAAGCCGGAACGTAGGCGCACACATCCAGTGATCCGATGTCCGCTTTCACCTTCCCGAGAGACCAGCCAGCCCAGTGTTGTCAGAGGGAAAATGAGCTCCACCGCAGTCACCGCAACACACCGGCGTGAAGGCGCGATCGGGGCCGGCCCGCGGGAGTGGGCGGCCCTCGCCGTGCTGACACTGCCGGTACTACTGATCTCCGTCGACATGACGGTGCTCGGTTTCGCCGTGCCCCATCTGAGCGAGGACCTGTCCCCCACGTCCGGCCAACTGCTGTGGATCATCGACGTCTACGGCTTCGTGCTCGCCGGACTACTGATCACCATGGGCTCCCTCGGCGACCGCATCGGCCGCCGCAGGCTGCTGCTCATCGGGTCCGCCGGATTCGGCCTGGCCTCGCTCATGGCGGCCTTCGCCCCGGACCCGGAGACACTGATCGCCGCCCGCGCGCTGCTCGGCATGGCGGGCGCAACACTGATGCCGTCCACCCTTTCGCTCATCCGGAACATCTTCCTCGTCCAGCGCCAGCGCCTGATCGCGATCGCGATCTGGGCCTCCGGGTTCTCGGCGGGGGGTGCACTCGGTCCGATCCTCGGCGGCTGGCTGCTGGAGCACTTCTGGTGGGGTTCGGTCTTCCTCATCAACCTTCCGGTGATGGCCCTGCTCCTGGTCGCCGCCCCGCCGCTGGTGCGCGAGTCCCGCGACCCGGCCCCGGGCAGGCTCGACCCGCTCAGCGTCGTGCTGTCGATGGGCGCCATGCTGCCCGCCGTCTACGGGGTGAAGAAGATCGCCTCCCACGGGATCGCCCCGCTCCCGGCGCTCGCCATCGTGGTGGGACTGTCGGTGGGCATCGTGTTCGTCCGCCGCCAACTGCGGCTGCCCACTCCGATGATCGACGTCCGGCTGTTCGCCGTCCGAAGGTTCAGCGTCGCCGTGGCCACGAACCTCGTGCTCGTGTTCGCGCTGGTGGCCTCACTGTTCTACCTCCCCCAGTACCTGCAGCTCGTGCTGGGCATGGCGCCGTCCCGCGCCGGACTGGTGCTGGTCCCGGGGCTGCTGCTGTCCGTTCTCATGAGCTTCGTGGCGGTGCTGCTGGCCCGCCGGCTCGGCCTGGGCACGATCATCCTCCTCGCCCTGGGGATCATCTCGATGGGCTACTTCGCGCTCACGCAGGCGCCCTTGGACAACGGTGTGCTGCTGGTGGCCGTGGCGTTCGGGCTGATCGCCGGCGGGTCCGGCCTCGCCGAGACGCTGACCAACGACGCCATCATGACCGCGGTGCCCCCTGAACGCGCCGGCGCCGCCTCGGCGATCTCCGAGACCGCCTACGAGCTGGGCGGCGCGCTGGGCGTGGCGCTTCTGGGCAGCGTGCTCACGGCGTCCTACCGGTTCCGTCTCGACGAGGTGGACGGCGTGCCGGAGGCGTCGATGGACACCGCGCGGGACACCCTCGGCGGGGCGGTCACCACCGCTTCCTCACTCCCGGCCGAGACCGGCGACGCGCTGGTGCGCGCGGCGCACACCGCCTTCACCGACGCCATGCACCTCACCAGCGCCCTCGCGGGAGTGATCATCGTCGCCGCCGCGGTCCATGCAGGGGTGCTGCTCCGCAGGGCCCGCGGCCCCGCTGCCCCGGCACACCCCGCCGCCGAGCCGTCCGGGAAGGCGAAGGAGCCGGTGCCCCGCTGACGGCTACGGCCCCGGCCCGATCGACTCGCCGGACGCCGGTGCGGGGCGCTCCCGCCCCACACCGTCACTCGCTCTCCGGCGCGGTGTCCGTTCCGGCGTGCTCGAGGTACACCCGGCGCGTGGCGTCGGTGTGCTCGCGCATGAGGCGGGCGGCGCACTCATGGTCGCCCTCGGCGATGGCCTCGATGATCCGGGCGTGCTCCTCCCAGGACTCCGCTCCCCGGTCCCGCACGACCAGCGCGTGGTACCAGCTCACCCGGCGGGCGACCTGCGCCGCCAGGTCAGCGAGAACCTGGTTCCCGGACAGCTCGCTGATCAGGCGGTGCAGGTCCGCGTTGCTGTCCAGCACGGCGTCGAAGTCGCCCCGCTCCAGCGCGGCCACACCGGCACGCCGCAGTTCCCGCAACTGCTCGACGTCCGCGGCGGTGGCGTTGCCCGCGGCCAGCCGGGCCGACTCCGTCTCCAGCAGGGCGCGCACCGCGAGCAACTGCTCCGCCTCGCTCTCGCTCGCCTGGTGCACGAAGGCCCCGTACCCGGGACGCAGATCGACCCAGCCTTCGTTGCTCAACCGCTGCAGCGCCTCGCGGACCGGCTGGCGGGACACGCCGAGCCAGTCGGCGAGGTCGTTCTCCACCAGGTGCTGCCCGGGCGGGAGCCGGCGCCGGACGATGAGATCGAGAAGCGCCTCGTAGACGCTCTCGCGCAGCGGAACGGGGCGCTGCACCGGGGTTGTCAGCAGTCCCTTGTCAAGACGGGGTGAGGACATGGATCAGCGGCTCCGTACTCCATCGCCTCCGTCGCACCGGACGGTTCGGGCTCAGAACTCGGGGATAAGGGGCGGGGGCGCCCCAAGCCAGTCTAGGCGTGCCGCGCGGCCCCTCACCGAGGCATACCGGATCGGCGCGGGGCCGAAGAACCGCGCCGATCCGGCGCGGCGGCGCCCGCCCCGAACGCCCGCCCCGGTCATCGCGGAAGCCACACCAGAGCCGCCGCGGCCCCATTCCAGTCCGGCGGTACCACGGCGAAGGCATCGGCCCCCGACGCACCCCACAGACTCCCGGGCTGGTCGCGACCGACCGGTTCCGCCGCCTCGGCGGCCACGCGGACCGCGACCAGCCGGGTGTCGCGGTGATGCGGCCGGGGCTCCCCCGCGAGCGGCAGGAAGCGAGGGCTCGCCGCGCCCGGGTCGGGACGGCCCGCCAGGGCGCTCAGTACCGGGACCAGCAGCGTCACAGACGCGGCGAGGGCGGCGTTGGGGTTTCCGGGGAGCCCCACGATCACGGTCCCGGGCGCCTCGGGGCTTCCCAGGTACGCGAGCAGCTGCGGGTGGCCGGGGCGGCAGGCGACGCCGTCCACCACCACCGTGGACCCCAGCTCCGCCAGGACCCCGCGCAGGTGGTCCGCGGGGCCTTTCGAAGAGGCACCGCTGACCACGATGACGTCGATGTCGCTCCGGTCCGCGGTCTTCCGGAGGGCGGTGAGCATGCCGGGGAAACTGTCGCCGATGTGTCCGGAGACCTCCAGCGCCGCACCGGCCCAGGCAACCGTACCGGGCAGCATCGGCCCGATCGCGTCGCGCACCGCCCCCGGAGCGAGCAGCCCCTCAGAAACGATCTCGTCGCCGGTGATGAACGCGGCGACACGAGGACGGCGGACCGGGAGGGAGTCGCATCCCAGGCTCGCGGCGAGCCCGAGCACGGCCGGGGTGACCACGGTGCCGCGCGAGAGGACGGTGCGCCCGCGCGGAATGTCGTCCCCGGCCCGGCGCACATGCCGCCCCGGGGCGATCCGCCCGCTCACCCGCCCGCCATCGACAGCGGCGGCCTCATAGGGCAGCACCGCCTCGGCGCCCGCGGGCACCCGCGCGCCAGTGGCCACCTCGACGGCCTGTCCCGGCGACAGGGAAACGACCGGTTCCGAGACACCGGCGAGAGCCCGGCCGCGAACCGTCCACGGCCCCGGCCCGGCAACCGCGTAACCGTCCATGGCCGAGGAATCGTAAGAGGGCAGGCCGTGCGGAGCGGTCACATCGCGGGCGAGCGCCGCTCCAAGCGCGGCCGCCAGAGGAACCTCCTGCTCGGCCGGGCGCGGACAGCGCTCCCCGAACTCCCTCGCGGCCTCGCGCGCCCGTTCCCACGGGACCGCCGCACTCTCATTCCGGACCATCGCGTTCTCCAGCTCTCACCCGCGCCGATACGCACGCGTCCTGTATATCGTCGGAGGGCGCACCGCTCTCGGCCCGGTCGGCCCCGGACTCCGGCGCGGCCCACCGGCACCCCGGGAACGCGGGCGGGACGGGAAGGGAGCACTGTGAGACCGGTAACGCCGCCTCCCCAGCCGCGCCGCGCGGTTTGCCGTGCGCGTACTTTCCGCTAAAGTGCGTACTGCGGCACGGCGACGGGGCGGGAGGCCCCGGGCGGCCGGGCAGCGCGCGGACGTGGCTCAGCTGGTAGAGCATCACCTTGCCAAGGTGAGGGTCGCGGGTTCGAATCCCGTCGTCCGCTCGGAGACCGAGGGACCCCCTTCGTCTGGATCCGGTGGAGTGGCCGAGAGGCGAGGCAGCGGCCTGCAAAGCCGCCGACACGGGTTCAAATCCCGTCTCCACCTCCGAGCTTCGGCTTGGGCGGTTAGCTCAGCTGGTTAGAGCGCTACCTTGACACGGTAGAGGTCACTGGTTCGAATCCAGTATCGCCCACCAATGGAACAGCAGGTCGGAAGCCTGGTCACGCAGATCCGTGACCAGGCTTCTGCTCGTTTGACCGTGGGAATGAAGGTCAGATCAGGGACGAACTTCCGGAGTTGCCGGACCCGCGGGGTTTGCCGGAGGAGCGATTGGCACGGCACCGACCGTGCTGCTCCCTCGTCGATGATCTTGCGGTACGGCGTGTCGTCCGCGCCGGTCGGAAGGAGATCGGAATAACGGAACTCTTCTTCCGCCGCGGTCGGCAAGAATAATCCCCGCGGGTGTCACAAACGATTCGCCACCGGTGTCCATATGGGTGACAGCGAAACACCAAGAGGCGACATGGCCAGCAAGACTCGTGTGCCCCCGGCCGAGATCACCGGCATCTTCGGGGCGATGATGAAGAGGTTCAGCAAGAAGAGGTTCGGTGAGGTACCGGAGCCGCTCGGCGTGATGTGGCACAGCAAGCCGGTGCTGAAGGCCCTCATGGCGTTCAGCCGGAAGGCGCAGAAGTGGGACGCGTGCGACCACCAGATGAAGTCGCTCGCCCATATGGCCACAGTGTCGATGGTGGGCTGCAGCTTCTGCCTGGATCTCGCCTACTTCCACGCCCGGGACGAGAACCTCGATCTGGACAAGGCCCGCGAGGTGCCGCGGTGGCGGGAGTCCGACGTGTTCACGCCGCTCGAGCGCGACGTGATGGCCTACGCCGAGGCGATGACCCACACGCCGCCGACGGTGAGCGACGAGCTCTCCGCGCGGTTGCGGGAGCAGATCGGTGACGCGGCGCTGGTGGAGCTCACGGCGTTCATCGGCGCGGCGAACCTGGTGTCCCGCACCAACACCGCGCTCGGCATCGAGTCGCAGGGCCTCGCGGCTTCGTGCGGCCTGCGCCCGCTCGCCGAGCCGAGCGGCGTAGCGTCGACCTCATGATCGACGACCCGTTCGTCGCCCACCGCAGCCCGCTCTTCACCATCGCCCACGAGATGCTCGGCTCCGCCGCCGACGCCGAGGACGTGGTGAGGAGACCTGGCGGCGGTGGGCCAACGTCGATCAGGCCGAAGTGTGCGACCCGCGCGCCTACCTGGTCCATCGTCACCCGGCAGGCGCTCAGCCGGCTGCGGACGCTCGCGAGGCGTACGTCGGGTGTGGCCGCCCGAGCCGCTGCTCACCGGTCCCGACGTCGCCGAGAACGTCTCGATCGCGATGCTCACGGTGCTGGAGACCCTGGGCCCGGCCGAACGGGCGGTCTTCGTGCCGCGGGAGGTATTCGACGTGCCTTACGGCGAGATCGCCGAAGCGCTGGGCAAGACCTCTGCCGCGGTGCGCCAGATCGGACACCGCGCCCGGGAACACGTCGCCGCCCGGCGGCCACGGATGCAGGTCGATCAGGCCGTCCAGGAGCAGGTGCTGGATCGATTCCTGGAAGCGGCCCGCACCGGGGAGATCGGTGCGCTGCTGGACGTTGTCGCCCCCGACGTGGTTATGGTCAGCGACGGCGGCGGTGTCGCCGCCGCGTTGACCGGCGGGCTCATCCTTTCTCCGGCAGCCGCGCCATATCAGACACCGGTCCGATATGACCAAGCTTGTCGGGATTGGTCATAGAGTGAATCGCCTGGACCACGCCGTCGGCGACGTCGAGCTCGACCACGCCGACCACGCGCCCTTCGGCGTCGTACATCACGGCGCCCGGCTGGCCGTTGACCCAGGCCAGCCGGAGGGAGGCGCCGAGGGCCCGGCCCCGGCGGAGCCCGACGACGAGCAGCCGCCCGACGCGCTGCCGCCCGGCCAGCGGCTTCCCGATCGTCCGCGCCTTGCCGCCGCCGTCCCCGTGGACCACCACGTCGGGCGCGAGCATGCCGAGCAGCGCGTCCATGTCGCCGCCCGCGGCGGCCTCGAAGAACCTGCGAGTGAGTTCCTCGCCTTCCGCCCGCCGCGCCGGGGGCGGCGGGCTGTCGCGCGCCTGCCCTCCGGCGGCGATGCGCTGCCTGGCGCGGGCGAAGATCTGCCGGCAGTTCGCCTGGGTCTTGCCGGTGGTCCTCGCCACATCCGGGTAGCCGTACCCGAACACCTCGCGCAGCATGAACACCGCCCGCTCCACCGGCGAGAGGGCCTCCAGCAGCACAAGGAACGCCATCGACAGCGAGTCGGCCAGCTCGGCGTGCTCGGCCGGCCCCGACCCATCGGTGGGCACGACGACCGGCTCGGGCAGCCAGTCCCCCACGTAGGTCTCCCGCCGTACCCGCGCCGAACGCAGGTAGTTGATTCCCAGCCGCGTCACCGCCGTCGTCAGGTACGCCTTCGGATCGGCGATCGTGGTTCCCGCCTGGCGCGCCCGGGTCAGGCCGAGGAACGCGTCCTGCACAATGTCCTCGGAATCGCCCACGGATCCGGTCATCCCGTAGGCGATGGAGAACAGCAGCGGCCGGTACCCGGCCGCGCCCGTCTCATCCGCTGACCCAAGCACGGATTCCCTCCCGCCGGCTCGCGTACCGCGGCTCCCAGCCGAGCTCTTTCCTTGCCTTCTCGTTCGAGGATCCGCGCACGCTGGTCATCCGAGCCACGACGAACTCTCCAGCGAGCAGCCGAACGAGTCAGGCGGCACGCGCAGCGGCGGCTTCGCGCCCGCGACTCCGGCCAGGTACGGCGGCCACTCCGCGACCGGCGAGTGCCCCGGTCGCCCCGCGACGAAGACTCGCATGTTCTTTCCTTCCGTGTGGTGCTTTCCCCTGAAGACAAGGCACCACCCGAAGCTGTGACACCCTTCGACCCCCGCCTTTCGAACGGCGCGGGCTTACTCCCGCGCGCCTGCCGGGATGGTCGCTGTCTGCGCGGCGCGGCGGTGAACGAATCCGCACCTTCCTACGCGAAGACCTCCACCTCAACCGCGCCCGCCACTTCCCCGGTTCCACCGGGTCGAGGGCCGCGCCTACGGATAGCCCCCGCACCGATCCGGACCAGGGCGGCGGACGCGGTCGAGCCCGGACAGCAGCGTCGCGATCCGCTCTTCGGCGCGCTCGGGAGCGGCGGTGGTGTCGAGACCCGCCACGGTGATGCTCCCCAGCGACGGGTAGGAGCCCCCGACATTCAGTGTGCGCTGGGTGGAACCGCCGACGTCCGGATAGACGATCACGGCCTTGCGGTTGTGCTCGGGGGCGAACGCGGCGCTGTAGGTGAGGAGTTGATGGAGGTCGTCCGTGGAGACCGGCACGCGGCCGTAGTCCTTGTACTTGGCGTCCACCGGTACCAGTCCGGTCTCCGCTCCGAGGTCGAGTAGGACGTCGGGGCGGAACGTGTGCCGGCCGCGCAGGTCGCCGCTGACCGTCAGGGCTCGCTCGCCGACCGAGGGCACGGCTTTTCCGCCCAGGCGGCGGACCGCGCGTTCGCACGCCCGGCTGACCACGGCCTCCCACAGCGCGGGCATGTCCAGCAGCAGCGCGCCGGCCTGCCACCCGTTGTTAGCGAGCAGGTCGGCGACTCCTCCCCCGCCCAGCACCAGCGCGGCCCAGGCGTGCGCGGGACGGTATCGGTAGTTCAGGCGCGTGTAGCGGGCCCGGGTCAGCACGTCGGCCGCGGCGTTCGGGTGGTGGTAGCGGGGGAACGCCGCACCGGTGTCGGCAAGGGCGCGCAGCAGGTGCGGCTCCTGGACAGACCGTGCCGCGGCGGCCAGAGCCGTTCCGCAGACGCGGTTCTCCCATATGCCGGTGTCGCGCTCGTGCGCGCGGACGTGAAGGCGGTCGACCATGCCGTAGCGCCGGGTCAGCTGCGCCGCCGCGTTCAGGCGGCCGCGCAGGACCGGTGCGACGCGGTCATCCGACACGTAGCCGCGGCGCAGCCCGTCAGCGGCCAGTGCCCGGCATTCTGCCAGCAACGCGGCCACGACGAGTTCGGTGAACCCGCTCGGGCCCGTCTTCCAGCGGCGCAGCGACTCCAGCGGCACCATGGGAGTGCGCAACGCGTAGCACAACCAGGTGATGAGCTGTTCGCCGGTGATGGCCAGCTTCGGTTCGACGACCACCCGGATCCGGTCGAGAGCCACGACGCCAACAGCGGCCGCCGCCCTGATCCGCCATCCCCTGGGGACGGCCGCCGCCGACAGGCGCCCACTCCGCGTCAGTCCCCGCAAGTGCGCGAGGTCGGCGTCGGTGAGCCGGTGCTCCTCCAGCACCACCGACTCGTACTCACCGAGGCGGTATTCGGGCCGCTCAGACATCGTCGCCGTCGTCCCCGGCCGAGTTGAACTCGTCGGCCAGCGCCACGGCAAGGTCCCAGTCGGCCATCTGCTTGGGTGCTCCCGTGTCGGGATCAAGGAGGCCGCCGGGCAGCGGCCGCAGCAGCTCGGTGCGGCCCAGGCAGTGGTCGGCCAGGAGCGGAGCGATGTCGGTGTAGAAGGCGGTGGCCAACTGCTCCTCGCTCGACAGCGGCACGTCGTCGCGCAGCAGGTAGGCGTGGCCGATCTGGTGGTCGGCGTCCAGGTGCCGCGTGATGCGCGCGTTGAGCTCTTCCAGGAACGCGGAGAGCCGCAGCGGCCCGACCGCACCGGAGACCGCGTCGAGGTCGGGGCCCAGCTCGACGAAGGCGAAGCGGCGCCGGATGGCGGCGTCGAGGTGGCCGACACTGCGGTCCGCCGTGTTCATCGTCGCCAGGATCGCCACACTGCGCGGAATGCGGAAGGTGCGCTTGCTGGCGGGCAGGGTCACGGGCAGCCCGCGCTTGTCCTGTTCCAGGAAGGTCACCGGCTCGCCGAAGATACGCGGCAGGTCGCCCCGGTTGATCTCGTCGATGATCAGGAGGAACGTCCGGTCCGGCGACCCCTCCGCCTCGCGGCGCAGGTCCAGGAAGATCCCGTCGGTCAACCGGAGGTTGAGACCGGCGCCGTCCGCGGCGGGTGCGGGTTTGAAGCCCTCCACGAAGTCCTCGTAGCCGTAGGAAGGTGGAAGGTCACCATGCGGGCCACGGCTCCGCCGGAAGACGCGCCGTCGAACAGGTCGGCGATCGCGCGTCGGCGCTCCTCCGCTGGATAGTCGGCGGCCTCGGCCCGGCCGGCGAAAGCGAGCGCGGCGCTGAGGGCGGTGCGTGTCTTTCCGGTACCGGGCGGACCGTAGAGAACGACCTGGCCCTTGGCGCGCAGGACGTCCAGGATGCGCCGCACCTGGGGCGCCGCCACGCCGACGCTCGGCACCGTGGATCGGTCCTGTCCGGTGCGGTTGGCCTCCAGGCGGTGCATGCTCAGAGGTTTGACCTTGGCGAAGGTCTGGCGCCAGCCGCCCTGGGGCGGGTCGAGGGTCTGAGCGTAAGAGAGGTCCCACTTGACGGGGACCAGGTGGCGATAGCGCTCGCGGTCGGCGTCGTAGGAGTAGCCACCGGAGACGGTACCCACCGCGAGGATCTCCAAGGTTCCGCGGTTGGCGACGACGATGTCGCCGACTCGCAGGTCACGGAAGGCGAGCAGGTGGCGGGCCAGCGACGTGTGCCCGCCGACGCGGTCCGGCCGGTGGGTGTCCAGGGCC
>NZ_LAJC01000076.1 GCF_000981225.1 Allosalinactinospora lopnorensis
TCCCGCAGCAGGTACCTGCTCAGCCCGGCGGCGACGGCTTCGACGGCCTGCTCCCGCCACTTCTCGTCCCGTAGCGACTCGGCGTCTTCCTCGTCGCGCAGGTTGCCGACCTCCAGGAAGATCTTCGGCACCGTGGAGAGGTTGAGCCCGCCGAGGTCGGTCCGCACGTCCAGACCGTCATCGCTGATGTAGTCGGCGTAGGGCTGGCCGCTCCCCGCGTGGAACTCCTCGCGCACGTCCTCGGCGAGTCGGCGCGACGGTTCCACGATCTCCTCCGTGTACCCCTCGACCTCGCCCGGGGCGATGACGTGGAAGCCGGGTCCGCCCCCGTCGGCGCCGTCGGCGTGGATGGAGATGGCGGCGTCGGCATCGGCGTTGTTGCCGATCTCGGCGCGTTCGTTGATGCAGGGGCCGACGCCCTCGTTGTCCTCCCGGGTGAGGACGACCGCGGCGCCGTCCGCCTTCAGCGCGTCACCGAGTTGCTGGGAGAACCGCCAGGTGAACTCGTGCTCGGCGTAGCGTCGGGGCTCGTGGAGCCGACCGTGTCGCACTCCTTCTCCTTCGGTCCCGCCGGAACGCTCTCGTTGATCTCGGCGGACGCGTCGGCGTTGCCTCCGTTGTGACCGGGGTCGATGACCACCGTCCGGCCGGAGAGTGGGCCTTTGTCCGGGGGGTCCTCCGGAGAGGCCGTCCCCTCACCCGGGGCGGGCAACTCGTCCGCGGCGGGGATCTCCGCGCAGGCCGTGCCCGCGAGGAGGGCCGTGATCGCCAGCAGGCCCCTCAGAGCGTTCAGGATGGGGCCTTGGCCGCCGGTCACCGTAGGTTCCGGCGCCGGGGGGCCGGTACGCGTGATCGTCAAAGTCGTCCTTGGGACAGAGGGGGCTCGCCCTCCACAACTTAGCGGGTTCCGGGAACACAATCGCGGCAGAACGCGTCATATCTTGATGGAGCAGTCCTTAGGGCCGGCAGCCGGAGCGGTGGCCGGCCGATATCGGATATCGAGGTGGTTTCGGTGCGAAAGTCGAATCGCGTAGCCGCGGGCGCTGCCGCCTGGCGGGTGGTGTACGAGGGGATCCGACCCGGCAAACCTTCGCTGTGGGCCCGTGCCGGCGCGATCCCGCGCATGCTCGGTTCCCGGATCCGCGGCCACTACACGCAGCTCCCGGCGTCGCGGCTGGTGCTGTTCGTCCTGGCCGTGTTGTACATCGCCTCTCCGGTCGATCTCGTTCCGGAGCTCTTCATCCCCCTCTTCGGCCTCGCTGACGACGCCGTCATCGCGATCTGGCTCGCCTCCGGACTGATGAGCGAGACCGAGCGGTTCCTGGAATGGGAGCGCTACGGACCCCAGTACGTCCAAGGGCATGTCGTGGGATGACGCAGGGGGCGGGCGGGGCCGGGGGCGTTTCAGGCCGCCGACCGCAGGAACCGCGCACCTCGGCGTTGAAGGCACCCGCCGACTCCAGGTAGCTCTCGTGGCCGAGTCCGGGCAGCACCACGAGCTTCGAGGCGGCGATTCCCGCGTGCAGCCCCTCGGCGACCGCGAGCGGCGCGCGCTCGTCGGCGTCGCCGTACACCAGCAGCACCGGTACCCGGATGCGTGGTAGGACGTCGCGCAGATCCGCCTCCGCGAAGGCGTGTGCCATCACCCGCGTTCCCACCGGGCGGGACCCGGACATGATCGCGGCGAGCTCCTCGGCCTTCTCGCCGGGCAGTGCCTCCGAAAACAGGCCGGGGATCGATCGGGGCGCGAACGCGCCGTTCGCCTGCTGTTCGGCGGCCCGCAGCGCCCCCCGCAGCCGCCGTTCGACCACGTTGGGCGGCAGCGAGCCCGCCCATCCGGCGTATCCTCCGGCCAGAACGAGCGTCCTCGGGAGCGCAGGGCGGCGTCGGTACAGCTCCAGGGCGAGTCCGCCGCCGAATGAGTGGCCGAGGACGTGCGGTCGTTCGAGTCCGAGCGCGTCGATGAACCCCGCGAGGCAGTCGGCGTACTCGGGTAGGCGAAACGTCTCGGGGGGATCCGATGACCGGCCGCAGCCCGGAGCGTCCCACGCCAGCACCGTGAACTCGTCGGAGAGATCACTGAGCTGCTCGCGCCACACCCGGCTGTCACTGACAGCGCCGTGGAGGAGCATCAGCGGCGGCCCCGCCCCCGCCTGCCGGAAGGCGACCCGCAGACCGTCGACCTCGACCTCGTCCATCATCTCTCCGATCGGTCAGGCGCAGGGCCGGCCTCGCGGAGGGCCCTGCGCGTTCCGCACACGGCTCCGGACAGGACGAGGGCGGGCCGCCGAACGGCGACCCGCCCTCAACGCTCCTGGGATGCGTGTCGATCCCTAGAGCGATCCCCCCCTCATACGGCACGAGCCCGAGGGAGATCACTCCGTGCGCTGGCTGGGGATGCCGGCCAGCAGAGCACGGACCTCTGTCTCGCGGTAGCGGCGGTGCCCACCCAGGGTCCGAATCGAGGTCAGCTTGCCCGCCTTTGCCCAACGCGTGACGGTCTTGGGGTCCACGCGGAACATGGTGGCGACCTCGGCAGGGGTCAACAGGGGCTCCGCCTCGGGCGTGCGAGTTGACATGTGTACGGCCTCTCCTCCTGGATCTGTGTGCCGATCCTTGAGTGTTAATCCTGGCACTCGGCCCGGATGTCCAATATTGCTCTCAAGGTCTATATTGGCATCACCCGAGGTGATTATGCGACCACTTAACGCGACTTTGACGGATGGGAAGCCGCAAAGCCGCTCATGTGTCGCGTCACGCTGAGTGATTCTAGCGACACGTTTAGTGGCATGTGGCGTATTCGGTCAAAACTTCATTCTCCGGCTTTGTTTTTCTTGATCCGGTGGACCGAAAGTGGGAGTGAAGTTCTGGCTGAAACGCGGTGGGACGGAGTCCACCGACGCGGACCGGCTCCGGTTCATCGGCCCGTCCGCTGGTCCGTCCAGCGCGATCGGTGCATCGACCTTCCCTCGTCGACTGCCCTCCTGTGTCACGTGCATCGGCGGCGTGACCGGCTATTTTGGTTACCTGGAGCGCACTCAGTGATGAGCTGAACACAGTGTACGTTGATCTCTATCGACTGTTATGCCCATTTTCGCCAAGGTTGATGCCAACTGTGAAGGTCGTCCGGACTCGTCGGACAGGGAATCGAGGGAGACGGGGAAGGTCCGCCTGAGAACCTGGTACACCAGGTTGCGTTTCGGCGTGGCGTGCGGCGAGAAAATGTGAATCGTCCTCGCGTTCCGGTTGACCACGCCGTGACTCTCAGTTGGCGTGCTCCAGGGCCTGTATCGACTTCCAGCGCCGGGACACCCGCTTGTACATCGCCACGGTCAGTTCCTCCTGCCCCGTCTCCAGTCCGGTGATCGCGGCGGCGACTTCCGCCGCCGACTCGTCCTCGCGCAGCTCGTCGTCGCCGAGTAGGCGCACCAGGCCCCCGTAGTCGAGCTCCAGGAGCGCGTTCGGATGCGCGATCCCGGTCAGCCAGTCCTCCATCTGCTCGGCCGAGGTCAGCGCCGTACTATCGCCGAGGCTCTGCCCGAGCACCCGGATCGCACGATCGAGGCGTTCGCGGGCCTGCTTCAGCTCTGTGACGTAGAGGAGCGTGCGGGGCGGTGCCGATTCCGGCGGCAGTGAGGACCCGTGGCCGGACACGCTCCCGCCGAAGCGGTTACGGGGCGGAAGGCCGCCGTCGCCGCGGGCCGTCGCCGGATCTGAGCCGGGTTCCAGGACCAGGCGGCGTTCCGTCGCGTCGAACAGGGCGAACCACGGCAGCGGAACCGTCCATGTGCTGGTCAGGATCTGGGTGCGGAGCGGATCGCCGCGGTCGCGCCAGCGCTGGAACGCCTCCTCGGCCGCTGTGGCGACGGGCTCCGGCACGAAGGCCGGACTGATCCCGCGCGGAGTCTCCGAGCGGAAGTCGCGGAAGCCGAGCCATGACCGCAGCCGGGTCTGCCAAGGACAGACGAAGAGCTGAGAGCCCACACGTCGGACGTAGGCGTGACCGCTCTCCCGCTCAGGTGCGACGATCGGCGGCGTGGCCACGAGGCGGCGTAGGCTCTCATCATGTTCGGCCACCATGGCCTGGACCTTCTTTGGCCGGTCCGGTGACTCCGCGTACGCTTTCCAGTAGGCCCGTTCCCTGCTTGAAAACGCGGTGATGGGCTGGTAGACGCGGAGATAGGCGGTGTAGGGCAGCACGATCGCATCGTGGCATATATCGTGGCAGCTGGCACTAACCGGTGGAGCGCGCGGTCCAAGGCGCTTCCAGCGTCCACGGGTACGAGCCGCGTGTCCGTGACCGTGCGGTGATCCCGCACCGGTGGTGGCCGCGGGGATGTTCCGGCCGGAACGGACACACCCGAACCGGAGGAGTCGGTGACTGTGGTGGTATGCCGGACGGCCCTTAGCCACAGGCGGCGTAGGCAGGGCGGTGTCAAACCGGGTACGGTTGTATCCGTACGTAAGCTGGCGCCTGTCGTCAGTGCGGTGACGGCGGTCAGCCCGACATTGCGGTTTTGCTAGTTGATCTGGGGTTTTCTTCAAAACCCAATCGTTGAGGGGGTCGAGCCAATGGGGCGCGGCCGAGCCAAGGCCAAGCAGCAGAAGGTCGCCCGGCGGTTGAAGTACAACACCGGAGGGACCGACCTCGACCGGCTGCGGGCAGAGCTGGGTGTCGCTGAGGAAAGTGTGTCGTCGCCGGAACAGTCGGACGACACCTATGAAGACCCTTACGATGACCTGGTCGACCGTTATGCGGACCTTGCTGACAAGTATCCGAACGGCGGCGAGCCGGCGGGGGAAGAGCCCGATCGATCGGACGGCTCCCGCTGAGCCGTCGCGTCGAGCTGTCGGTAACGCGCAATATCCGCATAACCGGGTCCGCTGACAAGCAGGTTATATAGCCGGTCAGATCCGCTCTTGGCGGCTCAGGCCGGCTATACCTGTTTCCGGGGGCGCGGCTGCCGCACGGTAGGGCCGAGCCGTCAGGAGGCGTACTCGCCATCGAGCCGTACCTCTCCCGACCCGGGGGCTGTGCGCCCCAGAATCCACGCCGCGAGTCCCCGTTCGGCGAGCAGGGACAGCGCGCGGTCGGCGTCCTCGGCGGAGACGATCGCGGCCATACCCACCCCCATGTTGAACGTGGCCTCCATGTCCGCACGGGAGATGCCACCCTGCGCGGCGATGTAGCCGAAGACCGCCGAGGGCGTCCAGCTCCCGCGGTCGATCGCGACGTCCACGCTTCCCGGGAGTGAACGCGCCAGGTTCGACGCCAGCCCGCCGCCCGTGATGTGGGAGAACGCGTGCACCTCGACCTCGGCAGCGAGCGCGAGGCAGTGCCGGGCGTAGATCCGGGTGGGGGTGAGCAGCACCTCGCCCAGGACCCCGCCGAGCTCGGGCACGTGCGCCGCGAGATCCAGGCCGGCCCGGTCGACGACCCGGCGGACCAGCGAGTAGCCGTTGGAGTGCAGGCCGGAGGAAGCCATCGCGATGACGGCGTCTCCCGCTTGGACGCGGTCGGGACCGAGGATGGAGTCGGCCTCCACGACACCGGTCCCTGCTCCCGCGAGGTCGTACTCGTGCGGGGCCATCGCGCCGGGGTGTTCGGCGGTCTCCCCGCCGATGAGTCCGCATCCGGCCTGGCGACAACCTTCGGCGATACCGCCGACGATCTCCGCGATGCGCTCGGGCACGACCGCGCCGCACGCGATGTAGTCGGTCATGAACAGCGGCTCGGCCCCACTGACCACGAGATCGTCGACGACCATTCCGACGAGGTCGATACCGATGGTGTCGTGCCTGTCCACGGCCTGCGCCAGCAGCACCTTGGTGCCGACGCCATCGGTGGACGTGGCGAGCACCGGTTCCCGGTACGCGCTGGTGTCCAGCCGGAACAGCCCGGAGAAGCCGCTGGCGTCGGTGATCATCTCCGGTCTGCGGGCGCGCGCCACGTGCCGCTTCATCAGATCCACCGCGCGTTCACCGGCGGTGATGTCGACCCCGGCGGCGGCGTACGCCCCGCTCGTGTTGGCACCCTCTGCCACGCGAAACCTCTCAGCTGTTCAGCACCGCGCCCGGCCACGGCGGAATCGGACGGTATCTCCCGGACGGCCCGGAACGACACCTCTTCGAAAAAAAGGGGCGGCGGCCTACGCGCTCGTCGCCACGGACTCGGTTCTGGGTGTGCCGCAGGCCTTCTCCAGCAGGTACTTCCCGCGGGAGTCCGGGTCGACTTCGATCGGGTACACACCGTCGAAGCACGCCCTGCAGAGCCGGTCCTTGGCCACCTCGGTAGCCGCGATGAGCTCGTCGAGCGCGATGTAGGCCAGGGAGTCGGCGCCGATGGAGTCGCGGATCTCCTCGGTGGACAGGTTCCCGCCGATGAGCTCGGCCTTGGTGGCGAAGTCCACACCGTAGTAGCAGGGCCACTGCACGGGTGGGCTGGAGATGCGGACGTGCACCTCTGCGGCTCCGGCGTCGCGCAGCATGCGGACCAGGGCGCGCTGGGTGTTCCCCCGGACGATGGAGTCGTCCACCACGACCAGCCGCTTTCCCTCGATGACGTCGCGCAGCGGGTTCAGCTTGAGCCGGATGCCCAGTTGCCGCAGCGTCTGGCTGGGCTGGATGAACGTGCGGCCCACGTAGGAGTTCTTCACCAGCCCCTGCGCGAACGGGATGCCGCTGCCGTCGGCGTACCCGACAGCCGCGGGGGTGCCGGACTCCGGAACCGGGATGACCAGGTCCGCATCGACCGGGTGCTCCTTGGCGAGACGGCGGCCGACCTCGACGCGTGTGGAGTTGACGTTGCGGCCGGCGATCGTGGTGTCGGGCCGGGCCAGATACACGTACTCGAACAGGCAGCCTTTGGGGGCGGCGGGGGCGAAGCGGCGGGACCGTACACCGCGCTCGTCGATGGTGACCATCTCACCGGGTTCGATCTCCCGAACCGGGACGGCCCCCACGATGTCGAGCGCCGCGGTCTCACTGGCGACCACCCACCCGCTGTCGAGGCGCCCCAGGACGAACGGGCGGATCCCCTGTGGGTCGCGGGCGGCGTACAGCGTGTTCTCGTCCATGAAGACGAGCGAGAAGGCGCCCTGGAGCTTTGGCAGCAGATCGAGCGCCGCCTCCTCGGTACTGCGGCCGGGGCTGTCCGCGAGGAGGCCGGTGAGTACCTCGGTATCGGTGGTCGCGCCGATCCGGTCGTCGGGCAGCATCGCCGCGAGCTCGGGGGTGTTGATCAGGTTGCCGTTGTGGCCGAGTGCGAGGCCGCCGTCGCGCGCCGTGTAGAAGGTCGGCTGCGCGTTCTTCCACACAGGGGAACCGGTCGTGGAGTAGCGGCAGTGGCCGACCGCCAGGTGGCCGCGGAGCGAGTCCAGAGTCGCTTCGTTGAAGACCTGGGAGACCAGCCCCATATCCTTGTAAACGACGATGCGCTCGCCGTCGCTCAGGGCGATACCCGCGGACTCCTGCCCGCGGTGCTGCAGGGCGTAGAGGCCGAAGTAGGTGAGCTTGCTGACTTCTTCGCCGGGAGCCCAGACACCGAAGACGCCACACGCGTCCCGCGGTCCGCGTTCTTCGGGATCGATCTCGGTGCTGAGCCGGCCGTCGGAGTACGACACGCCCTCCAGCTTAGTGCCTGCTTACCCGGGACGTGCCAACCGGGGGTCAGAGGCCCTCCCATAGCGGCAGGTGAGGGGATAGATCGGTGCGTTCTCCCGTGGCGCTCACGATGCCGTCCGCGACCGCGTGTTCCCAGGACTCCCGCCCCGCCGCCAGCGCGATCCAGGTGAGGGGGTCGGTCTGCACCACGCCCGGCGGGGTGCCGCGGGTGTGCCGGGGGCCCTCGACCACCTGTACCGCCCCGAACGGCGGCACCCGAACCTCCACGCTGTGGCCGGGGACCCGCTCGGCGAGCTCGATGAGTGAGCCGCGGACAACGGCGCGGACAGCGCTGCGTTCGGGTGTCCCGCCCTGCTCCCGTGCGCGCAGCACGGCCGCGGCGCACTCGGTCAGTACCGCCGCCGGCCGGTCCGGACCGGTGTAGGGCGGTTCCTCCAGAGCCGCGAGCTGGGTGTCGAGGGCGGTGCGCAGTGCCGCGTGGCGCCGCTGCGCCGCTGTGGGCTTGGCCAGCATGTCATCAGAGGTTAGCCGGACACGCCGCCGGCGGGGCATCGTCCGGGCGCCCGCGGGGGATTGCTCATGATCCCCGTAAGGAGAGTTGCCTCAACGGAGGAATCCCCCGAAACTGACTCTTGAGGGAACGTGACACGTCAGGGTGGTGAACCAAGGGTGTCGATCGCATGGAAGGAAGATCACGGGACGTACGCCGTTCTGTGTTCCACTGTTGATCGCATCCCGTTCGCCAAGTTCACCCCGGCTGTCCATACAACGGACCTGAGGAACACGGTGCCTGGTGGCTCTGACCGGGGTGGTTAGGATGAGTGCTCCACCACTTCGGCTTTGGTGGCCCTTGGCGCAGGCAAAGTGAACAAGGAGCGAAGAGAACCCCCAGGGCGGCACGAAGGGAACGTCGCCCGCTCAGCATTACGTCCGACATGACCTTTTCGCCCGAGTGTGCCCATAGCGCCCTCACGCACAACCACCGCACTTTACGGAGATAGATGTGCGTCTTCGCCTGACCCCGCGCGATGACAGCTACTACGAGATGTTCGCTGACTCCGCGAACAACCTGGTCATAGGTGCGCGTCTGCTGGTGGAGCTGATCAGTGACGGCGCCGACCGTGAGGCTATCGCCGAGAAGATGCGCGCCTGCGAGCATGCGGGTGATGAGAGAACCCATACCATCATGCGGAGGCTCAACGAGAGCTTCGTCACGCCGTTCGACCGCGAGGACATCTACCGGCTGGCCTCCTCGCTGGACGACGTCATGGACTCCATGGAAGCCGCCGTCGACCTGGTCGGGCTGTACCAGTTGGACCGCCTGCCCAAGGGCATCATCGACCAGGTCGAGGTGCTGGAGCGCGCCGCTGAACTCACCGCGGAAGCCATGCCCCGCCTCCGTTCGATGCACGACCTCACGCGGTACTGGATCGAGATCAACCAGTTGGAGAACCAGGCCGACCAGATCTACCGTCGGCTTCTCGCCCGCCTGTTCAGTGGT
Source organism: Allosalinactinospora lopnorensis (assembly GCF_000981225.1). Taxonomy (GTDB): domain Bacteria; phylum Actinomycetota; class Actinomycetes; order Streptosporangiales; family Streptosporangiaceae; genus Allosalinactinospora; species Allosalinactinospora lopnorensis. The sequence continues at coordinate 9,125 of NZ_LAJC01000076.1, forward strand.
GAGTACGACGCCCTCACGGTGCTCAAGCTGAAGGACGTCATCGAGGAACTTGAGGCCGCGGCGGACGCGTTCGAGCACGTGGCCAACACCGTCGAGACCATCGTAGTGAAGGAATCCTGAGCATCCCCCGATCCGCGGCGGTGCCGCTGAGCGGGCCGGCCGACCTGCTCCCCCCGGATGTGCCGCCGGAGAACCTGGTACTGGTCGCGGTCATCGCCGCCGCGCTCGTCTTCGCGTTCACCAACGGCTTCCAGGACGCCGCGAACTCGCTCGCGACGCCGATCAGCACCAACTCGCTGGGACCGCGGGCCGCCGTGGTCATGGCGGCGTCCATGAACATGGTCGGAGCGTTCCTCGGCGAAGGCGTCGCCCGGACGATCAGCCAGGACATCATCACGCCGCACTCGGGCGCGCCCGGGCTGTACGTGCTGTTCGCCGCGCTGGTCGGCGCGATCGCGTGGAATATCGTCACCTGGTACAAGGGCATGCCCTCGTCGTCCTCGCACGCCCTGGTGGGCGGCATGCTCGGGGCCGCGCTCGCCTCCACGAGCGTGGTGAACGCCCCCGACGTCACCGACAGCTTCGTGCTGCCGATGCTGCTGTCGCCCCTCATCGGCGGGATCGGCGGGTACCTCATGATGCTCGCCATCATGTGGCTGTTCCGCCGCTCCCGCCCGGTCCGGGTGGCACGCAAGTTCCGCATGGCCCAGTCCGTCTCGGCCGCCGCGATGGCGCTGGGACACGGGCTGCAGGACGCGCAGAAAACCATGGGTGTGGTCGTACTGGCGCTGGTCCTCACCGGTTACCAGCACAGCTACACGCTCCCGCTGTGGGTCGTGGTGGCGGCCGGAATCAGCATGTCCCTGGGGACCCTCACCGGAGGATGGCGGATCATGCGCACTCTGGGCCGCCGGGTGATCCAACTGGACTCTCCGCGGGGGTTCGCCGCTGAGACCACGGCCGCGATGGTGCTCTACGCCGCCGCGTTCATCTGGCATGTGCCGGTCTCCAGTACCCACACGATCACCTCGGCGATCGTGGGTGCGGGCGCCACACGGCGGCTCTCGGCCGTGCGCTGGGGCGTTGCAGGCAACATCGTCACCGTGTGGCTGCTGACCCTGCCGGGGGCGGCCGCGATCGCCGCCGCGGCGTACGGTCTGCTGCGCGTAGTCGCGCCCGGATAGCCGTGATCGCGCGGATGCGCGCGGCGGCCGTGTGGGCGCCGTTCCCCTCCGGAGTCCGCGGCGGGACCCGGAGCCGCCGACCGCTCACGCGTTCTCTGATCAGCCCACCCGGGGGGTACGGGCGACCGTGGTGGTCCGGTCGTCCTCGGCTTCGGTGTGGACACGCACCCGATCGCAGCGGAAGTCCGAGGTCACCAGGGCGTTCTCGGAGATGATGACCGCGGTGACCCGGGGGTTCTCCGCTTCGATGGTGCGCTTGGCCTTCTCCGCGTTGGTCCCGACGAGTTCGGGCCAGTTCTGCTTGCCCTCGCATTCCGCGCCCTGGTGGGCGGGGGCGTTCCGGTCGCCGGACGCGGCGTTCGCGGTCGCCGGGATGCCGACGATCAGGCCCGTGGCGGCGGTCAGAGCGAAAGCGGCGGCGGTGGCGCGTTTCATATCGGTCCCCTCTGTTTTCGACTTTTGAAGGCCGGAACAGAAGGTATCACGCTAAGTTCATGATCAATTACAGGAACTCGCGAAAGGGGTGGAAGTGATGTGGATATTCGCCGTTCCGCCCCGATCCGTGTTGCTGCGGCATTGACCGTCCCGTTGAATTTATTGACAGTGGGATCGCCTCTGACCTTTGGTTACATGGTGCGGACGAGAGAGGGTATTCGGGTCGGCCCGCGGTCGGCTCTGTGTCTTCTCTGGAATTGCCGGTGGAAGTCTTCGCCGCGACAAGAACGGCGGCGAGCCGGTCGGCCCGCCGCCGCGATACCGTATGCGATTACCCGAAGCGACCGGTGATGTAGTTCTCGGTCTCCTTTTTGTCGGGCTTGGTGAAGATTTTGTTGGTCTCGTCCATCTCGATCAGTCGGCCCGGTTTTCCGGTGCCCGCCAGGTTGAAGAACGCCGTCTGGTCGCTGACCCGCGCCGCCTGCTGCATGTTGTGCGTGACGATGCAGATCGTGTAGTTCTCCTTCAGCTTGGCGATCAGGTCCTCGATCGCCAGTGTCGAGATCGGGTCCAGCGCCGAGCACGGCTCGTCCATGAGCAGCACGGCCGGCTCCACCGCGATGGCGCGGGCGATGCACAGGCGCTGCTGCTGACCACCGGAGAGCCCCGCTCCCGGCTTGCTCAGCCGGTCCTTGACCTCTTCCCACAGATTGGCGCCGTGCAGTGACCGCTCGACGATGTCGTCGGCCTCGGTTCTGCCGAGCCGCTGGTTGTTGAGCTTCGCCCCGGCGATGACGTTGTCGTAGATCGACATCGTCGGGAACGGGTTGGGGCGCTGGAAGACCATCCCGATCTCCCGGCGGACCGCCACAGGGTCGACATCGGGGGCGTAGATGTCCTGGTCGTCCAGCATGACCTTGCCTTCGACCCGGGCATTCGGCGCCACCTCGTGCATCCGGTTGAGGGCGCGGAGGAAGGTCGACTTGCCACAGCCGGAGGAGCCGATGAAGGCGGTGACCGCCCGGGGTTCGATGGTCATCGACACGTCCTCGACGGCCTTGAAGTCGCCGTAATAGACGTGCAGTCCGGAGACGTCGATTCGCTTGGCCACTGTGATTCCTCGTTACCTCGAGTTCGTGCGGAAGGCGTGGGTGGGGCGGGGGTCAGCGTCCGAACTTCGGCGCGAAGAACCGGGAGACCAACCGGGCGACGAAGAACAGCAGCATAACGATCAGGATCAGTGTCAGCGCGGCGGCCCAGGCGCGCTCGTAGTTGATTGCGTCGCCCATCCGGACCTGGGAGTAGATGAACACCGGGAGACTCATCATCTGGCCGTCGAAGAGGTTCCAGTTGATGGCGACGGCCGAGGACCCCGCTGTGAGGATCAACGGCGCCGTCTCCCCGATAACACGCGCGATGGCCAGCATGATTCCCGTGGTGATACCGGCGATCGCGGTCGGCAGCACCACCTTCACCACGGTCAGCCACTTCGGCACGCCCAGGGCGTAGGAGGCCTCGCGCAGTTCGTTGGGAACCAGCCGGATCATCTCCTCGCAGGAGCGCACCACGACCGGGATCATCAGGACGGACAGCGCGACCGCGCCCGCCGCGCCGTTGGTGGTGCCGGGCCCGAAGAACACCATCCACAGTGCCACGACGAACAGGCCGGCGACGATCGACGGGATGCCGGTCATGACGTCGACGAAGAAGGTGATGGCGTTCTTCAGCCGGCCCCTGCCGTATTCGACCAGGTAGATCGCGGTCATCAGGCCGATCGGGATGGAGACCAGCGCGGCGAACCCGGTGATGGCGATGGTTCCGACGATGGCGTGGTAGACGCCGCCGGCGTCCATCGTCGGGGTGACACCGTTCATGGAAACGGTCAGGAAGTAGCCGTCGAGCCGGACCACCCCCATGCGGGCCACCGTCCACAGCAGCGAGATCAGCGGCACCATGGCCAGGCCGAAGCAGGTGTAGACGACGGCCGTGACCAACCGGTCCTTGGCTTTGCGCCCGCTCTCGATCCGGGCGGAGGCGAGGGTGACGAGGACGGTGTAGGTGACGACGGTGAACACCGCGAACAGCGGGATGCTGAACGTCCCCAGGGCGAACAGCAGGCCGCCCGTGACGATGGCGACTCCCGCGAGGAGCGCCGGGGCGAAGTATCGGGGGAGCGACCCGGTGAGCAGCGTCCTCTGCATCGGCGCGGGACCATCGCCGGAGGCGCCGGTCGAAGACTTCTTGGTCGTGGTGGTCATTCGGTGAACTCCTTGCGCCGCGCGACGATGTAGCGCGCACCCATGTTGACGACCAGAGTGATCGCGAAGAGCACGAGGCCGGCGGCGATCAGCGCCGAGACGCCGTAACCGGTGGCCTCGGGGTACTGCAGCGCGATGTGCGCCGCGATGGTCTGGTTGCCGCTCTGCAGCAGGTGGGGCGAGATGACCAGGGCCGGCGAGAGGATCATCGCGACGGCCATGGTCTCGCCGAGGGCCCGGCCCAGGCCGAGCATGGCCCCGCCGATGATGCCGGCCCGCCCGAATGGCAGCACCGCCATCCGGATCATCTCCCAGCGGGTCGCTCCCAGCGAGAGCGCGGCCTCCCGGTGCGCCTGGGGCACCTGCAGGAACACGTCGCGGGAGATCGCGGTGATGATCGGCAGGATCATCACCGCGAGCACGATGCCGGCGCTCATCATCGTGCGGCCGGTGCTGGAGACCGGCCCGGCGAACAGCGGGATCCACCCGAAGGAGGTGCTCAGCCACTGGTAGAAGGGAGTGAGCTGGTGGACCAGGTACCCGATGCCCCACAGGCCGTAGACGACGCTGGGGATCGCGGCGAGCAGGTCCACGATGTAGCCCAGCACCGAGGCGAGTTTGCGCGGTGCGTAGTACGCGATGAACAACGCGATCCCCACGGCGATCGGGGTCGCGATCAGCAGTGCGATGGCCGCCGCCAGCACCGTGCCGAAGGCCAGCGCCGCGACACCGAAGGCCGGAGCCTCACGGGTGTTGGCGTCCCATCCAGTGGTGGTGAAGAAGTTCGCCGTGTTGGCGCCGAGCGAGTCGACGGACTGGATGATCAGGAATGCAGCGACACCCGCCAGGATCGCGAGGATCAGGATCCCGGAACCGCTCGCGGTGTTGGCGAATACGACGTCGCCGATACGACGTTTGCCCTTGGGGGTCTGGGGCGTCGCAGACGAGTCCGTGGTGGTCATGTGAGACTCCGGTCAAGATGGGTCAGGGTTCGCACCCGGGGTGAACGGGTTCACCTCCGTGCTGTTGCTGCAGGCGGCGCCAGGGCCCGTTATATTGTGCGGCTTCTTCGGTAGCGGTTCGGCCACGCCCCCTGCCCTCAGGCGCGGACCAGGGCCCGACACACGGCTAAGGGCAGGGCCCGCACCCTCCGGTGTGGGCCCTACCCGAGCAGGGATCCGCGTCGTGTGGATCAGGAGCCTGCCGTGATCGCGTCCAGGGTGGGCTGGATGTTCTCGCGGGTCTCGTCGGTGAGCGGCGCCGAGCCGGTCTCCTCAGCGGAGGCCTCCTGGCCCTCCTCGCTCGTGACGTAGCCGAGGAAGCTCTTCACCAGCTCGGCGTCCTCCTCGCTCTCGTACTCGAGGCAGGCGACCTCGTAGGCGACCAGCACGATCGGGTAAGCGTCCGCGCCGGCGCCGGTGTAGTCCAGGTCGATGGCGAGGTCGTGCTCGGTGTTCTGCTCGCGCGGCGAGGACGCGTCCACGATGGCGGCCGCGGCCTCCGGGCTGAACTCGACGAACTCGTCGCCGACGCCCACGGCGGCGGCGCCGAGGTCGCCGAGGTGCGAGGCCTCGATGTAGCCGATCGTGCCCTCGCCGCCCTCGATGGCAGAGACGACACCGGAGTTGCCCTGCCCGGCCTCGACCGGCTCGATCGGCCAGTCGCCCTCGGCCTCGTGCGGCCACTCGTCGCCGGCGGCCTCCTCAAGGTAGGCGGTGAAGTTCTCGGTCGTGCCGGACTCGTCGGAGCGGTTCACCGGGACGATCTCGCTGCTCGGGAGGTCGGCGTCCGGGTTGTCGGCCGCGATCGCCTCGTCGTCCCATTGGGTGATCTCCTGGTTGAAGATTCCGGCGATCACCTCAGGGGTGAGGTTCAGCGAGTCGACGCCTTCGAGGTTGAAGGCGACGGCGATGGGAGCGATGTAGGCGGGGATGTTGACGACCTCGGAGCCGTTGCACCGCTCGGCGGCCTTCTCGGTCTCCGTCTCGTCCATGGCCGCGTCGGAGCCCGCGAAGGTCACGGCGTCGTCGATGAACTGGGTGCGCCCGGCGCCAGAGCCGACCGCGTCGTAGTTGACCGTGGTGTCCTCACACGTGCCGGTGTAGCCCGCGATCCACGTGGCCATGGCGTTCTCCTGCGCCGAGGAGCCGGCACCGTCGAGCGTGCCGCCGCCTTCGACACAGTCGGCGCTGCCCGCCGGGGCGGCGCCGTTTTCGACGGCCTGGTCCGATCCGCAAGCCGAGAGCGCGAGGGCGCCGGCGAGGGCCAGCCCCGTGAACCGGCCGTTCCTGGAGAGCTTCACAGCTCCGGTGTCCTTCCTCTGGACTTCGTCACCTTGGGGCGAGTCCGGTCGAGGACCTCGCCGAATGTGAACGTAAGCAGGGGAAGTGACCAGATCTACCAGTAAGGGTGAACGAAGAGTGAACGGGAGGGCGAGTCTGGTCGAAATAGTGGCGGACCGGTGGTGGATGCGCGGTGAATCACCTTGACGTCGAGCAAGAAACCCATCGATGGCCTGCGATTATCGCATTTCGTAACGGTGTCGATCCGCAATGTTCGGTGAACGTTTTCCGGTCTCGGGGAGGGCTCAGCCGACCTCGTACATGACGTCGACGTCCCACACGGTGAAGCCGAGGGACTCGTACAGCCGCACCGCTGCCCGGTTGTCCTCGTCCACATACAGCAGCACCCACGGCAGGCCGCGCTCCCGCAGGTGGTGGAGGCCGACCAGGGTCAGTACCCGGCCCAGTCCGGTGCCCTGCCACGCCGGGTCCACCCCCACGACATAGACCTCGCCCACCGGTTCGCCGCCGGTCAGTCCGGCACCGTCGGCGTGCGTCTTGGTCCAGTGGAACCCCGCAAGGGCGCCGGTCGCGGAGTCCTCGGCGACGAACAGCCCGTTCGGGTCGAACCAGTCCTCCGCCTCGCGCTGGCGCAGGTCTTCCAGGGTGATACCGCCCTGCTCCGGGTGGTCGGCGAACGCCGCCGCGTTCACCTTCAGCCACGCGTCCTCATCCGAACCGACCTTGAAGGGGCGGATGGTGAGGCGTTCTGCCACGGTGTTCGAGAACATCGGCGCGGGCAGTTCCGGGGCCGGGCGGCCCGGCTCGCCGCGCAGCCGCAACCGCATCTTGCGTAGCCCGCGCACCTGCCGCAGACCCGCCGAACCGGCCAGAGCCGCCGCCCCGGGGAGCCGGCCGTGCGCCCACACGCGCACCCCTTCGGCCGGTGCGTCCTCCCGCAACGAGCGCAGCAGTGCCGAACCGTGCCCTCGGCGGCGGTGCTCGGGGGCGACGACGAATTCGGCCGAATCCGGTTCGCCGGCCGCGCGCTCGGCGAACCCGAAACCGGAGAGCGTTCGCCGCCCGCTCCCGTCCTCCTCGTAGAGCAGGTGGAAGCGGGAGGCTCCGGCCGCCGATCCGTGCCGTACGCGCAGCAGTACCTGTTCCGACAGCGGTGCGACCCCGTCGTGCTCCCGCGCCGCCCCGGCCAGTGCGGTCACGGCCGCGGCCTGTTCGTCCTCCAGTGAATCGGTGGTGTGCACGTAGCTCATGGCCCGAGCCTATTGCGCGGGGGAGGAGGTTTCCCGGCGGGGATCAGAGCCGGCGGCGCCTGCCGATGTAGCCGCCCCCGGTCCGGACCCGGCGGGTCGGGGCGAGCGGGGTCGCCAGGAGGAGCAGGAGCAGCAGGAAGGCCAGCAGCATCAGCGGAGTAAGCACCCCTGAGCGCGGGTCGGGGTTGGCGGCGGCCGCCGTGGTGTCGTCGTTCTCCTCCTCGCCGGGCTCCACTGTGGGGAGATCCGCGAGATCCTCTCCCGGGTCCACACCGGGCAGGTCGGCCGGGCCGCTGGGCAGGGACGGGCGCTCGCCGTCAGGAAGATCGGTGTCTGGTGCGGGCCGGCCTATGTCGGGGCCGGAGGGCGGGGTCTGGCCCCGCCCGGGCGCCTCCGGCGCGGTACCGCCGGGAGCGTTGCCCGAACCCTCGCCGGGGCCGCCGCCGGAACCGCCGTCCGGCCCTTCCTTGGGCCCGCCGGACTCGCTGTCCGGCCCCTTCCCGGATCCGCCGGACTCGCCGCCGGTGCCGCTGCCCGAGCCGCCTGTCGGTTCCTCCGTGGGTTCTCCGGTGGGGTCGGGTTCCTCGGTGGGGTCCTCTGTCGGTTCCTCCGTGGGTTCTCCGGTGGGGTCGGGTTCCTCGGTGGGGTCCTCTGTCGGTTCCTCCGTGGGTTCTCCGGTGGGGTCGGGTTCCTCCGTGGGCTCCTCGGTGGGCTCCTCGGTCGGCTCGTCCGTCGGCTCCTCCTCTTCCTCCTCCGGAGGAAGAACCACGACCGGCAGCGGGACGGACTCGGCCGTGCTTCGCTCGTCCTCGGGGACGTCCGCGCAGTCGGAGTAGTCGTCGAGGTGGGCGTAGGTCACAGTGGCGGTGACCTTCACTGTTTCCTCGGGGGTCCCCGTGACCTCGGCGCTCGCGGGCGCGGTCTCGGAGTCGAGTTCCCCGGTCTCGAAGTCGTTGTCGGCCTCCGCGCCGTACAGGCACGTCTCGTGCCGCAGGCCGCCGCTCACGTCCAGGCTCAGCTCGGCGGTTTCACCGGCCTCGACAGTGATGTCCTCGGGAGCGAGGACGACCACGGGCGGGGCGTCGGAGGAGGCGGGCGCGGCCAGCGCCACCAGGGTCGAACCGATGAAGACGGTTCCGAGCGGGACTCCGAGCAGGACTCGGAGAGGGAACCGGTGCGACCGGTCGTCCTTGCCGCTCAGCATGGGGGCAAGCCTCCTCGAATCGCCGCGTCGCGCGTCGCCGGCGCCGATGGCCACGAACAGCTACAAGCCGGCTGCCCTCAGCATGATAGGTGCTTCGATGCCGCACCACGAGACCGCGAACCGACTGATTCCCGGCTTTTTGCTCCCTGAATTTCCCCCTCCGAATCCGGCAAAGCGAGGTCAGCCGCGCGTCTGTGCGACTTCCTCCCGCGTCTGCGAGCCGTGGTAATCGTCCTGCGCGACCGCTTCTTCGGTCGTGCTCTTGGACGTGGGGTCCGGGACGAAGCGGTAGCCGACATTGCGAACGGTTCCGATCAGGGATTCGTACTCGGCGCCCAGTTTCGCTCGGAGCCGCCGCACGTGGACGTCGATCGTACGGGTGCCGCCGAAATAGTCGTACCCCCAGACCTCCTGGAGCAGTTGGGCGCGGGTGAACACCCGGCCCGGGTGCTGCGCCAGGAACTTCAGCAGCTCGAACTCCTTGAAGGTGAGGTCGAGGATCCGTCCGCGCAGCCGGGCGATGTAGGTGGCTTCGTCGATGACGAGGTCGCCGCGGCGGATCTCGTCGGGGTCATCGGTGGTGGTGTCGGCCTGGCCGATCGCTAGCCGCAACCGGGCCTCGACCTCGGCCGGGCCCGCTGTGGTCAGCAGGAAGTCGTCGACTTGCCAGTCGGAAGTCAGGGCCGCGGCGCCGCCCTCGGTCAGGATGACGATGAGGGGGCAGTCGAGGCCGGTAGTGTCGAGCAGCCGGCAGAAGTTGCGCGCCGCGGCGAGATCCTTCCGGGCGTCGACCAGAATGGCGTCCACGGGCGTGCTCGCCGCACGGTCGGTACTCGACGCGAGAAGCGCGCTGGCCTCCGCAGGGGAGACGCGCACCGAGTGGAGAAGCAGACCGAGGGCGGGTAGAACATGGTCCGACGGTTCGTTGGAGTTCGTCAGCAGCAGGAGATGGCTCATGCGTCTCTTCCCGTCATCCCGCAAGATGCGGCCGTCGAAGGCGTCGTTGCCCTCGGTGAAGAATGAACTGTATTTCGCCTCCGAGAACCTCTAAGGATAGTCAACGATGGCGAGCGGAACCATCAGGTACTGGGCCGCGGCGAAGGAAGCCGCGGGCGCGGAGTCGGAACCCTACGAGGCCGGGACGCTGGCCGAAGCGCTGGAAGCGGTGCGTGTCCGGCATTCCGGGAACGACCGGCTGCTGAAGGTGCTGGACCGGTCGTCGTTCCTGGTGGACGAGTACTCGGTGGGCAAGCGGCCGCACACTGAGGTGCGGCTGGCCGAAGGCGGCACGGTCGAGGTGCTTCCGCCCTTCGCGGGCGGGTGAAGCCGGCCCGCCGCGGTGCGGCCGTCGAGCCGCCGAGACGAAGGGACGGGGAGAAGGATGAGCGGTGCCGACCCGGCGCACCGGATCACCATGATCGGCAAGCCCGGCTGCCATTTGTGCGACGAGGCGCTGCGGATTATCGAACGTGTCGCCGCTGACCTCGGTGTGTCCTACGACGTGCGGGATATCACAGAGGCGCCCCCAGAGGAGAGGGACGAGTACTGGGAGAAGATCCCGGTGACGTTCGTCGACGGAAAGCCGCACGATTTCTGGCGGGTGAGTGAGAAGCGGCTGCGCGCCGCTCTGACGTAGGCCTTGGACCAGCGGGGTTTTAGGCGAAGACCACCCCACTTTGTGCCCGCTTTCACAAGAGCGTAATCTGGGGCGAAAATCCATTCCGGCCGGGGTCTTGCCAGGTGTGATGCGCAATCGCGCGGGGGCATCGAACCTGTATGGGCCCGAATTACCGAGTCAGACCGACAATCGCTGCCCAGGAGCGCACGCCTGTGACCCGCCGTACCCCACGGCCCCGGGAAAGGGGAATCCCGGAGGCGACAGTCGCCCGACTCCCGGTGTACCTGCGCGCCCTGCAGGCGCTGGACGACCAGGGAACCCCCACGGTCTCCTCTGAGGATCTGGCTTCGATCGCCGGGGTGAATTCGGCGAAGCTCCGCAAGGACCTGTCGCACCTGGGGTCCTACGGAACCCGCGGGGTCGGTTACGACGTCGAGTATCTCATCTACCAGATCTCGCGTGAGCTTGGTCTCACACAGGACTGGTCGGTGGCCATCATCGGCATCGGCAACCTGGGGCGTGCGCTGGCCAACTACGGAGGCTTCGGTTCGCGCGGATTCCGGATAGCGGCGCTTCTCGACGCCGACTCCTCGATCGTCGGGGACAAGGTCGCGGGCCTGTCGGTGCGGCATATCGACGCCCTGGAGGATGTTGTCGAAGGCGAGGACGTCTCGATCGGTGTCATCGCCACCCCGGCAGCGGCGGCCCAGAGCGTGTGCGACCGTCTTATCGGGTGCGGCGTCACCAGCGTGCTGAATTTCGCACCGGTGGTGCTCAATGTGCCCCCGAGCGTGGATGTGCGTAAGGTCGATCTATCCATAGAGCTTCAGATCCTGCCTTCCACGAACAACGAAAGTCCGACGGGTACGGCGGGCCGGAGTGGTTCGGGGTCCCCGGGAGCCTGACCTGAATAGGGCCTGAGTGTCGAGGTAGTAGTGCCTGCATTGGAGTGCAGATGAGTGTCCTCGCCGTTGGGCTGAGCCATCGGAGCTCGCCCGTGGCGCTGTTGGAGCGTGTCGCGTTAAGCGACGAGGCGCGTCTCAAGGCCATGTCGGAGATGGCGAACGCCTCGTCGGTCAACGAGGTCATGATGGTCAGCACGTGCAACCGCACGGAGATCTACGCCGACGTCGACAAGTTCCACCCTGGCGTCGCGGCCGTCACCGAACTGTTCTCGTGGCACACCGGCGTCGCCCTCAGCGAGTTCTCCCAGCACCTTTACGTGCACTACGAGGAACGCGCCGTCCAGCACCTGTTCTCCGTCACCTGCGGGCTGGACTCCATGGTGGTCGGGGAGGGGCAGATCCTCGGCCAGGTCCGCGACTCCCTCAAGGACGCCCAGCAGGTGGGAGCGCTCGGCCGTGTCCTGAACGACCTCGGCCAGCGCGCGCTCCGGGTCGGCAAGCGCGCGCACACCGAGACGCACATCGACCACGCCGGAGCCGACATGGTCGGCCTGGGGCTGGCCGTCGCAGGCCGCCACCTGCGCCCCTCCGCCCTGGAGTCCACCGCGGAGGAGGCCGCCGGCACGCCGGCTGGGGCCGGGCGCTGCCCCGTCGACCACCCGGTCACCGCGGGCGACACCGGTACGGACGCGGTCGAGGCCGCGCTGCCGTTCCCGCAGGCGCTCACAGGGGTGCGCGCCCTGGTTCTCGGCGCCGGATCGATGAGCGCGCTCTCGACCAACACCGTGGCCCGGCAGGGCGCGAGCTCCGTCCTCGTCGCGAACCGCACGTTCGAGCGGGCGGCCCGGCTCGCCGAATGCCTCACCGAGGCCTACGAGCCCATCGACAGCCGGGCCGTCCCGTTCGAGGAGGCCGAAGGCGCGCTCGCCGACGTCGACCTGGTGATCTCCTGCACCGGGGCTCAGGGCCTGGTACTGACCCGCGAGGCCGTTGAGAGCGCCGCCGCGCGAAGGAGCGGTTCCGCGCGCCCGCTGGTCTTCCTCGACCTGGCCCTTCCGCACGACATCGACGCCGGTGTCCGCGACATTCCGGGCGTGCGGCTGGTCGACATCGAAGACCTGCGGCGGGCCGCGGCCGAAGGCGCCGACGGGGTGGACGACCCCGGCCGCTCCGGCGCGATCTCGGTGGTCCGCGACATCGTCGACGAAGAGGTCGCCGAGTACCAGTCGGTCCGCCGCGCCGAGCTGGTCGCCCCCACCGTCGTAGCGCTGCGCAGCAAGGCGCGGACGGTCCTCGACACCGAGCTGGCCCGGCTGGAGGGCCGGCTGCCCGACCTCGACGACAAGACGCGCGACGAGGTCACCTACGCCATGCGGCGGGTGGCCGACAAACTGCTGCACCAGCCCACTGTGCGCGTCAAAGAGCTCGCGGCCGGGCCTGACGGCGACTCCTACGAGGTCGCCCTGCGGGAGCTGTTCGGCCTCGACCCCGCCACCCCCGATGCCGTGACCCGCCCGGAGAAGGGCACACGCACCCCGCCCGGCGAGGAGAAATAGCGATGCCCCCCGCACCGGTCCGCCTCGGCACCCGCCGCAGCCCCATGGCCACCTCGCAGTCGCAGCGGGTCGCCGACGCGATCACCGAGCGCACCGGGACGCCGGTGGAGCTGGTGCTGATCACCAGTTTCGGCGACGTGACCAAGGCCCACCTGACCCAACTGGGCGGCACCGGGGTGTTCGTCAACGCGTTGCGCGACGAGCTGCTGGCGGACACCGTCGACGTCGCGGTGCACTCCCTGAAGGACCTCCCCACCACCCCCGCGGACGGGCTGACCCTCGTCGCGATCCCAGAGCGGGACGACCCGCGCGACGCGCTGTGCGCCCGCGACGGTCGGAAGTTCGCCGACCTGCCCGCCGGCGCCACGGTCGGCACCGGTTCGCCGCGCCGTGTGGCCCAGCTCGCGGCCCTGCGCTCGGACCTGAACTACGTCCCCATCCGCGGCAACGCCGAGACCCGCCTGGGCAAGGTCTCCTCGGGCGAACTCGACGCGGTCGTGCTGGCCTACGCCGGTCTGGTCCGGGTCGGCCGTGCCGACGACGTCACCGACCTGTTCGAACCGGAGCAGATGCTGCCCGCCCCGGGGCAGGGGGCTCTCGCAGTGGAGTGCCGCACCGAGCGCGCGGCGCAGGGCGACCTTGGCTTCTTCGCCGCCGTGGACCACGAGCAGACCAGGGCCGGCGTCACCGCTGAGCGCATCGTCCTCGCGGAGCTGGAGGCCGGATGCGCCGCCCCTGTCGGGGCCTATGCCGAATGCTACGACGGCCGGCTGCGGCTTCGCGCCGCCGTCGTCGCCACCGATGGTTCCCAGGCGGTGCGCCGGGAACGGGCGGTGCGGCTTGCGGAAGGTTCCGCGGCGGCGACCATCGACACCGCCGCCGGTCTCGGTAGGGAGCTGGCCCGCGAGATGATCGAGGAAGGAGCGGACCGCATCGTTGCCGACGCCGGTGCCCAGGCAGGGGCACCGCGACCGGAGTAATGAGGAGCGAGCGCACATTGAATCCGCAGAGTGAGAACCACGAGGCGTCGGCCCGCCATTCGGGCGCGCCCGCTACCGGCCACGTCGCCTGGTGGGTGCCGGGCCGGGCAACGCGGAGCTGCTGACACTGCGGGGCGCGGCTCTCCTCGCCAAGGCCGATGTGGTCTTCACCGTGCGGGAGCCGGGCGCCGAACTGGCCAAGTACCGTACGGAGCTGCTCAAGCACTGCCGCGACGACGTCAAGGTGGTGCAGCCCGCCGAGTGCGGCGGCGAGATCGACGCGTTCGCCGTCGCCCACGCGCGTGACGGCTACCGGGTAGTGCGGCTGTACAGCGGTGACCCGCTCCTGGGGTGCCGCGGCGCGGAGCTCGCCGCGGCGTGCAAGGAGGCCGGCATCGAGTACGAGATCGTCCCCGGCCTGTCCGCGGTGACCGCCGTGCCCACCTACGCGGGGATCCCGCTAATGCCCAAGGACGTCAGCGGGATCCGGGTGGCCAACGCCAAGGACCCCGCGGCCGACTGGACCCACCAGGGCGAGGGCACACTCGTCGTGATGTTCCCCGACGCGCCCGACGGCGAGGACTCCCGCCACAGCGGTCCCGGGTTCGACCAGCTGTGCAAGGCGCTGGTGGCCGGTGGGCGCCCCGGGACCGAACCGGTCGCCGTGACCCGCATGGGCAGTACCACCGAGCAGACCACGGTGGTCTCCACCCTGTCGCGCCTCACCGCCGACCTCAAAGCGGCCGACGCCAAGGGCAACAACGTCACCACCCCGGCCCTACTCGTCGTGGGAGAGGGCGCCGAGCGGCAGAAGGAGCTCTCCTGGTTCGAGACCCGCCCGTTGTTCGGGTGGCGGGTGCTCGTCCCGCGCACCAAGGAGCAGGCGGCGGGTCTGTCGGAGCAGCTACGCGGGTACGGCGCCGTGCCGGAGGAGGTTCCCACGATCTCCGTGGAGCCGCCCCGGACCCCGCAGCAGATGGAGCGGGCGGTGCGCGGGCTGGTCACCGGCCGCTACCAGTGGGTCGCGTTCACCTCGTTCAACGCGGTGAAGGCCATCAGGGAGCGCTTCGAGTCCTACGGCCTGGACGCCCGCGCGTTCGCCGGTGTGAAGGTCGCGGCCGTGGGGGAGCAGACAGCGGCCGCGCTGCGCGACTTCGGCATCCAACCGGACCTCACTGCGCCCGCTGACAAGCAGTCCGGTGCGGGGCTGGTCGAGGTCTGGCCGCCCTACGACGCCGAGCTCGACCCGATCGAACGCGTCCTGCTGCCGCGCGCCGACATCGCAACGGAGACACTCGCCGCAGGGCTCAGCGACCTCGGCTGGGAGGTCGACGACGTCACCGCCTACCGCACCGTGCGCGCCGCGCCCCCGCCCGCGCCAACACGCGAGGCGATCAAGGGCGGCGGGTTCGACGCCGTGCTGTTCACCTCCTCCTCCACGGTGCGCAACCTCGTGGGGATCGCCGGGAAGCCGCACAACGCGACCGTGATCGCGGTGATCGGCCCCGAGACCGCCAAGACCGCCGAGGAGTTCGGGCTGCGCGTCGACGTCACCGCGCCGAAAACCTCGGTTTCCGCCCTGGCGGCCGCGCTTTCGGAGTACGGTGCCGCTCAACGGGACGAAGCCGTCGCCGCGGGCAAGCTCGTTCTCAAACCGAGCCAGAAGCGGCGCGGCAGAAGACGCAAGACCGTCTGAGCCGATCATCGCCACCGGAGCTAGGAGCTGTCCCGCATGAGCGCCCGCTTTCCCGCCGCCCGGCCGCGCCGGCTGCGGCGCACGCCCGCGCTGCGGCGCCTGGTGGCCGAAACGCGCGTCCGGCCGGAGGAACTGATCCTGCCCGTGTTCGTCAAGGAAGGCATCGACGAGCCGCGGCCGGTGCCCTCGATGCCGGGCGTCGTCCAGCACACCCGGGAAAGCGTGCGCAAGGCGGCCCAGGAGGCGGCCGAGGCCGGCGTGGGCGGGCTGATGCTGTTCGGCGTCCCGGAGTTCAAGGACGAGCGCGGTTCCGCGGCCGACGACCCGGGCGGCGTGATCCAGCGGTCGCTGCGCGACCTCTCGGCCGACCTCGGCACGGACATCGTGATCATGGCCGATCTCTGCCTGGACGAGTACACCTCGCACGGGCACTGCGGTGTGCTCACCCCCACCGGTGAGGTCGACAACGACGCCACGCTGGAGCGCTACGCCTCCATCGCGGTTGCGCAGGCCGCCGCCGGCGTGCAGGTCGTCGGGCCGAGCGGGATGATGGACGGCCAGGTCGCCGCGATCCGTGCGGCGCTGGACCAGGCCGGCTACACCGACGTCGCGATCCTCGCCTACGCGGCGAAGTACGCCTCCGCGTTCTACGGGCCGTTCCGCGACGCGGCCGAAGGCGCGCCGCGGTTCGGCGACCGCACCGGCTACCAGCAGGACCCGGCCAACATCCGCGAGGCGCTGCGCGAGGTGGAGCTCGACGTGGCCGAGGGCGCCGACATGGTCATGGTGAAACCGGGGCTGGCCTACCTGGACGTCGTCGCCGAAGTGGCGCGCGCGTTCACCGTCCCGGTATCCGCATATCAGGTGAGCGGGGAGTACGCGATGGTGGAGGCCGCCGCCGAGAAGGGGTGGCTCGACCGCGAGCGCGTCATCCTGGAGACGCTGCTCTGCCATCGGAGGGCCGGCGCCGCCCAGATCCTCACCTACTGGGCGACCGAGGCGGCGAGACTGCTGCGGTAGGGGAACAGGTACTTCCCGATCGCGCCGGTCGAGGTCGGGAGGGCGACGCACCGACAGCGACCGGAGGAACGGGGAGGGGGACAGCCTTGGCCGGTGTCATGTACCGGCGGCGGAAACGCCGTCCCGCGGCCGGCGGGATGTTGGAGGCGGCGCTCGATTACGCTGCTCTGGGATGGTCGGTGTGCCGCGGGGCCGAACCCGGTGGCGCCGGCGGGCGTGCCTGTGGCTGCGACCGCATGGGCTGCCCTGATCCGGCCGCGCACCCGTTGTCGGCGGCGTGGGGGCTGGAGGCCACCACCTCGCCGGAGACCATCCGGCGGTGGTGGACCGAGACCCCCGGGGCCAACGTCATCCTGCCGACCGGCAGGGTCTTCGACGTCTTCGACGTCCCCGCTGACGCCGGTGTCATGGCGCTCGCCCGCATGGACCGGGCCGGGGTGAACGCCGGTCCGGTCGCTGCGGTGGACGGTCGGCGCTACCTCTTCTTCGTCGCCACGCGCTCACCGGTCGACGAGGACGAGTGGTGGTCCTGCCACCTCGACTGCGTACCGGAGACCATTTCGGAAACCCCCGGACTGCGCTGGCACTGCCGCGACAGTTACGTGCTCGCCGCCCCCTCGCGCCTCCCGTCCGGGGAGCAGGCCGGCTGGATCCGCTCTCCCCGCAGCGGCGAGGGGATCACCGAACTGCCCGACCCGATCGTCGTACTGGACGTTCTCGCGGACACCTGCGATTAGCCGGTCCCGCGGCCCTGTCCAGGGGGCGGCGGTGCAGAGCGGCCCGCCCGGAGACTCCACCGGGCGGGCTCAGGCCGGGTAGGAGTCCACCTCGGTGGCCTTGACGCACGCCCAGGCCTTCTCACCCGGTTCCATCCGGAGTTCGGCGAGCGCGGCGGGGGTGATCTCGGCCGAGAGCGCGAGTTCCCCGTCGAGATGGACCCGGACCTGGTCGCCGAGGCGCTCGATACCGTCGATCGTGAGCCGCCAGGTGTTGCGCGGACTTCCGGTCGGCCGTTCGCGGTAGAGCGCGACGGCACGGGGCGGGAAGGCGACGAAGACTTCGCCCCGGCCCGGCTCGCGTGCGGCGATGCGCGCGGAACCTGGTCCCGAGCCGATGTCCACCGTCGTTCCGCGGGCCCGTCCGCGGTAGAGGTTGAGCCCGACGAGCCGGGCGACGTATTCGGTGCGCGGGTGCTGGGCGACCTCGGCCGGGGTTCCGTTCTGTACCACCGTCCCGTGTTCCAGGATGGTGACGCGGTCGGCGAGGACCATCGCCTCCAAGGGGTCGTGGGTGACCACGATCGCCGCGCCGTCGAAGTCGTCGAGGTGGCGGCGCAACTGGGAGCGCACGGTCAGGCGTGTGTGGGCGTCGAGGGCGGACAGGGGCTCGTCGAGAAGGAGGAGGCGGGGGCGCACCGCGAGGGCCCGCGCCAGCGCGACCCGTTGCGCCTGCCCTCCGGAGAGCGCGGCGGGGCGGGAGCGCGCGTGGTCGCCGAGCCCCACCCGCGCCAGGAACTCGGCCGCCTCGCGCCGGGCCCGGCGCTTGTCGGTCCCGCGGCAGCGCGGGCCGAAGGCGACGTTTTCCAGTGCGCTCATGTGCGCGAACAGCAGGTAGTCCTGGAAGACCATCCCGATGGGGCGGCTCTCCGTCGGAAGCGCCGTGATGTCGCGCCCTTCGAGGAGGATCCGTCCCCGGGTCAGAGGGAGCAGACCGGCCAGCGCCCGCAGGGCCGTCGACTTGCCGGCTCCATTGGGACCGAGCAGCGCCACGACCTCGCCCGGCGCCGCGGAGAGCTCCATGTCGAGCCGGAAGCCGGGACGGCTCACCACCAAGCGGGTGTACAGGCTGTCCGTGCTCAAAGGGAACCGACCCACCTCTCACGGAGACCGACGAGGATCACCAGCGACACCAGGAGCAGGACCAGGCTGAGCACGATGGCCGACTGCGGGTCCGTCTGCATGGCCACGTACACGGCGATCGGCATCGTCTGGGTGCGGCCGGGGAAATTCCCGGCGAAGGTGATGGTGGCACCGAACTCGCCCAGGGAACGCGCCCAGCACAGAACCGCGCCGGCTCCCACACCCGGCATGACCATCGGCAGGGTGACCCTCCGGAAGATCACCGCCCGGCTCGCGCCCAACGTGGCGGCCGCCTCCTCGTAGCGCGTGTCCGCGCCGCGCAGGGCGCCCTCAACACTGATCACCAGGAACGGCATCGCGACGAAGACCTGCGCCGCGACGACGGCCGCCGGGGTGAACGGCATGGAATAGCCGAACCAGTCGTAGAGGTACCGGCCGAGGACACCGCTCCGCCCGAAGGCCAGCAGCAGAGCGACGCCCCCGACCACGGGAGGGATCACCATCGGCACGGTCACCAGAGCGCGCACCAGGCGGCGGCCCGGAAAGGAGGTGCGCGCCAGTACCCAGGCCAGCGGAATCCCGAGGAGGAGAGAGATGGCCGTGGCCACGCTGGCGGTCGTCAGCGACAGCAGCAGAGCGGCACGGACCTCCGGCGTCAGCAGGCGGGCGCCGAGGGTGGGCCAGGGCGCGCGGACCAGCAGCCCGGCGAACGGCAGCAGCAGGAACAGCACCCCCGCGAGTGCGGGGAGCACCAGGATCCAGGGGGTCCGGCCCGCACCGATCCTCCGGCCGCGCAGCGGCGCGGACACCGTACGTCCCCGGGCATGGTGGCCGCTCTCGTTCAAGTCCCGTCTCCCGCTCGGCCCGGACCGCGGGCCCTCAGTACGACGGGAGCGCCCGCCGGAACCGCGGTAGGCCGGTTCATGGCGCGCGGAAACCCGCGCCGGTCAGGACGCCCTGCCCGGCCTCGGAGGTGACCAGGTCGATCCACTCCTCGGCCGGCCCGGCCTGGGGGGCGCCCGCAAGGACGGCGATCGGGTACTCGTTGACGGCGTCCTCGGTTTCGGGGAACCCGATCCCCGACACCTCTTCCGAGGCGATGACATCGCTCCGGTAGACCAGCGCGGCGTCGACCTCGCCGAGTTCGACCTTGGTCAGCGCCGCCTTGACATCCTCCTCCAGCGTGTCCGCGGCGATCTCCGTACCGCTGGACCGCATCACCGTCCGCGCCGCCTGCCCGCACGGCACCTCCGGAGCGCACAGCGCCACCGTGGCGTCTTCGGAGGCGAGGTCGTCCAGGTCCTCGATGCCCGCCGGATTGTCCGGGGGCACGGCGATCTCCAGGGTGTTCTCCGCGAAGACCACGGGCTCGCCCTCGATGTTGCCCGCCTCGGCGGCGAGGTCCATGTTCGCGGGGTTCGCCGAGGCGAACACGTCGGCCGGCGCCCCCGCGTTGATCTGCTGGGCGAGTTCGGAACTGCCGGCGAAGTTGAACTCCACCTCGACGCCGGGACGTTCGTCCTCGAAAGCGGTCTTGAACTCGTTGAACGGCTCGGTCAAGGACGCCGCGGCGAAGACGGTCAGGATCTGCGCCCCGCTGTCCTCCGCGGGACCGCAGCCGGCGGCACCGAGCAGCAGGGCCGACGCGGCGGCGGCGCCGATGGCG
>NZ_LAJC01000077.1 GCF_000981225.1 Allosalinactinospora lopnorensis
GCCGCGGACACCGCGGAGGCACCGGCCGGCGGCACGCCGCACGACGCCGCTCCCACGGCGGACCTCGCCGACCGCCCGACCCAGGCCATGGGGGCCGGCCCCACTTCCGCGCAGGCGCCCGCCACGCATCCCATGGACCAGGGCTCCTCCTCGGGTCCGCCCCCTGCCGCCTGGGGACAGGCCCCCGGGTACGGTCCGGCACCGGGTTTCGCTCCCGGATACGGTCCGCCGCACCCCTACGGCGGGCCCTCAGGGCCCCAGCAGCCGCCCTACGGTCCGCCGCCGGCCGGGGTGCACTCCCCGCCCTACGGCCAGCCCGGCTACGCTCCCGGCCCCGGGCAGCCCTCGAACGGGCAGCGTCGCCTCAGGCCGCTGGTGATCGGTGCCGGGATCGCGGCCGTGGCCCTGGTCGGCGCGGCCGCGTTCGGGGTACTGCACTTCTTCGGCGGCCCCTCTTTCCCCGAGGGGCCCCTCGTCTACAGCGACGAGTTCAGCGACCTGGAGTCGGGGTGGGACACGCCTTACGGCGAGGAGTTCGACCCCACCGACGACTACAACCTCTCCGGTTACACCGGCGACCAGTACGCCATCCGCGCCACCCCCGATGACACCGCGACCGCCGCCGCGGCCGCTTTCGAAGGCGGCACCCCGGAGCAGGTGGGGATCAGCTTCGACGCCGGTATCCAGAGCGGGCCCGAGTACGGCCAGCTGGGCGCGGTCTGCTTCGCGGACGGGGACGAGGAGACCGCCTACGCGGTCACGGTCCGGCTCGACGGGAGCAGTGCCGAGATCCGCCGCGAGGCCGGCGAGGGAGGCAGCTCCACCCTGGAGAAGGCGAACGAGGTTCCCGGTTTCGCCACCGGGGAAGACGAGAATGAGGCGACCAACAACCTGCAGATCACCTGCGAGCAGAACGAGGACGAGGAGAACGTCACCATCCGGCTCTGGGTCAATGACGCCTTCGTGCTGGAGGCCGTCGACGCGGACCCGCTGCCCACCGGCGAGAACACCGGCCTCATAGTGGAGCGCGACGGCGGCGGCAGCGGCGGCGACGCCCTCGTCCACTTCGACGACTACCGCCTCACCGACATCGGCAGCGAAGAATAACCCCACGACGCGGTCGCGGACACAGCCACGAGGAGTATCCCCCATGCGCGCCATCGTCATCGAGGAATACGGCGGCCCCGAGGTCATGCGCCTCACCGAAACCGCCGCCCCTGAGCCGGGCCCCGGCCAGGTGAGCATCGACGTCGAGGCCAGCGGCGTCAACTTCATCGACATCTACCAGCGCAGCGGCGCCTATCCCGTGCCGCTGCCCTTCACCCCGGGGGTCGAGGCCGCCGGGACCGTGCGCGCGGTCGGTGAAGGCGTCACCGAGGTCAGCCCCGGCCAGCGTGTCGGGTGGATGATGCACCCGGGCGGCTATGCCGAGCGCGCGGTGGTCCCGGCGGACCGGACCGTCCCGCTCCCCGACGGCGTCTCCACCGAGTCGGCCGCGGCGGTGCTGCTGCAGGGCCTCACGGCGCACTACCTGACCCACTCGACCTACCCGATCCAGCCCGGCGACACGGTCCTGGTGCACGCGGCCGCCGGAGGCACCGGCCTGCTGCTGACCCAGCTCGCCAAGCTGCGCGGGGCCCGCGTCATCGGAACGGTCTCCACCGAGGCCAAGGAGCGGCTCGCCCGCGAGGCCGGGGCCGACGAGATTATCCGCTACACCGGCACGGCCACGGAGCAGGCCCCCGACGTCGCGGCCATCGTGCGCGAGCTGACCGGCGGCGCGGGAGTGGCCGCCGTGTACGACGGCGTGGGCGCCGACACCTTCGAGGCGAGCCTGGGCAGCCTGCGCCGGCGCGGCGTGTTCGCCCTGTTCGGCCAGGCCAGCGGAACAGTGCCGCCATTCGACCCGCAGCGACTCAACACCGCCGGATCGGTCTTTCTGACCCGCCCCACCCTCGCTCACCACATCGAGGACCGCACCGAGCTGCTGGAGCGGGCCTCCGACGTCCTGGGGCTGGTCGCCAACCAGAAGCTGACCGTGCGGATCGGCGGGCGCTACCCGCTGGGCGACGCCGCCCGCGCGCACGAGGACCTCGCGGGGCGCCGGACCACCGGGAAACTGCTCCTGGCCTGAGTCCCCGGCCGGCCGCACAGCGAACGGTGCCGCACCCGCTCACGGGCGCGGCACCGTTCCCCGTATCCGGACGGCGCCGGACGGTTCACCCTTCTTTCGACCGCTGACCGGGCAGTGTCGTGGCACCGGAGGTTGTGGCGGCCTCCTCGGCCTCCTTTCGCGCGTTCTCGACCGCCTGAGCCGCGCTTTCGGCGGCTTCGTCGGCGGCACGCGCCGCTGCGGCCTGCCGCCACGGCTCCCCCGCGGTGATCTGGGGCGTCTCCGCCTCTTCTTCCGACTGCTCGCGCTCCTCCTGCGGGCGGGAAACCCCCGCGGCGTCGCCGGCGAACGCTTGGTGACGTTCTGCACGGCCTGGGTCAGCTCGCCCGGGATGACCCAGAACGTGTTGCCCTCGCCCTGGGCCAGGTGCGGCAGTGTCTCCAGGTACTTGTAGGCGAGCAGTTTCGGGTCGGCGTTGTTCTCGTGCACGGCCTGGAAGACGCGCTCGACCGCCTTGGCCTCGCCGTCGGCCCGCAGGATCGCGGCCTGCTGCGCACCCTGGGCCTCCAGGATCGCCTGCTGGCGAGCGCCCTCCGCGGTGAGGATCCGGGACTGGCGCTCCCCCTCTGCGTGCAGGATCACCGCGCGCTTGTCGCGCTCGGCCCGCATCTGCTTCTCCATCGCCTCCTTGATGGACGGCGGCGGATCGATCGCCTTCAGCTCGACCCGGTTCACCCGGATGCCCCACTTGCCGGTGGCCTCGTCCAGCACCCCGCGCAGCGTCGAGTTGATCTGCTCCCTCGATGTGAGGGTGCGTTCCAGGTCCATACCGCCGATCACGTTGCGCAGCGTGGTGACGGTCAACTGGTCTATCGCGGCCAGGTAGTTCGCCACCTCGTAGGCCGACTTCCGGGCGTCGGTGATCTGGTAGTAGAGGACGGTGTCGATGTTGACCACCAGGTTGTCCTCGGTGATCACCGGCTGCGGGCGCGACGAGAACACCTGCTCGCGCAGGTCGAACTTGGTGTTGACGCGGTCCACCAGCGGGATGATGAAGTTCAGGCCGGGCTGCAACGTGCGCTGGTACCGGCCGAACCTCTCGATGTTGTAGGCGCGGGCCTGCGGCACAATCCGAACAGTGGAAATGACCCCCAGGACCACAAGGGCCACGAGGGCGATGAAAAGGATATCGAGCCCTGCCATGGTCTTCTGTCCTCCCTTGTCGAGGGGCGGGTTCAGACGGGACGGCGCACCATCCGCTCAGGGAAGCGGCTCACGCGGGTAGACGACAGCGGTCGCCCCATCTATCTGCATGACGTCGACCCTGGTCCCGATCGGAATCGCCATGTCCTCGTCGAGAGAGCGGGCGGACCACTCCTCCCCCGACAGTTTGATCAACCCGTTCTCGCCGGTGACTTCGTTGATCACGACCCCGGACTGGCCCACCAGACCATCGGCTCCGGACCTCAGCGGAGGAGGCTGGTGTATGTGGCGAACGGCAATGGGCCGGACGACCAGCAGTCCGGCGGCGGCCGTGACGATGAAGACCAGAACCTGGACCACAAGCCCCATCCCCATCGCGCCCACGATCCCCGCGATAAGGGCAGCGATAGCGATCAGCCCGAGCGACAGGGTCAGCGTGAATACCTCCGCGATCCCCAAAGCCCCGGCAAGGATCAACCACAGGATCCAAAACGGCATGGCAACCGGCCTCCCGTCCAAGCGGGTTCTAGGGCTATCTACCCGTGACAACGCGCGGAGGCACACGATCGTGCCGCAGAATACGCAGAGCGACAGGCGCTCTGCGTAATGCGAATCACGGCAGCGGCGCCTGGAGCCTTGGGCGCCGCTGCGTGATGCGGCCAACGCGATCACTCAACTGTTCCGCCAAGTCGCGGTGAGCGCGCCGACCGCCCAACGGTCACCAGTTCCCGGGATTCTCTGAATCTCGCCGTTCCGGGAACTGGACCGCTAGCTGGTAGGTGGGCCTGTTCTGCCAGGCGATGGCGGGCATCCCGATACCGCCCAGCGTCGAGTGGACGATGGAGTCCGCGCAGACCTGGTCGCCGGCCTCGCACTCCGCGTCGCCCGGATAGACCTCCGACACGGGGGTCGAGGCCGCCTCCTCGAGCGTATCCAGCAGGACCGCGCGGCAGTCGCCGAGATCCCCGCCGCCGCAGTAGGTCTCGCCCAGTGCCCCCTCTACGTCCTCGCCCAGCACCGAACGCAGGTCCTTGTGCACGTAGGACCACCAGCCGGTCTGGAAGGCCGAGCCGGTGTGGTCCGTCTGCGCGGGGGCTTCGTCCACCGGGACGGCGGCGGTCAGCCGGTCGAAGAGATCCCCGCCCAGGCCCGGCCGAAACTGGGCCTCGACCAGCAGCGGCCACCAGGCGTCCATGACCCGGACCGCGCTGGTGTGCTCGTACTCCCCGGCCCCCTTCTCGGCCTCCCTGCGCAGGGTGCCGTCCTTCGACCAGGCGCGCAGCTCATCGAGGACCGCCGCCGTCTCGGGGTCGTCGATCGGCGCGCTCTCCAGGACCCGCAGCAACTCGGGCAGCACCTGCTCGGCACGCAGGTCCGCCACCCCCGCCTCGGTCACGAGCCGCGCCAGCGACGCGGTGCTGAACTCATGGCCCTCGTCGAGCAGCGAGGCCACGCGCACGTCGAGCAGGTCGCCGCGGTGCACCGACCCGGTTCCGTACCCGGAGGTGTATCCGGCCGCCGGCTTGTTGTTCCAGTTGACCAGGTAGTCGGGGTTGTGGGCGTTGGGATGCTCCGCCATCGGCGTGTAGTCGGCGCCGTTGGTGCCGGGGTCCCAGCCGCCCAGCCGGAGTCGGAGTGCGCCGCGATCGGCAGGTTGGGGTTGGTGCCCTCGGTGCGGACGGGGTTGGCCCCGGAGTTGATGAAGGCGATGTCGTCGGCGTCGGCGTAGTGCCAGTTGAACGCGTAGCTGACGTCCATCGCCGCGTCCTGGAAATCCGCCGCCGAGGCGACCACGCCCGGGTCGTTGAACTTCTGGAAGCCGATGATGGAGTCGACCTCCCGCCGGTAGGTGGAGCGCCGGGTCGCGAACGCGACCGGGTCGCCGTCGACGGTGCCGAAGCTGTCGATCAGACCGTAGGGGGACCTGAGGGCGGTGAGCGTGTAGGAGCCGGCGGGCGTCTGGTCGGCCACGGTGGGCGACCACGCGTTGTGCACGCTGAGCTCCTCGAACTCCACGCAGGAGTCGCCGTCGAGGTAGGCGCGGGAGTCGACGCTCGGCTCCGACCCGTCGGGTTCGCACAGTTCCACCGCGAAAGTGTCGGTGATGTCCTGCGCCGCGGAGGTGGCGCTCCAGGTGTAGTCCACCCCGCGGCCCATCTGCACGTAGAAGCTCACTCCGGGGAAGGAGGCGCCGCGGGCGCTGATGCCGGGCCCCTGCAGTTCCTGCACCATCAGCAACTGCGGAGAGAAGTAGCCGGTCTGCGGCCCCATCACCGCGACCGGGTGGCCGCTCTCGGTCCGCTCACCGGAGACGAGAGCGGCGTTGGACATCCCCGGCTCCCCCTCAAGGAGGTCCTCCGGAAGGACACCGCCGTTGAAGATGCCCTCGGCGGCGTCGAGCTCGCCCTCCTCGGCCAGCGACTCCAGCTCCGCCTGGTCCGCCTCCGGCAGCTCCTCCGTGGTCCCGGCCTCCGTGTCGGGGGCCTCCTGGGCGGCGGACAGCGGTGACGGGAGGGCGCCGCCGGCGGCGGAGCCCTCCTCGTCGTGGACGATGTCGTAGGGGACCACCGAGTCCGGGTCCGGGAGCGCCTCGCCGGCAGGATCGTCGGGGGTGCCGGTGTAGGGGAAGTCGCCGTCGACCGTGACAACGGCCTCGGGGTCGTTCTCCATCCGCCAGTCCCGCCAGAGCTCCTCGCCCTCCTCCGCTCCGTACTCGTTGTGGAAGGAGGCCCTGATCAGGGCGGACTCGACCTCTCCGCCGCCCCCGCCGCCGAACAGCAGACCGACCATGGAGGCCATGCCGACGACATCGGTCACGCTGAAGTGCTCGATCTCCCCTTCCTGGGTGATGGGGTCCTTGTGCCCGGTGAGGACGTACTCGCCCGGGTAGTCGTGCCGCTGCTGGGAGCGGTCGATGTAGGCGTTGATGCCGTCGAGGTAGTCATCGACGTCCGCGAGCGCCTGCTCGCCCCGCTCCCCGTGCTCGGCGACCACCCGGTCGATCTGCTCCTGCTTGTCCTCCTCGGTGTAGGGGGCGCCGCGCCAGAGCTGCTGCTCCAGCTCCCGGTTGCTCTCCGCGCCCCCGGCGAACGGGGTCAGCTCTCCCCGTCCCAGGTTGCGCAGCACGTCCATGAGGAACAGCCGGTCCTCCGCCGCCGCGTATCCGGCGCCGTACATGGTGCCGGCCCGGGTCCGGCCGTAGACGTGCGGGATTCCGTGCTGCTGGTCGCGGACGATCGTGACGTCGTCGCGCGGCTGGTACTCCGCGCCGATGTCGTCCTCCGATACGCCGAAGGAGGCGTCGAGGAAATAGTCGTCGAGCGCGTCGGCGGTGAGGTCCTCGTAGTCGTGCGGCAGGTTCTCGTAGGGGCCCAGATGGGTGTCGGCGTGCTCGGGGACCGTTCCGAACAGCTGGTGGCCCAGGATCTCCACGAGCGTGGCGTTGCCGTTCTGGCCGGGCGGCAGGATGTCGCGGCACCCGTCGTCGCCGCAGTAGTCCTCGACGGCCGCCATGAGCGCCGCGGTGCCGGGGGCGGGGTCGGCGGTCGCGGGCGGCGCCAGGCCCACCACCAGACACGTGGCCGCCACCCCCGCCGTGGCGGCATGTCGTCGAGCGCGCTCCACCATACCGGCGCCTCCTCCGCGAGATCCTGGGGGTTCAGGGGGTATGCGGCAGGTTACGCACAGCTTCGGCAATCACGAAATAGATTCATGTTTTGCCGCCGGGGCGCGCCAGCCGCACCGGCGCCGGCCCGCCGCGCACCCCGCAAGCGCTACCAGCGGTAACACCAGGCGGGATCGGGCACACTCACAGCCACCCCCCAGAACACAAGAAGAGGGGGTGGCCGGAATCGGCCACCCCCGGTGCATTCTGGCGCACCTCAGCCCTCGTCCTCCAGATCACCCTCCAGTTGCAGGTAGATCTCCCGGAGCCGGTCAAGGGTGCGCTGGTCCGGCTGCGCCCAGAGCTCGCGGTCGGCGGCCTCCAGCAGGCGCTCGGTCATCCCGCGCAGCGCCCACGGATTGGCCCCCTCCAGGAACTCCCGGTTCTCCGGATCGAAGACATAGGTCTCGGCGAGCTTCGTGTACATCCAGTCGTCGACCACCCCGGCCGTGGCGTCGTAGCCGAAGAGGTAGTCCACGGTGGCCGCCAGTTCGAACGCCCCCTTGTAGCCGTGCCGGCGCATCGCGGAGATCCAGCGCGGGTTCACCACACGCGCCCGGAACACCCGTCGTGTCTCCTCGGCCAGCGTGCGCGTCTTGACCTGGTCGGGGGTTGCCGAATCGCCGATGTAGGCCGCCGGGGACCCTCCCGTGAGCCGCCGAACCATGGCGACCATCCCGCCGTGGTACTGGAAGTAGTCGTCGGAGTCGACGATGTCGTGCTCCCGGGTGTCCTGGTTCTTCGCCGCGACGGCGATGCGCCGGAAGGAGGCCTCCATGTCCGCGCGGGCCTCGCGGCCGTCCAGCCCCCGCCCGTAGGCGTAGCCGCCCCACACCGCGTAGACCTCCGCGAGGTCGGCGTCGTCCCGCCAGTTGCGGGCGTCGATCAGCGGAAGCAGCCCGGCTCCGTAGGCGCCGGGCTTGGAGCCGAAGATCCGGGTCGTGGCGCGGCGCCAGTCCCCGTGCTCGGTGTGGTCGGCCAGCGCGTGAGCGCGCGGGTAGTTGCTCTCGGGCGGTTCGTCCAGTTCGGTCACCGCGTGGATCGCATCGTCGACGAGGCCGATCACGTGCGGGAAGGCGTCGCGGAAGAACCCGGAGATGCGCAGCGTGACGTCGATGCGCGGCCGCCCCAGATCCGGCAGCGGGACCACCTCGAACCCCGTGACCCGCCGCGATGCGTCGTCCCATGTGGGGCGGACCCCGAGCAGCGCGAGCACCTCCGCGATGTCGTCTCCCTGGGTGCGCATCGCCGCGGTCCCCCACACGGTCAGCCCGACGGAGTCCGGGTACTGCCCGGTGTCGTCCAGATGCCGCCGGATCAGCGAGTCCGCGAGCGCCTGGCCGACATCCCAGGAGTTGCGGGACGGGACGGCCTTGGGATCGACCGAGTAGAAGTTGCGGCCGGTCGGCAGCACGTTCACCAGCCCGCGCGTCGGCGAGCCCGACGGGCCGGCCGGGACGTGCCCCCCGCCGAGGGCGTGCAGCACGGCGTCGACCTCGTTGCGGGTGGCGCCCAGCCGGGGCACCACCTCCTGGACGGCGAAGAGCAGCACCTTCTCGGCGTCGGGCAGCGGGAAGCCGAGCACCTGCCGCACGATCCCGCCGACCTCGGCGGCGTCGGCGCGCCAGCCCAGATCCTCCATGGTCGCGACGAGGCGCCGCGCCAGGGCGTCGATCAGGTCGAGCGCGTCGGAGGCGGTGCGGGAGGGCCCCTCCACCAGGGAGGTCAGCTCCTTCGGTGCCTCGGCCGGCGCCCCGGGTTCCGCGAGCAGCGCCTTCTCCTCCAGCCCGAAAGCGGACGCGAGCGCCGCCCGCAGCCCGGGCAGCGCGCCCGCCTGGCCGGCCCACACCTGCGAGGCGCGCAGCACCGCCATGACCAGGTTGATCCGCGGCTCGCCCTCGGGAGCCGCCCCGAGGATGTGCAGGCCGTCGCGGATCTGCACGTCCTTGATCTCGCACAGGTAGCCGTCGACGTGCATGACGAAGTCGTCGAACTCGTCCTCACCCGGCATCTCCTCCTGGTGCAGGTCGTGGTGGAGTTCGGCGGCCTTGATCAGCGTCCAGATCTGCGCGCGCACCGCGGGCGCCTTGTCCGGGTCGAGGTCGCAGACCTGGGCGTACTCGTCGAGCAACTGTTCCAGTTTCGCGATGTCACCATAGGTGTCGGCCCGCGCCATGGGCGGGACGAGGTGGTCCACCACGGTGGCGTGCGCCCGGCGCTTGGCCTGGGTGCCCTCGCCCGGGTCGTTGACGATGAAGGGGTAGACGAGCGGCAGGTCGCCGAGCACGGCGTCGGGGGCGTCCTCGGCCGCCAGTCCCAGCCCTTTGCCGGGCAGCCACTCCAGCGTCCCGTGCTTGCCGAGGTGGACTACGGCGTCGGCGCCGAACCCGCCGGCGTCGCGGGCCGTCTCCAGCCAGCGGTAGGCCGCGAGGTAGTGGTGCGAGGGGGGCAGGTCGGGGTCGTGGTAGATCGCGATGGGATTCTCCCCGAAACCGCGCGGCGGCTGGATCATCAGCACCACATTGCCGAAACGCAGGCTGGCCAGCACGATCTCGGGCTCGCCCGAGGAGTCGTCAACGTAGAGGGCCCCGGGCGGCTCGCCCCAGTGCTCGACGATGGCCGCGCGCAGGTCAGCGGGCAACTCGGCGAACCAGCGGCGGTAGTCCCGCAGCGGGACACGCGCGGTCGCCGCGGCGAGCTGATCCTCGGTGAGCCATTCGACATCGTGGCCGCCCGCGCTGATCAGCGCGTGGATCAGCGGGTCGCCGTCGTCCTCGCGGCGATTCTCCTCGGGACCGGGCACCCGCCACAGCGTGTCGTCGTCCCCGAGGTCGTAGCCGCGCGCACCGAGCTCGCGGAGCATCCGCACGGCCGAGGCAGGGGTGTCCAGGCCCACGGCGTTGCCGACGCGGGAGTGCTTCGTCGGGTACGACGAGAGCACCACCGCCAGCCGGCGCTCGGCCGGAGTGACCGCGTGCAGCTTCGCGTGGCGCACGGCGATCCCGGCGATACGGGCGGCGCGCTCGGGATCGGCCGCGTAGACCGGGATCCCGCTCTCCCGATCGACCTCCTTGAACGAGAACGGGACGGTGACCAGCCGACCGTCGAACTCCGGAATGGCGACCTGCATGCCGGCGTCCATCGGGGTCAGCGCCGCGTCGGAGGCCTGCCACTGCTCCCGGGTGGAGGTCAGCACCAGCCCCTGCAGGATCGGCACGTCCAGCTCGGCGAGGGCGCCGGCGTCCCAGGCGTCCTCGTCGCCTCCCCCGCTGGCATCGGCGGCGACGGCCCCGCCCGCGGCCAGGACGGTGGTGATGACCGCGTCGGCCCGGCCGAGCAGATCGAACAGGCCCGGCGCGTTCTCCCGGGACAGACCGCGCAGCGACCCGCAGAACACCGGCAGCGGATCGCCGCCCGCGGCCCCGATCGCCTCGCAGAGCACGTCGATGAACGTGGTGTTCCCGGAGAGCTCATGCGCCCGGTAGAACACCACTGCCACGGTCGGCCGGTCTCCCTCGGCGTGGTCGTCCCCGTGCACGCCGTACTCGGGCATCTTCTCCGGCGGGTCGAACCCCTCGCCGGTCAGCAGTACGGTGTCGGAGAGGAACCGGACGAGCTGCCGGAGGTTGCCGATTCCCCCCTCGCGCAGGTAGGCATGGGCGTCGGTGGCGACACCGGAGGGAACGGTGGACAGCTCGATCAGCTCGGCGTCGGGCGCCGCCTCTCCGCCCAGCGCGATGAGCGGCGTCCCGGAGGCCCGAAGAGCGGCCAGACCGTCCGCCCATGCCTCGCGCCCGCCCAGGAGCCGGACCACCGCGACGTCGACACCCTCCAGCAGAGCGGGGACGTCCTCGGCGGAGGTCCGCGCGGGGTTGGCCGTGCGGTAGCCCGCGTCAGCGGCCCTGGCGGCGAGCAGTTCGGTATCGGCCGTGGACAGCAGCAGGATCGTAGCCACGCATGGTCCTTCGTCTTCGTTGAGTCGGGGTCCTCGCCCCTTCCCGCGGACAGGTAAGTGACGCCGCGAAGTCTCCTGGCTCGGGGTTCCCCGCCCGCCTTCGGCCTTCCCGCCGGGGCTTCGGCAGTGGCGTCGTGAAAGGCGGACTCCGCCCTGACAGTTGCGGGACAGCCACGGATTCGCACCGTGTTCCTTCGCGCCGTCGCCGCCCATCTTCGCAGAAGGGCCCCCGGACTCCGGCGCGGCCCGGGCCCCCGCACCGGCGGCGTACCGCCGGCGACGCATCCGAACCGGGCGGCGGCACTATGTGCACCGGCGGGCCGCGGATTTGCGAGAATCCCGCCATGAGCCATTACCCCCACCCCGAACCCGACGATCCCCATCAGGACCCCCGGCCCGCGAGTGACACCCCCTTCACCCACCCGCCTTCGGGCGGTTACCCCAACGCGAAGATGGCTCCTTACAGCGGCCTGGAGGCGCAGACGGGCGGGTGGCAGGCTCCCCCGGGCTACCAGCCGGCTTCCGCAGGCGGACAGCCGCTCACGACCATCGGCGATATCGCCGTCTACCAGCACGAGGTCGTCACACCGGCCGGTCGCTTCCCGATCAAGGGGAGCGCCTGGACCGTCACGGACATGAGCCATGTGCACGAGAGCATTCCGGCCTACGCGGTCGTGCTCGCCGTCCTTCTCTTCGTGTTCTGTCTGCTGGGGCTGCTGTTTCTGCTGATCAAGGAACGCCGGATACAGGGGTACGTGCAGGTGGCCGTGCACGGGAACGGAGTGTTCCACTCCACGATGATCCCGGTGCATTCGCCGCAGACGCTCCCCTACGTAATGCAGCAGGTGAACTACGCGCGCACCCTTTCCGCAGCGGCGTGAACCGTGAGCGCCCGGCCCGCACCGCGGCGCGCATGACCGCCCGGAAGCGGGAGCGCGGGGCCGGACGGCGGCGCACTCGGATTGCGCCGCCGAACGGGGCGAGCCGCCGCTCCAGTGCCCGGTCCCCCGGCCGGAAGCGGCCGTCTCCTCAGCGGGCTTAACCAGGGAGGAGCCGCGCGGCCCGTGATACTCCCGGCCCGGTCACCCGGCGACAGGGCCGGGCGGTTCGCCGTCCGGCACCGACCGGTGCCGCATGTTCAGGTGGTCGGCGAGTACCTCGCGTACGTACGACGCGAGCGGCCGCTCCCCCGCGGCGTTCGCGAGGGCGGCGAACTCTTCGGCGTCCAGCGTGACGGTGAGCGAGCTCGTGCCGCCGGCCGCACGCCGCGGCAGCCCCAGCATCTGCCGGTGCAGCCGTTCGAGCGCCTCGGGCGGCAGGGCGCCGTAGACCGTCTCCAGCTCGGCCATCCACTCGCGCAGTTCGCTCCAGCGCGCGTAGCGGCCGGCCAGGACGTAGAGGTAGGACTCGACGTCGCGGTGCCCCGCGGCGCGTTCGAGTTCGGCGTGTGTCATGGGGTCGAGGGCGAGGGTTATGCGGTGCGCGGCGGTGGGCCGGGTCGGGATGGGAGTGGTCACCTGCTGCCTCCGGGATGAACGTGGGCGCCCCGGCATGGCCGGAACAGAGGGCACGCGGTCGTCGTCGCCGTGCGGGGGTGTTCTCTCCGGGTGCCTCCACCGCACCGACCATGGCCGGCTCGGCCCCACGTTCACTGACCGCTCACCCTCCCACCATAGAGGTTCGCCGGCGCGCACACCGGTCGCCGTCCACAGGCCGCTATCCGGAGCCGACGGGCCCTGCGGGTCCGACGACCGGCAGACCGGCCGGGGCGCCGGATTCGAGGAGCCGCCAGACCGCGCCGGTGTCCATGTGCCGCTCGACCATGTCGCCGAGCGCGTCCAGCCGCGCGTTCCGCTCAGCGGCGAAGTCGGTGCCGGGGGCCGCTTCGAAGCGTCTCCCCGCGCACTCGGCGACATCGGACAGGAAGGCCCGGCGGAACGCGTCGTTCTCCAGCGCGCCGTGCCAGGTGGTGCCCCACACCGCGCCCGCACGGCAGCCGTCGAGGAAGGGCGCGGCCGCCGGATCCGTCCACGCCACCTCGACCTGGCCGTGATGGATCTCGTAGGCGCTCACGCGCTGCCCGTAGGCCGTCCCCTCAGGGCGGGCCAGTGTCTTCTCGGCGGCGAACGTCACCGTTGCCGGCAGCAGGCCCAGACCCGGCACCCGCCCCGCGGCGGATTCGACGTCGTCGCGGATCTCCCGCGCCAGCATCTGGTAGCCGCCGCAGATCCCGAGCACCGGACGGCCCTGCGCGGCACGCCGGGTGAGGACACCGTCCATCCCCCGTTCGCGCAGCCACGCGAGGTCGGCCACGGTGGCCCGGCTGCCCGGCAGGATCACCAGGTCGGCGTCGTCGAGCTCGTGCGGCGCGGTCACGAACCGCACGTCCACACCCGGCTCGACGGTCAGCGCGTCGATGTCGGTGAAGTTGCTGATGCGCGGCAGCCGCACCACGGCCACGCGCAGTGTCTGCGCGTGACCGCCCAGCGGTGCCCGCACGGGCCCCCGGTCGACGCTGAGAGCGAGCGAGTCCTCCACGTCCAGCCAGAGCCCGTCGAGCCACGGGAGGACGCCGTGCACCGGGCGCCCGGTGAGCTCCCGGATCATCTGCAGGCCGGGCCACAGCAGCTCCTCGGCGCCGCGGAACTTGTTGATGACGAACCCCGCGACCAGCGCCTGGTCGGCCGGCTCCAGGAGGGCGAGCGTTCCGTACAGCCCGGCGAACACGCCTCCCCGGTCGATGTCGCCGACAACGAGCACGGGCAGGTCCGCGGCGCGGGCCAGCCCCATGTTGGCGATGTCGCCCGAGCGCAGGTTGATCTCGGCGGGGCTCCCCGCTCCCTCGCAGATCACCACCTCGTACCGCGAACGCAGCTCCGCGAGGCTCTCGGCCGCGATGCCGCGCAACCGCTCCTTGAAATCCCGGTAGCTGACGGCGTCGGCCTCACCGATGGGGCGGCCCCGCACGACGACCTGGCTGCTGCGGTCCCCTCCCGGTTTGAGCAGTACCGGGTTCATCGCCGCACTGGGCTCGATCCCGCTGGCGGCGGCCTGCATGGCCTGGGCCCGGCCGATCTCCGCGCCGTCGGGCGTCACCACCGAGTTGAGCGACATGTTCTGCGCCTTGAAGGGCGCCACTTTCACGCCCTGGCGTGCGAGCCACCGGCACAGGCCGGCGACGACGACGCTCTTTCCGGCATCGGAGGTCGTCCCGGTGATGAGCAGGGCGGGCGCCGCTCCCTCGGGCTCCGGACGCGTCATTCCTCCCCCTTCACACGGCCGCGCCCCGTGGGGGCGGCCAGGACCACGACGGCAGCGGCGACCGCGGCCGCCGATCCGTTGACGACACGGGCCAGCCTGACGGCGCGGCGGATGTCATGGACGTCAGGGCGGCGGCCGTCACCCAGCGCGGGCCGATGTTCGGTCCTGTCCCCGTAGGTGTTCGTGCCGCCGAGGCGCACGTCCAGCGCGCCGGCGAACACCGCCTCGCACTGCCCGGCGTTCGGGCTGGGATGGCGCCCGCCGTAGCGTGAGCGCGCCCGCCAGGAACGGACCGGATCGCCTCCCACGGCCGACGCCGCGAGGGCGGCGAGGACCGCGGTGAGCCGCGCGGGCGCCCAGTTGGCGACATCGTCGAGACGCGCCGAAGCCCAGCCGAAACGCTCGTAGCGCGGCGACCGGTGCCCCACCATGGCGTCGAGAGTGTTGACCGCCCGGTAGCCGAGGAGGCCGGGAACACCGAGCAGCGCGCCCCACATCAGCGGGGCGACCACCGCGTCGGAGGTGTTTTCCGCGACAGATTCGACTGTAGCCCGGGCGATCTCCTTCTCGCCGAGGGCGCGGGGGTCGCGGCCGCACAGGCGCGGCAGCCGACCGCGGGCTCCTTCGAGGTCACCTGCCTCCAGCGCATCGGCGATCCGTCCGGCCTCGCGGCCGAGCATGGCGCCGCCGACGACGGCCCAGGTGGCAGCGCCCGCCAGCACCGCCCGCCGGACCGGACCACCGCGTTCGGCGAGCGCCCCCAGCCCGGCCGCGGGCACGGTGGCCAGCACCGTGAACACCACGCCCCGTGCGTACGAGTGCCGGTGCACACGCTGCTCCAGAAGACCGGCGGCACGGCCGAAGAGGGCAACGGGGTGCCCCCGGCGGGGATCGGGCAGGATCCGGTCCAGGGCGGCCCCGGCGAGCAGCCCGAGCGCGGTCGGCCAGGCATGAGAGTGGCGGTGCTTCGTCTTCACGACGCCAACCGTAGTGCCCGCTCCCTCCTTCTTCGCATTTCCCCAACCTGGAACACCCTCTGTCCGCCACGACAGGAAACCGGATATAAGCACTATGTAATAGCCGCCTCCTAGCCTGCTCTCACGTATCCGGGCACAGCCGCATCGGAGAGGAGGGAACCGGCATGACGAACGCGATCATCATCACGTTCTGCAGTACTGTCGGTGCGTGGTGGGTCTTCTGACGGGCCCCTAACGTCGGACACCAGGGGCCATCCGCGAGCGGGTGGCCCCGCTCCGGCCCAGGGCAGGACGAAACGCGGGGAAGTCACGCACAACCGGGGTTAATCACGGGTAACGTGGTTCCACGATGGCATTAGCAACCGGTTTGGTGGGGCTCGCGTGCTAAAGAGACACAACTACGAATGGCCGTAGTTGTTGCGGTTTCACCCATCCATGGCGACATCTACGGAATACCCTAGAATGTCCCCCGAGGATCAGAGGCCTGCCGCGGTACGGCGCCCGAGCACACCGACCACAGGTCCGGCCTCCCCGGCACGCACCCCACCCGGCCGGTACGGCGCCTCCCGAAACGCCAGGCCACAGTGTCCCAACCGACCCCCGAAGCGGGTCACAATTCAATCAGGCACCTGTAGCTCAGTGGATAGAGCATCGGACTTCTAATCCGACGGTCGCAGGTTCGAATCCTGCCAGGTGCACCACATAATCGCAGGTCAAAGCATCTATAGCGCACTGCCACCGCTGCGTCGTCCGCCTGCTGGGACCAAGGTGGGACCATGCTGGGACCAGCCCCGCCGCGATCCCCCATGCGGCGCTTTCCTACGCGGCGACGCCCGTCTCTGTCACCGTGCCGCATGAAGGATTCCATATGGGTATGCGGCCAGGCGCCGGATGTCCAACAGCTCAAGCGGTGAACGGCGAGGCCGGTCGGCTTAAGCGTGACCGCCCATGACCATCCTCATCGCCGGCGGCAGCGAGTACCTCGGCCGCGACGGTCGTTCGGCAGTCGATCCCTGCGGGCCGCCGGGTAGCGGCGACCTTTCTGACGCGTCAGCCCCACATGAACGGAGCGCAGTGGTTCGCCCTTGACGTCTGGGACCGCCGGCACGTCGTCGATCTTATGGCTGCGGTGCAGCCGGACGTGGTCGTCAACACCGCATACCAACAGGCCCACTGGACGAGCACGGCTGACGGCGCCGCGCACGTGGCCCTCGCCGCCGCACGCCTCGGCGCTCGGCTGCTCCATGTCTGCAGCGACGCCGTGTTCTCCGGTCACGCACCCCGTTACGACGAGACAGCGCCTCCCGACCCGACCAGCTCTTACGGTGTCGCCAAGGCCGCGGCCGAGACCGCGGTGCGGGCCATCAGCCCCGACGCGGTCATCGCCCGCACCTCGCTGATCGTCGACGACGGCAGCTCGGTCGACGAACACCGGGTCCACTCCCTGGCCGCAGACGCGAGCACCGGGGTGCTCTTCACCGACGATGCGCGCTGCCCCCTCCACGTCGGCGACCTGGCGGCGGCACTGCTGGAACTGGCCGCATTCGGCCTTGCCGACATCTGCCACATCGCCGGAGCCGACGCGCTCAGCCGCCACGAACTCGGGGGCCTGATCGTCCGGCGGGACGGTCCCGGCCCCGCAGCGCTGCCCTCGGGCGGCGCGCCGAGGCCGACCTGCCCGGGCCGATGGACCTGTGTCTGGACTACACGACCCAACAGCGTCTGCGCACCGAACTCCGCGGCGCCCGCCGGTCCTCGGCTGACCGCCCAGCTGATCAAGAAGAACGAGAGCGCCGAAGGGACGCTATCGGTGGCGGCTCGCTCCGACCTGGCTCTGGATGCCGTCAGTCGAGGCGACACCGCGTGTTGATCGGTGGCACGGCCCCGGCCGCTCGGACGCTCTTGCTAGCTCGGACTAGTGAGCTGGCAAGGGGCGCTACCGCAAGATGCGCCGACCGCTGGAACCGCGGCGGGTGGCGGATGGGGCCGCGCCTGAGCGGGACCACCGCGACCGGGTGGCCCGGTCCCTCTTGCCATGCACGCTCGCGAGCACGAGCGCAGCTGTCTCCTCAGCCGCCGCGTGGGCCACCTCCGGCAGCACACTGGCGTAGGTATCGGCCGTGACAACGATGCTGGCATGACCCAGCATCGCCTGCACCACTTTCAGATCGGCCCCGGCCGCCAAGGCGAGCGAGGCGGCCCCGTGACGCAGGTCGTGCAGCCGCACCGGCGGCAGACCGCTTTCCCGAAGCCTTCGTTGGAACAGGCGGGTCAGCGAGTCGGGCGCCAGCACGTTCCCTCGAGGATCGGTGAACACGTACTCGTCCGGCTCCCACTGGCGGCCGGCGGTCTGGGCCTCGTGCTCCTGGGCCCACTGGTGGCGGCGCAGTACCGCCACCGTGGCATGGTCCAGAGCGACCGTGCGGCGGCTGGCCGCGTTCTTGGGCACGCTCACCAGGATTCGGCCGCCGTGGCGCTGCACCTGACGGCTGACATGCAGCACCTGCCCGCCCCAGTCGATGTCGCCCCAACGCAGCCCGATCGCCTCGCCTCGGCGCAGCCCCACCAAGGCGATCAGGTGGAAGGCCGCATAAAGCCGATCACCCGAGACGAACCGCAGGAAAGCCGCGGTCTGCTCCACCGACCACACCGCAACCACCGGACGCCGGCCACTCCGGGCCCACTCACGCTGGGCCTGCGGCGTCCAGACCACCGGGTGAGGCCGCTGCCCCGACGGCAACACGACTCCACGGGCGGGGTTGGTCTCCAGATACCCCTCGCGCACCGCCGCGTTGAGCGCCGCACGCAAGGTGGCGCGAACGCGCTGCACCGTCGCCGCCGACAGCGCCTCCTCTGCCCCAGGGCCTGGTCCGAGGCATTCCAAAGCCTCCTGGATACGTCCCGGCGAGAGTTCGGCCAGCAGCACCCGCCCCAGGCAGGGGCGCAGGTAGCGCCGGATGTGGCACTCGTAGTTCCGCACCGTGGACGCTCGCAGTCCCGCGCGGGAGCGGACCCAGTGTTCCAGCCACTCCCCTACGGTCACGCCGCCGCCGCGCGAGCCCGGGGCGCCGGTGTTGACAAGTTTCTTCATCGCCTTGCGCGCCGCGGCGCGGGAGGCATAGCCGCCCCGGCGTATATCGCCTTGCGCGCCGCGGCGCGGGAGGCATAGCCGCCCCGGCGTATCCGGCGCCGCCCGTTCTGCGGGTGCGGCAGGTCCAGCGAGAAGTACCAACTACCGTGCCCACGCTCACCCAGCCGCGGGCACGCCCGCCCCACAGGCTTACCAGTCCCAGGCGCACGGCACCCACACCGCTTATAAAGCGTCCCCCTCGTTGCCATCCCAAACACCCCTATGCCCAGTATCCGCACCACTGCGTGGTGGGGTCCCGGTCAGGAGAACCCGAGCGCGCCTTCGGTCGTGTGCGCGATGACGGCGCCGGGGACTGCGGCGATCCTGACGCCGTGGACTCCGGGGCCGACCGCCGTGATCGCAAGCGGCTCCTCCAGAGGGATCGGGGACGTTCCTGTGGCCGCCGTCCAGCCGATCACGGTGGCCTCGTCGGCCATCTGGCCGTCACCGTCCGAAGACGGCAGCCGCAGCAGCGCGTCTTCCAGGGCGATCGCCGGGGCGCCGTCCCGGGGAACCTTGGTGGATTCGACGACCTCGCCGGCGTAGTCGACCTTCAGCATTCGGTTCGCGTTCCCGTCGCCGACCTCCAGGGCGACCCAGTCCTCGCTGAGCTGGGCCTCGTAGACGATTTCTGTCTCCGCGACGCCGGCGAGATCGGCGATCCGCGCCGGATCGTGTCCCGGGACCAGCAGGGTGGCGGGGCCCAGGCCGCCACCGCGCCCGGGATCGCCGAACAGTACGGCTTTCCCACGCGATTCGGTGCGGGCGAGGCCCGTCGACTCGCGCAGGTCCGTCTCCGGGCGGAAGAGCACGTCCTCCGGGGAACGGCCGGCCAGGTCGTCGAAGACCTCCACCCGCTCGCCGGTAGCTGCGTCGAACGCCGTGACACTCAGCTCCTCTGCCCCCTCCCGACCGCATTTCTGTGCCACGTAGAGTAATCCTTCGGCTGGCAGCAGGGAGGTGATCGAGCACTCGGGGCCGGCGTCGAACGTCCAGAGCCGACCGTTGCCGAGCAGGTCCCAGACCTGGACAGTGTCCCGCCACGTGGTGGTGATGGCGCCACCGTCGACCAAGGTCTCCGCATCCGAGCCGGAGCGGGGGCCAACCGGGTCCGCCCCACTCTCCAGAACCGGTTGCCCGCTCAGTGCGTGGTCAGCGAGCACATCCCCCGTGGCGGTCTCCATCACCACCCCACGGCCCAGGTCCCCCCGCCCCTCCGGCCGGTATTCGACAACGGCGATCTCTCCATCGGGCGTCACCGCCGCGGTCGCCTCTTGGCCCCGGATGCGGAAGCGCCAGTCGGCGCCCTCTGCCTCCGGGGTGAGGTGGAACACCCCGTCCTCGCCGATTGCGAGGGCGCCACTCGAGGTGGCGTGCACGTCCTCCAGCGCCATGTCGCCAGGCGGAGCCCACTGCCACCCCAGATCCTGGACCGCGCCCGGAACATCGTGGGTGTCCCCAGCATCCGCGGTCGAGTGGTCCTGGGGGGCGAGCAGGAACGGAGCGAGGCCGATGAGCAGCACGGCCGCAGCCGCAACGCCCGACAGCCAGAGGCCGGCCCTCGTACTCGTGGGCCTTCCTCAGCTCCGCAGAGCGCCGACGACACCCAGGACACTCAGCACGAGTAGGGCGCACCCCAGAGCCAAGGCACTGCTCTGTGCGGCAAAGCGTGGCCCCGGCACATCGCCCGAAGAGCCGGACACCAAGGCGGTCCACGTCAGGGCGGTCTCTCCGTGGACGGCGACCACTCCCAACGCGGCCGCCGCCAGGACATGGGCCACGACGACGAGCGCGCCGCCCCTACAGAGCGTCGCGACCTGGCAGGCGACCACCGCCAGGAGGGCAACAGCGATCCCGATGTCCACTGGGTCCAACGTCGCCGAGGCGATGTATCCCTGCACCAAGAGCAGGACGGTGGTGGCCAGGAGGGCTGCCGTGGTCGGAAATCCGCGGAATAGCATGCGTGTTCTCGACTGCCTCAGTTCTCTTTACGTTTGGGAAGGCGTGTGACCTTCCCCTCGCCCAATCTGTCGTCGTATTGGTCCGTGGACTGTGCGCGGAGGGAGTAGACGACGGCATCGTAGCCCTCGCCGTGGTCTGCGACGTAGGTGTTCACCCGTGACGACGCGGAGTTCACCGCGCCTCCTGGCCAGGAGACGTCTCCGCTCTCCAACTTGTAGCTCACCTCACCTTCGAGGATCTGGCTTGCGCGCTCGTCCGGCACCGCTTCGCGGAGCTCGTCTTCGGTGAGGAGCCGGGGCTCGCCGTCGGGGCCGGAGCCGACGAGTTCGTCGGACAGGTCGCTGTAGGCGACCTCGCCTTGGGAGACCAGCCCTTCGAGGACGCCGAGTTCGACCTGTCGCCGGATGAACTCCCCATTGTTTGTCTGGGTGTTGTAGCTGAAGTCCTCACCCGACTTCTGCTTCATGGCGTTGTCGATCTCGCTCATGAAGACCCCGCCCAGCGGGCCACCGGCGTAGGGGATTTTGCCGACGGCATGGCCGGCGACGCCCATGCCGATTTTGCGTACCCGGGCTTGTTCCTTGTGTGCCTTCTCTTCGTCGCCCAGGCGGTCGATCGCCTCGTTGTTCACCGCGGCGTCGACCAGGCCCTGCAGGGTTCCGGCGGGCTCCGCCGAGGCGGGAGCGCCGACGTCCGTGGTGAGGTAGCGGTTGATCATCTGGTCGTTGTAGGCGGTACTGGTGGCCTGCGCGCGGATCGCGGAGTCGGGGTCGCCGGCGGCGTACTCCAGGAAGCGAACCCGTGTCATCGGATCCATCCGCAGGTCGGAGTGGGAGCTGTTCCACTCCGACATGCGAGATATCTCCCCGTCGCCCTCGATGTTCTTCAGTTGGTCCACCCCGTCGGGCGCGGCGAACTCATCGATGTAGGTCATGAAGATGTCGGTGAAGCCTTCGGCGATGCGCCCGTTAATCGCTCCCATCGATGCGTCCGTGTCGTCGCCGATGGTGACGCCGGTATCGGTCAGCTTCTGGTACATGTCATCTGAGGTGATGGTCTCCATCAGACCGGCAGCCGCATCTCCGGCGAGCTCTTGGGCCTCCGGGTCGTCCTCGTTCAGGGCGTGGTCGGGGATCCAGTCCACCAGGCCGGCGGCGCTGCGGCCGTTGTCGCTCCATTCGTAGGTGAACAGGCCCTCGATGGCGTCGTGGCGGTCGATGCCGGGGTGCTGACCGTTCTCACCGGTGAGCAACCCGTGGTTGGCCTCCACATTCCGGGTGGACACGTCCAGCAGGGTGCCCAGGTCGGAGTCGCCGTTGCCCCAGGACAGCTCCTCGTTGACCTGGTTCAGGTAGCCGCCGATCGTGGAGGTCAGGTTGATCGAGAACCCGTATCCGCCCTGCAGGTCCGGGTCGGAGGTGCCCATGAGCCTGGCGAAATCCGGCACGTCGGCCTGCCAGTTGGGGAGACTGTAGACAATCGAGCCGTCCTCGTGCTCGATCTCTCCATAACCGGGCCCCGTCACCACGTTCTTGATGCTCTGCGGCAGCGCGTCGAACGAGCCGCCTTTGTCGGTGTCGGACAGGGTGAGGATGCCGTCGGCGAGCGGGCGCAGCTCCGCCGCGGTCAGGCCGTTGTCACCGCCGATGTACTGCGGCAGCCCGGCGGGACCGGCCTGATCCTCCAAATCACCGAAGAGGGTCTCCAGGTACTCGATGGCGGCGTTCTGCGCCGTGGCGTTCTTGAAGGCGAAGGAACCGGCGTTGAGCGACTGCAGCAAGGCGAGCGCGGCGTGATAATCCAGATCAGGGTCCTTGCCGTCCTCCCCATGTACTGGCCCAGGATGCGTGCATCCCTCTCGGCCCGCTCCGGGGTCAGCGGCAGGGGCGCCTCGTCGCCCTTGATGTTGAACCCCGACCAGTTCATATACCCGGCGTTGATCAGCCGCTCGACGTTGTCCGGGGTCGGGCCCTCCGCCAGCCGACCGCCGTGCGCCTCGTCCTGCAGCGTGTCGTGACTGTTCTTGTCACGAGTCTGCAGCCCATCGCGGTCGCCCTCGAGCTGGGTCTTGCCGGCCCCGGTCGCCAGCTCCGCGATCTTGGCGTCGGAGAGGGCAGAGCCCTCCTCCATCGTTTCGATGAAGTCGTTCTTGTGGGTGATGGCCGAGTCAACGGCCTCGTCCCACTCGTTGATCAGCTTCTTGCGCCGGTCCAGGAAGTCCTCGACCTCGTCTGCCCATGAGGGGGTTCGCGCGGGATGCGTTGCTCGACCCGAGTTTGTACTTCTGGGCCATAGTTGTGGGGATTCCCTACGCTGCGGCGCTAGTCGCCTATACGGCGGTGTTCATGTGGCTTCGTTGGCGTGCCGCGTTGCACCTGTTCGCCTGGATCCTCCCGATACAGGCCGGTGTTGCGCTCGTCCTGGTCCACGTGAGCGTCTACT
Source organism: Allosalinactinospora lopnorensis (assembly GCF_000981225.1). Lineage (GTDB taxonomy): Bacteria > Actinomycetota > Actinomycetes > Streptosporangiales > Streptosporangiaceae > Allosalinactinospora > Allosalinactinospora lopnorensis. The sequence continues at coordinate 22,708 of NZ_LAJC01000077.1, forward strand.
GAGCTTGAATGCGTGATGCCGTGAGGGCTGACAGCTCAGGATCCTTGCAGTAGGCCAGGGGCATGAGATATCCGCAAGGCGACGTGTGCTCGGTTGCTCGCGATTTTACATCACCGCAGTTCAGGACGGGTTGTCTGGTTCAGTGGGAGGAGCACAGTGGTGGCCTCGGCGGCCTCACGAGCCACGGTCTGACCTGCCCCGGGTTTTGTAGAGCCTGGTGGTGTGCCTGGAGGCCGACCAGGCTTTGAGGCGGGCGATCCTCCGGCCGCCCTCGACACCGGATATCCGGGGCAGTAGCGGGGAAAGCGTCCGGTGGCGCAGCGCGCCCCACCACACGCCGGCGCCGTAGGCGAGGTCGTCGAGCCTGCGCAGCGCGACGAACGTGACCGGGCCGAGCGCCGAGCCGCTACGGTACCGGTCGACCAGGGCCTCCGCCGTCGAAGCGGCCAGGATCAGCTGCCGCAGTCGGCGGTTCACCAGCATGGCTCCCAGCGCGACCGGCCAGTGGTGACGCACCGCGGCGTGCAGGAGTTGCAGTGCGGTGGACCACAGCCCTGCCAGTGTGAGCAGCACGGCCGCGCGAGTGGGAGAGTCCGCATCGGGCATCCTGTTCCGCACCCGTACCGCCGTCGCCACCGTGATTCCGCACGCGGTGGCCAGCGCCCATCGCCGCCCCGTCAGTACCAGCGTCGCGGCCAGGAGGGACCAGAGAGAGACGTGGACGGGCGGCACCTGGCCGGGATGCCGCAAGGACAACGGCGCCGCCCCGGAACCGTAGAAGGCGCGCTGCGCCAGCCAGCGGACGAGATCGGTCCGGTGGTCGTGCGCCACTTGGGAGGCCGGGAGGTAGCGGCAGCGCCATCCCGCTTCGTGCAGCCGGAGGCACAGGTCCACGTCCTCGGCGACGCGCATCTGCTCGGAGAACCCTCTCGGGGCCGCCGCGCGGCGCAGCACGAGCGCGGCGCTGGGTACGTAGGCGACTCTGGTCATCGGGACGATCAGCGCCTCGTGCCCGCCCAGGTCCAGCGGCGAGTTCAGCTCCTCGAACCGGCCGATCCTGTCCCGAGCCGGCAACGCGACGATGCGCGGGGCGGCGAGGCCGACGCCCGGATCGGTGAACTGCATGAGGAGGGGAGGCAGCCAGCCCGGCTCCGGCACGACGTCGGAGTCGCAGAAAGCGACGAACTCCGACGTCGTGGCGCGCAGCCCCGAATTTCGGGCCGCGGCCGGGCCGCGGCTCGTTTCGTGGCGGACGAGCTTCGCCCCGTACTCGTCGCACGTCGCCCGGGTGGCCTCAGGGACGCGGGACCCGTCGTCGACGACCACCACCGGGACTCCCGCGGTACCGGGGTCGGCGCACAGCGCGGACAGCAGGCGGGCGAGCATGCCGGGCCGGTCCCGGACCGGGATGATGATCGCGACGGAGCCGGCGGGGCCAGCGGCGGGGCGCGGGTGTGCGGCGCCGGAGTCGACGAGCGCGCGGGCGAGCCTGGCCGAGCGGGTGTCGCGCACGGTGACCCTGCCGTCGCGGATCAGCCCCGCGGCCACGGCGCTCAGCCGCAGCAGGCGCGGCGGGCTGCCGCCGAACAGCAGCCGGCCGTTGCGCGACACGCGCGTGTCCCGTGCCAGCTCGACCTGAAACCCGGTAGGCAGCCGGTCGTCGGCGGGCGCGGGGCACCGGCCCGGGGCGGTACTCATCGGGTGAATCCTCCATCGGCGTGCAGCACGCTGCCGTTGACCGCGCCGCCGTCACGGGAGCAGGCCCAGGCGACGGCGGCGGCCACCTCGTCGGGTTCCAGGACCCGTTGGGCGAGCTGATGCTTCCCGAATTCTTCGGCGCTTTCCAGGCTGTAGATATCGGCGGTCGCGTCCAGCATGTCCGTTCGGGTGGCCCCGGGTGACACGGCGACGGCGTTGATACCGGTACCCTGCAGGTCCGCCGCGAGCCCGCGGACGAACCCGAGCACGGCGTGCTTGGCCGCGCAGTACGCGCCCAAGCGCCACAGCCCGTTGTGCGCGGCGGCGGAGGCGAGCGCGACGAAGCGGCCACGCCGCGGCTCCCCGGCGGCCAGCATGGCGGGGATCGCCGCCCCGGCCAGGTTCGCCACCCCGCGCACATCGATGTCGAGCAGGGTGGTCCATTGCTCGTCGGTGGTCTCCCACAGCGGCTGACCGCCGAGGATGACCGCCGCCGCCCCCACCGCGGCGTCGATCCGGCCGTACTCCCGGACCCCGCGCCCGACCGCCTCGTCCAGGACGGCCCGGTCGCGCACGTCGCCCGGGACCGCGAGCACGGGCCTGCCGTCGGCGATCTCCTTGAGCTGTTCGGCTGTTCCCAGCGGATATGGAACGGCCGGGTCGTCCTCACAGCGGTCGACGGCCACGACGTTCCAGCCGTCGCCGACGAGCCGACCCACCACAGCGGCGCCAATACCGCGCGCGGCCCCGGTGACGACGGCGGTCGGCCGGCTCATGAGGCCCTACCTTCTTGAGTGCGCCCCAGAGGTTCGCGACGCTGGGGCTGCGCGAGCGTGGCAGGGATGGCTTTCATGATGGCTGCACTCGATGGCTCGGGGGGCTGTTCCCCCTGCCCCGCACCTTCTTCCGGACTGCTGATTGGGCTCCGCGGACCATCGCTGTGTAGGGCGAGGACAGGCGGCATCACCAAGCGCTCATCACTCTGGCCCGCAGACGGGTCAACGTGCTGTTCGCGATCCTGCGCGACCGCAGGCCATGTGAGGACCGGCCCGTGCTTCGTCTCGTGGCTTGACAAGAGCATTAGACAGCCGCCTCCATGTGCCCCGCTTCGAGCCTGCCGTCGGGAAGCACCCGCCAGGCACGTGCGGAGGCCCGCACGGCTGCGGCCATCGTTTCGAGCATGCGCTCGCCCTCAGCCGCGGAGGCGCCGGCGGGGTTCCCCAGGACGCCGTTCGGGCTGACGCGGCGCACCGCGCTGGCGCGCAGGGCCGGCATGAGTTCGGCGATCGGTTCCGTCCGGCCGGGTTCGGCGCGTTCGGTCCGCACGGTACGGGGATCGAGCGCCAGCATCAGCGCGGTCTCGCTGCGGCCCGCGTGGGCGTCACCGCTGTCGGTGGTGCAGGCCCACCACGCCGCGTCGCGGCCCTCGGCGCGCAGCCGGGCCACGGCGTCGGCGAGCGTGGGTGCGTTGCCGCCGTGACCGTTGACGACCAGCAGCCGGCCCGCCCAGCGGAACAGGGAGCGCCCGAGTTCCAGGAGCAGCACGCGCAGGGCCTCGTGTCCGATCGACACCGTTCCGGGGAAGCCCTCGTGCTCGCCGCTGGCGGCGTAGGGCTGCGCGGGTGCGAGCAGCACGTCGACGTCTCGCGCCAGCTCGCGCGCCGCTTCCCGGGCGACCGACGCGGCGATCGCCGTGTCGGTCTCCACGGGCAGGTGGGGCCCGTGCTGCTCACACGAGCCCAAGGGCAGGATGACCAAGGGCGCCCGGCCGGCCAGATCACTCCACGTCTGCTCGCCCAACGTCGGGGTCACCGGTTCGCCACTTCCCCGTCGTGCGGCAGGTAGCCGCGTTCCCGGAGGTAGTTGAGGAGTTCGTCGACGGCTTCGCCCGGCGGGAGCGGTCCGGCGACGCGCGGCGGGGTGCGGTCGGAGAGCGCCCCGGTCAACGCGCGCAACCGCTGCACCGGTTCGTCGCCGGGCGGAGGGGCGAGCGCGTGCGTGCGCGGGCGGTACGGGCCGCTGCCAAGCACCCGCGGTCCGGTCGCGCCGTGCGCGGCCGGCCCCGTCACGACGGGAATCCTGGTGTGCCGGGACGCCACCACGGCCGGCAGGGAGGCTCGCCGCAGGTGGACCCCTGCCGCCTCCACCGAGACCACCGCGGGAGAGCCGACACGGAGCTCCTCGCGACGTCCCTGGTCCAGGCGGCGATGCACCAGCAGCCTCCCGGGCCCGGCGTCGCGGAGCCAGACGGCGCCGAGGGCCTGCGCCGCGCCGAGTTCCGCGGCGAGGAAACCGGGGAGGGCCCCCGTACCGCAGTCGGCCGACCGGTCACCGCACAGCACCAGGTCCGGTCGTCCGTGCCGGGTGCGGATTGCCGATGCGAGCGCCCGGGCCACGCTACGGCCGCCCCCGAGGAGCGGCGCCGTGGAGAGCTCGCCCTTGGGCGACACCGGTCCGGAGGCGTCGACGCGCAGGGCGCCGGCGGAACCGGCGGCGAGGGC
>NZ_LAJC01000078.1 GCF_000981225.1 Allosalinactinospora lopnorensis
CCACCGGGGCCGGGCGGGCCGGGTGAACCGGCGCTCGCCGGCGCCCCGCACCCGGTCACGGGTGCAGGACCGCCCGCACGCAGCCGTCCCGCTTGTTCTTGAACGCGTCGTAGGCGTGGACGCCGTCGGAAAGTGGCAGCGGGTGGGTGGCCAGATGCGCGGTGGGGATCTCACCGGCTGCCATGCGGTCGAGCAGTATCGGGATGTAGTGCTGCCCGTGCTGCTGGGCGCTGCGGATCGTCAGTCCTTTGTTGACCACCGCGCCCATCGGGAACTTGTCGACAAAACCGCCGAACACGCCGACCACCGACACCACCCCGCCCTTAGCGCAGGCGAGGACCGCCTGGCGCAGCGCGACGGCCCTCTCTCCGAGCCGCGCGGCCTGCTTGCCCCGGTCGTAGGCGTACTGCGGGCCGTAGCCGTGGGACTCCATGCCCACCGCCTCGATGCAGGAGTCCGGTCCCCGGCCGGCCGTCATGTCGCGCAGTGCCTCGGGCACGTCGTCCCGGCTGTAGTTCAGCGTCTCAAGACCGAGTTCCCGTTCGACCATGCCGAGGCGCTCCGGTAGGCGGTCGATCACGACCACGCGCGCGGCGCCGAGCAGCCGCGCCGCGACCGCGGCCATCTGTCCGACGCCCCCCGCGCCCCACACGGCCACGACATCCCCCGACTCGATGTTGCAGAAGTCCGCCGCCATCCACCCGGTGGGGACCGCGTCGGAGGCGAACACGGCCGCGTCGTCGGACAGCCCGTCAGGGACGGAGAACGCGCCGACGTCGGCGAACGGCACCCGGATGTACTCGGCGTGGCTGCCCGCGTAGCCGCCGAGGAGATGGGAGTAGCCGAAGATCCCGCCCCCCGCGTAGCCGTAGAGCGCTTCGAAACCTGCGGGTTCGGCGTTGCCGTTGTCGCAGTTGGAGAACAGACCCCGGCGGCAGTAGCGGCATTTCCCGCAGGAGATGATCGAGCAGACGACCACGTTCTCACCGACGCGGCGCTGCCGGACCGCGGGCCCGACGTCGACCACCTCGCCGAGGAACTCGTGGCCGAGGATGTCCCCCCGGCGCATCGCGGGAACGTAGCCGTCGATGATGTGGAGGTCGGAGCCGCAGACCGCGCTCGTCCGCACTCTGACGATCATGTCCTGGTCGTTGAGCAGGCGGGGTTCCTCGACGTCCTCGACGGACAGCTCGTTGACGCCCATCCAGCACAGTGCCTTCATCCTCGGCCTCCCCTCCGGAGTGCGATCTGGATCCGGTTCTGGAGACGCTCGTTCAGCGACCCGCGGGCGGACGGCTGCCCTTCGACGGTGACCGCCTCTCCGCACTCCAGGATCGACTTGAGCCGCCGTACATCCTCGCGCAGCCGCCCCGACTGTCTGCGGGCCCCGGGACCTTCCGCGGTCACCCGGATCTCCGTGCCGCGCTCCCCAGGCGCGGGCGATACGAGCACGCGCAGCGTGAGCCCGGTGTCGCCGGCCACGGGGCGGGCCGGCGCGGTCTCCTCCGTTGTGGGTGCGGCCTTGGCGAGCAGCCCGGGAACGCGTCCGTCCTCCCGCCAGGCCGCCAGCACGTCCGACTCGTCGGCCAGGACCGTGGCGGAATGGCGCACCGTGGCCTGGCCGGTGTGCGACCGCATCCGGTACCACGCCACCGCACCGCCGGCCGCCGCCGCAGCGATATAGGTGACCGCTGTCTTGTTCGTCCGCATTTCCGTACCTTTCGTAGCGGACCCCACCGCGCGGACGCGGGCCGACCGATCGAAGAGCGGGCACGGTCCACAGCGGTGGGACCGGCGTCTTACGCCGTTCAAGGCGAGGAGACACCGCTACCCCCGGCATCGCCGGGAAAACGGGTGCGCCGACATCGTGTCGCCCTTTCCGGCACCGGCCCTCAGGTGGAAGCCCCCGTCGACCCGCCGTTCCCGGACTGCTCGTCCGCGCGCTGGGAGATCGCGTACAGCAGCCACAGGGAGGGCAGCAGGAGCAGTGCGCCGACGGCGAGGGCAGCGAGGCTGGCCGCCAGAACGGTGCCGGTCGCGGCGGCGTCCTCCAGTGACACGCCGGGCAGGAGCCACGGATACTGCGCGACCCCCCAGCCCCACAGCAGCCCGACCACGGCCAGTGCCGCGGTCGCCCGGACCGTGAGGTAGAAACGTCCCCACACCAGCAGAAGCAGGGAGATGATCCCGAACGCCACGGACAGCAGCAGGAAGGGCAGGGCGGCGCCGGACGTCAGCTCGGCGAAGAGCCGGGGCGCGTCCGCCCTCAGCACGAGCAGGCCGGCGGCCGACAGCACTCCGACGATCGCGCCCGTGGCCGCGGCGCGGCGCCGGAACGCCTCGGCGAGGTCCGCGGCACCGAAACGCTGGGCGTCGCGGATGAGGTACACCGCCGCCAGGTAGGCGGCGGTCCCCACCGCGAGGGCCCCGCTGATCAGCGAGGTCGGGTTGATCCAGCTGGTGAACAGGTCCCCCTCTGCGATGCCCGGTGGTACACGGCCGGAGGCGATCGCGCCGGCCACCGCGCCGAGGAAGAACGGAGTGACGACGGAGGAGAAGGCGAAGGTGGCGCCGAACAGGCGCTTCTGCCACAACTCGGTGCTCGCCTTGCGGAAGGCGAATGCGGCGCCGCGGGCGATGATACCCAGCGCCACGAGGGTCAGCGGGATATAGAGCGTGGAGGCGACGGCGGCGAACACGGAGGGCAGGCCGGTCCACGCCAAGACGATGACGAAGATCAGCCAGACGTGGTTGGCCTCCCATACCGGACCGATGGAGTGCTCCACCAGCGCCCTCTGCCGGCTACCGCGCTCGGCGCCTCCGGCGAGCAGGTCCCAGGCGCCGCCTCCGAAGTCGGCACCGCCGAACAGGACGTAGGCGGTCAGGCCGAGCCACAGGACCGCCAGCGTGATCTCGGGCAATGGCATGACGCGCCCCCTCAGGTGGCCCTGTGGTCGGTGACGTCGCGCTCCTGCGGGGCGACCGACTCGGGTCCGTCCCGAGCCAGCCTGCGCATCACGTAGACGGTGGCGACGGTCAGCACCACATAGACCACTGACACCACCACGAAGCCGTACACAAGGCCGGGGGCGGGGTTGACCGCCTCGGACGTGCGCAGCACGCCGTAGACGATCCAGGGCTGGCGGCCGACCTCGGTGACGACCCATCCGGATTCCAGAGCCAGGACCGATGCCACGCCGGACAGGGCGGCCGCGCGCAGGAACCACGGCGAGCGCGGCAGGGTCCGGAAGCGCCACCAGGCCACGGCCTGCCACACGGCCAGCCCGAGCAGGGCGAAGCCGATTCCCACCATCAACTGGAAAGACCAGTGCACCACGTTCACGGGCGGGCGGTCCTCCTCGGGAAACTCCTCCAGACCGGTGATCTCGGCGTTCGGGTCCCAATGGGCGAGCAGGGACAGCCCATTGGGGATGTTGAGGGAGTAGCGCATCTCGTCGTCGACCACGACACCGCCCAGGTGGAGGGGGACGCCCCGTCCGGTGTCGAACACGCCCTCCATGGCGGCGAGCTTGGCCGGCTGGTTCTCGGCCACGAAGTGCGCGGCCCAGTCCCCGACACCGATCTGGATCGGGGTGATCACGGCGGCGACGGTGAAGGGGATGAGAAAACCGAGGCGGTGGTAGCGGTCGTTCCGTCCGCGCAGCAGCGCGACGGCGTAGACGGAGGCCATGAGGAATCCGGCGACCATGAAGGCGGCGAGGATCATGTGCACGGTCTGCGGCGGGGTGGCCGGGTTGAACATCGCCGCCCACGGGTCGACCGCCACGATCCGGTCGTTGCTGACGTCGAACCCGACGGGCTGCTGCATCCAGGCGTTGGCGGTGACGACGAAGAACGCGCTGGCCACTCCGGCCACGACGACGGGGACGCCGGAGAGCATGTGCGGCACCGGCGGAAGCCGGTCCCAGGTGTAGAGGTAGATGCCCAGGAAGATGGCCTCGATGAAGAAGGCGATGCCCTCCATGGCGAACGGCAGCCCGATCACTTCGCCGTAGATCCCCATCAGCCCCGGCCACAGCAGGCCCATCTCGAAGGAGAGGATGGTGCCCGAGACCGCGCCGACGGCGAATAATACGCCCATCGCCTTGGCCCAGCGCCAGGCCAGCCGCTGGTATTCGGGGCTCCCGGTACGGTGGCCGCGCCACTCGGCGATCAGGGTGATAGCGGGCATCCCCACGCCCAGGCACGCGACGATGATGTGCCAGCCGAGCGAGAGCGCCATCTGCGCCCGGGCCGCGCCCAGATCGGCCTCGACCACCGCGGCGAGGATCTGCGTATCCATCGGTGCCCCCTCCACCACCCAAGCCGACGCATGGCACGACTGATCCGTCAGGTGGAGAAGCCGATGGTCGCCCCTGTGGAATCCGCCCGGGGCGGGGCGCTGCCATCATTGCCGCCTCACCTTTGCGATACGCGCAGACGGCTCTCAGGTTCTTTTCGAAGCGGTGCCTGTACCGCGACCGGAAACGCCCGACGCGTTCACCATCCGTACAGGCAGCGGTCCTAGAGGTCCTACAGCGAACGGCGTGTGGAGTGCACCTATCGACCGTGGAGGCAGCTTTCTTACCCCTGGAAGTGGAAGGCGAAACCCGTCGATCGACATCCCGCCCGGCCCGCGCTCTGCGCGCCCCTGGAAGCCGCCACCACGACCGCGGGCCGCCCCGCCGTCCTCGTTGACGGAGGGGCGGTCCGCGGCGGCCGAGGAGCTACCCGCCGGCTTTCGCGAGCGCGCTGTGGACGGCCCCCGGGAGTTTCTCCTCGAGGAAGCGCGCCATGTCCTCCTCCTGGCGGAGGATGTCGGTGAGCCGTGCGGCGATCTTCTCTTCGCCGACCTCTTTGGCGGCCTGGATCAGGGCCCGATAGGACGCGATCTCGAAGTGCTCGGCCGCGTAATCGGCGAGCGCGTTCTTGAGCATCGTGTCCTGCGCCGGCCTGTTGGCCATCCCCTGCACCGTGCCGAACAGACCGGCGAGGGCGCTCTTGGCGCCGGAGACGCTGCCGCCGAGCGACTCGACGCACCCGCGGACGACCTCGGCCTGTTCGCGGGTCTCTTCGATGTGGCGCTCGATGCGCGAGCGCACCTCCTGGTCGTCCTTGGCGTCCTTGGCGTGGCGTTGCAGGGTCTCCTCCAACGCCTGCTCCATGGCGTAGGCGTCGTTGAGCCAGGCGATCAGATGCTCACGGCTGCTCATTCGAGAACCCCTTCCGCGGTGGCGGGCCGAAACGGAGGTCAGCGCCTCTCGCGTTCCCCCGGTGCCGGGACCGCTATCCACCTCCCCCGGTGACAAACGCGCCTGCGCTCCGATTTCCACGGCGGCGACCGCCACTGCGGCGGACGCTAGGCGGTGAGCTCGGCGCTCATCGAGACCAGGGCGTGCGCGAGCTCGGCGTCGTTGGGCGGCTCCTCGCTCAGGTCGGTGACCGGCCAGCCGCGCAGCCGCGCCATCCGGGCGCACTGCGCGTAGCGGGCGTCGGTGAGCAGGTACCCGCACGGGGCGTCGGGCCAGTCGTGCACGATGGGCAGGGCTTCGTCGCGGAGCTCCGCGGGGTCCGCCGCGCCGCCCGTGTCGCGCAGCACCTCCTCACCGGCCCCCTGCGCCGCGGCGAGTTCCGAGAGTGTGGGCGTTCCCTGCTGCGGAAGCAGCGCGTCCAGCAGCACGTAGGCGGGAACGCTCCGCCCCGCGGCGCGCTGCGCGGCCGCCACCTGGGGTGCCAGCGGGCCCGCCGCACCCCGCGCCACGAGCCGCACCCCCTCGCCCGGGCCGCGGCCGTGCAGGCGGTCGATCTCCAGCGCGGCGTGCGCGATGTAGCGCGCCATGTAGGGAGGCATGGCGGACGCGTCTGTCTCCGGAACGGTGCAGGGGATGTTCCTGCGCCGCATCTCCTCCGGGACCCCTCCCCACTGCTCCGCCGTGGCCAGCGGGCTGTGCAGCAGGACGAACCGGTCTTCCGACATCAGGCTCCGGCCCGGGTCTCGTCGACCAGCCAGTCCAGGTACTCGGGGTTGCCCCCCTCGATCGGCACCGCGATGATCTCCGGCACATCGTAGGGATGCACGTCGAGCAGGTGGGCGGTCAGGTCGGCGAGCCGGTCACCGGCGGTCTTCAGCACGACCATCCACTCCTCGTCGTGCTGGACCTCGCCCTCCCACCGGTAGAAACTGGTGATAGGGCCGCTGACCTGAGCACACGCGGCAAGCCGGTGTTCGATCACCGAGCGCGCGATCGCACCGGCCGAGGCCTGGCCGTCCGTCGTGGTCTCGACCCGGACCCGCTCCGTGCCGCCGTCCGAAACCGGCATGCTCGCCCCTTTCACTGATCAGGACATCGATCGGCAGGTTCTAGGCTCATGGAGCATGAGCGATCGCGAGGATCTCCTTCGGCACATCAACCATAAGGCCGTGATCCGCGGCAGGGTCACGCTTTCGTCGGGCCGAGAGGCCGACTACTACGTGGACCTGCGCCGGGTCACCCTGGACGGCGAGAGCGCGCCGCTGGTGGGACGGGTCATGCTCGACGCCGCGGCCGACCTCGACTACGAAGCCGTCGGCGGCCTCACTCTGGGCGCCGATCCTGTGGCCACGGCCATGATGCACGCCGCCGGTGCCCGCGGACAACGGCTCGATGCGTTCGTCGTGCGGAAAGCGGGCAAGGCGCACGGTCTGCAGCGCCGAATCGAGGGACCCGATGTCTCGGGGCGGCGCGTCCTCGCGGTCGAGGACACCTCCACGACCGGCGGCTCCGTGTTGACGGCGGTCCAGGCGCTGCGCGAGGAGGGCGCCGAGATCGCCGGGGTCGCGGTGATCGTGGACCGGGGTGCGCGGGCCGCGATCGCGGGAGAGGGGCTGGAGTACCGGGCGGCGTTCGAGCTGTCCGATCTCGACGTGTGACCCGGTTCTGGGAACCGCCGCGGGCGCGCTCAGGTCTCCGCGGTGCTGAAGCTGTAGCCGGGCTCCTCGCCTGAGATGTCCATGCGCTCACCGTTCACGTGCACCTCGACCGCGCTCGGGTCGCTGATGGTGACGTCCAACTCGGCCTGGTCGTAGGCCACGTACTGGCCCTGCTCCATGTCGGCGTCGACGAGGACATCACCTCCCGGCACGCGCACGAGGACCTCGCTGGATTCTCCGATGACGCGGATGTGCAGCGCCTTCGACTCCACGGCCTCGGCCTTGGCGTCGACGCTCGAGTCGGACTGGTCGTGTACAACGACGTCGCCATTCCCTGGAAGGGAGCGGTAGAGGAAGTATCCGCCCAGCGCAACCAGGGTAATGAAGAGCACGACGACCCCGGCCATGGCCACCATCTGGCCAGTGCCCCGAGGATCATTACGATGTCGTCCCACGGAAGCAGAATGTAGCGCGTATCACCCCCCATAATCGACGGCGGGCGGCGATAAAAGTGAACAAACCCCAGCTTATACACTAGGTGGGGTCAAGTCAGTACTAAAAGTGACCGACCTGACATGTCACCGGACTCGGAGCCATCGGCATATTCGCTCTTCATCGCGGCTGTTTTGGTCTAGACCTTTCGGGCGGCCGTGGTGTTCGCGATACTTGCCCGTGGACCCGATGAATGATCCAGTGAATAGACCGGGCCCACGTGTACGCGGGGCCACTCGAAGTCGCCACTCCAGGCCGAACAGGGAGTCACCATGCCTATCGCCACCCCCGAGGTCTACACGGAGATGCTGGGCCGCGCGAAGTCGCAGGGCTTCGCCTACCCCGCGATCAACGTGACCTCCAGTCAGACCCTCCACGCCGCGCTCCGTGGCTTCGCGGAGGCCGAGAGCGACGGCATCATCCAGATCTCCACCGGCGGCGCGGAGTACCTTTCCGGATCCACGGTCAAGGACATGGTCACCGGGTCAGTGGCGTTCGCCGAGTTCGCGCGCGTCGTCGCCGACAAATACCCGGTCAACATCGCACTGCACACGGACCACTGCCCCAAGGAGAAGCTCGACAGCTTCGTCCGGCCCCTCCTGGAGAAGTCCAAGGAGCGCGTGGCCAAAGGCGAGCAGCCGCTCTTCCAGTCGCACATGTGGGACGGTTCCGCTGTCGAGCTGGAGGAGAACCTGCAGATCGCCCGGGATCTGCTGGCCGCCTCCAATGACGCCCGCACCATTCTCGAGATCGAGGTCGGCGTGGTCGGCGGCGAGGAGGACGGCATCGTCGGCGAGATCAACGAGAAGCTCTACACCACTCCCGGCGACGGCCTGCGCACCGCCGAGGTCCTGGGCGTCGGGGACAAGGGCTACTACATGGCCGCGCTGACCTTCGGCAACGTGCACGGGGTCTACAAGCCCGGGCGCGTCCAACTGCGCCCCGACGTGCTCAAGGAGATCCAGGACGCCGTCGGCGCCGAGTACGGCGAGGAGAAGCCGTTCGACCTGGTCTTCCACGGCGGCTCGGGCTCCACTCTGGAGGAGATCCACGCGGCCATCGATTACGGCGTCGTAAAGATGAACATCGACACCGATACCCAGTACGCTTTCACTCGCCCGATCGTGGACCACGTCATGAAGAACTACGACGGCGTACTCAAGATCGACGGCGAGGTCGGCAACAAGAAGGCCTACGACCCCCGCGCCTACGGCAAGGCCGGCGAGGCCGGCATGGCCGAGCGGGTGGTCGAAGGCTGCAGGATGCTGAAGTCCGCGGGCACCAGGATGCGCTGAGCCCGCGGCCCAGTCGGCCCCCGATCCGACCGGTTCGGGGGCCTACGCGTGCCCGGTCGCCTCAATCGTTGGGCGGACGTGGTGGCCGGGCACGCCCCGAGGACCGGCGGCGCTGGCAGGATAGGGGCATGGAGCTGCATCAGAACCTGCTCGGGGAACCGCCCGAGACCCGCCTTCCCGACACCCCCGAGGCGCGGGAAGCCCTGGCCGCAAGCACCGACCCGTCCGAGGTGGCCGCCCGGTACCCGGTCTACTCGGCGGCGTGGGCCCGGCTGGCCGAGCGCGCCTTCGGCTCGGGCGACCCCGTCGCCGCCTACGCCTACGCGCGCACCGGGTACCACCGCGGCCTCGACCAACTGCGCCGCGCCGGCTGGAAGGGGCACGGCCCGGTTCCGTGGGAGCACGAACCCAACCAGGGATTCCTGCGTTCACTGCACATGCTCGCCGCAGCCGCAGGCGCCATCGGTGAGACCGACGAAGCCGAGCGCTGCGCCACTTTCCTGCGCGACAGCAGCCCGGCGGCCGCCAAGGCACTGCAGTCCTGACAACCGGCTCTGACCAGCCATGATGAACGGGCCTAGCGCGACCCAAGGACGGAACCACCCTTAACTCGCGAGCCCGGGTCATGTACGCTCAATATGCAAGGGCCCCTGTCGCTTTCTTGCGCCAGGGGCTTACCCGTGGGCGGGAACACTACTCGGACGTTTCCGGCCGGAGCGAACGAATGAAGAGGTAGACCTGGATGCCGGCGATCACGCTCGTTGGGGCCCAGTGGGGGGATGAGGGCAAGGGCAAGGCGACCGACCTTGTCGGTAACCGCGTGGACTACGTGGTGCGCTATCAGGGCGGCAACAACGCCGGACACACCGTGGTCATCGGGGACGAGAAGTACGCCTTGCACCTGCTGCCCTCGGGCATCCTCTCGCCCGACGTCGTGCCGGTCATCGCCAACGGCGTCGTCATCGATCCCGGGGTGCTCTTCGAGGAGCTGCGCGGACTACGGGAACGCGGCGTCGACACCGAGAACCTGCTGATCTCGGCGAACGCGCACCTGATCATGCCCTACCACCGTGCGCTCGACAAGGTGAGCGAGCGGTTCCTGGGCAAGGGCAGGATCGGCACCACCGGGCGCGGTATCGGCCCCACCTACGCCGACAAGATCTCCCGGGTGGGCGTGCGCGTCCAGGACATGTTCGACCCCAAGATCCTGCGCAAGAAGATCGAGCTCACGCTGAACGACAAGAACCAGATCCTGACGAAGGTCTTCAACCGCCGCGGGCTCGACGCCGAGCAGATCATCGACGAGTACCTGGGCTACGCCGACATGCTGCGGCCCTACGTCGCCGACACCTCGCTGGTCCTCAACCAGGCCCTGGACGAGGGCAAGACCGTCTTCCTCGAAGGATCGCAGGGCACCCTGCTCGACATCGACCACGGCACCTACCCGTTCGTCACCTCCTCCTCCCCTACAGCGGGCGGAGCGTGCGCCGGAGCGGGCCTCGGCCCCACGCGCATCAGCAAGGTCGTCGGCATCCTGAAGTCCTACACGACCCGCGTCGGCTCCGGCCCCTTCCCCACCGAACTGCTCGACGAGTCCGGTGAGTGGCTGCGCCAGCACGGAGGCGAGTACGGCGTGACGACCGGGCGCAACCGCCGCTGCGGCTGGTTCGACGCCGCCATCGCCCGATACGCCACGCGGATCAACGGCATCACCGACATCTTCCTCACCAAGCTCGACGTGCTCTCCGGCCTCGACCGGATCCCCGTCTGCGTGGGCTATAACGTCGAAGGCGTGCGCCACGACGAGATCCCCCTGACCCAGACGGAGTTCCACCACGCCACGCCGATCTACGAGTACCTCGACGGCTGGGACTCCGACATCTCCCACGTCCGCAGTTTCGAGGAGCTTCCCAAGAACGCCCAGGCGTACGTGCGTACCCTGGAGGAGATGGCGGGAGCCCCGATCTCCGCCGTCGGCGTCGGCCCGGGCCGCGACCAGACGCTTGAGCTCCGCTCCCTCGTCTGATGCCATTACTGTCAGAGTCCCCCCAGCATGCAAAAGGGTCCCTCCCGTGAAAGCCCTTGTCCTCGGCGGCGGAGGCCGCGAGCACGCGCTCATCCGAGTCCTGTCCCGCGACCCCGGGGTGACCAGCCTGCACTCCGCGCCCGGTAATCCGGGGATCTCGGCGAACGCCGAGAACCACGTCATCAACACCCTCGACGGGCTGGCCGTCACCGAACTCGCGGCCCGCATCGGCGCCGAGCTGGTGGTGATCGGCCCCGAGGCCCCACTGGTCGAGGGGGTGGCCGACACGCTGCGCGAACGCGGGATCCCGGTCTTCGGCCCCGACCGCGCCGCCGCGCGCCTGGAGGGGTCCAAGAGCTACGCCAAGGAGGTCATGGAGGCCGCGGGCGTCCCCACGGCCCGGTCCCGTGCCTGCAAGACGCCCGGGCAGGTGGCCGACGCGCTGGAGGCCTTCGGCCCGCCCTACGTCGTGAAGAACGACGGCCTGGCTGCGGGCAAGGGCGTGGTGGTGACCGAGGACCGCTCGGCGGCCGAACAGCACGCGCGGGAGTGCGGGCGCGTGGTCGTCGAGGAGTACCTGGACGGCCCTGAGGTCTCCTTGTTCGTTCTGTGCGACGGGACCAACGCCGTACCGATGCTCCCGGCACAGGACTTCAAGCGCGCCTACGACGGCGACGAAGGCCCCAACACCGGCGGTATGGGCGCCTACACGCCGCTCCCGTGGGCCCCGCCCGCCCTGGTCGACGGGGTCATGGAGACCATGGTGCGGCCGACCATCAGGGAGATGGCCAAGCGCGGCAACCGGTACCAGGGGCTGCTTTACGTCGGTCTGGCCCTGACCTCCGCAGGGCCGCGCGTCGTGGAGTTCAACGCGCGTTTCGGCGACCCCGAGGCACAGGTCGTCCTGGACCGCCTGGCCACCCCGATCGGCGCGCTCCTCCAGGCGTCCGACACCGGCGGTCTGGGCGGCATCGCCTCGCTGGAGTGGCGCGAGGGCGCGGCCGTGACGCTCGTTCTCGCAGCCGAGAACTACCCCGGCGACCCGGTCAAGGGCGACCCGGTCACCGGCCTGGACGCCGCCAATGCCGTCGAGGGCGCCTACGTCCTGCACGCCGGCACCGCCTGGAGCGGAGTACGCGACATCAAGTCCAACGGCGGCCGCGTCCTCAACGTCGTCGGAACCGGCGACACCCTCGCCCTCGCCCGTGAACGGGCCTACGACGCGATCGGCCGGATCGAGCTGCGCGGCTCGTTCTACCGCACCGACATCGCCGAGAAGGCCGCCGAAGGCGAGGGCTGAGGTCCTTGGAAGACGGAGGGCGGCGGTGGCCGACGGCCGCCGGAGACGAGCCGGACGGCGGCGCCGCAGGCCGCGGAACGGCTTCTTTCAAGTACAGCGGGATCCTCGACGGCCCCGAGATCGATGTCCGGGGACTGCGCGACGAGTGGACCGATCGCGAACGCGCGCTGGACGAGCAGTGGACGAGAACCGAATGCGCGGCCGAGACCGCGCCGAGCCGTCTCGGCGATGTCATCGGTACGGTTCCCGGGTTCGGCGAAGGATTCGACGTCGATGCGCTCCGCGACGAGTGGGAGCGGCGCTGCGCGTCACCGTCCTCGTCGAACTCGTGACCGCGTGAGTCGCCCTTCCGGGCACCTGCGAAAATGATCGGGTGATCGAGCGCTACACCCTTCCCGAAATCGGGCGCGTCTTCAGTGACGCCCACAAGTACGAGCTCTGGTGCCAGGTGGAGGTGCTGGTCCTGGAGGCGCACGCCGCCGCGGGCACCGTCCCCGCCGACGCCGTGGAACCGGTGCGCAAGGCGCCGCCGCCCACGCCCGAGCGGGTGGCCGAGATCGAGGCGGTGACCCAGCACGACGTCATCGCGTTCCTCACGGCATGGGCCGACAACACCGAGCCGCGCGACGCCGCCGCCTGGGTGCACTTCGGCATGACCTCCTCGGACCTGCTCGACACCGCACTCGCGGTCCAGTTGGTGGAGGCCACCGACATCCTGCTGGACAAGGCCGACACCCTGGTCGCGGCGCTGCGCGAGCACGCCCTGGAGCACCGGGGGACGCTGCGCGTCGGCCGCACCCACGGCATCCACGGCGAACCCGACGTGTGGGGGCACCGGGTGGCCGACTTCGCGTTCGGCATGGCGCGCTCGCGCGACCGGCTGCGGCACGCACGCGAAGCGGTCGGGGTCATGGCGATCTCCGGGCCGGTGGGCACCTACTCCAACATTGACCCGTCCATCGAGGCCTATGTCGCGGAGCGGCTCGGGCTGCGCCCCGCTGACGTGTCGACCCAGGTGGTACTGCGCGACGGTATCTCCGAGTGGGTGTCCGCGCTGGCGATCACGGCGAGCGTGTGCGAGGCGATCGCACTGGAGGTGCGGCACGGACAGCGCACCGAGGTGCGCGAACTGTGGGAGCCGTTCGGCAAGGGGCAGAAGGGCTCCAGCGCCATGCCGCACAAGAAGAACCCGATCATGTCGGAGCGCATCTGCGGCATGGCACGCAACGTCCGGGCGCAGATCGTGCCGGTGATGGAGGGGATCGCGCTCTGGCACGAGCGCGACATCTCGCACTCCTCCACCGAGCGCATCTCGCTGCCGGACGCCGCGATCGCGACCGACTACCTGCTCAACCTGACCACGAAGCTGGTCACCGGGCTGGTCGTGGACTCCGAACGGATGCGGGCCAACCTCGACGCCACGAACGGGCTCATCTACTCCTCCACCGTGGTCTCGGAGCTCATCGAGACCGGGATGTCGCGCGAGGACGTCTACGCGCTCGTGCAGTCCGCGGCGATGCGGACCTGGGAGAGCGGCACCCCGTTCCGCGAGACCCTGCGCGAGGAGGCCGCCACACGGGGCGCCACGCTGGACGAGGCGCGGCTGGACGAGGTGTGTCGACCGGAGCGGTTCGTGGAGCGCCTCGACGCCGTCTTCGCCCGGCTGAAGGCCCTCGGCTGAGGCCGCGGGGCGCGGCGCCGCCCGCGCGGGGCGGAGGCACACCGGCCGCCGCCCCTCTGAGCACCGAGCACGCACAGTACACCGAGGAGGTCCATGAGCGGCTTCGTCATCAAGCCCGAGCCCGTCGAGGTCGCGGGCCTCACCCATCTGCACACCGGAAAGGTACGCGATCTCTACGCCACGGCGGGCGGCGATCTGGTCATGGTGGCCAGCGACCGCGTCTCCGCCTACGACTGGGTGCTGCCCACCGAGATCCCCGGCAAGGGGCGGCTGCTCACCCGGCTCTCGTTGTGGTGGTTCGACCGGCTCGCCGACCTCGTGTCCAACCACGTGCTCTCCGACACGCCCCCGCCCGGCGCGCCCGCGGACTGGGCCGGGCGCACGCTCGTCTGCCGCCGGCTGGCGATGGTGCCGGTGGAGTGCGTCGCCCGCGGCTACCTGACCGGTTCCGGGTTGGCCGAGTACAACGAGAACGGCACCGTGTGCGGAATCCCGCTGCCCGCCGGCCTAGTCGACGGCTCGCGGCTCGACGAGCCGATCTTCACACCGGCGACCAAGGCCGAGGTGGGCGAGCACGACGAGAACGTCTCCTACGAGGCGGTGTCGGCCCGGCACGGCGCCGCGCTCGCGGCAGAGCTGCGGGACCGTACTCTCACGGTCTACACGCGGGGGCGCGAGATCGCCGAGCGGCGCGGCATCCTGCTCGCCGACACCAAGCTGGAGTTCGGTTTCACCCCCGATGGCGAACTCGTCCTCGCGGACGAGGTGCTCACGCCCGACTCCTCCCGGTTCTGGCCGGCCGACTCCTGGAGTCCGGGGCGGGCGCAGCCCTCCTTCGACAAGCAGTTCATCCGCGACTGGCTGGCCTCTCCGGCCTCCGGCTGGGACCCGTACGAGCAGGCCCCTCCCCCTCCGTTGCCGGAGGAGATCGTCGAGCGCACGCGCGCGAAGTACATCGACGCCTACGAGCGGCTCACCGGCGACACGCCCGAACCCGGGTGAGGCGCGGATCGTTCCGGCGCCGCTTTGCAGGCGGCGGATGCGCGGAGCTTTCGGAAACCGGGGGCCGGTGATCCCCGCCACGATGGCACCGAGCGCACCACGCAGCACATAGAGTGGTACCCGTCTTTTTGTCGGGTGGGGACCGCTTACCTCACCACCCGAGCGTGTCCATAAGACGATCACACCCCTTGCCAGTGGCCGATCAGCGAGGTCTCCTCGTCGGCCCGGCCAAAGAGTCACCGGCGGGCGATTCCGCGGCCGCATGATTTGTGCTGCCATAGAGGCATCGCGGATCGCCGTCACTGGTTTCGTGGTTGAACCCATCTCGTCGGAACGCTCCGCGTGGAATCCACATCCCATCACATAAGCACACCCGGCGAGCCTGACGAGTACGACCCTTACATCCGCCTCACAAAGGAGCTAATGAGCATGGGCCAGGAGGTTCGTTACCGCGTCCGTGGCGGCCGTCCCCTCAATGGGACAGCGTTCATCCAGGGTGCGAAGAACGCCGTCCTGCCAATGATCGGCGCCGCTCTGCTCGCGGCGAAGGGACGTACCGTTCTGCGCAACGTCCCGATCATTGAGGACGTCCACCGCGCGCTGGAGCTCGCCGAGCACATCGGCGCCAAGGTGCAGTTCCACGAGAGCGAACGCACGGTCGTCATCGATGCCTCCCAGCTCAACGACCCGCAGCGGGCCGTGCTCCCGGCTGAGATCGCGGCGCGGTTCCGCGGTTCGGTGCTCTTCGTCCCCGCGCTCATGCACCGCACCGGCCAGGCCCGGATCGAGGGTGTCGGCGGCTGCAACCTCGGTAGCCGCAACCTCGACTTCCACTACCGCGGATTCGCCCGTCTCGGCGCCGAGGTGACCGAGGATGCGGACCGGAACCACATCAACATCGAGGCCCGAAACCTGCGCGGCGGGCACCTCTACCTCGACACGCCCTCGCACACCGGCACCGAGAACCTGACCATGGCCGCGGTGCTCGCGCCGGGGACCACCGTGATCGAGCACGCGGCCCTGGAGCCCGAGGTGCTCGACGTCATCAACTTCCTCACACGCATGGGCGCCAAGATCTCGGGCGGCGGCACCGGGTTCATCAAGGTCGAGGGGGTCAAGGAGCTCACCGCCGTCGAGCACACGATCATGTCCGACCGCATCGACGCCGGTGTCTTCGCGATGATGACGGCCGCCACGGGCGGCGACGTCAGCCTGGTCGGCGCGCACCTGGAGCACCTGGGCGTCGCGCGCTGGAAGCTGGAGCAGATGGGCGTGGAGTTCGCCCAGCAGGGTGCCGTCCTGCACGTCCGCCGCGACCCCGGCAAGGCACTGCGCCCGATCAACGCCGTCACCTCCCCCTACCCGGGATTCGCCACCGACCTCCAGTCCCCGCTCATGGCCCTGGCCACCCTGGCCGAAGGTGAGAGCTACATCCACGAGGCCATCTACGACGGCCGGTTCGCGCTGGCCGACGAACTGAACAAGATGGGCGCCAAGATCGAGGTCGACGGCACCCGGGCCATCGTGCACGGCTCCATCAAGCTGCGCGGGGCCGAGGTCGTCTCGCACGACCTCCGAACGGGCGCGGCACTGGTCCTCGCCGGACTTGTCGCCGAAGGTGACACCATCGTCGCCCCGGGCTACCTTGTGGACCGCGGTCACGCACAGTTCGCGTCGCGGTTGGCCGCCCTGGGCGCCGATGTGGTACGCCTTGACGCCGCTTAGACGGTAGAGGTCCAGTTCAGCCGGGGTGTGAGGTTCTCTCTCGCCCGGCTTCACGGTGTTCTGTGCGAAACGATCTTCATTCGCCCCGCACAATGGGTACGATCTCGCAATCATGCCGTGACAGGAATCAGTTCGGGAAACCAGTGGGCGCACATAGTGAAGAGCGTGGAATGGTAGCGGGGAGCAGCCCGAGGTGAGTGCGCAGCGTACTGGCGATTTGACAATTGGTGTCATTGGGCCGCATGAAGTGGTTGAACGCGTCATGCTCATGGGTCCAGGGTCGACAGGCCCCCTCAACGCCAGACTCATCGCCGCCGCCTATCGAGATGAGCAAGAGGCGACCGACAAGGTACTGCGCCTGGGATCCGCGATCGACGCGTATCTGTTCGCGAGTCCCGTCCCCTATGAGTTCGCACGTAAGGCCGGGGTGTTGACCATGCCCGCCACTTACGTACCGCTCGGCGGGGCCAGTCTGCACGAGGCCCTCCTCCGGGCCACGTTGGACGAGAGACTCGACCCCACGCGGGCCAGTCTGGATGTCCTTGGACGGACCGACGTCGTCGAAGCCTATTCCGAGGTGGACCTGCCGATCGACGGCATCCACGTACACGAGGAGCTGACCAGTACGGCCCAGCTGACCTCCTTCCACGAGGGGCTGTGGCGTCGCAAGGTCACCAAGATGGCCATCACCTGCGTGCGGGGGGTGGCCGAGCGTCTGGAGGCCATCGGCGTACCGGCGATGCGGCTGCGTCCGACCAACGCGGGGGTGCGCAGCGCCCTGCAGACCGCCGGGCTGCTCGGCGCCCACCACCGGCTGGAGGAGGCCCAACTGGGCGTGGTGATCGTGGACGTCCCGACACTGCGCGACTCCACCCGGCGCTCCACGCCGCGTTACTGGCGCGACGAGCTGCGGCTGGCACTGCACCGCCTGCTGCTGCAGGAGGCGCACCGGATCAACGCGACCGCCCATCCGGTGGACGACCACACGTTCATGATCACCGCGACGAGGGGATCGCTGGTGTCGGCCACCGAAGGATTCCGCCAGCCTCCGTTCGTCGAGCGGATCAAGGCGGAGCTCGGCATCGCGATCGAGGTGGGGATCGGCATGGGCCGCACGACCCAGGACGCCGAAACCCACGCCCGCGCCGCGCTGAGCCGGGCGCAGGCCACGCGGCAGAGCTTCGCGGTGGACCGGGAGGGCCGTTCACTGGTGCCCGCGCAGCGTGCGCCACAGCGCCAGCAGAACCCGGAACCGCTTCGCACCAAGGGCCGCGAGACCCTGCTGCGGCTCTCGGAGAAGATCGCCGAGGAGGAGGGGCCGCTGGTGGTCGACGCGGAGAACGCCGGGCGGATGCTCGGGGTCACACCGCGCACGGCCCGCCGGCTGCTGCGCACCCTCGTCGAGGAGGGTCTGGCCTGGCCGCTGCCGCCGAACCGGACCCTGCAACCGGGCCGTCCGCGCCAGTTGTACCGGTTGATCATCGAGAAGATCGACAAGGACAAAGCCGGTAAGTGACCAGCGGTATTTAAGGACACGGGGGCGGCCGTCCCCGTGTCCTTTTCGGTCTGGCCCCTCAGTCCCGGTTGCGGCGGGGGAAGCCGTGTGCGACGGTCAGGAAGGCGTCGTTCTCCTCCGGCGTTCCGACGCTGATACGCAGCCCCTCGTCGGCGAACGGGCGCACGGCGACTCCCGCGGCTTCGCATGCGGCGGCGAAGTCCAGGGTGTGCGGGCCGAGGCGGAGCCACACGAAGTTGGCCTCGGTGGGCGGGACGGCCCAGCCGTCGGCGATGAGGGTGTCGCGCACCCGTTCCCGCTCCTTGACCGTGAGCGCCACACGCTCCAAGAGCTCCTCTTCGGCGGCCAGTGACGCCACCGCCGCCACCTGCGCCACGTGGTTCACCGCGAACGGCACCATGGTCTTGCGCACCGCTTCGGCGACGTGCGGATGCCCGATGAGGAAGCCCACCCGCAGCGCGGCGAGCCCGTAGGCCTTCGAGAAGGTCCGGAGCACAGCGACGTTCGGACGGTCGCGGTGCAGTCCGATCCCGTCGGGCACCTGGGGGTCGCGGACGTACTCCCGGTAGGCCTCGTCCAGGACCACCAGGACATGGTCGGGGACCCGGTCCAGGAAGTCGACCAGCCGGGCCTCGCCCACGGCCGTGCCGGTTGGGTTGTTCGGGTTGCAGACCAGCACCATACGGGTCCGGTCGGTGATCGCCCCGGCCAGCGCGTCGAGGTCGTGGGTCTCGTCGCGCAGCGGAACCCGGACCGACGTCGCACCGGAGAGTTCGGTGAGCAGCGGGTATGCCTCGAAGGACCGCCACGCGTAGCCGACCTCCGTCCCGGCCTCCGCGGTGGCCCCCAAGAGCTGCTGCAGGATGCCGACGGAGCCGGCTCCCAGGGCGAGGTGCTCCTCCGGCACGGAGAAGCGGTCCGCCAGGGCGGCGGTCAGCTCGGCGGCCCCGGTGTCCGGGTAACGGTTGAGCCGGGTGGCGCCGGCGGCGATGGCGTCGAGGACCGAGGGCAGCGGACCGTACGGGCTCTCGTTGGAGGAGAGCTTGACCGATCGCCCTCCGGGTCCCTCGACTTTACGGCCCGGCTTGTAACCGGGGATGGATCCGAGGACAGCCCGGAAATACGGCGAGTTCAGCTCCGACACCATTGTCCTTCCTCGATACTTTGTGCAACGCCAAGGCTACGCTCGGCGAACAATCGCCGGACATCGCCAGCGGACCTCAGCGGCAATATCGCACAGAAGAGGAAATAGCACCATGGACCACCCTCGGATACCAACGCTGCCGCTTCCGCCTCGGAAGAGGGCGGCCGCCGGCCTCAGCGCCGTCGCCCTCGCCGTCAGCCTCGGCGCCTGCGACTCAGGCGGGGACGCGGGCGGCGCGGAGGCCGACCCGAACGCCGCGGCCGCGGCCGAATTGCGGAACGCGCAGCTCCTGCAGTTCGAGGACGCCAAGATCGACCCCGACCAGAGTGAGCAGGGCACGTACGCCCGGCTCAGCACCACCCGGCAGAGGGAGGAGCTGCGCGAAGCCGCCGATCTGGACAGCCCCGAGTGCCTGGAGGCCACCACCCGGTGGGGGAAGCTGCCCGAGACGCGCGAGGCCCCCGCGTCGCTGGCCACCTTCCTCCGGGAGGAGGACACCATCAGGCACCTGCTCATCGAGCTTCCGGAGTACGCCTCGGAGGAGGTGGTCGAGGCCGCACCACCGGAGAAGTGCTCCAGCTTCGAGGCCACGATGGAGGACGGCACGGCCTCCGAGTACGCGATGCGGGAGCTGGAGCTGGACACGGTGGGCGAGGACTCCCGCGCCTTCCTCGTGGAGACCGAGACCGAGGGGGCGGCCGACACGGTCCTCATGTACACCCTCGTGTACCGCAACGCCGGCTACCTCGCGGCCACCACCGTTATCAGCGCCAACGAGGACGCGGACCACGAGGAGCTTCTGGTCGACTTCGCCAAGACCGCCCTGAAACGCGAGGAGAGGGTCCTGGGCTGATCCCGCGGCGGTCGTCCGCACCCGGCCGGGGAGGGTGGCGCCCGGCGCGAGGAGGCGGTACAGTTTGGCGAGTCGAACACGCGTTCGAGAGAAGGGGGAAGGGGTGTGGCCAGGGCAGCGCATGCATCCGGTCGGGCGGCGCCACGGCTCGGCGGGGCCGGGCGGACCCCCTTCTCCCTTCGCGATCGCCGGCGCCCGCACATACGGCCACGCCTCGACGATCAGGCGTCTGCGGATCTCTACGGCTCTCTAGAACCCGCGCTAGACGGGCGTATAGAGTCCGATGCCATGGATCCCGTACGCAACCCGTACGCCCCGGGCGCCGGCCAGCGTCCCCCCGAACTCGCCGGCCGCGAACGCGAAATCCGACAGTTCGAGGTCGTGCTCGAACGCGTGGCCAGCGGGCGCCCCGAACGCAGTCTCGTGCTCACGGGACTGCGCGGCGTGGGGAAGACCGTCCTGCTCAACACGTTCCGGTCGATGGCCATCCAGCGCCTGTGGGGCACCGGCAAGCTGGAGGCCCGCCCGGACCAGTCCATCCGGCGCTCGATCGCGGCCGCCATGCACATGGCGCTGCGGGAGCTGGCCCCCCGGCACCGCGCCCCCGACCGTGTCGAGCACGCGCTCGGCGTGCTGAAGGCATTCGCGCAGGCCAAGAGCGACGAACGCACGTCGTCGAAGCAGGGCGGCCCGCGCTGGCAACCCGGGATCGACGCCGTGGCGGTGCGCGGCCGGGCCGACTCCGGCGACCTCGAAATCGACCTCACGGAGCTGTTCGCCGACGCCGCGGCCATCGCCACCGATCTCGGTGTGGGCATCGCGCTGTTCATCGACGAGATGCAGGACATCCCGCCCGATGACGTCTCCGCGCTGTGCGCCGCCTGCCACGAGCTCGCCCAGAACGGCGGCCCGCTCATCGTCGTCGGGGCCGGTCTGCCGCACGTTCCGGCCGTGCTGTCGGCCAGTAAGAGCTATTCCGAACGCCTCTTCCGCTACGCCCGCATCGACCGACTCAGCCGCGAAGCCGCCGACCACGCGCTCACCGCCCCGGCCGGACTGGAAGAGGTCGGCTACGAGCCCGAGGCGCTCGAAACGCTCTACCGGATCTCCGACGGCTACCCCTTCTTCGTGCAGGCCTACGGCAAGGTCACCTGGGACATGGCCCTGAACAGCCCGATCACCGCCGAGGATGTCGGTGTCGCCGCCCCCGATGCCGAGGAGGAACTCGCGGTCGGGTTCTTCGGCAGCCGGTACGAGCGGGCCACCCCCGCTGAGCGCGACTACATGCGCGCCATGGCCGCTCTCGGCGACGATCCCGTGCTCACCAACGATGTCGCCGCGCATCTCAGCCGCCGCCCGTCGAGCCTGTCTCCCGCCCGGGACAGTCTGATCAAAAAGGGGCTGATCTACAGTGGTGAGCGCGGGCTGATCGCCTTCACGGTCCCACACTTCGGGAAGTTCCTGCGTCGCCAGCCAGCCTAGACGGGCGCCGGCGCTATCGCTCTCTACGCCCGTCTAGGGATTTCGCTATACACCCCAATGCAGTCCGAGCAAAGACCGCATCGGCTTGTCTACTCCCGTCTAGCTTCAGCGCTAGAGGCCGTTATACGGATTCGGACCGGTAGGCCCGCACCGTGCTGACCCCGGCCGCACCGGCTCCCACTCCCTCCCGGGGACGGAACCGCCGGATGTCCGCGGCGACCTCCCCGAGGATCGCCAGTCTCGCTCCGGTTTCCACATCGGTGATGGCGGCGCGCACCACGGAGTGCCGCCCGTCGATCGGAACGCCGAACACGATGTCGACCGGCCTCTCACCGCGCCGTCCCGGATACCGGAGGAACCGCCAGCACCCCTGGCGCCAGACATCCACCGGTTCCCTCCCGACCACCATGGCGGTGTTGAGGTGCCATACGTCACTCGTCCACAGCCGGGAGAGCGTGCGGCGCAACGGCACCTCGCGCACATCGCACGAGTCGCGGTGGTACAGGCTCAGCGCGAACTCCTTCAGTTCCGGGGAGAGCGCCGCCAGCAGTACGACCTCGATCGCCACGGCCGCGCCGTGCCAGGTCGTGAAGTCGCCCAGCACACCGAGACCCGAGGTCTCCAACCCGAGTGCCGCCGCCGCGGCGCCGGCGAACAAGGCCGCACGCGTGATGGTGCGCCACCCGATCGGCGCCGTGCTCAACCCGCCGAAACAGCCGCACCCCATTTCCGGGTCGCGGCGGCGCAGCCCGAACAGGGCGGCCACACCCCCGGCGAAGAGCAGTGCGGCCCACGCTCGTGCGATGTCGCCCGGGTATCCGACCAGCACCAGCAGCGCCACGGCGAGCACCGCCTCGATTCCGCCGTGAACCAGCGTGGACGGCCGGTGCAGCCGCGGGGGCAGCAGATTCGCGAGACCGCGGACAGCGGGGTCGGTGAGTTTGGCGATCGCGCCGAGCAGCAGCACCAGAGCGACGATCGGAAGCTGGATTTCGCGAAGGATGTCGAGCACGGGTCACCCCACCCTCATCGTGGCGTTAAAGCAGCCGGCCGTGGGGGTGCCGCCCAGGCCGACGAAGCTCAGCAGGGTCAACTGCGCGAGGCGCCCCCTCTCCCCCGGGGCGCCTGCCGCGCACCGGTCGCAGAAATGCGCGGAGGCGGCCCCGCAGGCCACGATGGGGAGTACAGCCGTGTCGCCGGTGTAGTCGTTGCGCAGCGAGAACGTCGTCCCGAGGGACATCAGCGGCAACGGGAGGCAGCTCTGCCGCCGCTCGCAGCCGTCGCCGCAGTCGCTCGCCGAGTCCAGGGCCGGGTACGCGGCGCCCACCAACCGGGCGAGCGGATTCACGTCCGTGGCGTGCCCGAGAGCGGGGTCGTACCAGCTCACCATGCCCGAAACCTGGGAACGGCGCTCGTAGGCGAGCGGCCGCCGAGGTGCCTGTCGGACAGAGTACGGCGGCTGCGTGGTGGCGGGGAGGACGGCGTGCACCTCGCCGTCCCGCCACACGCCGATGGCGTCGAAGAGGTAGCCGGGTTCCAGCACCGGGTGGCGCACGCGCATGCGCCCGGACACCCGGTAGGGAATCACCACCGTGGCGCTCGGGCGGTCATGGCCGATGTCGACCTGCACCGTTTCCTCGTGGCTGCTGCTGATCACCCCTGTCACCCGGGCCATCTGCGCCCAGACCTGTTCCGCGACCCGGCTGCCGTCAGCCGCGTAGCGGAGTACGACGTCGTCACCGGGATGCAGTTCGTTCGGGGCGGCGTCGCCGCCGCGCCAGAACGAGGTGGTGCCCGTGAAAGGGAAGGACTCCTCGCCGGCCGGGGTCGCGAGATGCAACGTTTGCTCGCTGACACCGATCAGCCTGCCCCGCGCGGCACGATCGGTGAGCTGGTCGGGCGGGAGCGCCGCCTCCGCCCCCAGCAGAGCCGCGGTGAGCCGTCTCCGTGCCTCCACATCTACCGGCATCGCCCCTCCTGCCTCCCCGTGTCCCCTTCCATTCTCACGATCCGCCCCCTGGGCACCGGGGTCCGCACCGGGCAGCTCGGGCTGGTCCTTCTGGCACGTGCGTTTCTCCATTCAGCCGGCGAGACGGTGGTCCGTTGCGTCCGGATCAGCCAGTTTTGCAGAAGATGATGCAGATAAGAGCTAATGATTACTTCTTCTAGGCAACAGTCTGGAGAAAGGTGAAGATATGACCGAGAGCACGCGCTTCGGGGCGCAGCGAAGGGCGTGACCAGCAGCCAGTCCGGATCGGTGGTCGTGTGACCGGAACAACGCGACACTCCAGGTATGCGGAATTCTCGCGCTACGTCACCGAACGCGGCCCCGCACTGCTCCGCATGGCCCAGTCGCTGACGACCAACCCCGCCGACGCCGAGGATCTACTGCAGGCCGCCCTGGTCAAGACGTTCTTCGCCTGGGAGCGCATCACCAACCCGAACGCCCGCGACGGCTACGTCCGCCGCGCGATGGTGAACACCCAGATCTCAGAATGGCGGCGGCGCCGGCTAGAGGTCTACCCCACCGACGACGTCCCCGAGCAGCGGATCGATGACCCCACCTGGAAAAGCGACCTCTCCGACGTGGTGCACCGGGCCATCGACCGGCTTCCCGAGCGGCAGCGCGCGATCGTCGTCCTCCGCTACTACGAGGACATGAGCGAGGCCCAGATCGCTGACCGGCTCGGCGTCACCGTCGGTACGGTGAAGAGCACGATCTCCCGGGCCGTCGCCAAACTCCGCCGCGACGCCGATCTCATCATCGAGCGCGCCACCACCTGACACCCCGTCCCTCATTCGCTTTGCGCCCCTCCCCCTGCCCTCGGTACTCTTGTCTCAGCCAGGAGGATTCGCCTAGTCCGGTCTATGGCGCCGCACTGCTAATGCGGTTGGGTGGCAACACCCTCCGGGGTTCAAATCCCCGATCCTCCGCAGGTCAACCGGGGTCTGACACTGAGTGTCGGGCCCCGGTTTTTTGTGGGGTCGCAGTTCGGGGTGCGGTCCATAGCGCTCTGCCGCGGCGCATGGGCGGGCTCCGCACCGACGGATCCGTCCGAGGCGGCCCGGACGCTGCGGAGTCCGGCTTTCGCGCTGCGGCCCGGCCGGTGACGCGGATCTCCTAGGATCCGTGGGAGTAGGTGCGGACCGGGGGGTTGTGGTGAGTGCTCGTTTCCAGGAACTCGACTGGCGCCAGACGCCTATGGGCGCCATCAGCCTGCGGCGCCGCCGCGATCCGGTCATCGGCGAGGACGTCTACGAGGTCAAACTCGACGATGACTTTCTGATGTCGAGCATGTTCACCCTCGCCGAGACCGAGGCCGCACGGCTGGCCCTGGCCCGGCTGGCGGGCACCGGTCTGGAGGTGGCCGTGGGGGGACTCGGACTGGGCTACACCGCCCAGGCGGTACTGGCCGATCCCGCCGTGGAGTCGCTGGTGGTAATCGAGGCGCTCGGCGAGGTGATCGAGTGGCACCGGCGCGAACTGATCCCGGCGGGCGCCGCCTTGGCCGCGGATCCGCGGTGCCGGCTGCTCCAGGGCGACTTCTTCGCGATGACCGCGCGGTCCGGGCTGGATCCCGCCTCGCCGGCTCGCCGCTTCCACGCCGTCATCGTCGACATCGACCACTCGCCGCGCCACCTGCTGCACCCCGACCACGCCCCGTTCTACCGGCCCGAGGGCATGCGCCGTCTGGCCGAGCATCTGCACCCGGACGGTGTCTTCGCCCTGTGGTCCAACGACCCGCCCGACGAGGACTTCACGGCCGCCCTCACCCAGCACTTCACCGACGTCACCGCCGAAATCGTCCGCTTCCCCAACCCGCTGCAGGACCGCGAGGCCGCCAACACCGTCTATCTCGCCACAGCACCCGCGGCCTGAGGGAACCCGCCGCAGCGCCCGTTCCGCCCTCGCCCCGCTCCACGGGGATCCACATCTCCGCGTCCGCCCGCGTCCTGCGCCCGAGCCGGTCGGGTCCGGATCGCGGTGCGGACGTCCTGTTCGGATCTTCCCGGTGGACGCGGCGCACGGGCCCCCTGTGGGCGGCACAGAGGAACGCGTGAGTCTGTGGCCGCCCGACCTCCGAGGGAGTGGTGAGGCCGGGCGGCGGTCGGAAGGCCCCGGGGGCCTGTGCCCCCGGGGGAGCGGGAACCGTCCTCCACACCGGCACGGTCCCCTTATGCCGCTCCAGGCCCCTGTTTCTCTGGAGCGACAGCCGGTTCACGGTCGCCAGTCGACGGCGCGCTCCACGAGATGGGTACGCAGGGTGGCGGCGGTGGCGCCGCACACGGCCCGGCGCTCGGTCTCCACCAGCGCGGCCGCCAGAACCGCCGCCTGCTCCCGGGCGATCGACCCGTGGCTGCGCAGGCAGGGGGTGATGATCTGGCGCGCGTGATAGCACTCGCCGTCACCGACCTGGTGCGACATCCCGACCACGTAGGTGCGGGCCAGCCGCCGCAGCGCGGTCTCGCGGGGCAGCATGTCCCGGAAGCGGCAGCAGACGCGCTCCCCGGGGACGAGGGTGACGGCCTCGTAGGTAACGCTCTGCCAATCCTCGTCCACCACGGTCAGGGGGACGTCCATGGCGCGCGCCCATGCCTGGAGCTCGCCGAAGTCGCGGGCTATACGGGTGCTGGGAGGCGCCGGTTCGCCTTCGCGCTGCCGAGGCACCACACGCGTTGGTAACTGGGCTGGATGCTCACCGGACCGCCTCCGTTGCTGCGCCGCTGTTCCCGTGTGGTGCAGGAGACCGGGTGCTTCCCGGGTGCGCTGCGGACCGTGTGAGCCAGCGCGGCGGTTCCGGTGTCGCCGCGCAGATCGCGGCCCTCGGTGGGGAGGTGCGTCATGACGACACCCCCGTGGTCTGTGCGGTGTCCATCAGGGCGGCGGGACCGGCGGGCTCCCGGTCGACGCCTTCCTGCGCGTGCGCGTTGGGCATGCTTGCGCTCCTTAACCGAGCCTCATACTGCACACGCGTCTGAGCCCGCTTTCGCTCAACCTCAGTGAGATAAAAGCCCTGGCGATCTTGCGGAAACCGTTCCCGCAAAGCGGGCGGTTTCAAGTGATGCGTACAACAAGGTGGTCGTTGAGGGCTTCGGCGGGGTTTTGGTGGTTGGTCGTGTCCGCTCGCGGGATTCGGGTGTGTGGTGGTGGGGGCTTTCTGGTGGGGGTTTTGCGGGGGTTTAGGTCTGCGGCAAAAGGGCCGGTGTGCCGGATTTGTCCACCCTTACCGCCGCTCGGGGTGGGTGGGGGTGCCTCCGGGGCGGATACGGCGCCCCGGAGGCGGTGGGTCCCGCGTGCGAGCACCTGCCGTGTCCCGTTTGGCGG
>NZ_LAJC01000079.1 GCF_000981225.1 Allosalinactinospora lopnorensis
AGTGAACATCTCGCTGGAGGTCAGCGCGGCGGGCTCCTTCTCCATCGCCGGGCTGGTCGACTTCGCTGAACAGTGCGGGCAGACCAGCGCCCCTGCGGCCGCCTCCTCAGGGGACGGCGGGCCCGGCGGCTTCTACAACGTTGACGGCGGCTCCGGCGGGTTCGGTGCCGAAATCGGCGGTGGCGATGGGGGCGGCGGCTCCGGCGGAGGTGGAGGAGGCGGCGGGGGTGGCTCCTAGCAGGCCGCCTCCTCCTCGCGGTGTCGGAGAGTCTGTGATTCGCTCGGGTGAGCGCCGGTGGCCTGCGCATCGATCATCCAGGAGGAGACACCGTGGTTCCCGCCGTTGTCACATTCGATCTCTTCAGTGCGCTGATCGACTCCCGGAAGGGCGGGAGCGCGGTGTTCCAGGCGCTGGCCGACGAGCGGGGCTGGCCCGTGGACGGCGCGGCGGTCTACGGACGCTGGGACGCGCTCAACAAGGAGGCCCAGCGCCAGTGCGCGGACTGGGTCCCGTTCGCCGAACTCTCGCGCGGGGCGCTCGCCGACGCCTACCGCGACCTCGGGATCGATGGCGACCCGTCCTCCGACACCGAGCGCGTCCTCGGCTCTGTCTCGCAATGGCCTTTGTGGCCCGACGTCGCGGAAGGGCTGCCTCGCATCTCCCGGGAGTACCCGGTCGGGATCCTGTCGAACGTCGACGACAACATCCTGTGGCGCACCCGGGCCGCCGCGTTCGTCGACGCCGGCCGGGTGTTCACCTCACAGCGCCTAGGAGCCTACAAACCCGCCCCGGAGATCTACCACCGGGCGCAGCAGCGGCTCTCGCCCCTGATCCACGTGGCGACGTCACCCCGCGATGTCCAAGGGGCCGCGGCGGCGGGACTCACCTTCGTCCACCTGCAGCGCGACGGGCACCATCTGGACCCTCGGGGCCCCCTTCCGCGCCACCAGGCCGCGGACCTGGACGACGTGGCCACCCGCCTGCGGGAGATCGCCCAGGGGTGACGTCTCGGACGGGCGCCTCCCACCGACAGGCGCTTCGTCTCCCCGGCCGGTGGCGGATACTGGGGTGATGGACCAGATTCGAACGATCGTGGGGCTGGTCGGCGACGTACTCGGCCCCGGGGCCATCGGCACCTACCTGCACGGGTCCTCGGTGTTCGGTGGTCTGCAGCCGACCAGCGATGTGTGGGCCCTGGCCCAGCTCCCGCCAGAGCACCGCCCCGTGCTGGAACATGCCAAGGAGCTGTATCTCACCCGCCGGTACTCCGAGGAGGACTGGAGCGACGAGCTCAGGGCCCGGGTACGCCCGCATGTAGACCGGGTACTCGCCGAGATCGACCGGCTCTCGCACCGCTAAGCCCCGCAGCCGCGCGCGATGCGTCGGAAAGGGCTCATGGACGAACGCGGGTTCACCTGATGCGCAGCGCCTCCAGCAGCCGCGACAGTGCGGCCCGGGTGGCGGGCAGGTCCGCGGGATCCCCCGAGGCCGCCAGCCACAGGGCCGCCTCGTTCATCGCCCCCGACAGCAGGTGAGTCAGCGGCTCGACCGGCTGCGGGGCGATCACTCCCTCCTCGATCAGGGTGCTGAGCGCGTCGGCCAGATGACGGGCCGAGGCCGCCTCGTCCAGCGCGCGCCATTCGTTCCAGCCCAGCACGGCGGGACCGTCGACGAGCATGATCCGCTGGATGTCCGGATCGGTGCCGGCGGTGAGGAACGCCTGGCAGCCGGCGGTCAGCCGCGTCCAGGAGTCGTCCTGGGCGTCGGCGGTCCGGGCCACCGTCCGAGCCACCTCCTGCTGGACCTGCTCCAGGACCGCGCGGAACAGCCCGGCCTTGCTGTCGAAGTGGTGGTAGAGCGCGCCCTTGGTGACCCCGGCGGCGTGGACGATCTCCGACAGGCCCACGGCGCCGTAGCCGAGTGTCGCGAACAGGCGCCTGCTCTCGCGCAGCAGCACCCGCCTGGTGTGCTCACGCTGCTGCACCCTGGTGCCGCGTGTCATCGCACCCACCTCTTTGACCTACCAGTGGTATGCCAGTACCGTAACTCACATACCGCTGGTACGCGAAAAGGGAGGCGCGCGATGCGACCGACCAGCCTGTATCCGGTGATCTGCACTTCGCGGCTTCAGGAGTCCCGCACCTTCTACGCAGGGCTTCTGGGGTTCGAGACGACGTTCGAAGCCGACTGGTACGTGAGCCTGCGGCTTCCGGGACCGCCGTCCTATGAGCTCGCCCTGCTCGACCCCACGCACCCGACCCTGCCCGAGGCGTACCGTGCTCCCGTCCAAGGACTGCTGCTCAACTTCGAGGTGGAGGATGTGGACGCGGAGTGGGAGCGGATCGTCGTCCGCGGAGGGGTGCGGGCCGAACTCGAACTGCGAAGCGAGGACTTCGGGCAGCGGCACTTCATCGTGGCCGACCCCAACGGGGTACTCATCGACGTCATCACGCCGATCGCGCCCTCCTCGGCCTACGCCGACCGGTATGTCGGCCCCTGACGCCGGGCCGGGCGCTCTCCCCCGGAAACCGGAGGGTGGGGCACGCGGGGTCCCCCGGCCCCACCCGCGGGCGTGATCGGCTTCCGGAACCGCTCCATCGGGAACCGCTACAGGCGCGCTTTAAGGAGCTGCTTGGCGCGCTGCGCGCGCTCCCGGTCCTGGCTCTGCACCTGGGAGAAGAACTCGGCGAGCTCGTCGTCGCCGTTCTCGCGGGCGTCCCGGATGTAGCGCTCGATCGTTTCGCCCTCCTGCAGCGTGTGGTAGAGCACGCTCACTGCGTTGTAGTTCTTGTCCTGCGTCTTGGTCGTTTCTTCGCTGGTGTGCGCCATGCCTACTCCTAGTCCTTGTCCTTGTTTCCGTACCGCGACTTCTCCAATAGGGCACCCGAACCGGGCCCCATGTGTGACAGCGGCTATCCGCGCATACGGCGGACAAACGACATCCCGCGGAAAAGCTTCCGCCAGGTGTACAGAGAGCCCGGGAGGGGCCGGCCGCGTGTCCGGGGCCGCCGCCGGCCCCGTCTGCGCGCCGCCCCGCACCCGCGCAGTACGGGGCGCGCGTCTCACCCGAGCGGGCTGAATCCGAGCCGCAACTGACGGCGTACCGCCTCCAGGCGGTACCGCGGCAGCACCCCGGGGCCGCACGAGGCCGAGCCGATTCCGGTATGGCCCAGGTCGAGATGCAGGTGAATCCGGTCCTCCGGCACCAGTTCGTGCGTGTGCCGGGCGGCGTCCAGGGCCTTCGTGCTCCACCTGCGGGCGGAGAAGTCGAACACGGGGTCGCCGTCCACCCTCAGTCCGATACCGTCCGCGGTCCGGAAAACCGCCCAGCGGGTGTCCGTCCGGTTACCGTTCTCCTGGGGGCGCACGCAGGGCGTCTGGAGCTCGTCGACGGAGCGCGTGTAGCGGCCGACCCGCGCCGCCTGTGCCATATCCGGGTACGCCTCCTCCGGTCCACGGCCGAACCACTCGACCTCCCCCATCTCGCGCGGCAGTGCCAGACGCACTCCCAGGCGGGGCAGCGGGCACGGCCACTCCCCTTCGGGTTCGGTGTCCAACGTCAGCAGCAGCCCGCCCCGCTCGGCCGTCCACCGGTAGGCGACCCGCACCCCCAGGTCGCTCGCGGCGGGGGCGACGCGGGTGTGCACGGTGAGAGCCTCTTCCTCCTGCTCTGTTCCGATGAGCCGCTCGGTGAGCCGGTGCAGCCCGATACCGCGCCACTGCGCCTCGACGGAGACACCGTGCCGCGCGTGGTCGTTGTCGGTCGGCGCGCGCCACAGATCAAGAACGGGAGGGGTGACGGGTATGCCCCCGATGCCGCGCAGCGCCCCCAGGGCGGGGGCGAACACGCCCGGCCCGATGGCGAGGGTGCCGCCGGTCGCTCTGTCTCCCCCCGTGGTCACAACCGCGCTGGGGCGGCGGGGGGCCGCCTCCGGCTCCGGTGCCACACCAGCGATACGCGCCTGGCCCCAGGCGACCTCGTGCCCGGCCGGCGCCCAGGGCGCACCGCAGTCGAGGAGGGCCCGCACGGTCAGCCACGTCTCGCCTCTGGTCTCGGGAATCCTCGGAAGAGGCACGTCGGTGGCGCCCCCGGGCGGAAGGTTGACGGCGAGCCGCCCCTCGGCGACGACGACGCCCTCCTCTTCGGCCGACCAGTGGAAGGCGAGCCCGGAGGTGTCGGCGAAGTCCCAGCCGTTGGCGATGCCGATGGTTCCGGCCGCCGGGTCGGGGGTGATGCGGACCGGTTCGACGGTCTTCTTGAGCTCGCCCAGTCCGGGGCTGGGCGAGCGGTCGGGGAAGAGCAGGCCGTCGGCGACGAAGTTCCCATCGTGCAGCTCCTCTCCGAAGTCGCCCCCGTAGGCGAACCATTCGG
This sequence comes from Allosalinactinospora lopnorensis, assembly GCF_000981225.1. Lineage (GTDB taxonomy): Bacteria > Actinomycetota > Actinomycetes > Streptosporangiales > Streptosporangiaceae > Allosalinactinospora > Allosalinactinospora lopnorensis. The sequence goes on from NZ_LAJC01000079.1 coordinate 4,374, forward strand.
TCCCGGCGGGTTCGCGGCGCCGGATGCCGTGGTCGATCCACTCCCAGACGAAACCGCCCTGGCAGCGGGGGTGGGCCTCGAAGAGCTCCTGGTACTCGCGCAGGCCGCCCGGGCCGGTTCCCATGGCGTGGGCGTACTCGCACAGCACGAAGGGCATGGCCCGCCGGCGGGCGTCATGGGCCGCGTCGGCGGGCGGGGGCTCCGCTCGACGGCCGATCGCGTCCACTTCCGCGTGCGGGGCGTACATGCGGGAGTAGAGGTCGGTGTACGCGCCTTCCGCGTCCCCCTCGTAGTGGACCGGCCGGTGCGGGTCGCGCCCGCGGGTCCACTCGGCCATGACCCGCAGGTTCTCCCCCGTCCCGGACTCGTTGCCGAGGGACCACACGACAATGCTCGGGTGGTTCTTGTCCCGCTCCACCATGCGCCGCATCCGGTCGAGCACCGCTTCGCGCCAGCGGGGATCGTCGGAGGGGTTGCGGCGCCACCCGACCTGCTCGAACCCGTGGGTCTCCAGGTCGCATTCGTCGATGACCCACAGGCCCAGCTCGTCGCACAGGTCGAGGAAATCGGGGTGGGGCGGGTAGTGGCTGGTGCGCACCGCGTTGATGTTGTGGCGCTTCATGAGCTCCACGTCCTCGCGCATCGACGCGTAGGGCACCGCCCGGCCGTGGTCGGCGTGCCACTCGTGTCGGTTCACGCCGCGCAGCAGCAGGGTCCGGCCGTTGACCCGCAACTGCCCGCCGGAGATGTCGACGGTGCGGAACCCGACGCGCACCGGGACGCTCTCGGCCTCGGTGGCCAGCACGCCCCGGTACAGGCGGGGCGTCTCGGCCGACCAGGGGTCGACGCGACCCACCGGATGGGCGATACCGGTCGGGGCCTCCACCAGGCCGAGCTCGGCGACGGTGATCCGGGCGAGGACGTCGGCGTCCACCCGCAGCGTCCCGGTGCCGGTGGTGTGGTCGTAGTCGGCGTGCACGAAGAAGTCGTCCAGGCCGCCGGCGGGCCGGGCCAGCAGGCGGACCCCGCGGAAGATGCCCGACAGCCACCACATGTCCTGGTCCTCCAGGTAGCTGGCCGCCGACCACTGGTGGACCCGGACCGCGAGCGTGTTGCGGCCCCGGCGCAGCAGCGGGCCGGCGTCGAACTCGGTGGGCAGGCGGCTTCCGGTGGAGTGGCCCAGCGCGGTCCCGTTCAGCCAGACCGCGAAGCAGGAGTCCACCCCCTCGAAGCGCAGCGCGGCCGGGCCGCCGGGCCAGTCGCCGGGCAGGTCGAAGACGCGGCGGTAGTCGCCGGTGGGGTTCTCGTCGGGCACGTGCGGCGGGTCGATGGGGAACGGATACCCGATGTTGGTGTAGGCCGGGCGGCCGTAGCCGCGCATCTGCCAGTGCGAGGGGACGGGAAGCGCGTCCCATCCGGAGTCGTCGAAGCCGGGGCTCTCGAAACCGCCGGTCGCGGCGTCGGCCCGGGGAAGCAGGCGGAAGCGCCATGTTCCGTCCAGGTCGAGTTCGGCGGCGTCGGAGCCGAACCGGGCGCGGGCCGGCCTGGTCCCGGCCGAGGGGGCGAAACTCTCGTAGTAGGGCGGGTGGGCGGGGAAGGCAGAGGACACATCGCTCCTTGAGGCGGCCGGTGCCGGTTCGGGCCGCGCCCGGCGGCGCGGTAGCCGGTGGAGGCGGTGGCGATATCGGCGATACCGAGGTCTACGCCGATGAAGCCCTCCGGCTCGTACGACTCTTCCTCGGGAACCTCACAGGTAGCCACCGGATAGAACACGCCGCCGCGTTGAATCGGGCCCGACTCGCCCTTGCGGTGTTCCCGCGGGAGTTCGAGCGCGCCCGGGGATCAGGCGAACCGCACGCCCTTGAACCGGCCCGCGGTCCTCCAGAGACCACCGGCTGGGCGTGTCGTACCGCCGACTCAGGCAACGGTCGTCCACACCCTGCACGCACACTTGGTCTTCACACCCGGGGACCGGCGTGGCCCCTTCACCGACGCCGTTCTCGGCCACTGTGAAGAGATCATGCGCAAGCTCTGCGCGGACTTCGGCAAGTATCGCATTGCGGGCTCCCTCGCCGGCGGCTAATCAAACATATGTGAAAGTAATACCCCAGAGACATCCACATCCTCCGCAGGCAGTCCACGGATTGTCAACACTTCTCACCAATTTCGAACGCACATCCCGGCACCCCCTTCCGCCACGGAGACTCGGAGATCGGTCGATCGACAACATCGCCGGACCGCCGCCGCGAGGAGGCACCGGAAGGCGCCGCTCACTCCGGGCCGCGATTCGGCACCCCGTCGCCGCATCGGTGTTCACACTGGTCGTTCGACCTGGGCGATCACCCGCCCACGCCGGGCGCGGGAGTTTGACACCGACCACAAACCTGGCAAACTGTTTTCAACACGTTTCGACATGATCAATCAGACGTCGGATGATGACAGCTCCCCGGCACCTGGACCCGGGTGACGCGACAGGACAAGGGGACCAATGCTGGCTGCGCAGCGACAAGAGCTGATCCTCGAGAAAGTGCAGCAATCGGGTGGAGTACGGGTCACCGACCTCGTCGAGAGCTTCGCGGTATCGGACATGACCATCCGGCGCGACCTGGACGCCCTGGAGGGCCGCGGCGTGCTCCGCAAGGTACACGGGGGCGCCGTGACACCCTCCGGCACCAGCACCGAAGAGCCCGGGTTCGAGGCGAAGTCCTCGCGCCAGGAGCGCGAGAAGCACGCGATCGCCCGCGAGGCCGCCCGGCTGATCGAACCCGACAGCGCGGTGGGCCTGTCCGCCGGCACGACGACCTGCACCGTCGCCGAGTACCTGCGCGATACGCCCGGGCTGACGGTCGTGACCAACAGCCTTCGCGTGGCCGACGTGTTCTACCGCTCCTCGCGTTCGGACCAGACGGTCGCGCTCACCGGCGGCTTCCGCACCCCCTCGGACGCACTCGTGGGCCCTCTCGCGCTGACCGCGGTGCGCAGCCTACACCTCGACGTGCTCCTGCTCGGAGTGCACGGGATGCAGGAGTGGGCGGGCTTCACCACGCCCAACCTCATGGAGGCCGAGACGAACCAGGCGCTGGTCGAGGCCTCCCGCAAACTCGTGGTCGTGGCCGACCACACCAAGTGGGGAACCGTTGGCATCAGCACCATCGCGCCGCTGGAGCGGTGCGACGTGCTGGTCACCGACTCCGCTCTCGGATCGCAGGCCCGCGAGACGCTGTCGGAGCACGTCGGCGGCCTGATCCTCGCCCAAGGCGACGCGCCGGCGGAACAGGCAGGTTGATGAGGAAGACACCCGCGCGACTGGCCGACGGGCGCGAGATCATCTACTTCGACGAATCCGACGACGCGCGCCGGGAGCTGTTCGACCCCCGGGAGCTCGCGCCGCTGTCGACCGTCTCGGAGGCTCGATTCGACCCGCTGCTGCGCGAGTGGGTGGTTATGGCCTCCCACCGGCAAGAACGCACCCACCTGCCGCCGAGCGACGACTGCCCGCTGTGTCCCTCTGCCCCGGGGCGGCCGACCGAGATCCCCTCCTCCAGCTACGACGTGGTGGCCTTCGAGAACCGCTTCCCGTCGCTGGCATCGGAGGGAGACCGGCCCGACGACCGCACCGGCGAGCCGCTGGCCTCGCGCAGGCCCACCGAGGGGCGCTGCGAGGTACTCTGCTTCGCCCCCGACCACAACGCCTCGTTCGCCGACCTCAGCCCGCGTCGGGTGCGCACCATCGTCGACGCCTGGAGCGACCGCACGCTGGCGCTGTCCGAGCTGCCCCACGTGGAGCAGGTGTTCTGCTTCGAGAACCGCGGATCCGAGATCGGCGTGACACTGCACCACCCGCACGGGCAGATCTACGCCTACCCGTTCCTCACCCCGCGCACGCAGCGGACCCTCGACTCCGCCCACCGCTACCGCGAGCGCACCTGGCGCAACCTGTTCGCCGACAACCTGCGGGCCGAGCAGTCCGCGCGGACCCGCGTCGTGAGCAGGACCGAGCACTGGACGGCGTTCGTTCCGGCCGCGGCGCGCTGGCCGGTCGAGCTGCACGTCTACCCCAACCGCCAGGTTCTGGACCTGCCGGCCCTGACCGAGGCCGAGCGCGACGACTTCAGCCACCTCTACCTGGACATTCTGGCCCGCCTCGACGGGCTCTTCGACGGACCGCTACCCTACGTCGCCGCCTGGCACCAGGCACCGGTGCGTTTCCAGCGCGATCTGGCCTACCTGCATCTGGAGCTCTTCTCGATCCGGCGCGCGCCCGGGAAACTCAAGCACCTGGCCGGCTCCGAGTCCGCCATGGGGGTTTTCGTGAACGACGTTCCGCCCGAGACCACCGCCCAGCGGCTCCGGGAGGCCGCTTCGTGAAACTGCTCGTCACCGGAGGGGCCGGCTACATCGGCAGCGTGGTCACCGCACTGCTGCTGGAGGCAGGGCACGCGGTCACCGTCCTCGACGACCTGTCCACCGGCCACCGCGACGCGGTACCGCCGGGCGCCTCGCTCGTCCAGGCCGACCTGCACGACGCCGGCGACGTACTCGACCCCTCCTACGACGCGGTGCTGCACTTCGCCGCGAAGTCACTGGTCAGCGAGTCCATGCATCACCCGGGTCTGTACTGGCGCACCAACGTCTCGGGCACCCTCGCGCTGGCCGAGGCCACGCGCCGGCACGGCACCGGGCGCATGGTGTTCTCCTCGACCGCGGCGACCTACGGCGAACCGGCCTCCTCTCCGGTGACCGAGACCAAACCGGCCGTCCCGACGTCCCCCTACGGGGCCAGCAAGCTCGCCGCCGACCAGATGCTGCAGGCGTGGTCCCAGGCGTACGGGCTCGGCGTGGTGAGCCTGCGCTACTTCAACGTGGCCGGGGCGCACGGCCGCTACGGCGAGCGCCACGACCCGGAGACCCACCTCGTGCCCACCCTGCTGCGCGTGGCCGCCGGCGAACTCGACCACGCCCAGGTCCACGGCACCGACTACCCCACACGGGACGGCTCGGCGATACGCGACTACCTCCACGTCGTCGACCTCGCCGACGCCCATCTGCGGGCGCTCGAACAGGCCGGGCCCGGCACGTTCCGCGTCTACAACCTGGGAACCGGAAGCGGCTGCACCGTCCGCGAGGTGCTCAGCGCCGCCCGCCGCGTCACGGGCCGCCCCGTGCCCGCGGTCGAGGGGCCGCGCAGGCCGGGCGATCCGGCGGTCCTCGTGGCCTCCAACGAGCGCGCCCGCAAGGAGCTGGGCTGGGAGGCCCGCCACGGGATCGACACGATCGTCGGCGACGCCTGGTCGTTCGTCCGGGGACGGGGAACGGGGGAATGACGGGCGCGGCAGCGGCGTTCCGGCGCGCCTTCGGTTACCCGGCCCAGGGCGTGTGGGCCGCACCGGGGCGGATCAACCTCATCGGCGAGCACACCGACTACAACGACGGATTCGTGCTTCCCATCGCGCTCCCCCGCCTCCTGGCCGCGGCCGCCGCGCGCCGCCGGGACGGGGTGCTGCGGTTCCACTCCCGCCAGGACGGCCACCGGCTGCACACCCGCATCGACGAACTGCGCCCGGGGACGGTCACCGGGTGGGCCGCCTACCCGGCCGGCGCCGTCTGGGCGCTGCTGGCCGGCGGCCACTACGTCGGCGGGCTCGACGTGCTGGTCGACAGCGCCATCCCGGCCGGTGCGGGTCTGTCCTCCTCCGCGGCGCTGACCTGCGCGACGGTCCTGGCCGCCACGCATCTGCACAACATCGGCCTCGACGGGGCGGCCGTCGCCCGTCTGGCGCAGCGGGCCGAGAACGAGTTCGTCGGGATGCCGTGCGGGATCATGGACCAGTCGGCGGTGATGCTCGCCACGCAGGACCACGCCCTGTTCTTGGACTCGCGTTCGCTCCGGTCCGAGCAGGTGCCGCTCGACCTCGCCGGGCGCGGCCTGGTTCTGCTGGCCGTCGACACGCGCGCCGCGCACCGGCTGGTCGAGGGCGAGTACGCCGCGCGCCGCCGCACCTGCGAGCACGCCGCGCGGCTGCTGGAGGTGGAGGCCCTGCGCGACATCGGTACGTCCGGGCTCGCGCGGGCCCTGGAGGCGCTGCCCGACGAGCCGACGCGGCGCCGGGTGCGCCACGTGGTCACCGAGAACGCCCGCGTTCTCGACACCGTCGATCTGCTCCGCTCCGGCCGGCCCCGGGAGACCGGGCCGCTGCTCACCGCGTCCCACGCATCGCTGCGGGACGACTACGAGGTCAGCGTCGCGGCGGTCGACACGGCGGTCGAAGCGGCCCTGGACGCGGGGGCGCTGGGCGCACGCATCACCGGAGGGGGCTTCGGCGGCTGCGTCATCGCCCTCGCCGACACCCACCGCGCGGACGCCTGCGCCGACGCCGTCCGCGCGGCCTTCCACGACAAGGACTTCGCCGAACCGGGGATCTTCACCGCCGTCCCCTCCCCCGGAGCGCGCCGCCTGCCCCCGGCGCCGTGAGCCCGGCCCGGAGCCGCGGCGCGCGGACCGGACAGGGAAAGCCCGCGGCCGAGAGGCGCACCGAACGGTCGCCGCCGGGTGGTGGCTCGGTCGGGCCACCACCCGGCGGCGAAGGTGCCGCACGAGGGCCCCTTACCGGGCTCGGGCTCACCCGCGTCCGGTCAGCCGGGCGGCGAGTTGCGCGGTGCGGTCACGGCGCCCCCAGGCGATGAAGGCGAAGACCACCAGCAGAATGATCGGGGTGAACCAGAACTGGCCGTCGAACACGGTTACCTGGTAGAGGAACGCACCGGCCATCAGACCGATGAAGGCGAGCGCGGTCACCCCGGACAGGATCGGGATCAGCAGCCCGATGGCGCCGGCCAGTTCCAGAACACCGATGAGATACATGAACCAGTCGCCGTAGCCGATGAGGTCGAAGGCCTCCACGGCCGAAGAGTGCGCGGTGAGCTTGGGAAAGGCGCTGGCCACGGCGAAGAAGACGGCGAGCACGAGCTGCAGTACCCACAGCACGATGCCCATAACGCGTCCGCGGGCGCCGCCCGCCGACTCGTCCCCCGCCACCCGGTCGTCGGGTCTGCGCTGCTGTGTCATGATGGTTCTCCTTGCGGTGAGGTCCACGGTTCCGTTATCGGGTAGACCTCGCACCGGCGCCGAACTCATCGGTCCCGGCGCGATTCGACCGCAGGGCGGTTTCGGGGCGCGCATCGGGCCGCCTGCGCGGCTACCCCTCCTCGGCACCGGGTCGGTCCGGGAGGCCGAACAGCGGGAACCAGCGGGCCGTGTCGAGGAAGGAGTTCAGCCCGACGATCCGGCCGGCGGAGATCTCGACGACCTGCAGTGCCCACGGTTCGAACCCGCCGCCGGCACCACTTGGACGGTACTGGCCGAACGCGGGTGATCCGCTGGCGTGCACCGGAAGCAGGCGTGATCCGCGGCAGCCGTGTCCGGGCCCGAGCATCCACTCGGCGATGGCGGCGGGGCCGCGCAGCCACAACCGGTACGGCGGCATCGACAGTGTCGCCTCCTCGTGCAGCAACGCGGTCAGCGCGTCGATGTCGTAACTCTCGAACGCGCTGACGTAGCGCTCCAGCAGTGCGCGCTGTTCGGGGTCCAGAGGACGGACCGGGTCGGTCGCCTCGCCCCGGCGCGCCGTGATCCTGGCCCGGGCGCGCTGCAGGACGCTGTTGACCGACGCGACCGTGGTGCCGAGCAGTTCGGCGACCTCGGCGGCCCGCCAGGCCAGCACCTCCCGCAGGATCAGCACCGCGCGTTGCCGGGGCTCCAGGTGCTGCAGCGCCGCGACGAACGCCAGCCGGACCGTGTCGCGGACCACCGCATGCTCACCGGGGTCGGCGTCCGGCGCCAGGACACGGTCGTCGGGAATGGGCTCGACCCAGGTGGACTCCGCGTGTACGGGCCCCAGCGGCGAGGCCACGGTCCCGGCGCCGGCGAGGTCCATGGGGCGGGCCCGGCGCTGCCGACCGTCCAGGCTGCTCAGGCAGACGTTGGTCGCGATGCGGTAGAGCCAGGTGCGCAACGACGCCCGGCCCTCGAACCGGCTCATGCCGCGCCACGCCCGAACGAGGGTCTCCTGAGCGGCGTCGTCTGCCTCGAACGCGGAACCCAGCATCCGGTAGCAGTACCCTGTGAGCCCCGCCCGGTGCCGCTCCAGCTCCTCCGGTGCGGGCGGTGCGCCGGCCGTGCCCGCAACAGTGGTATCGTCCATCGTTTCCATCCCAACCTTCCCTTGCCGCTGCGACCAGCCGGAGCATCGCGGCAAGGCAGCGATGCGCATGCCAGTGGTCCCCTTCAAAGGGACCGTAGCGGCAGCCACCCACATTTCCGGGCTACCGGCGAGCGGGCCGCCGCCCGGTTCCGCGGAGGCCGCGTCTTGTGTCGGTACGTCAGCGCTGGCAGAGTGAACGCCTGTCGCCACCCGGCGGCCTGCGGAGTCATGCCCTGTGACACGCCATTTCCAGTACGCAGCAGATCACCGGGCATCCGCGGAGCCCGGTGGAGCGGCAGCGAAGAGGGCCGTCGGCTCTTTACCGGCGGACGGATCGGCGCGAGGGGTTCCATGGCAACCACCGGACGCGGTCGGCGGGTGGGAAACCTTCCGGCCGAGACGACGAGTTTCGTGGGCCGCCAGACCGAACTGGACCATCTGAACGGTCTGCTGGAACGGGCCCGGCTGGTGACACTGGCCGGGGTGGGCGGGGTGGGCAAGACGCGGTTGGCCCTGCGAGCGGCGAACGGCGTGCGGGCCGGGTTCCCCGACGGGGTGTGGCTGGTGGAACTCTCCTCGCTGCAGGATCCCGCGCTGGTGGGCCACGTCGTCCTCGAAACGCTCCCGCTGGCGGACCAGACCGCGCGGCCTCCGGTGGAGGTACTGGCCGAGTGGCTCGCGGACAAGCGTCTGCTGCTGGTGCTGGACACCTGCGAGCATCTGGTCGAGGCGTGCGCCCAGATAACGGACACCCTGCTGGAGGCGACGCCGGGGCTGCACGTCCTCGCCTCCAGCCGCCAGCCTCTGGACCTTCCGGCGGAGCGGGAGGTGGTGGTGCAGCCGCTGCCCGTCAGCACCCACCCGTGCGCCGATGCGGAGGAAAACGGCGAGGCGGTGATGCTGTTCGCCCAGCGGGCCGCGACAGCCGCGCCGGGGTTCGTCCTCGACGAGGACAACCAGGAGACGGCGGCCGGGATCTGCCGGCGCCTGGACGGCATTCCGCTGGCGATCGAATTGGCGGCGGCCCGGCTGTCCGAGCTGACCGTGGACCAGCTCAGCGAACGGCTGCACTCGCGATTCGATCTGCTGACCGCGCAGGACACCGACCGCCCGGGGCAAGCGCGGCATCAGACGCTGCGCACCACCATCGGGTGGAGCCATGAGCTGTGCGCGCCGCTGGAACGGCTGCTGTGGGCCCGGCTGTCGGTGTTCCCCGACGGCTTCGATAACGAAGCGGCCGAGTCCGTCTGCTCCGGCGGGCCGCTGCCGGCCCGCGATGTCCTCCGGGCGCTGAACGCTCTGGTGGACAAATCCATCGTGCGGCGGGAGGAACCGGAGGACGCGGAGTGCGGGGCGGTGCGCTACCGCATGCGGGACACGGTGCGCGAGTACGGCGCGCGGTGGCTGCGCGAGCTGGGCGAGGAGGAGCAGGTCCATCGGCACCACCGGGACTTCTACCTGCGGCTGGCTCGCCGGGGAGACGCCGAGTACATGGGCCCGGACCAGGTGGCCTGGTATGAGCGCATGGTCGCCGAGCACGCCAACCTCCGTACGGCGCTGGAGGTCAGCCTGGCCGAGCCGGACGGCCGCACCGCGCTGGAACTGGCCGGAGCCCTGTGGTTCTTCTGGTTCGCCTGCGGCTTCCACCGGGAGGGCCGCCGCTACCTGGAACAGGCGCTCGCCAAGGATCTCCGCCCCGGCCCGGAACGGACCCGGGCCCTGTGGGCCTGCTCGATGACCGCCATGGTCCAGGGGGAAAACGAGGCCGGGCTCCGGCTGGGAACCGCGTGCCGCAGCGCCGCGCAGCAACAGGAGGACCCGGAGGCCGTACTCGCCGCGACCTACCCCATCGCGAGCTGCCTGACGCTGCTGGGGGAACCGGCACGCGGGGCCACAGTCTACGACGAGGCGGCCCCTGTGCCCGCTCGCGGCAGCGGCTACCGGGAAGCGGGCCGGCTTCTGAGCCGACTGGGGCGGGCACTCAACCATATCGTGCAGGGGGAGTTCCCCCAAGGCGCCGCCCTGGCCGTCGGGGTGCGCGCTGAGTGCTCCCCATACGGCGAGCAGTGGTTGCGCTCCGCCGCCGACTGGCTGGAGGCGATGACGGAACTGGCGGAGGGCAGAGCCGCCTCGGCGGCCGCGCACGCGCGCGACGCGATAAAGGGGTGGCATCCTCTGCACAACATTCCCGGAATCGCGCTGACCCTGGACACGCTCGCCCCGGCCGTGGCGGCCCAAGGATACGGGAAACGGGCGGCCCGGCTGCTCGGCATCACCCAGCGGATCTGGCAGATGGTCGGCCGCCCGCAGATGGGCTCGCCCGAACTCATCGCGGCCCGGGAGGCGTGCGAACACCGGACCCGGGAGGCCGTCGGCGACGCCGCCTATGAGGCGGAGTACCGGGCCGGGCTGGAGACGGAGCCTGAGGACGGCATCGCCTACGCCCTCGTCGCTCCGCCGTACGACGAGTAAGACGGCGCGGAGACCAGGACGCCGGTGGTACCGCGGCGCCGTCTTCGGGCGGGGAGCGGTTCCGCGGGGGTCGCGGCGGCGGCCACCGGGGCCCGGAGGACCGCACGAAATCATCGGGCCGGCCGCCGATGAGTTCGCGGCACGAGACCGGTCAGTACAGGTGAACACACCCAAGCGCCGGGAGAGACCAGTGACCACCAACGGATTCACCACGTGCCTGTGGTTCGACGGGCAGGCCGAAGAGGCGGCGAACCACTACATCTCGATCTTCAAGGACTCCAAGCTCGGAAGGGTCGGCCGCTACACCGAGGCGGGGCCGGGTCCCGCCGGCACGGTCATGGTGGTCGAGTTCGAGCTCAACGGCCAGAAGTTCGTCGCGCTGAACGGCGGGCCGGAGTTCACGTTCAACGAGGCCGTCTCGTTCCAGATCTACTGCGATGACCAGGACGAGGTGGACTACTACTGGAACAGGCTCTCCGAGGGCGGCCAGGAGGTCCAGTGCGGCTGGCTCAAGGACAAGTACGGGGTCTCCTGGCAGGTCATCCCCACCGTGCTCATCGACATGATCAGCGACCCGGACCCGGAGAAGGCGAAGCGGGCCACCGAGGCGATGTTCACGATGACCAAGCTCGACATCGCCGCGGCCCGGAAAGCCTACGCCGGGCTGTGAGAACCTCCCGGACGGAAGAACGGCACTTCTCGTGTCAAGTCGCGGTGACCAGGGGTGGTCCGAGAGGTGTTCGTCCCCCGCGGGGAAGCGCGGATCGCGTCCCTGCCCGACCGCTCCGTGGGATCGCCCGTCCGGGGCCTTGAGCTCCCGAGCCGTGCGCGCGTGGCTCTCCGCGAAACGGACCGGGGCGCGGGACCACCGGTCCCGCGCCCTCGGCGGGCGACCGGGGTGCGCCCCGGCCGCCCGCCGGTTCACCCGACGACGATCTCCATACCGTCGGAGAATCCCATCTCCCCGTTGGCGTCGATCACAGTGAGGGTGACGTGGTAGGTCCCCTCCTCCTCGTAGGTGTGCGTGACGCTCTCGCCCTCGACGAGCTCGCCGTCGTCGAACTCCCAGAGGTAGGTCTCGATCCGGCCGTCGCCCTCCGTCGACTCCGAGCCGTCGACGGAGATCATGTCGCCGTCCTGCCCGATCTCCGCCCGCGCCTCGGGCGGCTCCGGCAGGTCGCGCACCGAAAGGACCTCGGCCGGGACCGGTTGCGCTCCCGCTCCCTGCAGGTGCGGACCGACGACGTCGGCGTTGATCTGGTATCCGAGCGGGGTGGGGTGGAATGTGCTGCTGTCGAACTGGACTGCGTGCAGGTACCTGTCGTTGCCGTCGGGGTTGCACAGTTCGCGCCCGGCCGGAGCGTCGTAGAGATCGATCGGAAGGGCCCCGGTCGACTCCGCCGAGTCGGCGATCCCGGTGTTCAGCCGCTGGATCCAGTTGTTGATCCACAGTTGGTCGCTGACCCGGATGGTGGCGCAGCGGTCCTGCCCCGTCCAATCCGATCCGCCGTCGACGGGGAAGAACCGGGGGTAGGTGATGGCGGCGATAGCGGCCGACTCCGGCACTTCGCCCGCGATATCGGTGTAGACCTGCTGGAACTTGTTCAGGCCGGTACCGGGGTCCTGCGCCATTATCTCGTCGAACCGCTCCTGGACCCGGTCGTCCAACCGCTCTTCGCAGGAGTCTCCCGCCCAGCCCTGGATGATGCACTCAAGGAGATTGCTGGCGAAGTCGAGGTCGTTTCCGCCGATTCCGACGGTCACGTGGGAGATGTTCTCGCTGTTCTCTCGCACCGCGTCCATTTGCGGTGGCTCGCCGTGCCGTCCGGAGTAGAGGTCGTCGATGGCGGCACCGCTGCAGGCGACGAAATCAAGCCCGCCGGGAACGACACCGTTCTCGTGCAGCAGTTGCGGGTGCGCCTCCGGGGAGCGCTCGCAATCGCCGCTGTCGTCGTAGTAGTCGCCGGTGCCGACACCGGACTGGAAGGAGTCGCCCATGGCGACCCACCGCGTCTCCTGGAGAGAGGCGGCACTCGGAGCGGGGGCGGCGGCGGCCGGAGCCGCCATGGTGAAGGGGATCAGACCTGCGGCGACGGCGGCCGTGACGGGGAGGTGTCTCGCTTTCAACATCAGCACTCCGCGGATCTTGAATTGTGGGGGAAATTACATCGTGGGACGCGAGTGCGTGAAATGACCAGGGAAAGAGATGGCCGCAAACCGCCACGGCGAAGGCTTGTTTAACTCAGTAGTAACGTGTTATCGGACACACTTCTCCGAGAATGTTCCGCATTCCGGAATCACAAATGGAAATGCAGGTCACGCAGCTTTGGCGCAGTCCGGAAAAACGTATCGCCACACGGAGAAAATGCCGTGCAGGCCGCTCTTCTTCCAGATGAGAGCAGGCATGCCCCTCCCGCTCCGGCCGGCGCACTGGCGCGGGTCTCCTCTCGCCGACTATCGGGAGGACGGCAGCGAGGAGGCGCCGGTAACCGCCGACGCACGGTGACCGCTTCGGCGAGCGCGAGGGGGACCGGGAGACGCGTTCTCCGAAAGGCGCCGGGAGGAACCGCAGCGCTTCCGCGGCTCCGCGCAACGGGTTCCCCGGCAGCGGGAGCTCTATGAGGTGGCGCGGCGCCTCGACGTCAAGGGGCGTTCCAGGATGAACGAAGAGGAACTCGCCGAGTCGGTGAACCGGCACAGGAACCGCTGAACCACGGTCCGCCGTCCACGCGGACAGCACTCTCGTGCCGCGGTCCTGTGCCGGCCGCCGCAGTAACCGGAACGCCGCAGGCGGGGCCGGGATTCTCGTCCACGGCGCCACCGGCTCCTCGCCTATCCCGCTCCATCACAGGAGCAAGGGGGGCGACCACGGCACGGGCGGCTGGGGCGGCGGTCCCAACGGGGATGCGTACGGCGTTCCGGTCGGTGGAGAAGGTCAGATGATGATCTCGCACCCGGTGCGCGTCTCGATGGCGGCGGAGCAGCGGTCGGCCACGCCCGGACCGCCGTGGCCCTCGTCGGTGCCCGACTGGTCGGTGAGCGTGTCGTTGCCGGCGTTGCCGTTGATGGTGTCGTTGCCCGGACCGCCCTCAAGCATGTCCGGTCCGGCGTCGCCGTTGAGCACGTCGCACCGTTGCCGCCGTCCAGATCGTCGGCAGCGTTACCGCCGGAGAGAGTGTCCGCTCCGGCCTCGCCGTTGAGCACGTCGGCGCCGTCGCCGCCGCTTAGATTGTCCACCCCCGCTCCGCCGATGAGCGTGTCCGCTCCGGCGTCGCCGTGGAGGGTGTCGGGACCCGCCTGCCCGTGCGCCCAGTCGGCGCCGTTGCCACCGGAGAGGATGTCCCTCCCGGCCCCCGGGCACACCGTGTCGTTGCCCCCGCCGGCGAACACCAGATCGTCGCCGCCCAGAGTGACGATGACGTCCGCACCCGAGGTGCCGAATATGGTGTCGTCGCCCTCGGTGCCGACGATCGTGGCGTTCTTACCGTTGCACTGGGGCTGAGCGTGCGCGGGCGTCGCCGGCAGCATGACGAGCACGGTGCCGAGCAGTGTCCCCGGAACAGCATAGAGCAGGGTTTTAGGAATTCGAGACCGTTGCAGAATCATGGCTTCCAGACTCCAATTGCACACTCGAACAGCATTGACGCGAAAATTAAATCTCCACGAGAACCACTCCCGATCGACTTTATTCTCCGCGCCCTCGTGATGCATTTTCAACACGCACCGAGAATGTGTCAACAAGGACTTTAGGTACCATTTTTTCGACCCTGGCCGGTACTTCCGCTACCGCCCCACGAAAATCCTTCGGATCAGAATTAAGAGGATTCGGGCCGCGGCTCCCCCGAAATTGCCATTCTCGACTTCGCGTCGCGCGGCACCGGGCGGCGGATCCGTGGACTTCCGCGAGCGGAAATGGGTCCCGTCAGGGAATTCGCTCCGGATTCGCCGACCGATGGGGCCGGCCCTGGCCGGGAACGGCCGGGTCACGGCACGGGAGAACGGGCACTGCGCCACCGGCGCCGGCCAAGACGGTCCGTGACCGTACTAGCTATCGGCGCCGGCGCTCTGGTCCTCCTGGGCGACCGGCGATGCCGGCCGGCGGGCGAGCAGGATGTCGGGCTCGATGTAGATCAGCCGGGCGATCGGGACGGCCTGGCGGACGCGGGTCTCAGCGCCGTTGATGGCATGGGCGACGTCGCGCGCATCGTCCTCGGAGTCGATGGCGATCTTGACCGCCACCAGCAACTCGTCAGGCCCCAGGTGCATGGTGCGCATGTGGATGATCGTGTCGACGTCGTCTCCGGCCAGGATCGCCCGTTCGATTCGCCGCTCGTGCTCCGCGCTCGCGGACTCACCGATCAGTAGGCTCTTGACCTCCACGGCCAACACGACCGCGATGACGACCAGCAGGACACCGATCGCGGCGGTACCGACCCCGTCCCAGACACCGTTTCCGGTGAGCAGCGTCATCGTCACGCCCGCCAGCGCGAACACCAGGCCGACCAGTGCGCCGATGTCCTCCAGCAGGATCACCGGCAGTTCTGGGGACTTCGAACGGCGCACGAACTGCACCCAGCCGGCATCGCCGCGCTCGGCGTTGGACTCCCTGACCGCGGTGCGCAACGCGGCGGCCTCCAGCACGATGGCGACCAGCAGTACCGTGATGGGCACCCACTGCCACTCGGTGATGGGGTGCGGGTCGCTGATCTTGTGCCAGGCCTCGTACAGCGCGAACAACCCGCCGACGCTGAACAGCACGATCGCCACGATGAAGGCATAGATGTAGCGCTCGCGCCCGTACCCGAAGGGATGGTCGGGCGTGGCGCGCCGCCGGGCCCGCTTGCCGCCGATCAACAGCAGCGCCTGGTTACTGGAATCGGCGACCGAGTGGATCGACTCGGCCAGCATCGCCGACGAGGCTGTCAGCAGATAGGCCACGAACTTGGTGACCGCGATGCCCAGGTTCGCTGCCAGGGCGGTGACCACAGCTTTCGTGCTTCCCTCAACGCTCACGGTTGGTCGCGCTCTCATCCTCAGCCGCCGTATGAATGCACTCACTTCTACCATGAACCGATGGGCCGACCGACCGACGGCCCCCAGGGAAGCGCCCCAGCGGACCGCCGCTCCCGGAACGCCCGTCCTCGCTCACTCGCGCAGCGCGTTCGGGGTGGTGCCTGTGTGTCCTTAGCGCCGCCGGCGGCGAGACGACCGCCAGCCGGGCGGGCGCGTCCTTCCGGAGCGCCTTCCAGACCCGCCGACTGGTGACGACAACCGGGAAGGCCTGGATCGATACGCTGAAGGACAGGGGTCGCGACGCTCCGACCGGGCACCACTACTGGGGGGAACATGACATCGTCGGAGCCCACCATCGGGGAACGGGCCGGGGATTCCCACCTCGGCAACGACCGGTTCGAGACGCTGGTGACCGGCGGTTCCGGCACCTCCCGCACCGGCCGGGTCGTCCGCGCCTTTCCCTCTCCCCGTCCCGTGCCCGCCCGGCCGCGCCGCTGAGAGCGGCGACATGGCGCACTGGTTCGAGCAGACCATCGTGGCCACCGGCCGACTGTCGCTGTTCTGCCTGTTCATCGGCATGATCGTCGGTTTCGTGTTCATCCGGACCTCGACCCGGCTGATCAGGGCGCAGGTCCGCTGGTGGCCCGGGAACGTCGCAGCCGGCGGCGTGCACATCCACCATGCCGTGTTCGGCGTGGTGATGATGCTGCTCGGCGGTGTCGCCGGGTTCGCCGTCGACCCGGACCTGACCGGCTGGCGGGCCGCCTCAGGAGCGCTGTTCGGGGTCGGTGCGGCACTGGTGCTGGACGAGTTCGCGCTGATCCTGCGGCTGCGCGACGTCTACTGGTCAGCGGAGGGCCGCTCCTCCATCAGCGCACTGTTCGTCACCTTCGCCGTGACCGGCCTGCTGCTGCTCGGTGCGCGCCCCGACGTCCTGAACGACTTCGTGGCGGCCGCGACCGAGGGCGGGATGCAGGAGTGGCTCCTCATGTTGGGGGCGATCCTGCTCAACCTGGGGCTGGCCGTGATCACCGTGCTCAAGGGCAAGCTCTGGACCGGCATCATCGGCCTGTACCTTCCACCCCTGCTCATAGTGGGCGCCACGCGCCTGTCCCGGCCCCGCGCCCCGTGGGCGCGGTGGCGCTACCACCGCTCCGGCGACGCGCCCGCACGCAAGCTGGCCCGGGCGACCAAGCGCGAGCAGCGGTTCCGCCAGCCGATCGCGCGGGCCGGCACCTGGTTGACCGAGCTGATCGCCGGACGCCCCGATCCGCCCGCCACGAGCTGAGCGGGGTGTCCTGGGCACTTGCCCGGTTCGACTTCGGCGGGGCCGCCCGGGCGCGCTGGTCGGCCACCGCCCGCCTCAGCCTCCCCCGGCTTGACATCTGACTCGTTGCCTGCCCTCGTAGTGGGAGGGAGTGGCGCCGGGCGGCGGCAGGTGGCGGTGCCCGCGCCGAGGCGGCGGAGGGGACCGTACGGGTGTACCGCCGCCGGGACCCGCGGCAGCGAATCCGCCCGCGTCCGGCCACCGGGACCGCGACCACGCGGCTCCCTTCCCTCAGTCGTTAGGAGGGGCGCTTGATGGGCGCTTTGGACGGTGTCACCGTCGTTTCGGTCGAGCAGGCGGTCGCCGCACCGTTCACGACGCGGCAACTGGCCGACCTCGGGGCGCGGGTGATCAAGGTCGAGCGCCCCGGCACGGGCGACTTCGCGCGCGGTTACGACACCACGGTCAAAGGGCTGGCGAGCCACTTCGTCTGGCTCAACCGGGGCAAGGAGAGCCTAGCGCTGGACCTGAAGGACCCCGGCGACGCCGGCATCCTGGGGCGGCTCGTCGACCGGGCCGACGTGTTCGTGCAGAACCTCGCTCCGGGCGCCGCCGAACGCGCGGGCTTCGGCGCCGAGGCGCTGCACCGCCGCAACCCGCGTCTGGTCACCTGCGCGATCTCCGGTTACGGGCCCGATGGCCCGTACCGCGACAAAAAAGCCTACGACCTGCTGATCCAGTGCGAGGCGGGGCTGCTCTCGATCACCGGGAGCGAGGAGGAACCCGCCAAGTCCGGGATATCGGTGGCCGACATCGCGGCGGCGATGTACGCCTACTCGGGAATCCTCGCCGCCCTCTTCGAGCGTGAACGCACCAGTGCCGGAACCCATGTCGACGTCGCCATGCTGGACGCCCTCGGCGAGTGGATGGGCTACCCCTACTACTACGCGCGTTACGGCGGCACCGCGCCGGGGCGCACCGGCGCACGGCACGCCGCCATCGTCCCCTACGGCCCATTCCGAACCGGCGACGGCGGCGAGGTGTTCCTCGCCGTGCAGAACGACCGCGAGTGGCGGTCGCTGTGCGAGCGGGTCCTGGGCCGGCCGAAGCTGGCGGTCACCCCGGACTTCGCCACCAACAGCGACCGGGTACGCAACCGGGAGCGGGTGCGCGAAGCCATCGAGGACGCGTTCGCGGAGCTGGCCGCCGACCGCGCGCTGGAGCTACTCGACGCGGCCGGAGTCGCCAACGCGCGGCTGCGGACGATGGCGGAGTTCGCCGACCACCCGCAACTGGCCGCCCGCGGCCGCTGGCGCGACGTCCCTTCCCCGGCCGGTCCGATCCGCGCGCTGCTCCCCCCGGTCGCGATCGGCGGCGCGGAGCCCCGGATGGGCCCCGTCCCGGCGGTCGGCGAGCACAACGACGCGATCCTCGCCGAACTGGAGGCCGATCGGTGAGCACCGCACCCCGGAACGGACCCGCCCTCCCGGCTCCGTGGGCGGGTCCGCCCGTCACGCGGACCGGACATCCCTGAGCGAAGACGAACGGAGGAACCGAGGATGGCGCAGGAACACCACCGCACCGGTGAGGCGGTCCCGCTCGGCACCTGGGCACAGCGATGGCATCCCCCCGAGTCGGTCAGGGAGGAGACCATCACCGCCGCCCCCTCCACGGCGCTGGCCGGCATCTTCGACCAGTCCAGCCCCGTCGGCGCCGACGGGGATCCGCTGCCTCCCCTGTGGCACTGGACGCACTTCCTCGACCGTCCCGCCGAGTCCGAGCTCGGCCCCGACGGCCACGTCCGGGACGGCGGCTTCCTTCCCCCCATCCCGGGCCGGCACCGGATGTTCGCCGGCGGCCGCGTCGACATCACCGAACCGCTGCGCGTCGGCGAGCGCGTCACCCGCCGCTCGCGCGTCGCGAAGACCGAGGCGAAGACGGGCCGCAGCGGCGAGCTGCTGTTCGTCACCGAGGAGCACGTCTTCAGCGCCAGCGGGCGGACCCGGATGGTCGAGCGGCAGGACATCGTCTACCGGCGCCACCGCCTCGAACCCGCCGGGCGGCGGCCCGCGCCCCCGGCCGGCGTCGACGCCCCGTGGACCCTGCGGCTGGACCCCACACCCACGATGCTGTTCCGGTTCAGCGCCCTGACCTACAACGCCCACCGCATCCACTACGACCACCCCTACACCACCCAGGTGGAGGGCTTTCCCGGTCTCGTGGTGCACGGGCCCCTGATCGCGATCGCCCTGCTGGAGCCGCCCCGGCGGCGGGGACTGCGGGTGCGCCGCTACGAGTTCCGGCTGCGCCGCCCCTGTTTCGCCGGCACCCCCGTTCTGCTGGCCGGAACCCCTGAGGCCGGGGCGGCCGACCTGCGCGCCTTCGGCTCGGGCGATCAGCCCGCCGCGACCGCCCGCGCGGAGTTCGAGCCGGCGTGAGCACCGCCTCCAAGCGGCGCGAGCCCGGATTCGCCGCCGGAGCCGGGCGGTGCGACCGCCCGGACCGCAACCGACCACGTCTTCGAGAGGAATCCGCCCGATGGCCCAACTGCCCGAAGAGGAGCAGCTCATCGTCCGCACCGTCGCCGACTGGGTGAACCGCGAGGTGCGCCCGGTGGTCCGCGAGCTGGAGCACGCCGACGCCTACCCCGAAGACCTCATCGGGCAGATGAAGGAGATGGGCGTCTACGGGCTGGCGATCCCCGAGCCCTACGGCGACGCCGAGGTCTCGGCCGTCTGCTACTCCCAGGTCACCGAGGAACTCTCGCGCGGCTGGATGAGCCTGGCCGGCGCCATGGGCGGGCACACCGTGGTGGCCAAGCTGCTGCTGGCCTTCGGAACCGAGGAGCAGAAGAAGCGCTACCTGCCGCGCATGGCGACCGGTGAGCTGCGCGCCACCATGGCGCTGACCGAACCCGGGGGCGGCTCGGACCTGCAGGCCATGCGGACGGTGGCGCGGCGCGACGGGGACGGCTACGTGGTCGACGGCGGCAAGACCTGGATCTCCAACGCCCGGCACTCCGGCCTGGTCGCGCTGCTGTGCAAAACCGACCCGGAGGCCGAGCCCGCGCACCGGGGCATCAGCATCCTGCTGGTCGAACACGGCCCGGGGTTCACCGTCTCCCGCGACCTTCCCAAACTCGGCTACAAGGGAGTCGAGTCCTGCGAGCTGGTCTTCGAGGGGTACCGTGCGCCGGCCGGCGCGCTGCTCGGCGGTGAGGAGGGCCACGGGTTCTCCCAGATGATGCGCGGCCTGGAGATCGGCCGTATCCAGGTCGCCTCTCGGGCGCTCGGTGTGGGGCAGGCCGCGCTGGCCGACGCGCTCGACTACGCCCAGCAGCGCGAGGCGTTCGGCAAACCCATCTGGAAACACCAGGCGGTCGGCGGGATGCTCGCCGACATGGCCACCAAGCTGGAGGCGGCCCGGCAGCTGACCCACCGCGCCGCGGAGGTCTACGACTCCGGGGCTCGGGCCGACCTGGAAGCCGGGATGGCCAAGCTGTTCGCCTCGGAGGCGGCGATGGAGATCGCGCTCGACGCGGTCCGCATCCACGGCGGGTACGGCTACTCCACGGAGTTCGACGTGGAGCGCTACTTCCGCGACGCGCCGCTGATGATCGTCGGCGAGGGCACCAACGAGATCCAGCGCGACGTCATCGCCCGCCAGCTCGTCACGCGTGGTGTCGAGCGGCGTCCGGCCCGCTGAGGGACGCGCCCGCCCGCACGGCGTACGTCCCGCCCGCCCAAACCGAGGTTCCCGTCCCCTTACGAAAAGGACCCGGCTACGGTTGGGGGCTGAAA
>NZ_LAJC01000080.1 GCF_000981225.1 Allosalinactinospora lopnorensis
CGCGCCGGGACGGCGCCGCGCGCTCGCGGATGCGGCCCCACGGCTTGTACACCGACAGCAGCACCGCGATGAGCAGCAGGGTGGGCGCGACGAACACCGGAAAGAGCAGCCCGGTCGGCTCCGGAAGCGCCGTGCTCCCGGTCGCCAGCTCCCGGCCGTAGGCGGCCGCCTCGACGAGGCCGGGCCGCAGCGCGAACAGGATCAGCGCGGACATCAGCAGGTTGATCGCCAGCTTCACCGCGACCCACCAGTACCGGACCAGGCCGTACTTGCCGCCCAGCCCGAGCACGGCACCGCTGGCCAGGCCGGCCAGGCTGGCGGTGAACATCGGCCAGAGCGCGATGAGCACCAGCGCCTGCCAGGCCACGGCCGCGACCTGGGTGTCGTCGGTCAGCAGCGCGGTGAACACCAGGACGCCCAGCGCGGCGTCGAGACCGATCCACACGCTCACGGAGACGATGTGCGTCACCAGGACGGCCTTGCGCGTACGGGCGCCGAGCCGACGCGGCCGCGCGGATGCCGGTGCGGTGGTTGCCATGATGGGACTCCTTCGGACGGGACGCGGGTGGTTGAGGGAGGCCGGGCTCAGGACCGCCGGCGGTAGCCGGCCGCGGTGGCGCCCCGGATGGCGGAGGGCGGCTTCCCGGTCGTGTGCTCGGTCACGGCGCGCTCCTGAGGCCGCGGGTTTCGGGATGCCACCATCGTTGGCCTTCGACGGGCCCGTGCCATCCGTTCACGCGCTGATCCGTGCGTACGGCGCACTGCGTACCGGTGTCCCGCTGCGGCGCCCCGGCCAGGGGACACCACCGTTATCTGGTGCACATCTGCGCCGTCCCCGACGGGCGCCCTGCCGGAGGCCGGCTCCTGTGACCAGCGGGTCCCCGCCGGTTTCACCGGCGGAACGCGATCCCCTACGGTCTCGCTAAAGAACAAATTGGACGGAAGGGAGCCTTTCCGGCATAAGCTGGGTAAGGATACACCGCTGTGCGCTGGGAAGACATTGTTGTTCTCGATGTCGGACACGTAACTTTTGGGGCGAAATACGGAAACGAGGGGCAGCATGGGCCGCGCGGAGTACGACGATGACATCGTCGGTGTCGGCCGGGGCTCATCGGGCCGTGCGCCGGCTGACCGGTCGAACGCGGACCCAGGCGGCAGGGGCTTCGTGCTGGAGGCGGGGCGGTCCGGTCGGGATCGGGGCACCCTCACCCGCGCGTCGGCCGCGCCGGCGATGGTCATTGGTGACCGCTGCTACCGGCGGTGCCATGTCTTCGAACCGGAGCCGTTCATGGGTGGTCGGCGAGTCGGACACGGCAGGCTGCTCGGCGTACCGAAGCCCACCAGCGCGATGATCTCCCAGCGCGGCAGTCCGCCGGCCCCAGAGCGCCGGGGCTCCGTCCCGGGGACGGGAACCCGGGGCCACGCGCATTGCCCGCCGTATTCCGAGCGGGCGGAACACCACGTCGCCGGGGCCGGCGGGCCGCGGGCGGTCGGTGTTTCCGCGACTCCCTTCCCACCAACGGCGGCATTCGCGCATTGGTGACGACGCTACCGAGAGGGCCGCCGATTTCGTTCTCGGCAACCCCCCAATTTCCGCCATTCGCAGTTGACTTCCACCAGAACCGCACACTGGAGAGGTGAAACCGTGTCAACCAACGAAAAGCACGGTAAAGCAGCGGAACAGGAACCCCCGGACACGGCGGCCGCCGGATCGCACAAGGATATCCGGCTCAAGCCTGTCGTCTTCATCGGATCCTCCGTGCTGATCCTCGCGCTCTCGATCTGGGCGATCATCACCCCGACAGGAGCCGCGGACACAATCGGAATAGTAGTCGGGTGGATCTCCGAGGGATTCGG
Organism: Allosalinactinospora lopnorensis; assembly: GCF_000981225.1. GTDB lineage: Bacteria > Actinomycetota > Actinomycetes > Streptosporangiales > Streptosporangiaceae > Allosalinactinospora > Allosalinactinospora lopnorensis. The sequence continues at coordinate 1,858 of NZ_LAJC01000080.1, forward strand.
CTGGTACTACTTCCTCGCCGCCACCCTGTACCTGGTGTTCGTGGTGTACGTGGCCGTGTCCCGGTACGGAAGGATCAAACTCGGGCCGCAGTACTCCACACCGGACTACGGGTTGTTCGCATGGGCGGCCATGCTGTTCGCGGCGGGCATCGGCATCGACCTGATGTTCTTCTCCGTGGCCGGGCCGGTCAGCCACTACCTCGCGCCGCCCGCCGGCGACCCGCAGACCGTCGAGGCGGCCCGGCAGGGCGTGGTGTGGACGCTGTTCCACTACGGCATCACCGGGTGGGCGATGTACGCGCTGATGGGCATGGCGCTCGGCTACTTCTCCTTCCGCTACCGCCTTCCGCTGGCCATCCGCTCGGCGCTGTACCCGATCATCGGCAGACGCATCCACGGCCGGATCGGTGACACGGTCGACCTCGCGGCCATCCTCGGCACGATCTTCGGTATCTCCGTGTCGCTCGGAATCGGCGTGGTGCAGCTGAACTACGGGCTGAGCTTCCTCTTCGGCGTGCCCGAGGGGCTCGCCGCACAGATCGGCCTGATCGCCGTCGCCGTGCTCATGGCCACGGTGTCCGCCGTGGCGGGGGTGGACCGGGGCATCAGGCGGCTGTCCGAGCTCAACGTCGTGCTCGCCATCACCCTGATGCTCTACGTGCTGGTCGTCGAGAGCCCCATCCGGCTGCTCAACGCTCTCATCCTCAACGTCGGCGACTACGTCAGCCGCTTCCCGGCGATGACGCTGAACACCTTCGCCTACGACCCGCCGACCGACTGGCTCAACGCCTGGACGCTGTTCTTCTGGGCCTGGTGGATCGCGTGGGCGCCGTTCGTCGGTCTGTTCCTCGCCAGGATCTCGCGCGGCCGCTCCATCCGGCAGTTCGTCGCGGCGACGCTGATCATCCCGTTCCTATTCACGCTGACCTTCCTGTCGATCTTCGGCAACAGCGCGCTGAACACGGTGCGGCGCGGCAACACCGAGTTCGGCGAGGTCGCCATGAACACCCCGGAACAGGGCTTCTACGGATTGCTCGCCCAGTACCCCGGGGTCACGTTCAGCGCCGGGCTGGCGACCTTCGTCGGGCTGCTGCTCTACGTCACCTCCGCGGACTCCGGCGCGCTGGTGGTGGGCAACCTCAGTTCGCACCTGCCGACCCCGGTCACCGACTCCGCCGCGTGGCTGCGCATCTTCTGGGCGTCGGCGACCGGACTGCTCACCCTCGCCATGCTCATCGTCGGGGGCGTGGACGCGCTGACCAACGCGACCATCATCATGGGCCTGCCGTTCTCGTTCGTGATGTTCCTCATCATCTGGGGCCTGTACAAGGCGCTGCGGGTCGAACAGTTCCGGGAGGACGCGTCCAGAACCCCCCTGCCGCCGCCGTCGCCAGGGCAAGCCGCGGACGGTGATCGGGGCGTGGAGCGCAACTGGCGGCAGCGGCTCACGCGGGCGATGAGCTTCCCCGGCAAGCGGGCGGCCACCAGATTCGTCGACGAGGTGGGTCGCCCGGCGTTCCAGGAGGTCGCCGAGGAGCTGCGCGAGCAGGGTGCGGACGCATCGGTCATCGAAGGGAGAGACGAGGAGGTCAAAATCCCGTGCCTGGAGCTGCGGGTGCCGACAGGCCGGGAGGAGTCGTTCATCTACCGGGTGTGGCCGATCGAGACGCCCACACCGGCGTTCGCCACACGCTCGGTCACCGAGCACGACACCTACGTGCGCTTCGAGGTGTACCTGGCGGGAGGCCGCCAGGGCTACGACGTGATGGGCTACAGCAAGGAGCAGCTCATCAGCAACATTCTCGACCAGTACGAGCGGCACCTGGAGTTCCTGCGGTTGCACCAGGAGGCGGCGGACCGCTCGGCGCTGCCCGACCACAGGACCGGAACGCCCGAGGTGTACCCGGCCGACGGGGATCTCTGACGCCCGTAGCGGCCGTTGAGCCGCCGGAAGGTTGCTGAGGATCCGGAACGCGGCCCCCGAGCTCCGGCTCGGGGGCCGCGGTCGTGCGCGGGATGAACGGAACGGTGACACGGGCGGAGCCGCGGGGAGGCGTCCCGCATACCCGAAGGAGTAGAGGGCCTGCTCCCTCAGAACCGCATCTGCTCGATAAGCGCGATGGTCTCCGGTTCCATCTCCAGGTCCCGTTCGTCGAGTGCGGCGGTCAGCCGGTGGACCGTCCGCTGGACCGCCTCCGGATCGCGGTTCCGGTACTCGATACGCAGCAGGTCCCGGTAGAGGAGTTCGTTGGCGGGGTCGGTCTCCAGGATCCTGACGAGTGCGTCGCGTCCCCGTTCGAGGTCACCCGAGATCATATAGCGGACGGCCAGAGTATGCGCGGCATCGGCGAGAGCCGCGATGATCGTCGGCTTCAGCGGCTCGGCCCAGAGGTAGCGGTCGGGCGGCGTGCCGGCGAAAGGCTCGCCCCGGACCAGGTCGAGCGCCTGGTGCAGCGCGGCGTTCCCGGCGGGCGTGTCGTTGCCGATCCCGTACAGAGCCAGCGCCTGGAAGTCGATCCAGTCGCAGCCCACGGTGTCGGCCAGTGCGTAACCTCTCCCGTTCAGCGTCGGGAAGAACGGGTCCCCCTTCGCGTCGCGGCCGAACCAGGACCTGAGCCGGCTCAGGCTCGTCGAACGTGTGGAGGCCGACCACGGTCCGCGGGGCCCGCCCAGGACCCGGGAGATCTGATCCGGCGTCTGGCCGGGTTTGAGTGCGAGCAGGCACGCCAGCTCGATGAGCGAACGGCGCTTGCCCGGCTCCAGAGTCGCGGGGTCCACACAGGTGATGTCGACAGGCCCGAGCACGCGGACGCAGGGGTACCCGGGCGCCGCGCGCGGGACGGGCGGCCGGAGTGCCGTATGGTCCCCCTGCGCCGTTTCGGCTCCGCCCAGCCCGGAAGCGGTGATCACCGGGCCGGGCGGTTCGGCGGGCACCGCAGCCCAGTCATGGTCGGGCCGGCTGCCGGATTGGGCGCTGACCAGCAGGTGCGTCGTCTTGGCGCGCTGCTCGGCGGACAGCCGCTGCAGGGTGATGGAACGACCGAGATCGGGCAGTGTGACATCCGCGCCGGGGGTGCAGTCCAGCGTCCACTCGGTGGGGAAACACTGCTCGGAGGTGGCCGCGGTGATGACCGCGAGTGGCAGGTGGGGAGCGCTCACGATCGCGTCCCGCAGGCGCAGCATGTTCTCCGAGGAGATCGGTTGCGCGCTGAGAACGATGTGCGGGACGCACTCTTCGACCCGTTCGGGGGAGGCGCGCAGCTCCCGCGCGATCTGTTCGGTCTCGTCGAGACAGGAGGCGAACGTCGTCGTATGGCGGATCCGGAGCGTGCGCGTTGCGGCGGGCAGCTCCGCGCCGAATCCGACGACGGTCACCTCGCAGTGGTCGGACCACCGCGAGGTTCCGAGCTCTAACGCCAGCGCCCATAGGACCTCTTCGACCTGTTCGGGGTCGCCGGTGAGGTTGACAGCGCCGGTGTGGACGGTGTCGATGAGGACGTGGGCGCCGGTGGCGTCACTGCCCAGGGTGACCAGGCCCGGGTAGGGCGCGGGTACCGCCCGGGCCTCGTGCGGCGGGAGGAGGGCCTCGTGCTCGCGGTCGAGGGCCCATGAGTAGAGGCCCACGTGCTGGAACGGGCCGACCGCTCCGTTGCCTTCAGCATCCGCGAGCAGCAGTTCGCAGCCGCGGGCCGTGAGGCGCGCTCCGGCGAGTACCGGAAGATCCCGCCCGGTCTCCGCCGCGCAGGCGGCGAGAGAGCGGAGAGCTTGGTCGAGCAGTTCGACGCTGGCCGGATCTGCGTTGTGGCGCATGGCTTCCTCTGTCTCGATGAGAGTGTTCTCGCCGGTGCAGGCAATCCGATGCCCCGGTTTGCGGCGGCGGAGCTGGACGCGGCGCCGGAAACCGAGCAGGGCCGTGCACTCGGCCGCGAGCAGGCCGCTGTAGCCGGCCGCGTCCGGGGCCACGGCGGTGTCCTCCTCGGAAGTCGGCGCGGGCTCGGGTCCGGTCGCCTGCGCGGTCCCGGCGGCCTCCGGGTCCGCCGTTGCGCCGTTGGGCTCCGGGGTCGCCGTGCCGTTTCCGGCCGGCGGTGCGGATCCGCTGACCGCGGAGTCCGGCTCCGGCGGCTCAGGGGCGCTTGCGGGCGGTTCCTCTCCCGCGGGACCGCCGCCCTGCTTCTGCCGGGTGCGGTCTCCCGCTTCGTCGGCGATCGGCTCCTCCTCGCCGCCGTCGCCGGTGATGGTGAGCTGCCGGCCGGGCGCAGCAGGCCTGAAGTCCGTGATCTGCAGGTCGTCAGGCCGCTGTTGTCCGTTACCGGCCGCGAAGGCCAGCAGGCAGCCGTCGGCGTCACCGGTGTGCTCCCAGGCGATGCGCGGCGCGGGAATGCCCGAACCGGCTTGGGTCCCGGTACCGGATTCGTTCTCACTCGACACAGTGGGGCCTCCAATGGAGTCCGGTAGAGGTGGCTTCCGGCCCGGTTCCAGGGGCTCTCCGCCCTCCGGGCGTGCGGCGTCCGGCGTCTCGCGGCCGTTGTGCCGTTCCTGAGCGGTGTCGGGGCGAATGCCGCGGGACCGCGGTCACCGGCGCGGTCCCCAGGGGCGGCATGGACGGCCGAAACCGGTGCGGCGGACCGCGCCGGCGCCCGGGAGGATCCGCCGCTGCCGACGAGATCGGAGTTCCACCATGGTGCTCCCTGACATCTGCTCCCAACCAAACCTTCACCACCGTGAGTCAAAAATCGTAACTCTCCGAATATGAAATCGGAAGGAAGTTGTAGCCGGGTTTTGTGTCCCCGGTCGCTGTTCACCGCGGAAAACATTGGTGGGAATTCTGGTATTCGCGCTGTTCGCCCGATTGGGGAGTTTGGTCGTTTCCGCCGAATATGTTCTGCGCGCAAATGCTGTACATCGGACGGTCTGCTCACTAGAGTCTGCTGTCCGAAAAAGAACCAAACACCGTGGAGGAAACAGACAGTCATGGCGAAATCCGTCGGTAACCCGGACCTGGATAATCGGACAGAGGAGGAGCAGGCTCCATCGGCAACCCAACACGCCCAGGGCGGGATCAGCGCGGAGCGAAGCGGCCCCTCCGGCCGCCGGTCCGGATTGGCCCAGATTTGGGAGGCGGGTCACGCGGCCGACCCGGTATCGGTGACACGCCGCCCTGCCGAAAATCAGGAAAAGGGAGAAAAGGAGAACAAGGAGGAATCCGCGCAACCGGAGGAGGCCGCATTCGCCGCGTCGGAGGACGAGGAGGAGCCGGAACCCGACGAGGCGGACCTCATACAGGAGTTCGGGGCGCCTCCCGACGATCCGGAACCGTTGGCGAACCGGCCGGAACTCAGCGCCGACGCGCTGATCCCGCCTCGGCGCAGACGGCGCCCGGCCGGGTGGCGGAGGGCCGTGCGCACAGCGACGCTCGGCCTGGTCCGTCCGGGAGACTCCCGTGCGGAGGTACGCCGGCGGGAACTCGCCGCGCAGGCCCGGACCCAGGTCCGCGCCGGCCACTACCGGGTGGCGGTACTCAGTCTCAAGGGCGGGGTGGGCAAGACCACCACGACCGCCGTGCTCGGGTCGACGCTGGCCTCCGTACGCGGTGACCGGGTGATCGCGGTGGATGCCAACCCCGACCGCGGAACACTCTCGGAGAAAATCGGTCACGAGCCCGGCGCCACCCTCCGCGACCTGCTCAACGCGAAGGCGACGGTTCAGCGGTACGCGGACCTGCGCGCCTACACCAGCCAGGCAGAAAGCCGACTAGAGGTGCTGGCCTCCGACCGCGACCCGGCGGCCTCCGAAGCTTTCAGCGAACAGGAGTACCGCGAAGTCGCACGCATACTGGAGACCCATTTCTCGATCTGCCTGACCGACTGCGGAACCGGGCTGCTGCACTCGGCGATGCGCGGAATACTGGGGTTGGCCGACCAGGTGGTCCTGGTGAGTTCGATCTCGGTCGATGGCGCGAAAAGCGCCAGCGCCACGCTGGACTGGCTGGAGGCGCACGGGCACACCGGTCTCGCCCGCAATGCGGTCGTGGTCCTGTCCCGCACCGGAACGAAGAACCGGATCGACCTGGACCGCCTGAACGAGCACTTCATCGAGCGCTGCCGCGAGGTCGTGCAGGTGCCCTGGGACCCCCACCTGGGGGACGGCGCCGACGTGGAACTCGATCGGCTCCGTCCGCACACCCGCGACGCCTATCTCGAACTCGCCGCCGCGGTGGCGGAAGGGTTCGCGCTGCCGGACCGGGCCGCGGCGGGCACCCCGGGAGCGGAGGGCCGCCACACACCCCACCCGCAGTGAGCGGCCCGGGGCTCTGACCCCTCTGCCGTCCTGGCCGCCGAACGATCGGAACAGCAGGAAGGGGAAGCCCTCTCGCACCCCTTGGACAGAGCGAACCCGGGCTCCGGTGCCCGGGGTCGAAGCCGTGCCGTGGACCGGGATACTGGAGGCAGCCCGGTCGGGGAGCACGGCACTCGCGGAACCGCACCGGGACGGCCTGCAGAGACGTCGAAAGGGTGCGTCCGTGAGCGGCGACCGCGAGAACCTGACCTACGAGCTCTTCGGCACGGCCGTGCGCGAGCTGGCGCGGGCCGTCGCCGACGACGGCTACGAGCCGGACATGATCCTCTCGATCGCGCGCGGAGGGCTCTTCGTGGCCGGAGGGCTGGGGTACGCGCTGGACGTGAAGAACCTGCACGTGGTGAACGTCGAGTTCTACACGGGGGTGGGCAGAACCCTGGAGATGCCGGTGATGCTTCCCCCGGTCCCCAACACCGTGGACCTGAGCCGGAAGAGGGTGCTGGTCGCCGACGACGTCGCGGACACCGGAAGGACGCTGAAGCTGGTGTACGACTTCTGCCAGGAGCATGTGGCGGAGGCGCGCAGCGCGGTGGTCTACGAGAAACCCGGGTCCCTGGTGAAGTGCGACTATGTGTGGCGGCGCACGGACCGGTGGATCAACTTCCCGTGGTCGGTGCTGCCCCCCGTGGTCCAGCGGGAGGGGCAGGACGCCTGACGCTTCGCCCGGCAGGGCTGCGGCGACCGCGGAAGGGGCCGGCACCCGGCTGGGAGCGGCGCCCGATAGCCGCGACCAAGCCCGCAAATGACCCGGATCCCCGCGAGGAAAGGGGCCTCCGGTGTCTCCTCAGGCCGTCGAACGGGCCCGTTCAACGGCGACCAGCTCGCGGGTCGCGGGAGCGACCTCGGAGGCGAAGCGTTCGATCGGCGCCTCGTCGTCGGCCGCGAGGATGAAAGCGGTGATGCCGTAGTCGAGCGTGAACCCGGCGAGTTCCTCGGCCCACTGCCGCGGAGCCCCGTTGAGCAGCGAGCCCCCCGATCGTGTGAACCGGCCCGAGATGTTCAGCAGCCGGCGCACGTCCGCCGGGGACCGTCCCGCGGAAATCGCGGCCTCGTCGATGGCGGCGTTCATCTCCACGAGATCGTGTGGCCCGCCCGGCAGGTACCCGAGCGTGGGCAGCCAGCCGTCGGCCGCGCGTCCGGTCAGTCCCAGCATCCTCGGCCTGTAGGCGCCGACCCAGATCCCGATGTCGTGTGCGGGTGCGGGGCCGCGTTTCGCGCCGCCGACGCGGTGGTAACCGCCGTCGACCCATACCCCTCCGCGCTCGTCGACCGCCCAGATCCCGCGGATGATCCGGATCGCCTCGTCGAGCGCGGCGACCCTCTGCCCCGGCGCCAGTCGCCGTCCGCCCATGGCCTCGATGGCGTCCCAGAAACCGCCCGCCCCGATCCCCAACTCGAACCGGCCGCCGCTGAGCAGGTCCAGGCTGGCCGCACTGCGGGCCAGTACGGCCGGCTGCCGCAGGGGCAGGTTGAGCACGTTCCCGCTGACGCGGATCCGTTCCGTGCGGGAGGCGGCGTAGCACAGCAGGGTCCAGGTGTCGTGGAACCTCGGCTGGTAGGGGTGGTCCTGGAAGGTCGCCAGGTCCAGACCGGCGCGGTCGGCTGCGGCCGCGAGGTCGACCGCGTGCGTGACCGGCTGGACCGCGGGCGTGATGAACGCCCCGAACAGCAGATCGTGTCCGTAGTCGGTCATCGTCTGCCCTACCTTTCTGATCTGGGCCTGAACTGGTCATTCGTAAGATCGGTGGACCCGGGGGCTCTGGGCATGGCCTCCTGTCCTTGCGAGTTCGGGTGGTGCGGAGTCCGAGGAATCCGGTCGGCCGGGTATCGAGTACGGAGCACCAGGCGGTTCGTGCGTGCTTACCACCGGAGATTCCCGTGTCGACCCTTTTCGACTCCGCTTCGCCGACGGACCGAAGGAGGCCGGAACGGGCCGAACCGCTTCACTGCGGGGCGGCGCCGCTACGGGCTACAGGTGCAGGACCAGGCCGTCGTGGGCCGTCTCGAACACGCTCTCGTCCGCGTGGTCGAGCATGTCGGTGGACATGTGGGTGAGCACGACGCGTTCGCAGCCCAGTTGGTGGCGGTGCTCGGCAAGAGCCGCGTGGGTGAGGTGGTGGGGGACGGGCTTGTCCCGGTAGTAGGCCTCCGCGATCAGCAGGTGGGCTCCGGCGGCCGCGTCGAGGATGGCATCGGTCCAGGCCGTGTCGCCGGTGTAGGCGATCCGGGTTCCGCCGATGTCCAGACGCAGCGCCAGTGGTGGTGCGCCGCTGGGTGGGCGACCTCCCACGCGTCGACCTCGATGTCGCCGACGCGGGCGGTGCGGCCGGGCTGGAGTTCGACGATCTGCACCGCGAACCGGCGGTGCGCCGTGCTGGAGCCGGGGAACATCGCCTCCATCGCCTCGGTCAACCGCTGGGCGGTCCCCTGGGGACCGGCCACCCGCAACGGCCGGGAGCGCTTGGCGAACTGGCCGTCGAGGACGAGGAACGGTAAGCCGCCGAAGTGGTCACCGTGCAGATGGGAGACGAACACGGTGCCGATGTCGCCGGGGTCGAGCCCCTGGCGTTTCAGCGCCGCCAGGGAGGTGGCGCCGCAGTCGAGCAGGACCGCTTCTCCACGCGGCGGACGGATGTGGATGTATGCCTGGAAACGCCCGCCGCTGCCGAACGCGTCACCGGAGCCCGCGAACGTCACCGCCGCCCGGCCCGCTGCGCTCATCGCTGTCCCTCCCCGCTCTCAACGGCCGTGGGTCGGTTCCGGAGCCGAGACGGAGCCCGCCATTCGTTTCCTCCACATCATGCCCAGGTACCGGCGGTTCACCGCGGAAGCCGCGGCCGCGAGGTCGGATGGGCGCCGGTGCCGCCATCGCCTTTGCCTGTTCTCGACGCGTACTCCACCGGGCAGGGGCAGGCGGTGAGCCGACTGGTCTGGCCAGCAGCACACTGGTATACACACCCTATGAGGTGCCGATAACAGTGGAGCGGCCCCTTGCGAACCGGACAGCGGGCCATTCCGCTCATCCTTGTGCGTCACTGGGCGCGCCGGCAGCCCGCCGGGGAGGGCCGGGAGTCCTGGACCACTACCGCGGCGGCACGACCAGGGTGATCGTCCGTACTTGCGCGCGATGGTAGCCGCCGTGGCGCACGGAAGCGGGTGGGGAACGGCACGGTCGGGTTCGGGTCTGCCACCTCGCTTCCGAGGGCGATATCAGGGGGCGAACGGGGGTGAGGCGCTCGGATGTGGATTCCGGTGTCGCCAAGGCCGGGGAAACCGCGTCGACACGAATCCCTGGCGGCAGGTCCCAGTCCACGTTCGGCATCGCTGCCCGTGCACGGCGAGGAACACAGGAGGCCAACGATGCCAGCCAGACCTGCGGGCCCCGCTGGCCGGTCGTAGTCGGGGTGGAGGGCTCCGAAGCGGACGCGACGACCCTGGCCTGGGCGGTCGGCGAAGCGGTACGCAGAGGGGCACCGCTGCATTTGGTACACGCTCAGGAATTCCCTCCGTGGTTCGCCCGGGACCGCAAGCTCAGGGAGAGCGCGAAGGAAGAGGCCGGCGCACGTGCGGAGGAACTGCTCGAGCGGACCAGGGCGCTCGTTCACGCTCGGGAAGCCGCAGTGCTCACCGAAAGCCATTTCGGCTGGGGGGCGGCGGCCGCGGTGCTGTCGAACGCCGCACGCGAGGCATCGCTGGTGGTCGTGGGCGCCTCCCGGCGCGAGGATGAGCACCACCTCACTCTTCGCCCCGTCGCGAGGCAGGTGGCGGCGCACGCACCCTGCTCCGTCATCGTGGCGCACGATCCCGGGGAGCGAACCGCGGACGGTAGCGTCGTTGTCGGGGTCGACGGTTCCCGCATCTCCGAGGAGGCTGTCGGATTCGCCTTCGAGGAGGCCGCCTACCGTGGTACGGGCGTGGTCGCGGTGATGGCCTGGGAACCCGAGATTTCCGCCTGGCCGATGTTGCCGGATGACGTCGGTTCCCAGCGCGAACTCGCGGTGGCTGCGCTCGCCGAGTCGGTGGCCGGGTGGCGGGATCGCTACCCGGACGTGGCCCTGGAACAACGGGTCGTCCAGGGCCACCCGGTGCGCACGCTCCTCGAAGTGGCACCAGAGGCAGCACTCCTGGTCGTGGGCTCGCGCGGGCACGGGTGGTTTCCGGGAACGCTGCTCGGCTCGGTGAGCAGCGCGCTCATCCGCCGTTCACCCGTCACGCTCGCCATCGTCCGCGCCCCTGGGGCTTAGGAGGGGGAAACAGCGGAGTTCGAGACAATGGCGCAGACGCGTCTACATTGCTACCCGTGGATTCTTCTCGCCCTCTGTATCTCGTTGTCTCCGGCGCCCCGACGCCTGAGGAGGTGCCCGAGCTCGTCACGTTGCTCCGCACCCGGGGTTGGAACGTCACGGTGGTTTCGACCCCGATGGGCACCCGGTTCCACGACACCGAGCAGCTCGCGGCGGCCGCCGGCGAACCGGTGCGGGTGGACTTCCGTATGCCGGGCACGGGTCGGCGACTCCAGCCGCCCGATTGCGTGCTGGCGTGCCCGCTCACGTTCGCCAGCGTGAACAAGTTCGCTCAGGGAATCGCCGACACCATGGCGGTTGCGCTGCTGTGCGAGATGGTCGGCTACGGGGTTCCCACGGTCGTCGTCCCCAAAGCCAACCCGCAGCTCTTCGCGCACCCGGCGTCCCAGCAGAGTTTGGAGACCCTGCGCTCGATTCCCCCGGTCACGGTGCTCCACGAACCCGACCCCCTTCATGAGGGGCGCATCCCGACATGGCGGGAGACAGCCGAGGCGGTCGAGTCCGCGGCGGGACGCCGCTGACCGGACTCGTGGAAGTGCCGGCATCCGCCGGCGCGGCACACGAGAAGGCTCCGCTCTACTCGCGCGGGGCGGCGGCTGACCGTTGTCGGCGTGGCGAGCATCCGGCTGTGCGTCGGTCTTCGAGGGAGCGCCCGGCCGGCCGCTCCACCCCTGGTGAGCGGTGGTGCCTGGCCCGTCGAGCACTCCGGCGGCAACGGAGATGAACGCGCCGCCGCGGGCCGGACACGCAGCCACCTCCGAGGCTTGCTGCGCGGATGCGGTCGGCGGATGGCGAGAACCCGTCGGACTTTGTCGTTGGCCCCTCTGGGGAGCCCGGGCGATGCTGCCTAGCGTTGGGCGCGAAAGATCAGCGAAGCCCAGAAGGAGCGCAGCGTGCTCGCGCGATCCGTCCCGATCGGCGGCCCCGGCGCGCTGGGACCGAGTTCCTTTCGCTCACGAACGGCACGGCACCGTCCGGTCCCAGCGCGGCCGTGTCCGTGCCGTCCGAACCCGCCCCGACCTTCCGCCACCGCAGATCAGGAGCCCGGTCCCCTCCGATGACCAAGTTCTTCCTCGCCGCCCATGTTCTGGCCGCCATCATCGCGGTCGGGCCTGTCACCGTCGCGGCCAGCATGTTCCCCGCCGCGATCCGCCGCGCCCAGGCCGCCGGCCCGGCGGACACCGCATCGACGGCCCCGGTCCGCGTGCTGCACCGGATCTGCCGCGTCTACGCGGCCGTCGGCCTCGCCGTCCCCGTCTTCGGCTTCGCCACCGCCAGCAGCATGGGCATCCTCACCGACACCTGGCTCATCGTCTCGGTCCTACTCACCGGGATCGCCGCCTGCGTCCTCGCTTTCTCCATCCTGCCCGGCCAGGACACCCTCCTGGCCCAACTCGGTCACCAGGACCCGCCCGTCCGGCGCAGCAGCACAGTCCGCCTGGCCATGTTCACCGGCCTCTTCAACGTCCTCTGGGCGGTCATCACCATCCTCATGATCGTCCGCCCCGGGTCCACCACAGGAGCCTGATCATGCCCCGAGCCCGCCGGCCTCTGCGCATCGCCGCGACCGTCGAGTTCGCCTCCCTCCTGGTCCTCCTCATCAATCTCGCCACCGTGCACCTCCCCGAGGTCTCCTCACTCGCCGGCCCCGTCCACGGCTGCGCCTATCTGGTCTCCGCCATCGCCGCCGCCCGTGACCCGCGGGGCACCATCGGGGTGACGGCCATGGCTCTCGTCCCGGGCATCGGCGGTATGCTGGCGCTCCGCCGGCTGGCGCGGTGACCCCGCAGGAAAGGGCGAGCGCCCTCCGTGCCGAAGCCGGAGGCCGCGGAACCATCGCTGCGACCCGCCGCGGAGGGCGCATCCGGCTCCAGGCATTCGCCCGGTACCGCGGTCCCATCACGGGGACGAGAACAGTACCGTCGATGGGATGAGGACTGGTGGGGGACGCCGGGCGGTGGCCGGCGCGGTCCTGCTGGATTTCGCGATCAGTCCACTGTTCATCTGGGACACCTTCAGCACGGCGCTGGCCGAGGCCGTAGGGGTCTCGCCGGCTACGGCCAGTGTCGGTTACGCCGCGGGCCTGGCCGGTTTCACCTGCGGCGTGCTGGCCGGTGGGCGCGCGGCGGACCGGATCGCGCCGCGGCGGCTCGCCGTCGTCGTGGGGGTGGGGACCGGCCTCGGGCTCGGCTTGACCGCGGTGGCCACCACGCTGCCGCTGCTGGTGCTGGGTTTCGGAATCCTGGTCGGCGGCGCCAGCGGTCTGGGCTATGCCACAGCGGTGCGTGTCGCCGGAACCGCCGTGCGCCGCCGCGGCGGAGCGGTGGCCATCGTCGTCGCCTCCTACGCGGCGGGGGCGGTCCTCCTCGCCCCGCTCGCCTCGGCGATGCTCACCGCCTGGGGCGCGACCCGGATGCTGCTGACCCTGGCCGTCGGGCTGGGGCTGCTCGTGTTCGCCGCGGCGGCCCTGCTGCCCGGTGCCGGGCTCCCTGAGCGCCACTCCGCTGCCAGGCAGGCACACATCGGGCGGGACGAACTCGCCCCGGTCCCCGCGCTGTGGATGATGTTCGCCCTGGGAAGCCTCCCCGCCCTGGTCGCCTTCGGCCATGCCGCCGCATTCGCCGGCCATCCTGGCTGGGGAGTGGCGGCGGTGTCCCTGCTCAACGCGGGCAACTTCGCCGGCCGGATACTCGCCGGCCCGGCGGTGGACCGCCTCGGGCAGCGGCCGGCGCTGCACGCCAGTGCCGCCGCGGCGATCGCGGCCTGCCTGGCGCTGGCGGCCTTCCAGCACCCCGCGGCGACGCTGCCGTCCTTGCTGGTGCTGGGTATGCAGTACGGAGCCCTGTCGGTACTGACCCCGCTCGCCACGGTCGCGGCGGTGTCACCGCAACGGTTCGGCACGGCCTACGGGATCGTGTTCAGCGGTTGGGGGCTCGTCGGTCTCACCGCTCCGGTCGCCGCGGCATGGCTGGCCTCCCAGTACAGCTATTCCCTGGTGGCGGCCCTCCTGGCGGGCGTGGCACTGCTCTCCTGGATCGCGGGTACACGCGCCACCCGGGTCACCGGACGCTGACCCCTTTCCCCTCTCCGCTGTGGCCGCCCGATGCGCCGCGGCGGGTCGAGCCTCCATGTCCCGAACATGGGCGGAAAGGACAAGTAGCCCGATTTTTCGGACATGGCGACCCCGGGCGCTCGTGCCGGCGGGTCGGGGGCGCCATAGTCGGAACCATGAATGATACCCACCCCGGGTATTCTGCCCGTAATCGGGACGGATACCGGCAGACCACGATTCGCCGCCTCGCCACCGCGATCACCGGCCGCTGGCCGACTTACCTGGGGATCGCCCTCGCCGTCCTCTCCATCGGGGACGGCACGCCCTTCGCCTCGATGATCGTGGCCGTCGCCGCACTGACCTACCTGACGGTGGCGGTCATCGACCGGCCCGGCGCCGTCTGGCTCGTCCTGGTCGTTCTGCTCGCCGGCGCGAAGGCCGTCGAGTTCTTCGACCTCAGCTACTGGGTCCTCTTCGGACCGGTCGCCCTCGTCGCCACCGTGGTCGGGCTGATAGGCGGACAACTGCGCCGACCCGGTCTGTTCCGGCTCCAGATACCGCAGATGCTGGTCGCGGGCGTGGTGGTGGTCATCGCCGAGTTCGCCGGCCTGGAGTACGCCGGCTATCTGGTGGCTGCGGCCCTGCTCGGCCACGCGATCTGGGACGTCGCCCACTGGCGCGCCGACCAGGTCGTCACCCGTTCTCTGGCCGAGTTCTGCGCCGTCATCGACTCCCTGCTCGGCCTGGGCCTCATCCTTCTCCTGGTGATGTGATCCGCCGCGCCGCCCGTCCGGAGAGTTGCCCCGCGCCCAGGCACCGGGCCGGGCCGGGCGCCAAGCTCCACACAATTCCCTTGACAGTGCAGGCGTATGAGATGTACTTACGGCGTCGCGAATGTCGTCGCGTGGTTGGCGGAAGGCGAGTGGCGTGCTCCAGCTCGATGGTCTGATCAAGCGGGCGCGCGCCCTGGCCGAGCCCGGGCGGCGGCGCATCCTCGGGATCACCGGTGCTCCCGGCTCCGGCAAGGGGACGGTGGCCACGGCGCTGCTCCGCGAGCTGGGGTCCTCAGCCGTGCTGGTCCCGATGGACGGGTTCCACCTCGCGGAGGAGGAGCTGCTCCGACTCGGTCTTCGCGACCGCAAAGGCGCCCCGGAGACCTTCGACGCCGCCGGATACGTCGCGTTGCTGCGGCGGTTGCGCGAACCGGGAGCCGACACCGTGTACGCGCCGAGGTTCCACCGCGAGGTCGAGGAGTCCTACGCCGGGGCGATCGCGGTCGGACCCGACGTGCCGCTCGTCATCACCGAGGGTAACTACCTACTGCTCGACACCGGCCCGTGGAGAGAGGTGCGCGGGCTGCTCGACGAAGCGTGGTTCCTGGCACCGGAGGAGGACGCTCGTCTTTCCCGGCTGATCGCGCGGCACGTGCGTTACGGAAAAACCCGGCAGGAAGCCGGGGAATGGGTTCTCCGCAGCGACGAGCGCAACGCGGCGCTTGTCTCGCCCACCCGCGCCCGCGCGGATCTCGTCGTTTTCGGTGACCCGGAATAGCTGTAGTAGTCGCGCCGCAGGACGGGCCGGTGCCGGCAGGGAGTGCGCGCACCGCGATCCCGCACAACACGGGGCGCTGTTCACCGGAAGGGCTGCTGTACCGCCCGGATGGTGCCGTCGGGGCGCTGGCGGCGACCGGTCCGTCCGGCCCCGCCGGCGTCTAGCGCGCATCCCGGCGGATCACCACCTTCCTCCCTTTTATGGTGCTGTTCCGCAGGGCCCCGATCACTTCGTCGGCCGCGGCTTCGGGGACCTCCACCAGGGAGAATCGATCGGCGATCTCGATCGCTCCGATATCGCGCCCAGTGAGGCGCGACTCGCCGGCTATCGCGCCGACCAGGTCCTGCGGTCGGATCTTGGCACTGCGCCCGGCGGCCACGAAAAGGCGCACCATTCCGCCCGTCGACGCGCGGCCGCGCCGCTCCTCGCGTCCGGATGTGTCACGGCGGCCCTGCTTCTTCTCCCGCACGGGTTTGACCGCGACTTCCGGAATCTCCTCGTCGTCGACCGCGGGCCCCCAGGTGTCGTGCGCGAGTTTCACCGCGGCGAGGGCCACCTCCATGACGTCGAACTCATCGGTGAGCGTTTCGACCACGACGCGGAAGTGCTCCAGGTCGTCGTCCAGGAGGCTTTCGCGCAGTGCGGCGCGCGTCAACTCCATCCGCTGGGCCCGCATGTCGGCGACGGTCGGTACCTTCTCGACCGAGATCCTGCCTTCGATCGCCCGTTCTATGCTCTTGAGCATCCGGTGCTCCCGCGGCTCCACCAGGGTGATGGCCACGCCCTCGCGGCCTGCTCGGCCGACCCGGCCGATCCGGTGCACGTAGGAGTCGGACGCGGAGGGCACGGTGTAGTTGATCACATGGGTGAGCTGTTCGATGTCGAGTCCGCGCGCCGCCACGTCGGTGGCGACGAGGAGGTCCGCCCTTCCGCTCCTCAGCCGTTCCATGACACGGTCGCGCTGCTCCTGACCCATCCCGCCGTGCAGCGCCTCGGCGCGGTAGCCGCGTCCGTTCAGGGTCTCGGTGAGGTGGTCGACCTCCTCGCGTGTGCGGCAGAAGACGAGCGCGGCGGTCGGGGACTCGGTGTCCAGCAGGCGTCCGAGCGCCGCGGGCTTGTGGGCCCGCGGGACCACATAGGCGTTCTGCCGCACCAGCGGAGCCTCGCCCTGGGTCTTCGTCGCGCGCGCGATCTGGATCCGGGCCGGGTCGCGCAGGTAGCGGCGGACCATCCCGTCCATGCGCGGGGGCATCGTCGCCGAGAAGAGCACTTTCTGGCAGTCCTCGGGGGTGTCCTTGAGGATCGCTCGATGTCCTCGGCGAACCCCATGTCGAGCATCTCGTCCGCCTCGTCCAGGACGGTCATCGTGAGTCCGTCCAGCGAGAGCGTCCCGCGGCTCATGTGGTCGAGCGCGCGCCCGGGGGTCGCGACCACGACGTCGGTCCCGCGTTCCAGCCCTCGCAGTTGCCTGCCGATGGGCTGACCGCCGTAGATCGGGAGCACCCGTGCCCCCAGGTCGCGGCCGTAGCGGTGGACCGCTTCCGAAACCTGGACGGCCAACTCCCGCGTTGGCACGAGGATCAGCGCCATCGGTTTCGCGCCCGCGCCGTCCTGAGACAACCGCTGAAGCACCGGAAGCGCGAACGCGGCCGTCTTGCCCGTCCCCGTCGCGGCCTGCCCGAGCAGATCACGTCCCTCCAGCAGCGGCGGAATCGCTTCGAGCTGGATCGGCGTGGGCTCCTCATAGCCGAGGTCGGAGAGCGCACCCAGAAGCTCCGGCCGCAGTGGCAGGTCGGCGAAGCCGATCGTGCCGTCGGTGGTGTTCCGTGTCATGGTCGGTCCCTCATACCCGTTGGCGGTTCGCCCCACCGGCGAACCGCGCTCGTTCCTGCGATTATCCGGCCTCTCGCTTTTGTCGGCGCCCACGCGGTGTGTGACTTGGGGAGCCGGGGCCGGGCCGGGGCCGAGCCGAGGAGTCACTGTACGGCACAGCGGACCGGGCGCCGTGTTCCGGAAGTGCGCAGCGGGCGGACTCGGCCGGTAGCGGCGCTGTGCCGATCCTACCTAGCATTCGCGAGAGTGCCCCGGCCTTCAGGCCGGGGTGAATCGTCCCACCAGCCTCCCGGAACCGGCCCGGGTCGCTGTTGTTCCTGGATGTAGCGCTTGACCACGGCCAGCGGAGCACCACCGCACGATCCCGCGAAGTACGACCCTGACCAGAACCGCCCGTGCATGATGTTGCGGTTCACCTGGTAAGTGGAGTTGCTTCGGTTTAGTAGATGCCTGTGAGCTTGGGTTTTACGCGGCTTCAGGCAGTACTGCGGCCCCTTGCCGGGTCTTCTCGGTGTGACGACGTTCATACTCGGCGGGGCTGAGCTGGCCGTTCGCCGAATGCCTCCGCCAGGGGTTATAGAACCCCTCTATGTAGGAGAACACCTCCTGCTCGGCCTCAGCGCGGGTGGCGAATCGGGCACAGGCGTCCGGCAGAAAGCCGGATTGAACCGGTCGATCAGCGGAGAAGCGTGGGGACGCACGAGCACCCTGCTGGAATACAAGCTGTTCGACCGGGGCGGCCACCTCATCAAGGTGCCCGCCCTCAACACCTCGCGCCGTTGCTCGGTATGCGGATTCATCACCCCGGGCAACCGGGAGTCCCAAGACCGGTTCGTGTGCAAGGCACCCGGATGCGGACATGCCGAGAACGCAGACACCAATGCCGCGCGCAACATCGCACATGCGGCAAAGCAGGAAGCGCCCCAGGACATTGTGGGTGCCAGGATGTGGAGCCCTCGGGGGTACCCGGGCGATGAAGCGTCAACCACCAGCAGCGGACGCGTTCCGTTGGCTGGATTCTCCCGCCTTTGGGCAGGAGAGGATGTCAAGTTCCTCACGTACACGGGTGAGACCCCCGGTGGGTGGGTCAATGACGCGGCAAGAGCCGGGAAATGGGGGGAGTGGCACGGTCGGAGGCGTGGCGGGCGCGGCGGCGGTTCCGTTCTGGGCGGTTCGCCGCGCTTGTGGAATCCTATGTTGGTGCGTACCACTATTCCCACCACTATCACCGCCTTGTTCCAGAGGAGGGGAGGGGTGGGTCAGGCATGTGCCGCGCGTCGCCGTCCTGCTGATCGCTCTGGGGGCCACCAGTCTGGGTACTGGCGCGGTACACGCTGATCGGCGCGGTCGCGGCCACCGTCCTGATCGGGGCCTTCCTCGTTGTCAGCAACGTGCGGACCAGGATCCCGCTGCCCGGGCCGGCCGTGGTCATCGGCGAGCTGCTGCTGTTCGGTGTCGCCGTGCTCGCCTCGTGGGCCGCCTGGTCCGGTTCGGCGGCGGTCGGTGTGGTGGTGCTGGCCATCGTCGCGACGCTCGTGCAGATCAGCTCCTGGAGGTGGCTGCTCTTCCGCGAGCAGGACGGGCCGCGGCGCGTGCGACTGAAGAAGACAGCGGTGGTCGCCACGGCGGGCCTGGTCGTCGCCGGGGTGGTGTTCCCGTTGTACTGGGGCCCGGACGCGGACGCGGCGCTGTGCGACGTCCCCGAGGTGACCGCGGGTGCGAGCGCCGAGTGGCCGGATGGGGAACCGGTGGAGGCCGCCGCCTCCGCCGATGACAACGGTGAGGCCGATGACGGCGAACGCCTCCTGGCCGGGGCGGCGCGGTTCCCGGGCAACGAGGCCGTCGGTGCGGCACGCTGGTACATCCCTCAGCGGGGCGGACCCATGTCGGGCGACGCGTCGTCGATGGCCGTGATCCACGCGGACGGGATCGGTGTCTACGACACGGCCGACGGTCGGGTGAAATGGACGCTGGATGCCGGTTTCGAGGCGTTCGGAAACCTCCTCGGCGATAACGCGGACCAGGTCTCCGGGGAACGTGTCAACACCGTGGGACAGCCTGATCGTGGAGTTGCGGGAAGACGGGAGCGGGAAGGGCGAACCTCGCAGGGTGGTGCTGGCCCTGGACCTTGAGACGGGCGGACAGCGGTGGTGCGCCCCGGGTGTGACCGGCGTCCAGGCCGACCCGGAGTTCCCCGACCGGATCGCCGGGTACGCCGACGGCAGCTGGCTCCTCCTCGACACCGCCAGCGGGGAACGGGTGGCCACCATCGACGTTGACCGCACCCGGCTGGCGAACGTACAGACGGAGGATCTCCAGGACGGGAGAGGAAGCGTCCACGGCGCGCTCGGCGGCGGGCGGCTCGCGCTGTGGAGGGGAACGGCGCTGGCGGTCTACGGCGCGGACGACGGCAGCCTGCTCCACCAGGAGAAGCTCCCGCGGCCGCCCAAGCCTGAGGAGGAGGTGGAGCGGGAGGAGCGGAAGAAGAAGGAATCGGCGGAGGCGGCGGCGAACGGCGGCACCGGCCACGGCGGGAACGGGAGCCACGGCTACGAAAGCGCATGCAGCACATACGAATGCGGGGGCGGGCACGCGATCACCGACGTCGTCATCGACGAAGCGGCCACCGTTACCGCGGTCGCCCCCCTCAGAAGGCCCGACGGCTCCAAGGAACCGCGCTGGTCCACGCTCACCGGTTACGGGCCGGACGGCGGAGTCCTGTGGCGGCGGGGGCCGACGGCCCCTGACGGCGTGCCGGACACCGGAGCTGGTGGCGGTCGACGGCTCCGCGGAGGGCGGAGTACGACCCGTGGACGGAGTCTTCGCCGCCCGCAGCGATGGCACTGACACGGGACTCCGGGTCGAGGACGGAGAAACGGCCTGGGAGGCCGAGGAACGGATCCGCTGGAACGATGATTCGCACCAGAGCCACCGCGGTTTCCTCTACGGCGTGGCCGGAGGTGAGTTCGTCGCGATCGACGCCGAGGACGGGACACCCACGCCGATCGAGCTCCCCGGCATCTCCGATGACGACTCCCAGGGCCGGAACTCCGATCCGGTGCTGCTGAACCACGCGGTCCTGCCCGATGCGGTCGCCGTCTCCCAGCCCGGGTACGGGTACAACGGTTCCCAGGCGGTGACCGTCGTCTTCGGCGTCCTCTGAGCCGCCCGGCCGGGCGGTCCCGGCGGGGACGCCATGGGCGGAGCGGATTCCGGCGCCGGTGCGGAGGGGACACCGGAACGCCTCAGCCGCCGGCGCTGCGATCCTCGGGCGCCTCCTCCGCGGCGGTGGCCAGGTCCGCCAAGAGGTCGGCGGCGATCTGTTCCTCCGGAACCGCCACCGCGTGCTCGCGCAGTGCCGGGGCGAGTGAGGGGGCCCACGGCGCGTCGGTGATCCGGCCGGGACCGCGCCCTTCTGGCCGCACCGCGTCGAGGTAGTCGGAGCGGCCCATGCGCCACGGTCGGGCGTCCGTCTTGGCGCAGACGTAGGCGGCGATGCGGATGCCGTCACCGTCGAAATCGCCGTGGTAGCGCAGCTCGGCGCCTGAGTCGCGCAACCGTCGCAGCAGCAGGATCGCGGCGCCGCTGGGCCACCCCGAGGTGCACACCAGAGGCGGGCAGGCCGCGCCGAAGCGCGCGAGCGCCATCGCGAGAACGGACGGGTTCTCCACCACCCACACCGTGCGGGCGCCGGTGTGCAGACCCCCCGAGTGCTGGAGTTGGGCAAGCGTCACCGGACACGCCTGCCCTGCCGCGGCCCAGACGCGCAGCGTCTCGGCCAGTGGGCCGCGGCCGTTCAAGCGAAGCCCGGCGACCAGGACCGTTGTCGACAGCGCATCGCAGGCGACACCGGAGCGCTCCCACAGCGCACGCCGTTCCTCGGCGTCGGCGGGCTCCGGCTCGTCGTGCAGGGCGGCGAGCGCGCGGAGCACCAGGTTCGACAGCCGAGTGCCGTCGTCCAGGGCGTGCTCCTGGCCGCAGGCGGCCTGGGCCAGAGCAGGGAGGGGGACGCCGTCGGCGGGGAGTGCCTCCAGTACAGCCAGTGCGCGTACGAGCAGCTCCCGGGTCCGGGCGACCGAACCGTCGACGACCCCGCTTCGGCTCACCTTCGCCACCCACTCCTCCAGAGCGGGCTCGGCCCGGACCACGGGGTGCTCCGCCAACCAGGACCACAGTTCGTCGCGCGCCCGGCGCGCGGCGAGCCGTTCGGCGGCGCGGTCCGCGAGCGGACCGGTAACGGCCTCCACAGCGGCACGGGCATCGAGGCCGGCCACCTGCCCGAAAAGTTCGTCCAGCGCGCTGACCCGCACCCGGGCGAACTCGCCGGGGAGCCGCCGCCACCCGAGAAGGTCGGCGAGCACAGCCTGTTCGGCGTCGTTCAACGGGCCGACCCGCACGGTGCTGACCGGGCGCCCCTGCTCAAAGCGGTCGCGTAGCGCCCGCCACAACGGAGCCAACTCCGGGCGGTCCAGACGCGTCAGAGCCGGCTCCGCCCGGGACGGCCGCGGCGCGGCTTGGTGGTCATCCGGCGGCATCGTCGCCGTCCCCTGCGGAGGTGCCACCGCCCGTCCCGTCGGCCGCGGCGAACGCCCGTCCGTCCCAGGTGAACCGCACCGTTGTTACGGCATCATCGTCGGAACCCGTCAGCAGCTGGTGGATGGCGATGCCGTCCAGCTCCGCGTAGGTGCACCACTCATGGTCGGAGGTCAGCACCAGGTCCAGGTCGAACGCCGCCAGCAGTTCGAGCAGCTGGCCGCGGTTGACCGCGTCCACCCCGACGAATACCTCGTCCAGCAGGATCAGTCGCGGTGCGTGCGGAGCCGACCGGTAGTGGGCGGCCGCCGCGGCGAACAGCGGGAGGTGCAGCACGATCGCCTTCTCGCCGCCCGACAGCGCTCCGTGCACCCGTTTGGTCACCGGGCGCCAGCCCTGGCCGTCGTCGCGGTCCAGGTTGACGACGAACCGGTGCCACTTGGTGTAGTCGAGCACCTCAAGCAGCTGATGCTCCCAGCCGGCGGCGGTGTCAGCCTCCCGCGCCTCGTCGATGCGCTCGCGGAAGAACCGGTGCAGGGCGTCGCGCTCCTTCTCGCCGAGTCCAGCGGGGTCCCGGAGCAGCAGGTCCCGCGCCTCGCGGGTGCCCGGAGGCAGTCTCGGGTCCATCCGCCACTGCAGGTGGACGCGCACCCGGGAGGCCGTGCGCACCTGCTCCAGGCGCCGGTTCATCGTGTCGACGAGCTCCTGGGCCTGCCGGATGCGCGCGGCCAGTTGGCGGCGGGTGTCGCCGGTCAGCGTGCGGTCGAAGAGGTCCCGTTCGGCGTCGGTGAGGTGGGTGCGGGCCTGGTCCCGCTCGGAACGGACCTGATCGGCGAACTCCGCGATCCCCATGCGCCGCCCGTCGACGCTCGCGGTCAGCACGCGGATGTCCTCGTCGGCGTCGAACGACAGGTCCGCGCGGCCGGCCAGCGCCTCCTCGGTATCACGCAGCTGGTCCGACACCCGCGCCTCGGCGGCCCGCAGGTCCTTGGCCTCGTGCCGCACCGAGGGGAGCGACGACGCGACACCGCGGGCCGTCTCCAGCGCGGCCGTGGTGGTCTCCGGAACGGCGGTGCCGGTGTCCAGGCGGGCGTCGGCGGGCAGCCAGCCGCCCCACAGGTGCCGGAACCGCGCGGCAGCCGCGTCGCGGTCGAGGACCGCCTGGTCGCGCTGCTCGGTGGCGGTGTGTCTCTGGGCCTCCAGCGTGCCGAGCCGGACCCGGAGCTCCCGGTCGGTGGAGAGGAGCCCGGAGCGCTCGCGTTCGATCTCCTTTACCCGGCCGCGCAGCCGGGTGATCTCCGCTACCAGCTCGCGGTATTCGACACCGACCGATCCTTCGATCGCGCCGACCCGCTCGGCGAGCCGGGCGGCGGCCGCCTCGTCCGCCGCGGCGGTCCGGTCGGCCTGTCGGGCATCGGAGTGGG
>NZ_LAJC01000081.1 GCF_000981225.1 Allosalinactinospora lopnorensis
ATGCCGACCTCGCTGCCGGCGGCGATGGCGGCGGCACAGGCCAGCGTGTGCGCGACAGCGGGCGCGGCTCCGGCGCCGTGCGTCAGGACGCAGACCCCGCGCAGTGCCACGGTGACGAGCGCGGCGGTGGTCTCCGGTGCGACCTCGAACCCCAACCGCTCCGCGGCGGCCTCGACCGTCTCGGCGGCCGTGGCCGAGTCCATGAGGGGCTCGCTGGTCCCCGATAGCCGGGTGACACCCTCGCCCAGGTCCTGCTCGGCCAGCCCAACCCTGGCCAGGGCGTAGTGCCGCTCGGGCTCGGGCATCTCCGGGGGCCCACCGCCGAATTCGGGGTCGCCCTCCGGCTCGGGGACGGACTCGAACACCATGACCTCCCCCTCGTCGAGCGCGGCCGCCATGGCGTCCGCAGGGAAGGGGACCCCGAGCGAACGCGCCGCTCGGGCCAGCCGACGCTCCTCGATGGCGGTGTGGCCGTCGCGGACCGCGCGGCGCAGCAGGTGGGCGATGATCGCCCGTCCGCGCCGCGGATCGTCAGGGGAGGCGCCGGCGCCGAGAAACCGCCGGGCGCAGTGGTCGGCCTGCTCGGGCGTGACCTGGCGCAGTGCCAGCAGCCGCCACGGGTCGTCGGCGAGTTCGACCGGGGCGCCGGGACCGAACGCGGACAGCAGCGGAGCCGCCAGCGGTTCGGGCGCGCCCATCCGGACCAGGACGGCCTTTGTCCGCTCCATGGCTTCCCCGCCGGCGGGACCCGCCGGCCCGGCGGTCTCGTGGGAGGGCGGCGGTGCCTCGGACATGGCGGGTGTTCCTCTCCTGGCGCAGTGGTGGCCGTCCCTGGGAGCTTAGCGAGCGCGAGCCGGTGATCCGGCATTCGTCGCGGGCCTGTGGACGGCTCCGCGGACCGGGCCGGAGGCTCAGACAGGGGGAGCCGACGAGGCGTCGTCGAGGGCCTCGCGGATCTCCCGGGGAAGTTCCACGCTTTCGGTCGCGAGGATCTCCTCCAGTTGGGCGGTGGTGCGGGGTCCGACCGTCGCGGCGGCGACCGTGGAGTGGTCGCGTACCCAGCTCAGCGCCACGGCCAACGGTGAGACGCCGAGCCCTTCGGCCGCGGTGCACACCGACTCCACGATGCGTCGGCTGCGCTCGTCGAAGTACGGTTCCACGTAGGGTGCCATGTGCTGCATCGCGGCGCGGGAGTCGCCGGGCACTCCGCTGCGGTACTTCCCGCTCAGCACGCCGCGCCCCAAGGGGGACCATGCGATGAGGTTGGTCCCGCTGTCGGCGGCGGCGGGCAGCAGGCCGTGCTCCGCGCGCCGGTTCAGCAGCGAGTACTCCGTACCGGCCGAGACGATCAGGGACCGGTCGTGGGCCGGTGCCGCGCGCTGCCAGGTGGCGTACTTGGCGAACTGCCACGAGGCGAGGTCACCCACCCCGATGTAGCGGACCTTGCCCGAGGCGACGGCCGCCTCCATGGCGGAAAGGGTCTCCTCCGCCGGGGTGTCGGGATCGTGGACGTGCAGTTGCCACAGGTCGATGTGGTCGGTCTGCAGCCGCCGCAGCGACGCGTCCAGCGACGCCAGCAGGTGCCGGCGCGACGCGTCGCGCGGGCGGTGCCGCTCCGGGGTGTGCCCGACCTTGGTGGCGATGACGACGTCGTCCCGGCGGACAGCGCTGTGCAGCAGTCGTCCGATGATGCGCTCGCTCTGCCCGCCGGTGTAGATGTCGGCGGTGTCGATCAGTGTCCCGCCGGCCTCCACGAAGGTGCTGATCTGGTCGGCGGCGTCACCTTCCTCGGTGTCTTTTCCCCAGGTCATCGTGCCCAGGGCAGTGTGAGAAACCCATAGGCCCGACCCACCCACCTGTCGCTGTTCCATCCGTCTCCTCGTGAAGAGCCCCGGCGTAACGGCCAGGATAATGCTTCCCCGTTTTCGCCGTTGCTTTCCTCTTCGTTCGCTGCCCCGCCTGTTCGGGCGGAGTAGGGCCGGCCCTACTCCGCGGGGACCGGGCACGGGCCGTCCGTCGTCTGTCTCGACCCGGAGCAGGGGGTGAGCGGTTCCCACGTGCAGGTGCGTCGGGGGTCACGGCGCGGAGGGTACCGCGAAAAGCACGGGGTGTCGGTGATGCTCACCGGACAGTAGCGGAATGGGAAGGGGCCGGGGCGCCGGACGGTCGGATCCTGCAGTAAGCTGCCCTGGTCCGCCCGCCGCAGTCGGGCCGGTTCAATCCCCATAGCTTTCTTGAGCTTCCTTCCGAGTGTCCCGGCCCTGTTCGCGCCGCGGGAACCGAGCGTCTGTGGAGCAGCGTCGCCGTGAGTATCTTCGAGGCCGTCATCCTGGGGCTTATCCAGGGACTCACCGAATTCCTGCCGGTATCCTCCAGCGGTCACCTGCGGGTGCTCTCCGCCTTCTTCGGCTGGCCCGATCCGGGTGCTGCGTTCACCGCGGTCAGCCAGATCGGCACCGAGCTCGCGGTGCTGCTCTACTTCCGCAGGCGGATCTGGGGCATCATCTCGACCTGGATGCGCTCCCTGGTCGTCCGGGAGGCACGCCGCCAGCTCGACGCGCGGATGGGGTGGTACATCATCGTCGGGACCATCCCCATCGGTGTCACCGGGCTGCTGCTGGAAGAGCAGATCGACAGCGTGTTCCGCGACCTCAGGCTGATCGCGCTGACCCTGATCGGCTTCGGCGTGATCCTCGGCATGGTCGACCGCTACACCCGCAAGCACCGCGAGCTCACCGATCTCAGCGTGCAGCGGGGCATCATCTACGGGATGTTCCAGACACTCGCGCTGATCCCCGGTGTCTCGCGTTCCGGTGCCACGGTCACGGGCGGCATGCTGCTCGGTTTCAAACGCAAAGATGCCGCCGAGTACGCGTTCCTGCTCGCGTTGCCGGCCGTGTTCGCCTCCGGCTTCTACAAGCTGTTCGACATCGGCGGTGACGAGTACGCGGGGTGGGGCGCCACCATCGTGGGCACCCTTGTCGCGTTCGTGGTCGGCTACGCCGTCATCGCCTGGTTCATGCGGTTCATCTCCACGCACAGCTTCATGCCGTTCGTGTACTACCGGATCGCGCTGGGGATCCTGGTCCTCGCGCTGGTGAGCTTCGGCGTGCTCGACCCGAACGGCGGCACCCACGCCGCGGAGGCCGGCGCCAAGGAGGACAAGGTCACCGAGGCCCCGCCCTCGCCCGAACCGGAGGAGGAAGAGGAGCGGGAGCAGCGGGAACCGGCCCCGGAGCCTTCCGAGGAGCCGGAGCCGACACCGAGCACCGACCCCGACACCGGATGGCCGATCGATCCGGAGACCGGGCTGGCGCAGGATCCGCAGACCGGGGAGTACCGGGACCCCGCCACCGGCGAGACGGTGCAGATCGACCCGCAGACCGGACTTCCCATCGACCCCTACACCGGGCAGCCCTACGATCCCACGCAGCAGGGCGGGCCCGATACGCCCGCCGAATGAGCAGGGGCCGTACGCGGTAGAGGCGCCGGGCCGAGGGCCCGCGCCTTTGACCCGCTCCGGCGGTGGGCTTATATCGTGATCCGCGTGCAGAGCCAAGCAGACCGGCCACCGGAGCCCGTAGTCACCCTCCTGCTGGTCCGGCACGGCCTCACTGAGCAGACGGGGAGCGTCCTCGCCGGCCGGGCCCCCGGACTGCACCTCGACGTTCGGGGAACCGCGCAGGCCAAGGACCTCGCGCGCCGGCTGTCCGGGCTCGACCTGTCCGCGGTCGTTTCGAGCCCGCTCGAACGCTGCCGCGAGACCACCGCAGCGCTCGCGGCGGCGGACGGCCGCGAGGTCGTCGTGGACGACCGGTTCGTCGAGTGCGACTACGGTGAGTGGACCGGACGCCGGTTGGCGGACCTGGCCGGGGAGCCGCTGTGGCGGGTCGTCCAGACGCACCCGGCCGCCGCGAGGTTCCCCAGCGGGGAGGGCATGGCCGAGATGTCGTATCGGGCGGTCGCCGCCGTGCGCGACTGGAACGCCCGGCTGGCCCGTGTCCGTTCCGCCCCCGCCTACCTGGTGTGCAGCCACGGCGACGTGATCAAGGCGATCGTCGCCGACGCGCTGGGCCTGCACCTGGACCAGTTCCAGCGGGTGCAGGTCGATCCCTGCTCGCTCACGGTCATCCGGTACACTTCCACCCGCCCGTTCCTGGTGCGCCTCAACGACGTGGGGGAGTCGAACACAGCGGCCGGCCTGGTGCCCGACCCGGCCGCGGTCGGAGGCGACGCCGCGGTCGGAGGCGGCGCGGGTGCGGGAGCCCAGACCGGCGAATCGCCACGGTGACCACGATCCTCTAGGGTTCTTGGCATGTCCGTGTTCCAATATGACCCCCCTGATCGCTTCGTGGCCGGAACCGTCGGTCAACCAGGGGAGCGCACCTTCTTCCTCCAGGCCACCGGGGGCGGCCGGATCACCAGTGTCGTTCTGGAGAAAGCTCAGGTGCAGGCGCTCGCCGAACGCGTTGAGGAATTGCTGGAAGAGGTGCGGCGCCGTTTCGGCGAGCAGCCGGAGGACACGGCTCCCGAGGCCGGGGAGATCGACGACGGGCCGCTGGAGCAGCCGATCGAAGAGGACTTCCGGGTCGGGACGCTGGCACTCGCCTGGGACGCCGAGGTGGCCCGGGTGATCATCGAGGCGCAGCAGGTGGACGAGTCCGGTGAGGAAGCCGAGGAGGAGGACGAGGAAGAGCCCGAGGTCTTCACTGAGGACGCACCGGTCAACCGCGACGTGCTGCGCGTCTATCTGACCCCGAAAGCGGCGCGGGCGTTCGCCGGACGCGCGATGAAGGTCGTGGCCGCCGGCCGCCCGAACTGCCCTCTCTGCGGGCGTCCTCTCGACCCGGACGGGCACGTCTGCCCTCGACAGAACGGCTACAAGCCGGGCGCGCTTTAACGGGGGCACAGGGATGACCGCGTCGTTCGAAGAGCTGCCCTCGACCGATGCCGTGGAGCTGCTGAGAGTGGGGGAGCTGACGGTCGCCGGGCGTCTCACCGACGCCTCGAACGCGGCCCTCTACTGCGTCGTCACCTCGGGATCGGTCAGCGCCGGCTGCATTTACAAGCCGGTGGCCGGGGAGCGCCCGCTGTGGGACTTCCCCGACGGGACACTGGCCGGTCGCGAGCTGGCCGCTTTCGCGGTCTCCGAGGCGTTCGGCTGGGGGGTCGTCCCGCCAACGGTGTACCGCGACGGCCCGTTCGGCGAGGGCATGTGCCAGCTCTGGGTGGAACGCGACCCGACGGTGGACCTGGTGGCGTTCTCCCGGGACCGCGTGCACGCCGGGCTGCGCCGGATGGCCGTCTTCGACGCCGTCATCAACAACTCCGACCGCAAGATCGGGCACCTGCTGCCCACTCCGGACGGCCACCTCTACGGCTGCGACCACGGTGTCTCCTTCGCCGAGGAGTACAAGCTGCGCACCGTGCTCTGGCAGTGGCAGGGCGAGCCGCTGACCGATGAGGCGCTCGCGGCCCTGGATGACGTGCACGCCCAGCTCCTCCGGTCGGGGGGGAGTCCGGTCTCGGAGCAGCTCGCCCGGCACCTGACCGCCCCTGAGCGGTACGCCGTGCGCCGCAGGGTCGAACTCCTGCGCGAGCACCGGGTCCACCCCTACCCGGCCCCTGGCCGCCCGGCCATCCCCTGGCCGCCCGTGTAGCCTCCGTCGCTCAGGAGATCGTTGCCGCTCAGCGCCCTGAAGGAACGATTTCGTTAAGATCGGTGCTGGGAGTCTCCGCCGGAGGCACCTCCTCCTGCTCCCGCTCCTCCTTGCGGCGGAGGAGGTAGTCGTCGGCGATCCGGGCCAGCGTGATCAGGCTGGCGGCGACGCCGGCCACGGCGAGAGCGGTGACCAGTTTCTGGGGATCGCTGATGTCGAGGGCGAAGAACTCCCGGCCCGTAGGGGTGAGCAGCACACTCAGCAGCAGTCCCACCATGGCGGCCACCAGGACGACCTTCCACCAGACGTAGGGCTTGGCCGTGAGCAGCAGCACCCAGAGCGTGGTGGCGCACAGGGTGATGACCACAGCGGTGCGGTCGGTGAGGTCGGGGACGGCCGACCCGCCCAGGACCAGCAGGTAGGTCGTGATGGCGGCCAGCCCGCTGATGAGGCCCGCGGGGATCGCCAAGCGCAGGGTCCGGGCCACGAACCCGGGGCGGGCACGCTCGTTGTTGGGCGCCAGCGCCAGGAAGAACGAGGGGATCCCGAAGGTGACCGCGTTGATGAGCGTGGCGTGCCGCGGGAAGAACGGGTAGGCCAGGGCGAGCATGCCAACGAGGGTGGCCATCGTCATCGAATAGACGGTCTTGGTGAGGAACAGGTTGGCGACGCGCTCGATGTTGCCGATGACCCGCCGCCCTTCGGCGACCACGTGGGGCAGGGTGGCGAACCGGTTGTCCAGGAGCACGATCTGGGCCACGGATCGCGAGGCGGGGCTGCCCGACCCCATGGCCACACCGACGTCGGCCTCCTTGAGGGCGAGGACGTCGTTGACCCCGTCACCGGTCATCGCGACGGTGTGCTTCCGCTTCCGCAGGCCGCGCACCATGTCCCGCTTCCGTTCCGGCGCGACCCGCCCGAACACGGAGGTGGACTCCACCTCCTCGGCGAAGCGCGGGCCGTCCCCGTGCAGGGTCCGGGCGTCGGTCGGATAACGGGCCCCGGGCAGCTCCAGTTCGCGGGCCACCGCGCCCACGGAGGCGGAGTTGTCCCCGGACACGATCTTGACCTTGACGTCCTGGTCGGCGAAGTAGCGGAGCGTCGCCGGGGCGTCCCCGCGGATGCGCTGCTCCAGCACCACCAGCGACACCGGGGTGACGGCTCCGGGTACGCCGGGGGAGTCGACGCACTCCGCGGCCCGCCCGAGCAGCAGGACTCGCAGGCCCTGTCTGGCCAGCCGCTCCGCTTCGGCGGCCTCGCGGCTGTCCGGGGCGGCCAGCACGTCCGGCGCTCCGAGGATCCAGTGCCGCTCCCCCTCGGGGGTGTCGAAGCTCACCCCGCTCCACTGGCGGGCCGAGGAGAACGCGGCCCAGGCCGTCGGTACCCAGTCCGGAGCGCTGTCGAAGGCCTCGGCGATCGCGGCCATGCTGGGGTTCGGGCTGGGGTCGGCCGCGGCCAGCGCGGCCAGGATCTCGCGGGGGAGGAGTTGCTCGCCGTTGTGCCCTCCTCCGAGGTCGCGGACCTCGGCCACGCGCATGCCGGTCTCGGTGAGGGTGCCGGTCTTGTCGGTGCAGACCACGTCGACGCGCGCCAGGCCCTCGATCGCCGGCAGCTCCTGGACCAGGCACTGCCGCCGGCCCAGCCGGATCACCCCCACCGCGAAGGCGATGCTGATCAGCAGGATCAGTCCTTCGGGGATCATCGACACCAGTGCCGCGACCATGCCCCGCAGCGCGTCGGCCAACGGGCCGGCGACGTGCCCGCCGCCGAGCGGCTCCTCGACGGTGACGTGCCCGCCGAGGACGAGCTGGCTGAAGATCAGCAACCCGCCGATGGGGAACAGCGCCCAGGTGATGAAGCGGAGGATCCGGTCGATCGCCGACCGCAGCTCCGAGTGGACCAGGGAGAACCGGCTGGCCTCCTCGGCGAGCCGGGCGGCGTAGGCGTGCCGCCCCACTCTGGTGGCCCGGAAACGCCCGCTGCCCGCGACCACGATGCTGCCCGACATGACCTTGTCGCCGGGTGCCTTGACCATCGGGTCGGCCTCGCCGGTCAGCAGCGACTCGTCGATCTCCAGCCCGTTGCCGGCGACCACCTCGCCGTCCACGGCCACCTGGTCGCCTTGGGCCAGTTCGACCACGTCGTCGAGCACGATCTCCTGAGCGGAGAGGGAGACGACCTCGCCGTCGCGCAGCACCCGCGGATGGGCGGCGTTGACGATCGCGAGCTTGTCGAGGGTCCGTTTGGCGCGCAGTTCCTGCACGATCCCGATCAGCGTGTTGATCACGATGACCAGGGCGAACAGGCCGTCCTGCACCGGGCCGATCACGGCGATGATGGCGAAGAGGACGGCGATCATCGCGTTGATGCGGGTGAAGACGTTGCCCCGGATGATCTGGCCGACGCTGCGGCTGGCGCGCACCGGCACGTCGTTGCTCCGGCCCGAGGCGAGGCGCTCCGCGACTTGGGCCGCAGAGAGGCCGCGTCCGTCATCGATGACGGACGCGGCCTGTTCCCGCTGCTCGCCTTGCTGGGTCATCAACGCTCCAACTCATCCGCAACCTGGGCGTTCGGACGTACGGTGTCCGACCGGGTCCGAGCTTAAGGGAACGTGGCGGCTCACGCGTTGGTCTCAGCTGGCCTGTCCGGTGATCAGAGGGGGGCGGTAGAGTGACGATCCACCGTGGTACGGCCGCGGCGGACCCTCCGGGGCCTGCCGTGTGAGGAGATTGCAGGATGTGCACCGTCGTTGTCGCCTTCCGCCCGGGAACCGAGGTTCCGCTGCTGCTGGCCGCGGTGCGCGACGAACTGGTCGAGCGCACCTGGGAGCGGCCGGGCGAGCACTGGCCGGAGCACCCCGGCCTGCTCGGCGGGCGCGATACGCACGCCGGCGGGACCTGGCTGGCCGTCGCACCGGAAACGTCCGGGACCGCTGGGCGCGGGCCGCGGGTCGGGGCCGTGCTCAACGGCCGCCCGCCCGTCGACACCGCGCACAGCGGACGCCCGGCGGCCGGCGGGATCGCGGCCCCCTCCGCAGGACTGAGCCGGGGGCGGCTTCCGATCCTGATGGCGGCGCACGGCAAGCTGGACCCGGGAGCCGGGGAACTGCGCCGGTACGAACCGTTCCACCTGCTCGGCGCCGACGCGGAGACCGCCGTCCTCTACAGCTGGGACGGGCGCGAGTTCGCTGAGCAGATGCTGCCCGCCGGCCGGATAAGCGTGCTGGTCAACAGCGGTCTGGACGAAGCGGAGCCGCGCGCCCGCCGGCACGGCCCGACTTTCGCCGCGGCACTGCCGCAGGCGGGGGCGCGCGTTCTGCGCGAGGCCGCGGCCCCTGACGAGATCTGGGGGGCGCTGGCCGCGGCTGGTGGACGAGGCGGCGCACGGTGCTCCGCGCACGGGTGGGTTCGGCGGCGCCGCCGACGACCCCTCCTCGCTCCTGGCCCGCGCCGACCTCGGCGGCGGCCGTGTGTGGGCGTCGACCTCGGTGACGCTCCTCGCGCTCAGCCGCGACACGGTGCGTTACGCGTTCACCGGCGCCCCGGGCGATCCAGGAGCGTGGCGGATGGTGCGCTGACCGTAGTTGCTCTTCGGGTAAACCCGGTAACCATGCGGGACGTCTTTTTCCGGACAGGACGGGCAACGGATCAGGTCGTCCGGATCAGCCCCAGGCGTGGCCAGCTGGGTGAAGGGAATGCGATGCCACCGTGATAGTCAAACGGGCATGGCGCGGCAGGCGCGACGACCGCGGAGAGCGGGCCATCGGTCCCCGCCTCCGCTCCGAGCGGCGCCGGTGGGAACCGGCAGCGTACTGGCTGCTGTACGTGGTCGCCTTCCTGGCGGCGCTGTTCCATTGGCAGGCGGGCAACGAGTTCCTCGCGGCGTTGTGCGCCCTTACGGTACTGGTCAGCATCAGGTGCATCATGCGCGCGCACCGGGAGGGCGAGAGCGCTCTCTGAGGCCGGTGCGACGCGAGCGCCCGCATCGCCGTCCAGGTGGGGCCGATAGTCTCGGGATATGCGTTCATGGTCTGCGTCTGACACCGTTCGGCTGCCCGGTAACGGCGGGCCGCTTCGCCTCCACGACACCGTCACCGGCACCCTGCGCACCACGAGCCCCGGGCCGACCGCGCGGATGTACGTCTGCGGCATCACCCCCTACGACGCCGCCCACCTCGGCCACGCCTTCACCTACCTCGTTTTCGACCTGGTCAACCGGGTATGGCGGGATGCCGGTCACGACGTCGACTACGTGCAGAACATCACCGACATCGACGACCCGCTGCTGGAGAGAGCCGAGGCCAACGGGGAGGACTGGCGGGCGCTGGCCGAGCGCGAGATCGAGGTCTTCCGCGCCGACATGGCGGAGCTGCGCGTCCTGCCGCCCCGGTCCTTCGTCGGGGTGGTGGAGTCCATCGACCTCATCGTGGAGCTCATCGAGCGGATCCGGGCGTGCGGGGCGGCCTACGACCTTGACGGCGACATCTACTTCGCCGCCGAGTCGGCGCCGCGGTTCGGCGAGGTGAGCGGGCTGGACCGCGAGGAGATGCTGGAGTTGTTCGCCGAGCGCGGCGGCGACCCGCAGCGGGAGGGCAAGAAGGACCCGCTCGACTGGCTGCTGTGGCGTGCCGAGCGCCCCGGCGAGCCGGCTTGGGAGACCTCGCTGGGGCGCGGCCGACCCGGGTGGCACGTGGAGTGCAGCGCGATCTCCCTGCACGAGCTGGGGGTCGGGTTCGACCTCAACGGGGGAGGGACCGACCTGGTCTTTCCGCACCACGAGATGGGGGCGGCCGAGGCGCGCTGCGCCATCGGGACCGGCCCGCACGCGCAGCTCTACAGCCACGTCGCCATGGTCGGTCTCGGCGGCGAGAAAATGTCGAAGTCGCGAGGGAACCTGGTGTTCGTCTCCCGGTTGCGCGCCCAGGGCGCCGACCCCATGGCGGTGCGCACGGCCATGCTGGGGCACCACTACCGCGAGCCCTGGGACTGGAGCGACGCCGAGCTCACCGCCGCAGCCGAGCGCCTGGAGCGCTGGCGCGCGGCCGCCGCCCTGCCCTCCGGCCCCGACGCCATGCCCGTGCTACACCGGATCCGCGAGGCGCTGGCCGACGACCTCGACACCGCGTCCGCCCTGGCCGAACTCGATTCCTGGGCGGCGGCGGCGCTGGCCGGCGGCGCCGGCGACACCTCCGCCCCGGTGCTCGTCCGCGACACGGCCGACACCCTCCTCGGCCTGCGGCTGTAGCACTCGCCTCGTCTGGCACGACCAGCCCCCGCAGCCCGTCTGACCCCATTTCGCTTTGGAATCCGGCGCCGATCTTGACGAAATCGGTGTCTCGCGAAACGTTGAGCGACCGATTTCCGCAAGATCAGTGGGATATGGCCATTGATGCGGGATGACGCGGAGACCGCCACGGGGCGGTCCTCGCTCGGCCGGTTCCGGTCCCGGCTTCGCCGGATGTCACTACCGAATGGCGTTCCGTGATGGGATGGGGCCATGACGACCCCTACCGAACAGAATGTTGCACAAAGCACCGCCGCCACGCTCGTGGGCGCCTTCGTCGCGACCGGCGACGAGCTGAGCGACCGTGCGGACCTCGCCCGGTTTCTGCGTGATCACCGCCTCATCACCGATGGTGCCATACCGATCACGCTCGCCGACTTCGACGAGGCCATTGCGCTGCGCGACGGTATGCACGCGCAGCTGCTGCTCTGCGCCGGCCATCCGGCCGACCACGAGGCGGTCGTCCGCGGCCAGCGGGTCCTCGACGGGCTGCGGGTGACCGTACGCATTGAGCCGGGTGAGGGCCCGGTCCTCGCCCCCGCCGTGGTGGACGAGGTGCGCCGCGGCCTGGCCCGTGTCGCCGGAGCCTGGGCCACGGTGCTCATGACCGGCGAATGGCGGCGGATCCGAATCGGGGAGTAGCGGCGCACCCCGCCGGGGGTGCGCCGGAACTCAGCCCTGCCCCCGGCGCTTCAGGTAGCGCTCGAACTCACGGGCGATGGCGTCGCCGGAGGCCTCGGGCAGCTCGGCGGCGTCCTTGGCCTCCTCCAGGCTGCGGACGTAACCGGCGATGTCGTCGTCCTCGGAGGCGAGCTCGTCGACCCCGCGCTCCCAGGCCCGGGCCTCCTCGGGCAGGTCGCCCATCGGCACGGTGACATCGAGGACGTCCTCCACCCGGCGCAGCAGCGCGAGGGTCCCCTTCGGGCATGGCGGCTGGGCGACGTAGTGCGGCACCGCGGCCCACAGGGACACGGTCTCCACACCGGCCGAGGCGAACGTGTCGTGCAGTACTCCGACGATGCCCGTGGGGCCCTCGTATGCGGTGGGTTCCAGGTGCAGTGTCCTGCCCAACTCGACCGGGGAGGCCACGCTGGTGACCGGAACGGGGCGCGTGTGCGGGGCATCGGCGAGCAGCGCGCCCAGCAGGATCACCCGGCGTACCCCGAGGTCGCGGGCGATGGTCAGCAGGTCGGCGGCGAAGCCGCGCCAGCGCATGTTCGGCTCCGCGCCGCTGACCAGCACGATGTCGCACCGCCCGCCCGGGGGGCGGGCCACCGAGACCCGTGTCGTGGGCCAAGTGATGCCCTGGTTCTCACCGTCGACCACCGTCGTGCGCGGACGGGAGACCTGGAAGTCGTAATAGTCGTCGGGCTCCAAGGCGAGCAGTTCGTCGGCGTCCCAGGTCGAGGCCAGATGTTCGATCACCGCGCTCGCGGCCTCGCCGGCGTCGTTCCAGCCATCGAACGCGGCCACCATGACGGGCTCGACGAGCTCAGGGACGCTGTCGAGCTCAGGCACCGGCCGCCTCCTCACATACCGGGGTCACGCTCGGGTGGCCATCCGGTCGGTTGCACTGACACTGACACGGAGGACACGTGTGTCCACGTGTCCTCCCCCCACCGCGGTCCGTCCGACCCCGGTGGCGTGTCGCCGCGGTGCCGGTCCGGTGCAGCATGGACAGGTCCACCCTACGGGCTGACCCGGCTCTGACGTAACGACGTACGGTATCCTCACCGGAAACGATCGAAATAACCGGACACTGTTGTTCCTGACCTCTGACCAGCAACGACACCGCGGCGCGACCGAAGAAGGCCCCCCTTAGCAGGAGCGCGGGGTCCGCCGACACTACAGTTAAGGGTCATGAGTTCTCGACTCTCCTTCAGGGATGCCCTCGCCCAGCGTGTCGTCGTCGCCGATGGCGCGATGGGTACCATGCTTCAGGCCCACGATCTCGACCTCGACGATTTCGAGGGGCACGAAGGCTGTAACGAGATCCTCAACATCACCCGTCCCGATGTTGTACGTGCTACGCACGCCGCCTTCTTCGACGTCGGCGTCGACTGTGTTGAGACCAACACCTTCGGCGCGAACTTCGGCAACCTCGGCGAATACGACATCGTCGACCGCACGTACGAACTCGCCGAATCCGGCGCCCGGCTGGCCCGCGAGGTCGCCGACGAATACTCGACAGCCGACAAACCCCGCTACGTCCTCGGCGCGGTCGGACCGGGTACCAAGCTTCCCACTCTCGGCCACGCCCCTTTCATCACGCTGCGCGACTACTACGAACAGTGCCACAGGGGCCTCATCGACGGTGGGGCCGACGCCATCCTGGTCGAGACCTGCCAGGACCTGCTGCAGACCAAGGCAGCGGTGATCGCGGCCCAGCGCGCGCGCCGCGCCGCCGGCTCCGATATCACGATCATCGCCCAGGTCACCATCGAGACGACCGGCACCATGCTGCTGGGCTCGGAGATCGGCGCCGCGCTGACCGCGCTGGAGCCGCTCGGTATCGACATGATCGGCCTGAACTGCGCCACCGGCCCGGCCGAGATGAGCGAGCACCTGCGCTACCTCTCCCAGCACTCGCGGACCCCGATCTCCTGCATGCCCAACGCGGGCCTGCCCGAACTGGGCAAGGACGGCGCGGTCTACCCTCTTCAGCCGCATGAGCTGGCCGACGCCCACGACACCTTCACCAGCGAGTTCGGCCTGTCGATGGTGGGCGGCTGCTGCGGGACCACGCCAGAGCACCTCCGCCAGGTCGTCGAGCGCGTCCAGGGGCGCGCGGTCAGGGAGCGCGGCGCCGCCAACCCTGGCTCCGCGGCCTCTCTGTACCAGAGCGTGCCTTTCCGCCAGGACACCAGCTACCTGGCCATCGGCGAGCGCACCAACGCCAACGGTTCGAAGAAGTTCCGCGAGGCGATGGTCGAGGAGCGCTACGACGACTGCGTCGAGATCGCCCGCGACCAGATCCGCGACGGCGCCCACCTGCTCGACCTGAACGTCGACTACGTCGGCCGCGACGGCGCGCAGGACATGCGGGAGCTGGCCTCCCGGCTGGCCACCGCATCCACGCTGCCGATCATGCTCGACTCCACCGAGCCCGGCGTGATCGAGGCCGGGCTGGAGCTCCTGGGCGGGCGCGCGGTCGTCAACTCCGTCAACTACGAGGACGGCGACGGCCCCGATTCCAAGATCAACAAGGTCATGCCGCTGGTCAAGGAGCATGGTGCCGCCGTGGTCGGGCTGACCATCGACGAGGAGGGCCAGGCGCGCAC
Source organism: Allosalinactinospora lopnorensis (assembly GCF_000981225.1). Taxonomy (GTDB): domain Bacteria; phylum Actinomycetota; class Actinomycetes; order Streptosporangiales; family Streptosporangiaceae; genus Allosalinactinospora; species Allosalinactinospora lopnorensis. The sequence continues at coordinate 14,225 of NZ_LAJC01000081.1, forward strand.
CTGCGACTGGAAGGTCCGCGTCGCCTCCCGGCTCATCGACGAGCTGGTGGAGAAATGGGGGATGAACGTCGAGGACATCATCATCGACACCCTCACCTTCCCCATCGCCACCGGCCAGGACGAGACCCGGCGCGATGGCATCGAGACCCTCGATGCCATCCGCGAGGTGAAGCGCCGCTACCCGGGTGTGCAGACCACGCTGGGGCTGTCCAACCTCTCCTTCGGGCTCAACCCGGCGGCGCGCATCGTGCTGAACTCGGTCTTCCTGCACGAGTGCGTCGAGGCGGGGCTCGACTCCGCGATCGTGCACGCCTCCAAGATCCTGCCGATGAACCAGATCCCGGACGACCAGCGCGAGGTCGCCCTGGACATGGTCTACGACCGGCGCACCGAGGACTACGACCCGCTGGCGAAGTTCCTCGACATGTTCGAAGGCGTCGACACCAAGGCGCTCAAGGCCTCGCGCGCCGAGGAGCTGGCGGCGCTGCCGCTGTGGGAGCGCCTGGAGCGGCGGATCATCGACGGCGAGATGGTCGGCATGGACGCCGACCTGGACGAGGCGCTGCAGGAGAAGAAGGCGCTGGCGATCGTCAACGACAACCTGCTGGCCGGGATGAAGGTCGTCGGTGACCTGTTCGGCAAGGGCGAGATGCAGCTCCCCTTCGTGCTGAAGTCGGCCGAGGTGATGAAGTCCGCGGTGGCCCACCTCGAACCGCACATGGAGAAGACCGACGACGAGGGCAAGGGCCGTATCGTGCTCGCCACCGTGAAGGGCGACGTGCACGACATCGGCAAGAACCTGGTCGACATCATCCTCTCCAACAACGGCTACGACGTCGTCAACCTGGGCATCAAGCAGCCGGTCTCGACGATCCTGGAGGCCGCGGAGGAGCAGAAGGCCGACATCATCGGGATGTCCGGGCTGCTGGTGAAGTCCACGGTGATCATGAAGGAGAACCTGGAGGAGATGAACTCCCGCGGGATCTCCCAGCATTATCCCGTGCTCCTCGGGGGTGCCGCGCTCACCCGTTCCTTCGTCGAGGAGGACCTGGCGGACATGTTCCAGGGCGAGGTCCGCTACGCCAAGGACGCCTTCGAAGGGCTGCGCCTGATGGACGCCTTCATGGACGTCAAGAAGGGGGTCGAGGGCGCCGAGCTGCCGGCACTGCGCAAGCGCAGGGTGAAGGGCGGTGCCAAGCTGCAGGTCACCGCGCCGGAGGACATGCCCGCACGCAGTGACGTGGCGACCGACAACCCGCTGCCCGAACCGCCGTTCTGGGGCGACCGCATCAGCAAGGGCATCCCGCTCGCCGACTACGCCGCCTACCTCGATGAGCGTGCCACGTTCATGGGGCAGTGGGGGCTGAAGGGCTCGCGCGGCGACGGCCCGAGCTACGATGAGCTGGTCGAGACCGAGGGCCGGCCGCGCATGCGCATGTGGCTGGACCGCATCCAGACCGAAGGGCTGCTGGAGGCCGCGGTCGTCTACGGCCACTTCCCCTGCTACAGCGAGGGCGACGACCTCGTTGTGCTCGACGAGGACGGTTCCGAGCGCACCCGCTTCAGCTTCCCGCGCCAGCGGCGCGACCGGCACCTCTGCCTGGCCGACTACTGGCGGCCGAAGGAGTCCGGCGAGACCGACGTCGTGTCCTTCCAGGTGGTCACCGTCGGCGGGGGGATCAGCAAGGCCACCCAGGAGCTGTTCGAGAAGAACGCCTACCGCGACTACCTGGAGCTGCACGGTCTTTCGGTGCAGCTCACCGAGGCACTCGCGGAGTACTGGCACACTCGCGTCCGCTCGGAGCTGGGCTTCGCGGGAGAGGACCCGGCCGATCTGGAGCAGTTCTTCAAGCTGGGGTACCGCGGTGCCCGGTTCTCGCTGGGATACGGGGCGTGCCCGAACCTGGAGGACCGCGCGAAGATCATGAAACTGCTGGAGCCCGAGCGCGTCGGCGTCACGTTGTCCGAGGAGTTCCAGCTCGTTCCCGAACAGGCCACCGACGCGATCGTCGTCCATCACCCGGAGGCGAAATACTTCAACGCATGATCGCTACTCCGACCGGTGTGACCGCGCCGGATCCCGCAGAGGTCGTCCCGCGGGCCGTCCTGCTCGACATGGACGGCACCCTCATCGACAGCGAGGGGCTGTGGCGGGCCGCCGAACGGGAGGTCGCCGCCGACCTGGGCGGCGTGTGGACCGATGAGGACCACCAGCGCAACGTCGGTTCCGCCCTGGTGCCGGTCGCTCGGTACATCACCGAGCTGACCGGTACCGGCGCTCCGCCCGCCGAGATCGCCTCGCGGTTGCGCGAGGCGTTCCGCCGCCAGGTGGCCGCGGGCGCCGAGCTGCGCCCCGGGGCCAAGGAGCTCGTCGCCGCTGTGGCGGGCTCCGGCGTCCCCATGGCGCTGGTGACGTCGACGGAGCGCTCCGTCCTCGACGCGGCGATCGGCGGCATCGGTGTCGAGAGCTTCGACCTGACGGTGGCGGGCGACGAGGTGGAGCGCAACAAGCCGGCTCCCGACCCCTACCTGAAGGCGGCCCGGCTGCTCGGTGTGGACCCGGCGCGCTGCGTGGCCTTCGAGGACTCGGCCGTCGGCGTCGCCTCGGCCTGCGCGGCCGGCTGCGTCACTGTGGCCGTGCCGAACATGGTGCGCATCGAGGAGGCCGACGGGCTCACGGTGATCGAGTCCCTCGTGGGCGTCGACCTGGAGTGGATGAGCGCGCTCGTGCGCGCGCGGCACGGCTGACACCTGGTTGTGGCCGGAAGGAGAAAGGCGGCGGGGCGTCCCCGCCGCCTTTCTCCGTTTCCGCGGGACCCGCCCGGCGCCCGTCCCCGGCGAAGAGCGGCCGCATCGGGGGCGTCGTCTCTCTTCCCGTCCGCCTACGGGGCACGCCTGTGTGACGTGTGTCACCGCCCGCGTTTCCCCGGCCCGGCGATTCGAGTGGCGTTCGGGTTGCACTAGTTACCGCGCCTTAGATGAATTGTGACCAAACCCGGCTTAGATTTGCCGGAACGCGCATCCTACGGGAGGGTACGGTCCCTGGTGTCGAAAAAGATCGTCCCCCTCTTTACAGACGGTACGGCGATCCCGAGACCGTCGACCCGCCCCGCCGGTGTGCTTGAACCCCGCAGTACTGACGAGAGGCGAAACATTGAGAAGAACCGCGTTGGGCTGTGTCGCGCTCGGCGCCTCGGCCAGCCTGCTGCTTTCGGCGTGCGGTACGGACGGAGGAGGCGGTGGCGACGCCGAGTTCGATCAGGGGGTCACCGAGGTGGTCAACCCCAGCGACGAGGCGGGCGGAACGCTCCGGTTCGCCATTTCGGGCAACATCGAGAGCACCGACCCGGGCAACACCTACTACGGCTATGTGTGGAACTTCAGCCGGTACTACGCCCGTACCCTCTACACCTATGCGCCCGCGCCGGGGGAGGAGGGCCGCGAGCTCGTCCCCGACCTGGCCGAGGGCATGCCCGAGGTCAGCGACGACGGCAAGAGCTACACCGTCAAGCTGAAGCAGGGCCAGAAGTACGAGGACGGCACCGAGATCGTCGCCGAGGACGTCAAGTACAACATCGCCCGGAGCAACTTCGGCCCCGATGCGCTGCCCAACGGCCCGAAGTACTACAAGGAGCACCTGGCCGACAGCGGCGACTACGAGGGGCCCTACGCCGACACCGACGACCCGCTAGCGGGTTTCGACGGCATCGAGACGCCCGATGACCACACGCTGGTCTTCCACCTCAAGGACACCTTCGTCGACTTCAAATACGTGCTGGCCCAGCCGCAGAGCGCACCGGTGCCGGCCGAGGCGGACACCGGCGAGCGGTACCAGGAGCAGGTGCTCTCCTCGGGGCCCTACAAGTTCGACGGCAAATGGACCCCGGGCAACGGACTGAACCTGGTGCGCAACGAGGAGTGGGACCCCGACTCCGACCAGGTCCGCACCGCGCTGCCGGACCAGATCACCGTCGAGGAGGGCATCGACCAGGACGAGATCGACCAGCGCCTGGAGACCGGCGAGCTCGACGTCGCCCTGGACGGCACCGGTCTGGGCCCGGCGAAGAAGGGCGAGGCCCTCACCGACGACGGCGTCAGGACCCGTCTGGACAACCCCGAGAACAGCGCGCACTACTACCTCACGGTGAACACCCAGGTGGAGCCGTTCGACGACGTGGCCTGCCGGCAGGCGGTGCAGTACGCGATGAACCGCGACACCGTGCACCGCGCCTGGGGCGGCGAGGCCGGCGGCACCCCCGCCACCCAGATCCTGCCCCCGGCGGTACCCGGTTCCAACCCCGAGCTCGACCTGTACCCCTCCGAGAACGGCGAGGGCGACATCGAGGAGGCCGAGGCCAAGCTGGAGGAGTGCGGCGAGGACGGCGGTTTCGAGGCCAACCTCGGCGTGCGCAGCGACCGCCCGGCCGAGGTGGCGGCCGCCGAGGCGATCCAGCAGGGTCTGGAGCGCGCCGGCATCGACGTCGGCATCGAGAAGTTCCCGTCGGACACCTTCACCAACACTCAGGCCGGCTCGCCGAGCTTCGTGCATGACAACGAGATGGGCCTGAACATCTACGGCTGGATGCCCGACTGGCCCACCGGCTACGGCTACTTCAGCCAGATCATCCACGGCGACGCCATCAAGGAGGCCGGCAACGCCAACATCTCCGAGCTCGACAACGAAGAGATCAACGAGCTGCTGGACGAGGCCATCACGGTCGAGGACGAGGACGAGCGCACCAAGATCTACGAGGAGATCGACCGGCTGGCCATGGAAGAGGCCGTGATCGTGCCGATGGTCTTCCACAAGTCGGTGCTGTACCGGCCGGACACCCTGACCAACGTCTACTTCAACCCGAGCTGGAAGATGTACGACTACATGAGGCTCGGCACCACCGAAGGCTAGCCTCCAACACCGGCGGCGAACCCGCGGCGTTTCCGCCCCGGTCCCAGACCGGGGCGGAAACGCCGCTCTTTTGCTGCGGCCGCTGCCTCGTGAGAGGTGCGAGCGCTATCCCCGGGTGGAGCGGGACGGTCGTCCCCGAAGGAGAGTCCCCGACCACTGGGGCGGGAAGGGGAGACACAGGGAGCGTGCGATCCCTGTGCGGCGGTCCGGGCGGTGTGCTCCCGCGCTTTTCGCCCCGTGCCGCTGTGCGCCCGGATCCGGACGTCCGGCCGAACTCCTTAGGGGATCGGCCCGATGTGCAGCGTCCCGGCAGGATGGGAGACTGAGGTTATGGAAACGTTGCCGATCGCAGGTTGGATTCTTGGTGGTGGCCTCACGGCCGTGGGGCTGATCATCTCGTGGGTGGTATGGCGGCGCAGGGGTGCGGCGGCAGGGCTGCGCGGGGTCGCCTGGTCGCTGCTGCCGCTGGCGGCCGGCCTCGTCGGGCTGATGTCGACCATCTGGCGGCTCGGGTTCGACATCGTCAGCTTCTTCTTCGGGCTGGTGTTCAACCCGGTCGTGTGGGCCGGTGTGGTCGTCGCGGGTCTGGCCGTGGTCCTCTGGGTCGTCTCCGGCGTGATGCGCGCACGCGGGATCGGGACCGGCTCGGGTCCGAAGGCCGAAAAGGCCGCCACGGGCGCGGGAGGCGGTACCGAGGTGCCCTCCGGGCAGCGGCCGAGCAACCAGGTGGCGTCGGCCCCGGCGTCGAAGCGGAAGTCCGGTGGAGGCGACGACTTCGGCGAGATCGAGGACCTGCTGCGCAAGCACGGGATCGAATAGCCGCCGGTCAGCCACCGGACGCGGACCGCAGGCGCGGCTGCCCGCACCCGGAACGGCGGCCCGGCCAACCCGGCCGTCCCGGGCCGGTTCCGCATGTCACGTTCCGCCACAGCGGGGCGTGTTTCTTTGTTTCGGCGGTGTCCGTCGACGGTGCCGGCCGACGCCGTACGCAGCGCCGAACCGTCCGAACGTACGCGTGGGCGCCGCGGAGCACCACGCCCCGTTACATAACATAACGTGACGGAACTGTGAGGCTCGTGTCACGATTCCACTACATCGTGACAAATTGGACAGAATGCCACGTACTCGCGCGTAAATTATTCGCCGTGTGCTGTTCGCCCCGGATGTGTTAGCCGTAGTGGCTGTGTGCATCGCGGGAAAATGGTCCACAGGACACCGTCGGTGAGGGTATCTGCTCACCCTCGGTGATGGGTACTTCTGGGTGCGGGCCAGCGGCCGCGTCCACCCGGGCCGCGGACACCCCAGCGGTCCGGCCGCGAAGCAGACCCGCAGCCACAAGCGAGCGAGTAGTGGGGGAGTGGTGCTATGACCGCGCCTGGATCTGAAACAACGGAGAGTGCCGACCCGGAAGTGGTCGCCTCCTCCGGCCGCGCCGACACCGCGAACCGCTCCCTGCGGCAGATCGCCTGGCAGCGGTTCCGCCGGGACAAGGTGGCCATGGGCGGGGCGATCGTCGTCGTGCTGCTGATCCTCATGGCCGTGCTCGCCCCGCTGCTCACCCGGTTCTTCGGATACTCCCCGAACGAGTTCCACCAGGAGCTCATGGACCCGCTGACCGGCGGTGTGCTGCGCGACCCCGGCAACCCCGCCGGAGGGCTGGACCCGCTGGGCGGCATCAGCCCGCAGCACCTGCTGGGCCTGGAGCCGGTCAACGGCCGCGACCTGTTCAGCCGGATCGTCTACGGTGCCCAGATCTCGCTGCTCGTGGCGTTCGGCGCGACCGTTCTCTGCGTCATCATCGGCACCATCCTCGGTTCCCTCGCGGGGTACTTCGGCGGCTGGGTCGACACCGTGATCAGCCGGGCGATGGACATCTTCCTCGCCTTCCCCCTACTGCTCTTCGCGATCGCGCTCGCGGGCGTCATTCCCGACGGCGCGTTCGGCCTTGAGGGAAACGGGCTGCGCGTCGCACTGCTGATTTTCATCATCGGGTTCTTCAACTGGCCCTACATCGGCCGGATCGTCCGGGGGCAGACCCTCACGCTCAAGGAGCGCGAGTTCGTGGAGGCCGCGCGGAGCCTCGGGGCCAGCAACCGGCACATCCTGTTCCGCGAGCTGCTGCCCAACCTGGTCACACCGATCCTCATCTACTCGACGCTGCTGATCCCCACCAACATCATCTTCGAGGCCTCCCTCTCCTTCCTCGGTGTCGGCATCAACCCGCCCACACCGAGCTGGGGCGGCATGCTGTCGGACTCCCTGCAGTTCTACACGACCTCGCCGCACTTCGTGATCATCCCGGGGCTGGCCATCTTCCTCACCGTGCTCGCGTTCAACCTGTTCGGTGACGGACTCCGGGACGCGTTCGACCCGCGTTCGACCGACTGATCCGCCCCGGACCCAAAGGAAGCACGTTGCTCACTTACATTCTTCGCCGCCTGGGCGCCGGGGTCCTGCTGCTCGGCGTCGTCACGATGGTCACGTTCGTGATCTTCTACGTGGTCCCCCGGCTGGCCGGGCAGACCCCCCAGCAGCTCGCCACCATGTACGTCGGCCGGGCGCCCACGCCCGCCGCCCTTGAGGCCACCGTCGACCGGCTCAACCTCGACCAACCCGTCATCCTGCAGTTCTGGGAGTTCATCAAGGGCATCTTCGTCGGCGCCCAGTACGAGTTCGGCGGCCGCGTGGTCGAGTGCAGCGCACCCTGCTTCGGCTACTCGTTCCAGAACTACCAGGAGGTCTTCCCGGAGATCATGGCGAGGCTCCCGGTGACGGCCTCCCTGGCCATCGGGGCCGGCGTCATCTGGCTGGTCGGCGGCGTGGCCGTCGGGGTCGTCTCCGCCATCAAGAAGGGAAGCCTCTTCGACCGCCTGGCCATGGGGGTCGCCCTGGCCGGGGTCTCGCTGCCGGTCTTCTTCACCGGCCTGCTCGCGCTGGCCTTCCTGGTGCACGCCTGGAACATCTTCCCCACACCCGGGTACACGCCGCTCATCGAGAACCCGTGGCAATGGGCTGTGGGGATGATCCTGCCGTGGCTCACTCTGGCCTTCCTGCACGCGGCGCAGTACGCAAGGCAGACCCGCGGCGGCATGCTGGAGACGATGGGCGAGGACTACATCCGCACCGCCCGGGCAAAAGGGCTCCCGGAGCGCACGGTCATCTTCAAACACGGCCTGCGTCCCACGCTCACCCCCATCGTGACCATCTTCGGGCTGGACATCGGTCTGGTACTCGGCGGCGCGGTGCTCACCGAGAGCGTGTACTCGCTGAACGGAATCGGTCGCTACGCGGTCCAGGCCATCGTGCAGAGCGACCTCCCCGTCATCCTGGGCGTCACTCTCTTCGGCGCCTTCTTCGTGGTGGTGTGCAACCTGGTCGTCGACATCCTCTACGCCTGGGTCGACCCCCGGGTCAGGGTCGCGCGCTGATGACTCCGACCGCCGGCGACGGCCGGCGGCCGAACCGACCCTGTCGAGCAGTACCCTTGCCCCCGTCGGCCGACCCGCCGGCGGGGCCCGAGCCGAAGGAAGGCCGGCAATGACCACTCCGGTAACCGGGCGGGAACCGGCGAACGCCGGTGCCGCCGTGCGCGTCCACGACCTCTCGATCACCTTCCCGACGATGGACGGCGACGTCCACGCGGTCGACCGGCTCTCCTTCGAGGTGGCCCCCGGCGGCGCGCTGGGCATCGTCGGCGAGTCCGGCTCGGGCAAGAGTGCCGCGTCGCTTGCGCTCATGGGCCTGCACCGCGGTACCAGCGCTCGGATCACGGGCCATGTCACCGTCGTCGGCACCGATCTCGTCAGCACCGAGCCCCCGCTCGACGCCGCCGGCGCCCCCATCGCCGAGACCGATGAGCACGGCCGCTGGGTCGGCGGTGACGGAGCCCCGCGGGAGCCCCGCGTCACCCACGCGAGCGACGCGCAGATCCGCGCGCTGCGCGGAAACGAGATCGCGATGGTGTTCCAGGACCCGATGTCCTCGCTGCATCCGCAGTACACCATCGGCGACCAGCTCATGGAGGCCTACCGCACGCACCGGCCCGGCGCGGGCACGGCAGCGGCGCGGCAGCGGGCGGTCGAATCGCTGGAGCGCGTGGGCATCCCGGAAGCGGGCAAGCGGATCAACTCCTACCCCCACGAGTTCTCCGGCGGGATGCGCCAGCGTGTCCTGATCGCCATGGGGCTGATGTGCGAGCCCAAGGTGCTGCTGGCCGACGAGCCCACGACGGCCCTGGACGTCACGGTGCAGGCCCAGATCCTGGACCTGCTCGACGACCTGCGCCAGGATCTGGGGATGTCGCTGATCCTGGTCAGCCACGATCTCGCCGTCGTCGCGGGCTCGGTCGACGAGGTGCTGGTCATGCAGAACGGCAGGGCGGTCGAGCACGGCGAGGTGCGCCGGGTGCTCTCCCGCCCCGAGCACCCCTACACCCGGTCGCTGCTGGCCGCGGTGCCCCGGACCGAGGTCTCGCGCGCCGAACGCCGGGCGCTGATCCGTGCCGAACGCCAGGAGCGAGACGGCGGTGCCGAAGCGGGCGGCGCGTCCTCCGCCGCGAAGAGCGCTGCGGAGGCG
>NZ_LAJC01000082.1 GCF_000981225.1 Allosalinactinospora lopnorensis
GTCCGCCGCGCCTCGCGCGCCGCCTCCCCCGCCGCCATGCCCCGCCACCAGGAGCGCGCTCACGTACTCCCCGCAGGAGCGCCCGAACGCGGCCAGCCGCTCGTCCAGGGCCTCACCGGTCGCGGGTGGGGCCGACCCGAGCCACTGCTCGGCACGGCCCCGCGCCCGGTAGGTGGCGGGGTCGGGGTCGCCCTGGTCCCACAGTGCCGCGCACACGAGCCCGAACGGCACCGTGTCGGCACCGTGCCCGGCTTCTGCGAGGGCGAACAGCACCTGCCCGGTGGGGCCGGCCTGCTCCGCCTCGCCGAGGAAACCCGCCAGGCCGCGGCGTTCCGCCTCGCGCAGGGCCGGCAGCCGTTCCGGGCCGCCCGGGGTGAGCGACCACCGCAGCAGGGTGTGCGGGTCGAGACTGTCGCCGTCCTGGCCCTGTTCGCCACCGTATTCACGCTCGGTATAGCGGCCGAGGCGCAGCCGCCGCAGGGCCAGCGCCGCCAGTGCGGTGCGGCGCGACAGTGGCCCACCGGGCAGGCGCGGCCAGCCGCCGGGCGGGGTGGCGTCCAGCAGTGCCTCGGCCGCCCAGTTGTCCTGCTTCAGCCGCGGGTCCACCAGCTCGGCGCCGAACGCCTCCCGCACCAGGTCCCAGTTGTCGACGGTGTCGATGCGCTGCTTGTGTGCGCGGGCGAGGATGGCCGGGTCGAGTTCGGTCTGTTCGCGGTCGGTCAGCACGAGCAGCACGCGCGGCCCCTCGGTGCCCGCCAGGTGGGCGAGCACCAGCTCGTGCACGGCCAGCGGGGAGGGGGCCGCCGCGACCCGGACGCGCCGCCCCTCGCCCCAGGGCCGCTTCGGCGGGCCCGTCCCACTGGGGGGCGCCGCGCAGCAGTACCGCGCGCCGCTGCCCCTGTCCCGCCAGGGACTCGCGCAGGGAGGACTGGGTGGCCAGGTACTGGGTGAGGGCCGCGGTGGTCAGCCGCACCGCGCTCGTGGTGGTCGCCGCACTCACTGCTGCTCCACGACCCGCCAGGTGATCTCGACAGTGGCGCCGGGTTCCCGCTTCGCCAGCTCGGCCAGGTCCGCCTGGAGCTGCTCCGCCACCCGTTGCACCGTGGTGCGGGATGAGCCGGAGCGACGCACCGCGCCCGATCCGGAGGTGCCGGTGCCCGTTGTGGGGGCGGGCGGGTCCAGTGTCACATCGTCGGGTTTCGGAGCGGGCGGGGGCGGGTCGGGGGTGATGACCTTCTCTTCCTGGTTGCGCTTGATCAGCGCGGTCACCTTGCGGCGGGTGCTGTCCAGGGCCTCAGCGAGGTCGGCGGTGCGCTGGTCGGCCCGCGCGACCCCGCGCAGGGAGTCCAGCAGCGCCCGGCCGTCGGGGCCCTGCCCCTGGGCCAGCTCCAGGGTGTCCCAGGAGGCCGCGGCCAGCGCCTGGGCGACCCGCTGCGCCTGCTTGATGGAGGTCCCGTACCGGTCGGCGCTGACCGGGCCGAGGTCGAACCGGGCCAGGGCCTCGATGGTCTTCTTCGCGCCGCCGCTGCCGGCCGCGTCCTGTCCGCTGTCCGCCAGCGCCGTGAGCAGCTCCAGGCAGCGCCGGGCCAGCGCCAGGCGCCCCGCCTCGTCGGTCTCGTCCAGGCCGAGGAACCCGGCGTGCTGCTCCAATTGCCGGACCAAGCCGGCCGCGGACTCCTTGTACTCGCGGGAAGCCTCGGTGATCTGCCGGGCGAAGTGGGTGACCATCCGGCCGCGCCGCAGCGTCGGCGCCTTGTCCCCGAAGACGGTCTCGAACCGCCGGCGGGCCTCCTCCCAGTCCTCCTCGCTGGGCCGCGGCTGGCTGCGCAGCGCATCCCCGGACTTGACCTGCGACAGTTCGGGGGCGGGGTCCAGCGGCATCCCATTGCGCACCCACACCCGGTCGTCCATCTCCGCGAAGGACGCGATGACCAGGGCGGCAACGAACGGATCGAGTCCGCGCGGCTGCGGCAGGTCCGTCCAGTCGGTGAGGCGGGTCAGGCTCAGGTCGCCGGTGATGCCCTCGGCGCGGGCCTGGGTGCGGAAGTGGTCGGCCCAGCGGTCGGACAGCTCGAAGTAGGCCTCCTTCTGCTGGCCGAGCCCGAGGGGCCCGGCGATCCGCTGCATGAGCCTGCGGTCCTTGGCGGGGATCTCGATCCGCCGGTCGCGCGCCTCCGCGGCCGCGCGCACGTGGCCGAAGACGGTGCGGGCCTCGGCGGGTTTCACCGCGGTGCCGGTGGCCTCCGGGTCGAGGTCGGGGTGGTCGGGGAACTGGTGGGCCAGCAGCTTGCCGGCGATGTGCCGGATGCCCTCGCGCATGGACTGGCCGATGGAGACCTTCAGGTCGTCGATACCGGGCAGCGAGACGACGTGCTCGGTGAAATCGAGTTCGACGTCGGCGGCCTTCTTGTCCGCCAGCCCGTAGGCCTGCTTGAACGCGCCCTTCACCTGGGTGAGCAGGGAGTCGCGCTGGGTCTGCAGCAGCCCCTTGGCGCGGTCCCGGTCGTCGGGGTTGAGGTGGGCGGCGTACTGGGTGGCGAACCGGTGGTCGTCGGCGAGCGCCTTGTCGATGATGACGAGCCGGCGGAAGTCCGCCATCCGCTGGGCGGAGAGGTGAGCAGGCACCCAGGCGACCGTGCGGGCAGGTTCGCGCTGCTGCTCGCGCAGGCGGCGTATCCGGTCGAGGTCCTCAGCGGTGCCGAACTCGCCCTCGTCGAAGGGCAGGTCGACGATGATCCGCCACTGGTCGGCCATCTGGGGCTGCATCTCGTGGTCGGGCAGCGCGTCCTCGTCGGCGATGTTGCCGAACAGCACCTCCGCCGAACGGGTGGAGCCCCGCCACACGAAGTCCAGCTCGTCGGCGCCCATACGCCCGTCGACCCGGCGCACGTTCAGCTCTTCGGCGAGCAGGCGCCTGGCGAGCGCCATCCGGTTGCCGGCGTTGTCGTTGACGGCGGCATTCTGCACGACCGAGTCGACGTCGACGCCGGAGAGCTCCAGCCGCACGCCCGGGTTGGCGTCGGTGCCGGTCTCCTTGATCTCGGGGAAACGGGTGGCCCACTCGGCGACCTTGCTCTTGATGATGCCGACCTCGGCGCCGGGGATCGGCGCGGTCACCGAGCCGTGGTTGAGCGCCCCCAGCCGGCGGATCGTCAGGTCGTTGAGCGCGGGCACGCTCGGCGCCAGGCTGAGAGCAGCAGGGTGCACACCAGACGGTTGTCGCCGAGGAATGCCTGGCAGCGCTGGCCGGGCCCGGGGTCGGTGATGCTCTCGGGCCGGTGCAGGTACCGATCGACGTCCTCCTCGGTGAGGCTGTGGGTGGCCAGCAGGTAGGGCCGCAGTTTGGTGCGGTAGAGTTTGTCAGCGGCCTCGAACACCACCTTGAGGCTGTCCACGAACGGCTTGTCGCCACCCTTGGTGATCACCGGGTACAGGTCGCCGACCGGCACCAGGTCGCCCAGGCGCAGGTCGTCGCGGCGGTCGGCGAGCAGTTGCCCCATCAGCTTCAGCCCAGTGCGGGAGCGCTGCAGAGCCGAGGAGATGTGCACCAGGGTGTCCATGAAGGCCGGCGAGAAGGGGTAGGTCAGCCGGAACGACTCCTTGTCGGCGCCGGTGGTGCCCTTGTCCGAGCCCAGCAGGGTGTCCCACACCTGCGGGCCGAGCCTCTTGGTCTGCTCGAACGCCGTGTCGATCCGCGCCGCCGCCTCCGCGTCCTTGGGGTGCAGCAGCCGAGCGTGGGCGATCTGGGGGAGGTTGCGGTCCTCCAGGGTGATCTTGTCGAACCGGCCTGAGGCCAGGTTGAGGGTGTCCTGGATGGAGGCCTCCGCCGCGCCGGAGACCTTCTCGCCGACCAGTTCGCGCAGGTCGCGCTGGCGGGCGATGAACGAGACGACCGGGATGGCGCGGCGGGCGTCCCCGCCCTCCACGAAGTTGGTGATCTTGCTGGCCTCGCGGGCCACGAACTGCTGGTCGTGGATGAGGGAGGCCAGCCACAGGATCAGCTCGTCCAAGAACAGGATCAGCCCGTCGTAGCCGAGCGACTTGGCGTGCTCGGCGATCACCGACAGCCCGGCGTCCAGCGAGATGAACCCGTGCGCGTTCTCGGCGGCGTTGCGGGTGAACCCGGGCAGCAGGTTGGTGCCGGCGTCCTGCACCAGCTTGGCCCGAAGCTCGACCGGGGTCGAGGGGTGTACCAGGTCCAGCTCTTCGTCGTTGTGCGCCTCGGGCGCGTTGAGGGCGGTGTCGAGCAGCTCGGGGGTCCAGGCGAAACGCTCGCCCCACTCGTCGTCCTCCCCGTCCGCGCCACCGGAGCCGAGGCCGGAGATGAGGGCGTCGTCGCCCAGCCGTTCGCGCATGGCCCGGATGTCGGCGAACAGCGCGTCGGTGCGGTACACCCGCGGCATCGACGCGTCCGGGTGCAGCCTGGTGACGTGGTCGACGTAGCCGCCCAGTACCCGCTGCTCCAGCGCCTTGGCGCCGAGCATGTGGTAGGGCACCATCAAAAACTTGCGGCCGTCGATGGCCAGCCACTCGTGCTTGGTGAGCACCGGGTCGAACTCGCCGCGGGCCCGCGCCGCCGGGTTGCCCGACAGCAGCGCGTACAGCACCGCCATGAAGTGCGACTTACCGGAACCGAACGAGCCGTGCAGGTAGGCCGCCTTCGAGGTGCGCCCGTCCACCGCGGACCTGATCAGGCCGAGCGCCTCGTCGAAGTTCTCCAGCAGCCGCTCGGTGACCACGTAGTCGGCCAGCGCGTGCTCGGCGCCTTCGGGGGTCACCGCCTCGGCCAGGCTCAGCACGAAGTCCGAGGTGGAGATGGACTCCTTGATGTCGATGACATCCCGGAGCAGGGGGCGCTGTGCCATGGGGGGTTCTCGCTCTCCTTCGGTTCGGCCTGGTCGTTCCTTCTTACGTTCGGCTGCCCCGCCGCTCACCCAAGCGAGGCGGATGGGCGGTGAGAACAATGGTAGGGCGAGGCGGGGGCGCGCCGGGTTCCTTCCGTGCGCGAAACGTCCGGGGAACGCGGGAATCCCGGGTGCCGACCGTGTGCGGGGTCGCCTCCATGAGGCTGGTCGGGGCCTACCACGGCGGGACGCGCCACGCGGCCTGGCGGCGGTCTCTGTCCCGGCCCCACTGAGCACCGGTGACCGGACAGGGTGCCGGTGTCACGATCGGGGCGCCCAAGATCGCCACGCGACTGTGACCAGCACGCTCACGCCTCGCCCCCGACTATGCAATCGCCCTGCGCCCGCATAGTCGTAGTGGCGGTAACCGCCTTTGCCGGGAGGCGCCGTCAGTCTCCAGATATCCACAGATATCCGCGGTCAAGGATCGCCTTGTTGATCAGTATTTCCAGTGCCTCGATGCTGGGATCCAGTTCAGGGTGAGCGTCTCTGAGCTGTCCTAGTTCCTGCTTGATCCGGTGCATTTGTGGGACGTTGAACATCGTGTCTCCGTGTGGATGCACGTAGCTCAGTTGGCTTCCGGCCTCGGCCTTTTCCAGTACCGCCGTCATGTTCCTGCTGTGTACTGCTCCCGTGTACTCCCTGTCGTGCAGCTGGTTCTCGATGTAAAGGGCGAAACCCACGGCTACTCCCTACCGTCGGCAAGCGCTAGAGCGGATGCATTGTAATAACAGCACCGTACTTGTCCTGGACCACGCGATAGCGCGTCGTGGAGCCACCGCCCTCGTCCTGGGATTTACGGCCGATGACGCGTCCGGCGTCCACATCGCGCTCGTAGTTGCCTTGTGCGTTCGGCCCACGAGGTTGCACCTTGTTCGCCTCGTCGACAAGCGCGTCGAGATCCTCGTCTCCGCTGAAGACACTCTTGTCGGGGGTGACCTTGGATCCTCCGTCGACGTGTTTGTCTCGGACGTATTTCTCGCCCTCGTCATCGAATGCGGCTGGAAGACAGTCGCTGTTGTGGACGAGAACCGTGTTCCCGTCCTCACCAACGTAGTACGTGTGCAGGTCGGCGACGGTGAGGTTGTGGACCTGCTGGTGGGCGACGGTGCGGGTTTCGACCGCGGTGACCTGGGTCCAGGTGCCGGCGGAGGTGCGCAGCCAGGTGCCGGGGTCCAGGTCGATGGCGTCGACCCATTCACCGAGTTCCGGAGCCAGAAGGGGTGCTCGTCGGTGGCGGTGAGAGTGCTGATCTCGCCTGAGGTGTCGGCGAGAGTGATGTCGACCAGTGTCTTCTCGCCGGCACCACCGACCAGGTTGGTGACCTCGCGTGGGCCCTCCTCGCCGGTGGCCGGGTCGAAGGCCCGGACTTCGTCTCCGATCCCAATGTCCTCGATCGGCACTGTGGAGCCTCAGCGGTCAGGACGGGGGTTCCGGGAACGAAGCTGTTGTTAGCGCAGTCAGCGAGGTTCTTGTCCTCGTCCTTTTCGTCTTCGCTGGTGGATTCCTCGTCACGGGAACCGCCGGTGTCGCCACTGCCGCCGTTGGAACCTCCGCCTGGGACATCGGGGACCTTCAGCCGGTCCAGCGGGCTGAGGAACATGCCCAGCCCGTTCCAGGCGACCATGGCGTCGGCCTTACCGTGCTCCCCGGCCTCGCGGGCGTCCCGGACCTCTTGGGTCTCGACGTCCTGGATGGAATCGACGGTCCCCCGGACCAACCCGCCGGGCGAGAAGGGCTGTTTCCACAGTGGGATGGCGAACATGTCGCCGGTGTATCCGAGGGCAGCCGACGCGTATTCTCCGTTATCCCAATGTTCCGAGAAGTCCTCGCTCTGCTGCTCGTACAGCTCGTCCCGCCGGTCATTCATGTAGTTCCATCCCTCGGCGAGGGTCTCTCCGGTCTCGGAGAGCTTGTCGCCGGTGTATCCGGCGGGTGAGTCCAGGAATTCGCCCGCTTCCTCCTTTCCGTTTTCCCAGGTCTCGGAAGCCCGGTCCTTCGTCTGGTCGGCGAACTCCTCACCCCACTCGCCGATGCCGGCCATGGAGAACCCGTACGTGCCGTCCCCGCCGGAGTTGTCGGCCGGCTCCGTGTCGGGATTCTGGCCCTGTGCATCCTCGGCGGTGTCGAACTCCGGCTCGGGGGCGGCCTCGTTCTCGTGGCCGCTGGGGTCCCCGCTCGTCTCATCGCCGGTTTCGGGCTGGGCATCCGGGGGTTCCCCGCCGGAGGCGGATTCCTCATCGCCACCGTTGTCCGGGTCGTCGCCGCCCGACGATTCGGAAGCCTCTCCGGAGGCCGCGGACTCCAGGGAGTCCTCGATCAGCCGCGTGACCCGGTCGCCGATTCCGGCGCTCATCACGACGCTGAACACAGCGGCGACGAGGACGATGACGGCGCCGTACTCGACCATGGAGGCGCCTCGTTCGGGGGCGTGAATCCTGCGAAGCACTACTCACCGATCTGGGGGTGTGAAGTCGGAGCAGCGACGAGTCCGGTAATTACGTGGCTCGGCGGAAGAACGCCCTGGAGTCGCTTCTCAGCAGGCAGACCAGGATCAACACCGGAAGTATGAGTTGGGTGAGTCCGGTGAACTCGCCCGCGAGAAGGGACAGCAGGGCCCCCAAGCCGTGGACGAGTTCCAACACGAAGATCGACCACATGAGCAGCCTGCGACCCTTGGGAAGCCGTATTCCGAACGCCAGCGCGAAAACACCGGGCCAGCAGTTCCAGACCAGTTCCGCTGTGACAGCGGGATCGACCCGGGATACGTACAGGCCGACGACCACCGCAATTCCGTAGAGAACGGCCTGGACGAGCAGCAGCACCCGGGCGGTTCTCAGTTCCGCGGGAAGAGTTCCACGCACAGTACGGTTCCTTTGGGGTCTGGCCTACGGAGAGGGGGCGGGAATGCGAATTCCAGCTGCTTTGCGGCATTAGTCGGACACGAGGAACTTAACGTAACGAAATGGCTCCCTCAAGTCAGGGGCCACGTCCGGCCGCCCTCGAACTCTTCGACAGTGAGGGGCTCTCCCAGGCGGTGCGGGGGGAGCGACGCATGGGCGCCCGCCTCAAGGATGCGGAGCGCGCCGGTGTCCGGGTCATGACCACCTCTATGACGCTGGTCGAGGCCTACCACGGAAGGGTCCGCCAGGCGGCCTGGCAGTGGACGCTGTCCCGGATCCACGTGGAACCGGTGACCGAACAGGTCGCCGGTGCGGCGATCGGCTTGCTGCGGGAGGCGGACCCGCACGGCCACGGGTACGCGATCGACGCCGCCCTCGCAGCGATCGCCCTGCACCAGCGCGAGCCCGTCACCGTCTTCACCTCCGACGAAGAGGACATGCGCAGGCTCTGCGGGGACCGGGTCGTGGTCGTCAAAATCTGACCTCGATCGTGCATGACGCATCGCCGGTTCGCCGGCGGGGCGCTTGACGTTGATCGGGTCGGCGGAACACTCACACCCGGCTGCCTTCGTGCCGTACCGTCACGAGGGTAGAAGAGCCCGTGTGGTCACGTCCGACTGCTTTCGGGAGGAGCGGTCCGTATGACGGCTGACGAGCACCCGGAACATGGCACGACTGAGCAGCCTTCGGTGAGAGTGCGGGATGTGCTCTTCGCCGCCGATCTGAAACGCCTGGTCCGCGCGTCGCAAGACAACGACGACGAAACCGTTTCCGAACTCAGAGAGCGCTACGTTTCGGATTAGCCGAATCCGACCGTTCCCTGGAACGTGGAATTTGCGCATGTTACCGTGAGTCGACAATTCTCCACTGTTTGTTGAACAGGAGAAACATGGAGCTCACGCTACTCGAAAAGGACGGAAAGTCCAACGTTAAGGATTGCCCCTCTGTCTACCTGGCCGACACGGGGGAACTCGTCATCCAGGGAACCGAGGTGACCGGCGCCGACGCCTCGGCCCTGCAGAACCCTCTTCCCGGCGAGACGGTCGTTCGGATCAGCCCGGAGATCATTCTTCGAGCGGTCGAGAAGTACAAGCAGAACGGAGCACCGTGAGCGGAGATCCCAACGGTCGTCCTATTGGCTGGGACGAAGTCGAGCAATTGTTCAGCGGTTTCCGATTCACGGCATTTCGGCTGGAAACGCTCCAGACCTACGACGCTCAACACGAATCGGAACCATTCCGGCAGTTTCTCGCTCTCGGAGAAGCCGAGATCACGGAGGAGCTGACCGGATGGGGCGCTGAGCTTCAGGCCGGGATCGCCGCGGGACGCCGGTACGACCGGGTCCATGTGGTCACCGAGCCGTTGACCGACTATGTGCGCTTCGAGTGCGCGTGGGGATACCCGCACAACGTCACCGCGGGAGAGAACATCCGTATCCTGCCCGTGCGTGACGGTGACTGGCCCGACGGGTTGCCGCACCTGGACTTCTGGCTGTTCGACTCGCACCGACTGTTGTGGATGAACTACGCCGAGGACAGTTCGCTGGTGAGTACCGAGCTTGTCGACGACCCGGAGTGGGTCGTGGCAGCGAACGTGTGGCGGGACCACGCGATGCAGCGGTCGATCCCCTTCGCCGAGTACGAGAACCGGTTCGACAGCTTTGCGCGTTCCCACTGACGAGCGGACATGACAGCAGACGACAACCGCGAGCCTTTGAGGGCTTCCTCCACTCGGGGAGGCTTCCGGAACGAGGTCCAGGGCGAGGCGGACACCGTTGTGCAGGCCGGCGCTGTCCACGGCGATGTGCGCGTGACGGCAGCCTTGGCTGCGGACGCGACCGTTCCTCGGCAGCTTCCACCTGCGGTCTCGGGGTTCGTCAACCGCACTTTCGAGCTTTCCCGGCTCGATGCGTTGGTGCCGGCCGAGGACAACGCAGCCGAGAGCTCCAGCGGCGCCGTGGTCATCTCCGCGATCGGGGGATCACCGGGCGTGGGAAAGACCGCGCTGGCGCTGCACTGGGCGCACCGGGTGCGCTCCCGGTACGTCGACGGGGACCTGTACGTCAACATGCGCGGCCACGGGCCCGGCCCGCGGCTGGACGCCTCTACCGCGCTCGACTTCTTGCTGCGGTCCCTGGAGGTCGCCCCCGAACGGATTCCCGATGACCTCGATGGCAGGTCCGCCCTCTACCGGTCCCGCCTCGACGGCAAGCGCGTGCTCGTTCTCATCGACGACGCCGTGTCTCCCGACCAGGTGCGTCCGCTGCTCCCCGCCTCGAACACCTGCCTGATACTCGTCACCAGCCGCAGCACCCTACCCGGGCTTGTGGCACGCGAGGGCGCGCACCGCTTGTCCCTGGACACCCTCACTACCGAGGACTCTCTGAGCCTGCTGCGAGGCCACTTGGGCGAACGGCGCGTCGATGCTGAGCCCGATGTGGCCCGCGCCCTCGTGGCACATTGTGCCCATCTTCCGCTGGCACTGCGGGTCCTCGCCGAGCGGTCGCTTGACCGGCCCGCCACCCCACTTGCCGACCTCGCCGCCGAACTGGACGCCGAGAACGAACGGCTCGACGCGTTGGGCACCACGGGCGACGAGCTGAGTGACGTCCGAGCGGTCTTCGGCTCCTCCTACACCGGCCTGTCTTCCGATACCGCGCGGCTGTTCCGCGTCCTTGGCGTGCACCCGGGGATCGAGCTGGGAACGGCATCCTGTGCCGCCGCGGCGGGCATGCCCGTGAAACAGACCCGCGCTCTGCTGGACCGGCTCGCCGGGGCGCATCTGCTACAACGCCTCGGCCACGAGCGTTACCGGCTGCACGACCTGGTGCGGCTGTATGCGGCGGAACGCTTCCACACCGAGGAACCCGCTGACCAAGAGGCCGAAGTGATCAGCCGACTCGCCCGCTGGTACCTGGCGAGCGCCCGCAACGCCGTGCTGGCGGTGATGCCGAACTTCCGCCCTGTACCCGACCCCGAGGGCCGACCACCGGGGGAACCACTGACCTTCGATGCCGCACACGCCGCGCTCGCCTGGTTCACCCGGGAACGCCGCACTCTCGCCGGCACCCTGCGCGCGACAGTCGACCACGAGCTCCACGACCTCGCGTGGCGGCTGCCGGTAATGGCGAGTCCGTTGTTCGAGCTGCACCGGTATTGGGACGAACTGCGCCGTATCCACCTGGTCGGCCTCGATTCGGCCAACGCCCTCGGCCACCGCCACGGACAGGCGCGCAACCTCATCGCGTTGGCCGACGTGGAATGGCTGACTGGCACCCCCGCCCAAGCCCTGGAGCGCTACGCTTCGGCGCTTGAGGCGGCCCGGGAGGCCGGTGACAGCTGGACCGAGGGGTTCGCGCTGCGCCAGCTCGGTAATCTCCGCTGGCAGCAGAATCAGGACAGCGAGGCTCCTACCCTCATCCGGCACGCCATTGACGCCTTCCGCCGGGCCGGCGACAGGCGCGGGGAAGGCATGGCCCTGCTGAGCCTGGCCGCCTACGAGCAAAGCCTCGGCGATCACGACACAGCACTGGATCACTGCCGCAGCGCGTTCGCCATCTTCACCGACATCTCCGACACCTGGTCGGCCGCCTGGGCACGCTGCCACCGCGCCCACGCCCTCGCTTGCGCGGGCCGGCACCGCGAGGCCATCGACGAGTACCAGAAAGCGCTCCCCGTCTTCGTCGACCTGGCCGACATCGACACCGAAGCCATCACCCGCATCGACCTCGGCCGGGCCCACCGCGCCGTGGGCGAGACCGACCAGGCACGCACCCACCTCGGCGCCGCCCTCGACCTGCTGCGCTCAGTCGACGCCCCCCGAGCCGACGAGGCAGAAACGGAGCTGGCCCGGCTGGCATAAGACCCACGCCCCGGGGCCTGGCCACACGAGCGAACACCCCCACCTGGGAGCTGAGACACCCGGCAGTCCCACGCGGCTCCCCGCCGCGGCCCGCTACCGGTCGAACTCACCACTCTTGACCGCGGTGACGAACGCGCGCCACTCCACGCGGGAACAGGCCAACCACGACGCGTGCGGGTGCCGGGAGTCGCGGACACCGACGCGATGCGAACCGTCACAAACCTCAACACACTGGGACTCGCTGAGGCTGTAGCTGGACTTGCGCCACTGGGGTTGGGACCGTGCCACCGGGTCACTCTCTTTTCCAGGCGGCCAGACTCTCTCGTACCAGGCGCAGGGACTGCTCGTTGGTCAACGCCGATGCGTCAAGGCTGGCCACCGCGTTGGCGTAGGGTCTGACATCGTCCGGGTGGTCGAGGAAGACCGATGCCCGCACGATCTCGGCGTGCACGATGGGCGCGGTCTTTTCGAACCCCAAAAGAGTATAAGTACCGATCATTCCGGCATGGCTGCCTTGGTCGAAGGGGACGACACGCAACTCGATCCCGGGCTGTTCGGCCGCTTTGAGGAGTTCTTCGAGCTGCTCGACCATGGTGTGACGGTTACCGATCTTTCGGTGCAGCGCCGCCTCGTCCATGTAGGAAACGATGGTGGGCAGATTGGCCCTGCGCAGCAGTTGTTGACGCTCCATCCGGAGTCCGACCCGCGCCTCGATCTCAGCGGGCGGGACACCCAACCCCAGCATCACGGCCCGGGCGTAGGCGGGAGTCTGGAAGATGCCGGTGATGGTGATGACGTCAACATAGGTGATCGCAGTGGCCTCGGACTCGTAGTGCAGGAGGGTCAAGGCCTGGGCGGGGACACCGGGAACGCCCTTTGCTAGCCATTCAGGGCGCTCGCTGTCGCGGGCCATCTCGATCAGCTCATCGCGAGGTGGTCCGGTGACCTCGTAAATCACCAAGAGCGCGGAGACCTCTTCCGGAGTCACCGGTCGTTTCCCGGCCTCAATACGGCTGAGGGTCGGCTGCGACCAGTCGAGCCGCTGCGCTACCTGAGCCATGCTCATCCGGGCCTGGGTGCGGTACTGGCGCAGCTTCACAGCCAGCCCGCGCGCCTGGGGGCGCGGTCGTGGTCGCGGCATGTCACCTCCTTGTCAGCAAGCGTAGCCAGGGGCAACCACCGGCGCAGGGGACGCCCCTTCCTGTGGATATCCACGAAGCACTTGCCTTGTTTTATTCAGTCATTCATTATTATTTGAATACACGGTAGCGGCTGTGCCGCCCACACTCCACGCTCAGGGAGGAACCCCCCATGGCCACCATCACCATCGGTGCCGACCACTTCGCCTACACCGGACGCCTGGCTCCGGTCCTGCCGATCACCGGGTTCATCGAGCGCTTCCTGGCGGTCGAGCCCCGCGCCGACGACGCTGAATGCCTGGCCCGGGTCATGCTGGCCTGCGCCTGCCACGCTGAGGGCCACTTCGCGCTGCTGCGTGACCGGGAAGCGATCCACGCCCTGCTCACCCACCCCGACCCCGCCACCGCCCGCGCCTACCACGCCCGCCTGGCCTCCGAGTACGGCCCCCTCCTGGCCGAGTACGCGGCCGAATGGGACACCGACCCCGGCGACCCCGACGGCGAGGACCCCATCACGTATGCCGCTCTCCCCCGCCACGCGCACGCTGCCGCCATCGTCTAGACGACCGCCACGCGCGAAGCGCGCCTTGGGCCCCTACTTCCTCGCGGTGCGCCGGCCGCGGCCGGCCTTGGCGGGGCGCCAGGCCCGCAGGTCATCGTCGGTCAGGCCGTGCTCGCCCTGGATCTGCTGCCGGTAGTTGGCGAAGAACCCGGCGGGGGTGCCGCTGTAGGTGATGTCGAACTCGTTGTGCCACTGATCCAGCCACGGCTGCAGTTCCAGCAGCCCGGCGAGGAACGGGGTGATCTCCTCGGTGGACAAGGCCTGGTTGGTGAAGTAGGTGGCCAGCGCCTGGGCCTGCTCCCGGTGGTCCCACCCCGCCCAGCCGTACAGCTCCGGGGTGGCGGTGTTGGTCGAGCCGTAGGAGATGAACCGCTCCTTGGGCACGTCCAGTTTCCCCCGCGCCCGCCAGTAGGAGGAGCGCAGGAAGTCCGCCGAGGTGTACTTGGGCGGCACCGGGATGGAGTCGCGGATCCTGCGCTTTGCGGGCTCGTCCGGGGCGGCGTCCTCCTGACGCTGCAACTCCCACACGTGCTCCCAGTCAGCGCGCTTCTTCAAGCCGGTGGGCTTGTACCGCAGCGCGGCCAGGAACGGGACGTGCTCCTCGGTGATCAGCTCGGCGACCACGTCCGCCAGCTCGGTGCGAGGGGCGTAGATCCCGGCGACCGCGACGAAGTCCTCATCGCGGGAGAGCGCGTCGGCGAGCCGGGACAGGCTGACCAGAGCGGGCAGCCCGTTCTCGTCGTAGAAGTACGCGCGGTCCTCCATCCGGTCCAGCAGCCAGGACCGCAGCGCCTTCTGCTGCATCGCGTCCCACCCCTCGGTGGCCCAGCGGCGCTTGCACTCGGGCCGCTCCACCATGCCGATGGCGCGCGACGACTCAATGGCGTCGATGCGCTTCTGCACCACCTGCCGGTACGGCTCCGGCCAGTGGGTAGGGATGTCAGTGATCGGGGTGGACCCGTGCCGGGTGAACCACTCCCCCGACGCCTCCCCGGCAGCCACCCGGCGGGCGAGCGCGATCTCAAAAGCACGCTCCCCGAGGGCGAGTTCCGGCACGTCAGCAGGGTCGGGAACGCGCAGGTCCTCACCGTTCAGGCTATAGAGGAAGTAGACCTGCCAGTCCAGCTCTTCTTGCAGAGCGATCATCCGGGCCCGGGTGGACTCCCATTTGGCTCGCGCCTCTCGGAGAGTAGCGGCGGTGGGGGTACCGGCCTCGGCAATGGCGGAGGGGGTGGTGGCGGAGAGTTCCTGGGCGAGGGAGTCCAACTCAGTGGCGAGGGTCGTGGGGTAGGAGGAGGGGAGGGGGAATTTTTCTAGTTTTGTTCCGGTGAATTCGTAGAACTGCTCCCATAGTTCGGTCTTGATACCGGACTGGTGACCCTCAGTTCCTTTGCTGTGGCTCACCATCTTGAGCCAGAAGCAGGCAGTAGAGCTGTTGAGCAGCCCGAGCAACCGCAGATGGTCCTCCTCGCTCGCCCCCTCCCTCAGCTTGATCACCGGCGCGGACTGTTTGAAAACCTTCCCGCCACGGTCCAACACAAAGTGATTATGCGTCGCCACAAACGCAAACGTGATCGACCAATCACTAGCTCCTTGGTCCTTGGGAAGTTGGTGCCATCCCCACCATGGGTGGTTATCGCTGAAGTAGGTGCCACCCGAGAACGTCGCACGATTACCAAGTTCCGTGCGGGAGGGCCAAAGCCAGCACGCCAGGCGAGGGAAAGAATCAAGCTTTTGAAGGTCTCGATTAGCATCATACGGGTGAAAAGCATCATCGCCATCGAGAAATCCAAAATCACGGACTTCATCCCCAACCACGAGCCGCTTAACGAAAGCATCCTCGCCATTGATTACTCGGAATGTACGGAGAGGCGCCGTCATCGCGTCATCGGAGCCAGTGATGCCGTAGAAACCTATGCGCGCGATATCCCCCCTTAAGACTGATTTCTTAGCATCGCTGATTTGTTCGTTAAGCTCCAGACCACCATCGGCAAGGATCCACGGCTGCTTGTTAAAGTAACGCTCGCGTTCCAGATCGTCTACAGATACCCATTTGCTCACAGACCCCGGCTCGTTGATCTGGTTCACGATGGCGTTCCAGACCAGCCCGTCCTCAGGATTCTCCGGTGCGGCGGGCTCTCCTTGGACGCTGCGCACGGTGCGGATTGTCGCGGACCGCTCCTTACCGCCCCGTCGAATGCCGACCAGGATCACCGTTGGTGTCCCGTGTCCGGGGATGTAGGCGCCCGAGGTGTCGATCACCTCGGTCAACTCGACCTGGTGAGCGAAGTACTCCTCGATCAGCCTGGTACCGAACTCGCGCTTCATGAAGGAGTTCGCGGTGATCTGGCCGACCCGGCCGTACCCGTTTCCCTCGGCGTCGCCGCGTTTGGCAAGCTCGAAGAATCGCTGAGCGAACGGCACTGACAGTGCGTACTTGCCCGAACAGGCGTCGTACATCGTCCGGTACAGCTTGTTGAGTTTGCTGTCCTTGACCGTGATGTACGGCGGATTCCCCACCACCACGTGGTAGCGGCCCGGCTCCAGGATGCGCGGGTGTTCGTGTACGTCCTCCGTGGCGTAGGTGAACTCGGCCAGCTCGTCGCCGGATTCCTCGCCCTCCAGTGTGAGTTCGAGTTGCCGGGCCTTGATCAGCGAGTCGCCCACCGCCAGGTGGATCGGCCAGTCGTACTTGCCCGCCTCGGCGAACGTGCGGATGTTCGCCGCCGCCATCGCCGCCACCAGCAGCCGGAACCGGGCGATCGCCACCGCGAACGGGTTGACGTCCACCCCGTGCACCGAGTCCAGCGCCGCCCGCACCCGCTCGTGTACCTCGCGCGTGGGCTGGCGGTCTGCCCACAGTTTCACCAGCCGCCGGAACGCGCCCAGCACGAAGTGTCCCGATCCGCAGGTCGGGTCGATCATCCGCAGCTCTTCGTAGCCGAACTCCCGCACCGCTAGGTTCATCGTGCGGTCCAGGATGAACTCCTCGACGAACTCCGGGGTCTGCAGCAGCGCGTACCTGCTGCGCGCTTCTTCCGAGAGGTCCTGGTAGAGGTCGCCCAGGAACCGGGTGTCCCACCCCTTCGTGCCGTCCTCGTTCAGCGGGTCGGTGAAGTCGTGGACGAGGGCGCCGTCCTCGTTCCGCTCGCGCCAGAACTCCACCAGAGCGCGCGCCCCGTCGTGGGAGAGCGGGATCTGGAACAGCGGGTTGCGGTCGGCGTCGAACAGCAGCTCGCCGATATGTCCGGTACCCAGCTCCGCGAACGCCCGTTGCAGCCAGCCGCGGTAGGTGGGGTCGGGGTCGCTGTCCACGTAGGCCTCGTAGCGGGCCTGCGCCAGGTCGCGGCGCTCAGCTTGCGGCCCGGTGAGGTAGGGCTCGGGGATCAGGTGGTTGTCCTCGGCGAACCGGACGAACACCGTGCCCAGCACCCACGCCGCCGCGGCCTGGGTGACCCGCTCGTCCAGCCAACTGTTCCACGTGGCGGCGGTACGGCCCAGCTTGTGCGCGCGGGCGTACTCCTCTCTCAACCGCTCGCCGACCTCGGGGACCGCCTTCACCTGCGCGGCCAGGTCGGTCTCCACCGCCTTCACCTGGCGCTTCAGGTCATCCAGCAATGCCGCGCGGTCGACCATGCGGCCCCTCCCCGTTGTCGTTCTGTTCTGGTGTCTGCTCTGGTGCGCTCTAATCTGCTCTGGTGTGCGCTAGAGCTGCGCGCCGGAGCGGTGGGCGTTGGTGACCCACGCCTCCGGTAGCTCGATCCACTCGCCCAGTCCCGCCTGGTAGGGCACGGCGACCGTGCCCAGTCGCGGTTCACGTGCGGGGTCGCTCTGCGGGCACAGCAGCCACAGGCCGCGCCCGCCCTGCCGGGCCGCGGCGGCGAGCCGGTCCAGGGTTCCCATGGCGTCGTAGCGGGCGAACGCGGCGGCGTCGGTCAGCAGCACCGGACCCGAGCCCGCACCGGCATCCAGCTTGGCCCGCAGTTTCGGCTCGACCCGGCCCCAGGCGGTGCGGGTGTACTCGGCGAGCTTCAGCGCCCCCTTGGTGCCGGGTGCGGCGGCGTCCGCCCGCAGGATGGTGTCCCAGGTGGGTTTGGCGCCCGGCCGCACCAGGTCGTGCATGGCGTCCAGGAACAGTCCGGTGACCGAGACCTGTTCGGCGCCGAACCTGCTGTCCTCCCCCGCCAGCTCGGCCACCGCCCGGACGCTCGCCCCCATCCGCACGGTCAGCACCCGGAAGCCGTCCCGCCGCGCCGAGGCGGACAGCCGCTCCTCCGCGCGGACGGCGCCCGCGATCTGCGGGTCATCGGCGTAGCGGGTGAGCGCACCGGTGCGCGTGCTGTGCCGCCTGCCCTGGACGGACAGGTAGCTGGAGGCGAGTTCCTCGCGCGGGGGCAGGTAGCGCTGGGTGCCGGTGTCCTCGCGGGTGGCCAGGGCGAGCTCGAACCCGGCGTCGCGCAGCGCCTTGGTGAGCGGGCCGCCGGTGGGCAGGTCGTGGCCGCCCGGGCCGTCGGTCAGCTCCGGGAAGCGGGCGCGCACCCGCTCGTGCACCTCGGCCGGGGTCAGCCCGGGCTGGCGTTCGGTGGGGAGGCCGGGGATGAGCCGGACCAGGCCCGCCTGGGTGAGCCGCAGCGCCCGCACCAGCGGCAGGTCGCGGGGGTAGATCTCCAAACGCGGGGTGGCGGCGGCGTTGCGGGAGGCCGCGGCGGCCAGATCGACCATGCGGCGCTCGTCCCACTCGGCCGCGCCCGGGGGCGGGGTGATCGCGCCCAGTTCCCCGAGCACGGTGGTCGCGGTGGGCAGGGTGTCGAGTTTGGCGAGCCGGTCGGCGACCCGGCCCAGGCGTTGGGCGTAGTCGAGCAGGCCGGGGGCGGAGGGGGTGTCGGGGGCGTCGTCCTCGCCGACCTCCAGGGCCAGCAGTCCCGCGCCCATCGCCTCGTCGGTGGCCTCCCGGTTGGCGGCGTGCCGGAACGCGCTCTCGGCCGGGGCGAGCTGCTCGACCTCCACCACGGCCCGGACTGCGGCCAGGGCGAGCGCCCGGCGCTGGTCGCGCTCCTGCAGCCGGGTGCCGCGCCGCACGGCGAGCGCGTCGGCGATCTCGGCGGCGGAGGCGACCCGGCCGAGTTCGGCCAGCCGCTCCAGGATCTCCCGGCGCAGCTCCCGCACCGCCGGGTGCTTCCTCCACCGGGTCCGCTGGGTCTTCAGCATCTGCGGGATGCGGCCGGCGCTGAGCTCCAGCGCGTCGGCCACGTCCTTCTGCCTGGGCCACACGCCGATACCGGGCAGTTCCCCCCGCTCGTCGGCAGGCGCAGCAGCAGCCGCACCATCTCGACCTCGTTGCGGTTCGACCCGTTCTTCCTCAGTTCCGGGACGAAGATCGTGGCCAGGGCGTCCAGGCTGACCGAGCGCAGGGCACCGCGGGGAAGAGCGCCGGCGTCCCCGCCGGTGGCGACGGTGTCCGAGACCGCGGACTCCACGACGCTGAACTCCGCCAGCTCTTCCTTAGCGTCGCGGCGGCCCGTGGGGGTGAGCGGGGAGACGGGGGCCTGGTGCAGCCGCTCGCCCCACTCACGCTGGCGGCGCTGGATCTCGCTGCGGGTCTTGGCGCCCAGCCGGGTGCGTTGACGAGGTTGCGCTGGCTGTAGTCCAGCAGTTCGCCGACCGTGGTGATGCCGAGCCCGTACAGGAACGACTCGGCGGCCGGGGTGAGGCCCGCCGCCGACAGGTGGGTGTCGCGGTCGGCTTCGGCGGCCAACCGGTCGCGCTGCTGCTCGGCGGACTGGGGTTCGGCCTCGGCGATCGCCGGGGCGACCTGCGCCGGCTCCTCCCCGGGCGCGGCGGCGGGCGCCGGGTGGCGGGTGACGCGGCCCCCGGAGGGCGCCGTCTCCACCATGTCCAGGAAGATCTTCCGCCAGGCGTCGCGCATCGGCTTGAGGTCGCCGAAGCGCCGCGCGGTGTCCCGGTGCAGGGCCTTGCGGAAGAAGGCGACGAGTCCGTCGCGCACCGCGGGGTCGAAGGCGTCGGCGGCGATCGTGGGGTGGGGCCACTCCTGCGGGTCGGTCTGCGGCGGCGACACCTTCCCGTCGCCCCACGCGGGCAGCTCGCCCGAGGCCATCTCGTGCAGCGAGACGGCCAGGGCGTACCGCTCGGCGTGGGCGTCGTAGACCGAGCGCGTCAGCGTCCCCAGGAACGGGTCGAGGTAGCCCTCCGTGCCCGCGTCCGTCTCCTTGGCCGGGTACCCGGCCAAGGAGAAGTCGATCAGGACCAGTTCCCGGGTGCGGTTGGGGCGGACACGGATCGCGATGTTGTCCGGCTTGATGTCGCGGTGCCAGACGCCCTCGCCCTCCAGGAAGTCGACCGCGCCGAACAGGTAGTCGCCGTAGGCCTCCAACTGGTCGACCTGGAGCCGGCCGCTCTCGCGCACCTGCCGCGCCACGGTCTCCTGGCGGTGGCGCGGGCCGGAGGCGGACTCCTCCTGGTCGGCGGAGTCCCGCTCGTCGCCGACGTACTCCAGGGCCAGCACGGTGCGCTCGCCGACGGACAGCGGCTCCGGCTCGGCCGGTTGGATGATGCGCGAGTCGGGGCGCAGCCCCTTCATTACCTCGGCCTCGCGGGACAGCAGTTCGGCGCGGCTGTCGGAGAGGGCCACCTTGAGCACGGCGAGGGCGCGGGCGCCGCGCGCCTTCGGGTCGGCCTTGAGGTCGCGCACGAGGAAGGCGCGGCTGGTGGAGCCGGTGCCCAGGCGGCGGCGCACCTCCCAGCGTCCGGCCAGCACGTCGCCCGCGACGGCCTCCAGCGGGTCCTTCTCGCGTCCTGCGCCTCTGCGGTGTCGGCGTCGGCGGGGCCGGTGGCGGGGGTCGTCAGCGCGTCCTCGACGCACTCCAGCATCTCCAGGAACTCGTCGACCGTGGCCAGCCGCCGTTCCGGCCGGTAGGCGGTGGCGGCCTGCACCAGCTCGTCGATGTCCTCCGACAGCCCGTCCACGAGCGCGCTGGGCCGCAGCCCCTCCCCCGCCTCCAGGCGGGACAGCATTTCGGCCTGGCTGGCGGCCGGGGCCGTGCCGGTGGCCAGCAGGTAGGTGAGCACACCGAGCCCGTACACGTCGAGGGAGATCGGGTCGGGGCGCAGCGCGGTCAGTTCGGGGGCCAGGTAGGGGTCCGCGTCGTCGGAGAGGTGGATCGCCGACAGGGTTGTGGGGGCGAACCGCTGCGCGCCGCGCGCCTGTGCGCCGTCGCTGCGCTGCAGGGCGATCTGCCAGTCGGAGATCTGCAGCCGCGGGGCGAGCCAGGCGGCGTCCTCGCCGAGGGTGCGGACCGCGCGGTCCCGGCCGCGGGGGATCACGTGTACCGAGCGGGCGGCCAGCGCGCGGTGGTGGATGTGGCTGGAGTGGGCGGAGCGCATCGTCTCGGCGAGCTGGCGGACCAGGGCCACCCGGCCGAGGATGTCGAGCTTGTCGCCGTACTGGGCCAGGTACTGGTCCAGGCGCAGGGTCTTCGGGTGGTAGTCGAAGATCAGCGCCGGTCCGGCCGAGTGCCCGGAGGGGTGGTACTGCTTGAGCTGGACCACCCCGGGGTGGCGGAACCGGCCCAGTACGTCCGCCTCGCGGCGGGCGGCGTTGTCCACCGACTGGCGGATCGAGTCATCCGATCCGCGTTCGCGCAGGTAGACCCGGACACGGACCGTCTCGGGCAGCTCGGTGTGCCGGGCCCGGTAGTCGGCCCAGGTGGGGCCGGTGTCGAGGGATGTGCGGTCCAGCAGGTACGGGCCGACCTTGTACTCGGCGTCGCTGCGGCGGATACCGACCTGGTCCAACGCTTTCTTGACCGCCCGGGCGTCGGGCTCGGTGATGCGCCAGCGCTCGTTGTGCGGGGGCCGGCGCAGCATCTCCACGAGTTCGTCGACCGTGTAGACACCGTTCTGGTCGTTGGGCGGCAGGCGCACCCGCAGCGAAGAGTCGGTGAAGCACACCGACGCGGAGACGTAGGCGTTCGCGCCGTTCTGCCGGAGCAGCCCGGCCAGCTCCCGCGCCTTCTTGGTGACCAGGTGCAGCGGATTCTGGTGCGGGACACGGTGCCCGCCCGGGGTGGCCTGCACCCATGTCCCGTTCTCCGAGGTGACGCCGCCGTGCCAGTCCTTCAGCTCCACCATGTGGACGCCGCCGGGGGCAACCACCAGCAGGTCGACCTCGCGCACGTGGCCGGTGTTCGCGGTGAACGTGAAGTTCGACCACGCCCGCCACGGGCCGGAGTCCGGCAGCTTCGTGCGGATGGCGTCCAGGCCGCGGCGCTCGTGGTCGAACTCCGACTCGGTGACGGTCGTCCACCGACCTTCGAGCATGCGCCCGCTCCGTTGCCTGTCGCGCCTCGTCGGCCGTCGCGCCGAATCTCCTGCCCCTCCGGGATCCTAATGGAGACGCGGGAATCCGGGCGATGGATGTCACCCGCCTGAAAGGACCGCCCCGCCCGAACCGCCGTCCTCCGTGGCCTCATTGCCGCTGGGGGTGCGGGCGGGTGGAAACAGGAGCACGACCGTCCGGTTCGGGGCCGGCGCGGACGGGCCCACCGCGGCTGCGGACGCCGTGCTTCCAGGTGGCGACGAGCACGAACGACACCACCACCAGCAGCGACCAGGCACCGAACTTCGCGACGTGCACCATCTCCCAGGCCCGCGCCTGGTGCGGGTACTGCCAGGCGCCGAGCAGGGTGGCGATGTTCTCGGCGAGCCACAGGAAGAAACCGATCAGCATGAAGGAGAGCGCCAGGGGCATGCGGTAGCGGACCTCACCCACGGTGTAGTGCACCCAGGTCCGCCAGGTCACCGCGATCAGGGCGGCGGCCAGCCACCACCGCACGTCGGGCAGCCAGTGGTGGGTGAAGAAGTTGGCGTAGACCAGCGCGGCGACCGCGGCGGTGACCGCGGGCCGGTAGCCCGTGAGCCCCAGGTCGAGCAGCCGCCAGGCCCGCACGACATAGGAACCGACGGCGGCGTACATGAAACCGCTGTACAGGGGCACACCGCCGATCTTGGTCCAGGCGTCGCCGGGGTAGGCCCAGGATCCGACGTGTACCTTGAACACCTCCAGAGCGAGCCCCACAGCGTGGAAGCCGAGAATGGCGAGCACCTCGCGTCCGGTTTCCAGGCGCAGCATCCAGAACACCGCGGTCAGAGCGATGCCGTACAGCAGCAGGGCGTCGTAGCGGGGAACGGGCAGCGGGATGGCTGCGCTCACGGCCAGCCCGGCGAAGATACCGACGGCGAAGGCGCAGGCCCGGGCCTCCGCCCAGGCGAACCGCACGAGCTGACCCACGCCGTGGGGGAGTTCGACCTGTGTGCTCATCACGGGGTGGGATGCGCGGGCGCGGTACGGGGTTGCACGCCGGTTCTGGTTCGCCTGTCCGCGCGGCGCGGGGCCTTCAACACCCCGGCTACAACCGGCCTTCGTGACCTTACCGCCACCGCGGGTGCGGGCGGGCGGCACAACGGTCACGACCCGTCCAGGACTCCGGACCGGCCGTTCGGCGCGCCCGGTGGGGCCCTGCTCGCGGCCGGGCCAGCGCGGGTCACCGGCGCCAGGGGCGGGCCCGGCG
>NZ_LAJC01000083.1 GCF_000981225.1 Allosalinactinospora lopnorensis
TGGGTCGGCTTGGGGTGCCAATGGCGCGCTGAACCTGGCAGGTGAAGGAGGCGAACCAGCGCCCTGCCTCCCAGCGCACGGTCGCCGACAGGATGCGCGCAGTTGCGGCCTCCAGGCGGCGGTGCAGCTTGCGCATGCTCTCGTGGGTCTTGATGGTGCCCAGCCGGGGCAGGGTGACGTACTGGCGGTCGGGCTCGACGCGGATGGTGCCGGTGGTGAACCGCACCGACGGGGTGGTCTTGCGCTTGGACCTGTACTTGGGGAACCCTGTCGGTTTGCCGGCGTGCTTGCCCCGGCGGGAGTCGGACCAGTTCTTCAGCGCTTGGGCCAGGCGCTGAAGCCCGGTGTTGAACGCCTCTTTGGAGCATGTCCGCCACCACGGTGCGACCTCGTCCTTGGTGGCGCTCCACGTCCGGCGCAGGGCGTACATAGACCAGCCCAGCGCCGGGGTCAGCTCGTCCTCGGCGATGCCGTAGGTGCGTTCCGCCTCGCGTTGGGCGAGGTTGACCTTGACCTGCTTCAGGCCCTAGTTGAACGCGAACCGCGCCGCCCCGGCGTGGCTGGCCAGCTCGCGCTCTTGGGCGGGGGTGGGATCAAGCGCGAACCGGTATGCCTGGGTGACCTCCTCGCTCACGCACCCGCCTCCGAGCTGGTGGCTGCGGCAACCGCGCGCTGTGCGCGGTTCTTGGCCGAGCGGCGTCCGTACAGGCGCGCGCACATCGAGGTCAGCACCTCGGTCATGTCGCGCACCAGATCATCGGTGGTCTCGGCTTCGTCGAGCACCACCAAGCGCCGCCCTGAGGCGTCGAGCGCAGCTTCCAGGTGCTCCACACCGAAGCGGGCCAGCCGGTCGCGGTGCTCCACCACGATCACCGACGCCTCGGGGGCGGACAGAAGGCGCTGGAGTTTGCGGCGACACCCGTTCAGACCGGAGGCGATCTCGGTGACCACCTCAGACACCGTGAACCCCTGGGCGGTGGCTTCCTGGACGACGCGGGCGACCTGCCGGTCCAGGTCGGGCTTCTGGTCGGCCGAGGACACCCGGCAGTACACCACCACACGCCCATCACAGGAGGCTTCTCCCTCATGGACGAGCCACACCCCTGTCTCAGTGCGGGTCACCGGCACGGGCATCTTCCCGTCCCTGGCCCACCGCCACGCGGTCTGGTAGTGCACGCCGTTGCGCGCCGCCCACTCCGACAACCTCATGCAACCACTATAGAATAAAGTTGATAAATGATGAGATATCCACCAACTGATGAATGCCCCTCGCCCAGGTAACCACGAGGTGAGGGGGTGGGCTTACCCGGGAACCGGACTCTCCCCCGCAGGGGGAGGTCAGGACGTCTCGGAGCGCTCAGCCGGTACGGCCTCGCCCTCGGCGGGGACCCGGGACCCGCTCTCCGGGATCTCGATCGTGGACATCCCGTGCGGCACCGGGCACCCTTTGGGGAAGGTTCCGATCCGCTCGGGCCGGTAGCCGTCGGGATAGCTGCGGATGTTCGGGTTCATCCGGCCCCAGCGCGGCTCCTTGCGCGGCGGCATGAACCGGACCACCTTCGCGCGTGCCCGCAGCGCGAAGGCGGCCGCGCCGCGCCAGAAGCGCGAAGGGCGCTCGTAGTCGAACGCGTTGATGAGCCGGTCGTCGAGCAGGCCCATGGTGAACGACCGCATCATCGGCCGCTGCCACGCGGGATAGAAGTCCACCATGAGGTTCAGGGTGGCGTCGGAGACCTTCCGGCCCCCTTCGGTGTAGCCGAAGTGCGCGCGTTCGTAGTCGTCGAACAGTTCGTAGAACTCCGCGAACGTCTCGGGGATGTCCTTGATCCCCATGTGCCTGCCCAGAGTCCGGTAGTAGTTGGTGTTCGCCGTGATCTCGTGTTCGGTCATCCGGCGCCAGCCGTACCCCCACTCGTTCAGCCAGCGCGGCGGCATGATGACGAACGTGCTCAGCACGTAGCGGTAGTCGTCGTTGCTGATGTCGTAGGACCGGTGCATCTGGTTCATCCGGCGCAGCGCGTCGCGGCCGCGGCCGGGGCCGAACCCGTACTCCAGGATGTCGTTCAGGATCAGCGCCGTGTCGTCGTACCGGCGCTGCGTGCGCTCGGTGAACTCGCCCGTCTTCCCGAGCAGTTCGCCGATGCTGGGAACCGCGTAGGTCCGGTACAGTGCCAGGCCCAGCGCCTGTTCCAGGTCCCAGGGGAACTCGTGGGCGGAGAGGATCCGGGTGATCCGCTCGAAGTCGCGCTCGGCGTCTAGCCGGTGGATCTCGTCGTGCCAGTCAAACCGTTTCATGGCGGGGGCTCTTCCGGTGTCGCCGTTTGTTGTGTCCGGTATGGCGGGCGCGGACACGCCTGCGTCTACCGCCGGATGGTGCGTCCGATGTGGGGCGGAAAACACGACCCGGCAGCAGGTTAACGGCGTTGACACTCGATCCGTAAACCCATTGGGCCCGGCGTTCAGGCGTTTCGCGGCGGCCGCGGGGCGCCCGGCCGCCGGAGCGCCGTCCGCGGTGGAACGGAGGCGCCCGTCAAGCAGGGGCCACCACGGTCTCGGAGACGTGCCGGATGACCGCCAGCAGGACCTCCTTGCCGGAGTCCCGCACGCGTGCATCGCAGAGCAGCACCGGGATCCGCTCGGGAAGGGTGAGAGCCTCCCTGACCTCGGGGACGCTGTAGACGTGGGCGTCGTCGAAGCAGTTCACGGCGACGATGAACGGCAGGCCGCGCCGCTCGAAGAAATCCACCGCGGAGAAGCACGTCTCCAGGCGCCGGGTGTCGGCCAGGACAACCGCGCCCAGCGCCCCCACAGCGAGCTCCTCCCAGAGGAACCAGAACCGCTCCTGGCCCGGTGTGCCGAACATGTACAGCACGAGGTCGTCGTTGATGGTGATGCGGCCGAAGTCCAGCGCGACCGTCGTGGTCCTCTTCTCCTCCACGCCCTTGAGGTCGTCGACGCCGAGGCTGGCCTCCGTCATCACCTCCTCGGTGCTCATCGGGGAGATCTCGCTGAGCGCGCCGACCAGCGTCGTCTTGCCGGCCCCGAACCCGCCCGCGACGAGGATCTTGATCGCGGAGGGAAGTCGGTCGCCGATTCCTTCAGAGTCGTTGGATGCCATCGAGTACCGCCTGGAGTACGTCCCGGCTGACCGGGCTCTCTGCTGTGTAAGGAGCGCGGGCCAGGGCGTAGCCCCGGCCGATGAGATCGCCGAGCAGGACCTTGACCACGGCAACAGGCATGTCCAGGTGCGACGCCACCTCCGCCACGGACTGGGGCTTGCGGCAGACGTCCAGGATCCGCAGCTGCTCCGGCTCCAAGGACACTTCGTCCACATCCCCTCGGGCAGCGATGACCACGCTGACCAGGTCCAGTTGGACGTTCTCGGAATGTTCCCGTCCCTGGGTAATGACGTAAGGCCGGACTAGAGCGTCGCTCTCGTCGGAGTCGTGCCCGAGTTCGTGTCGGTCCGTCATCTCCCCACCCCCCGCTTACCGGCCCGAGGCGCCCGGCGCCTGGTCGCCGACCGCCCCCTTGGCCTCCGACGCCGGCCGCGGAGGCGTGTCGAGGAACTTGCCGACCTGTTCGACGAGGACGTTCATCTCATAGGCGATGAGCCCGACGTCGGAGCTCTCCTCTCCGATCACGGCGAGGCAGGCGCCGTTGCCCGCGCCGGTGACGAACAGGTAGGCGTGCTCCATCTCCACAACGGTCTGCAGTACCTTCCCGCCGCCGAATTGGCGGCCGGTGCCCCGAGCCAGGCTCTGGAAGGCCGAGGCGACCGCGGAAAGGTGTTCGGCTTGCTCCTTGTCCAGCTCCTGCGAGCGGCCGAGGAGGAGGCCGTCGGAGGAGAGAACGATGGCGCACTGCGCGCCCACGGCCCGTTCGACCAGCTCGTCCAGTAGCCAGTCCAAGTCCTTTGCGGCGTTGTTCGTCGTCACGGTCACGAATCCTTCTCGGTCTCGTTCTGGCGCTGTCGTCCCTCAAGGCGTCCGCGGCGCGTCCCCTGCTGGAAAGCCGACATGTTCCGGCGGAGTTTGGCGGAGCGTTCCTCGTCGTCCGCGCCGCTCTTCTCAGCGACGGGAGCGGGCGCCGGAGGGTCGTCGTAGAGTTGCGGCGCCAGGTTCGCCTGCGGCGTCCGCTTGGGGAGCTTCGGACGCGTGTCGGAAGACGCGTCCGATGGCGCGGCCGCCCCGTCACCGTCGTCGGAGTCCGTTCCGGACGCCGCGTTCGTCGGTTCGCTTCCGGGCCCGCCGCGCTTGGGGAGAGCGCCTGCGGACCGTCTTTTCCCGATGCGCTCCCGCCCGGTTCTCTGCGGGGCAGAGCCCCCTCACTGTCCTCGGAGGCCGGGCCCGATTCGGCGGAGGGCACGGTGGAAGCGCCATCAGGTGCGTCATCGCCGGATGGTTCGGTCACGGCCTCCTCCGCTGCGGAGCCGGAACCGTCATCGGTGAGGGCCGGGGAGGGCTGGTCCGGTTCGTCGGCATCCGGCGCTTCACCGGCCCCGGTCGACTCCGGGAGCTCGGGGGTGTCATCGGCGATGATCTCCGGGGGGAGCAGCACGATGGCCAGGACACCGCCGTAGGGCGAGCTGCGCAGCCACACCTTGATGTCGTGGCGGTTCGCCAGGCGCGAGACCACGAACAGGCCGAGCCGCATCCGCTCGTTCAGCCGCATGACGTCGAACTCGGGCGGGTCCACCAGGAGCTTGTTCGTGGCGGTGAACTCTTCCTCCCGCATGCCGAGGCCGCGGTCCTCGATCTCGATCGTCACCCCGTTGGGCACCTGCTCGCTGCTCAACCGGACCTGGGTGTGCGGAGGGGAGAACGTGGTCGCGTTGTCGACCAGCTCGGCCACCAGGTGGATGACGTCGGCGACCGCAGGGCTCTTGAGGGAGACGCGCGCGATACGCTCCCGCTTGACGCGGGTGTAGTCGCCCGATTCCGAGATCGCCCCGCGCAGCACGTCGATCAGCGGCATCGGCCGGCTCCAGGTGCGTCCCGGCGTCTCGCCGCCGAGGATCAGCAGATTCTCGGCGTTCCGGCGGGAACGGGTGGCCAGGTGGTCCAGCTTGAACAGGTCGGTGAGCTTACTCGGGTCCTCCTGCTCCCGCTCCATCCTGTCCAGCAGCCGGAGCTGCCGGTGGATCAGTGTCTGGCTGCGGTGGGCGATGTTCAAAAACACCCGGTTGACGCCCTGGCGCAGCTCCGCCTGGCGGATGGCCGCGTCGACGGCGGTCCGGTGGGCGGAGTTGAACGACCTGGCCACCTGCCCGACCTCGTCGTCGTCCGACCCGCCTGAGATCTGCAGCGCCTCGGTGCAGACGGGGACTCCCTCGTTCCCGCGCACCCGTTCGAGGACGTCGGGCAGCTCGTGGTCGGTGAGGTGCTGGGTCTCGTCGCGCAGCCGGTGCAGCCGGCCGACCAGGTTCTGGGAGGAACGCGTGGTGAACGTGAACGTCA
The DNA here is from genome assembly GCF_000981225.1 of Allosalinactinospora lopnorensis. GTDB lineage: Bacteria > Actinomycetota > Actinomycetes > Streptosporangiales > Streptosporangiaceae > Allosalinactinospora > Allosalinactinospora lopnorensis. Next base: position 5,460 of record NZ_LAJC01000083.1, read on the forward strand.
GGAAACCGAGGGTCGCGATGCCGGCGATGCCCACCGCAGCGAGCGCGATGGCCCGGTTCGCCTGCTTCGCCTGGACGTCGGTGGCCCACAGGGCCTGACTGGCGCCCAGCTCGGTGAGCGTGTCCTTGACCGGGGTGTACACCTCGCGCCACTCGTCCTCGTCCACCGGCATGGCCAGGTCCTGGGTCTCCTCGCCGGTGACGGGATCGGTGGCCGTCGCGGTCGTGCGACCGGTGATCTCCTCCTCCAGCTCGGTCAGCGTCGCCCAGTCGGAGCCGTCCCGCAGTTCGTCGAGGTCGCGCTGTACCTCGGGCCCCATGAATTCGTCGAGCGAGCCGAGCATGGCGCGGTAGGAGCCGACGAGGCGGGTGAACTCCTCCTGGTCCTCCTCGGAGAGCTCACCGGAGGCGAAGGCCCGGGAGAGCAGGGCGTCGGCCCGGGCGAGATCGTCGACGACGCGGAACATGTAGGTGGCGCTCAGGCCGTGGCCGACCACCTCCTTGGAGGGGTTGAAACGCGATTGCTCGTCGAAGAGGTCCGCGCCCGCCTCGGAGAGGCCGTTGTAGTACTCCAGGACGTCGGACCGGGAGGCGTTGCCCCGGTCCACCTGGCGGCGGATGATGTCGATCTGGCTGAAATCGGAGTCCAGGGTGCGGATGCGCTCCTGGACGGGCTCGGGGGAGAAGGGCAGCACCCCCTCGAACTTGTCGAGGATGTCCTCCATGTACCGGTCGGATTCGGCGCGGGCCCCCTCCAGCGCGTCTTCGGTCTCATCCGGCCGTTCCAGGTAGGCGATCGTGGCGGAGCGCTCGTCCATCACGGCGGCCAGTGCGATGGCCGCGGGGGTCAGCATCTCCTCGTTCCCCTTGACCAGTGCGTACTGTGTCGCGGCGCCGTAGAACAGGTACCCGCTGACTACGAGCCACACTGCGACCAGCGCTGCCATCGGCACGAGGACGATTCTGCGGAGGCGGGACTCGATGCTGCGGACCCGCCATTGCTTTGCTGCCTGCACTGCTCTCCTATAGCCCGATGCGGCCGCCCGGGGTCGAGCGAACCGGGGGGCGGGACCATTCCATTGCCGGGGCCGGGTGAGCACCCGGGGACGGGAGGACGCGACGGTCCGGCGCTAGGACGGGGGGAACGACCGTGTCAGCGCGCTGGAAACACCTCATAACTCCACCGATAAGGAGGAATCGGCGTTCGGATCGTATCTTGCCGCTGGGCCCGGCGGCGTTCGGGGATCGGGCGTCTTCCGGACGTGTTCCCGGGCCGGCGCTATAGGGAGTGGGTGTGAACTGCCGATTCTCCTGCCCGATGCTGCGGGATCACGCTGTGTCGCGAACGGGACGAAACGGGAAGAATTATCAAATAGTTACGGATTGCGACAGGTGGATCACGTGTGCATGCGGGTGCGGTGCGCCTCGGAGTTCCCGGTGGAACTCACGACGCGCTCGGGGCGCTCGCCGGGCGCGGTCGGCCGCTCACCCCCATTCGAGGTAGCCGAGGAAGCAGCCGATGGTGATGAGGAGGGCTCCGAGGGTCGCGAACATCCACTCCACCCAGTGGCTCAGCCACCGGGCGCGGACGATCCGGGCCTTCTCCGGGCGGTCGGGGTCATAGGTCACGGTGACGACGTCGCCGTAGCGCGATGCGGTCCATCCGGTGTTGTCGTGCTTGGCGTGCACCTCCTTGCCCTCGTGGGTCCGGAAGCGCACGATCATCCGGGCCGCCGTGCTGGTCTCCTGGTAGCCGATGATCTCGCCCTCCGCGCTGGTGCCGTAGCGCGCGAGGAACGCGGAGAGTACGACGTGCCGGCAGAGGAGGACCAGTACCAGGAGACCGGAGGCGATGGGAAGCAGAGGGTAGTAGTCCGCCACGGGGCATCCACTTTCGACGTTCCTGAGGGGCCTCCCGCGCGCCGTCGGGAAGCTGTTCGGGACGCTAGAGGCCAATGATTACGGTGAGATAACTTTCCCGGTCGTGGTGGGGGAGAACCTCGGATCTCCCCTGGTGCGGAGGCGGGTGCGGGGCGTCGTTCGAGGTGCCCGGGTCACCGGTGGGCGGCGAGGAAACCCGCGAGCAGTGCGCGGACGGTCGCGTGGATCTCCTCCAGTGGGCGCTCGGGCTGCAGAGTACGCCAGTCCAGCGCCACTGTCAGGACCATGCCGAACAGCGCCGAGCCGGCGACACCGGTGTCCAGGTCCTCAGGCAGCTCCCCGCGGGCCACCAGATCGTCCAGCAGCCCCGAAATCACCCCGATCGCCTCGTTGCGGATCTGCTGCACGGTCGCGTGCCACGCCTGCCCGGTCTGCCACGTCTCCGTCACGAGCAGGCGCGCCAGCGCCTCGTGCGTGCCGATGAACGCCAGTTCCGCACGGAGCACTTCGGCCAGCGCCGTGGAGGGCGGTCCCGAAACGGGCGCGCGCATGTGCTCCGCGAGCCGGCTGACCCCCCATTCCATGAGCGCGGTGTACAGCTCGGTCTTGCCGCTGAAGTTGTAGTACACCGTTCCCTTGGCCACCCCGGCGCGCTCGGCGATCTGGCTTACGGTGGTGGCCCCGTAACCGTGCTCGGAGATCAGCGTTACCGCTGCCTCGAACAGCCGCCGGCGTGTGGCCTCCCGGCGTGCTGTCATAGGTCGCTCCTGGTGGACTGGGGGATGCAGGGACGTTCCCATTCTGACCTCTTCTCCGGCGTGAAGGCCGGGGATCCCTTCACTCACGGGTAGATGTTCCCGGTTCCTCGGGCCGCATCGCTGTCACCGGGGCGGCCGGCCAAAGGCTCACAGCTTCAGGGGCGGGTGCAGCTCCTTCATCGTCCACACCCGCTTGCGTGCCACCGAGAGCCAGGTGAGGAGCAGCGACGCGGCCAGATAACCGCCCAGCACCCAGCAGGCCTGCCACACGACGCCCAGATCGCCGCCGCTGATCAGGTGCCGGAGCGCGGAGACCGTCCAGTGCATCGGCAGGTAGGGCGCGACGGCCTGGAAGAACCCGGGGCTCGTCTCGATCGGGTAGGTGCCTCCCGCGGATGTGAGCTGCAGTACGAGCAGCACCAGTGCGACGATCCGGCCGGAGGGGCCGAAGGCGACATTGGCCCACTGCACGATCGCGGCGAACACGGCGGCCGTCAGCGCCAGCAGCCCTACGAGTCCCGGCCACCGCTCGGCGTCCAGGCCGAGCAGGAAGTGCAATGCGGTCAGCATGACCGCGACCTGGGCCAGGCCGATGACCATCGGCGGGATCCAGCCGGCGAGGGTGATCCGCCACGACGGCGACGCGGTGGCAAGGGCCCGGCGCGGGAGCGCCGGCACCACCATGAACACCACCATCGCGCCGATCCACAGCGACAGCGGAACGAAGAACGGCGCGAAACCGGTCCCGTAGTCCGGAGCCTTGTTGTCGACATCGGAGCTGAGCCGGACGGGCTCGCTCATCATGTCGCCGCGGGCGCCGCGCTCCTCGGAGTCGAACGTGGGGATCTCCTCGGCCCCGTCGGTCAGACCGCCGGAGAGCTCCTCCGAGCCGTCCTGCAGGTCCGCGAGCCCGTCATCGAGCTCGCCGGCCCCGCTGCGCAGGTCACCGACCCCCTCGTCGAGGTCGGCCGAGCCGGAGTAGGCGGTCTTCAGGCCGTCCCGCAGCTCCCGGTTGCCCTTGGCGATCTCGGCGAGTCCTTCGTCGAGCGCGTCGACCTGGTCGCGTGCCGCCTCGGCGTCGTCGGCCAGGTCCGGGGCCTCTTCGGCGAGGTCCGCGGCGAGCTCGCTGGCGGTCGCCGCGCTGCTGCTCATGTCGGCGATCTCGTCCCGGTTCTGCTGGATGAAGTCGTTGGCGTCGCTGGCCTTGGCGGCGACCGAGGCGGCTTCGGTGAGGAGCCGGTGCAGCTCGGGATCGGTCTCCTCCAGGTCGGGGTTGTCCTCGAGGTAGCCCTCCAGGTCGTCCTGGACCGCCCGGGCCTGCTCGGCGTCCGCGGCCGCGTTGTCCGGCAGCTCGTCGAGCGCCTCGGAGAGGCTGTCGGCGGCCTCGGAGACCGCCTCGGCGTGCGTCTGGATCTTGGGGGCGTCCTCCCGCAGTTTCGGTCCCCAGTCGTCGACGAGCGTGTCGAGCGATTCCACCTTGTCCGAGACGTCCCTGGACGCGGCGGTGGAGCCCTCGGCCAGCTCTTTGGACCCGTCGTAGAGCTCGCCGAGCCCGGAGTGCAGACTCCCCGAGCCCTCCTTGGCCTCCCCCAGCCCGTTGTAGAGCTCACCGGAGCCGTCCTTGGCGTCACCGGTGCCGTCGGCGAGCTCGCCGGCCCCGTCGGCCGCCTCCTCGGTCTTCTCCTGGATCTCGTTGAACCCGAGGAACATCCTGTCCAGGTAGTCGCTGATCGCGGATGTGCCGACGGCGTTCCGCACCTCCGTGAACGCCGAGCTCAGCAACTGCCGGACGATGTAGCTGTTGGCGTCGTTGTAGTGGGCTTCGAGCCTCGCGGGGATGGGCTCGGCCTCCTCGTCGGAGGGGGCGGCGAGTTTCGTGCTGAAGTCCTCGGGGATGGTGAGCGAGACGTAGTAGCGGCCCTCAGCCACGCCTGAGGCGGCCTCGCCGGAGTCGACCAGGTGCCAGTCCAGTTCGCCGCCTTCGAGGAGTTCGTCGGTGATCTGCTGTCCCGCGTTCAGCTCCTCGCCGTCGACCGTGACGGGTTCGTCCTCGTTGACCAGAGCGACCGGCAGGTTGCCCATCCTGCCGAACGGGTCCCAGAAGGACCACAGGTAGAGCCCGGAGTACAGCAGCGGGACCAGGGCCAGCGCGGCCAGGGCGGCGGCCGGCAGGGGAGAGCGGAAGAAGGAGAGGACCGACAGCCGGCCCAGCCGGAGTGTCGGCAAGGGACGGAAGCGCGGACGCGTCATGCCTGCTCCTCCCCGGTGCTCGCCTCCGGTGCCGCGGCCGCGCCGGCGGGACGGGACGGGGGGCCTGGCCGGTGATCCCCCGGTGCCGGATCGGATTCGGGGCCCGACCGGGTGAGCGGTAGTACGGTCGCCCCTTCCCCGGCCGCTCTGGTGTCGCTGCAGGCCGCGACGACAGTGAGCCCAGAGGCGGCGAGTTCGTCCAGGGTGTGCCAGAACCGCCGCTGGCTGTGCGAACTCAGTCCGCGGTCGGCGTCGTCGACCAGGAGCAGCCGCGGCTCGTCCAGGAGCGCGAGCGCCACGCCCAGGCGCCGTTTCTGCTCCATGGACAGCTCGCTGATGCGGCGTGAGGTGTCGATCTCGGCCAGCCCCGCGTCGGCGAGCGCGGCCTCCCGTGCCGAACGCCCGGCCGGCTTCAAGCGGAGCTGCAGGCGTTCGCTGAGGTGCTCGTGGACCCGGAGCCGCTCTTCGAGGTCGTTGACCCCTTCGCACAGCCCGAGAGCGGTGATCCGCCGGACCCGCCGGCCTTCCGCTGGAAGCGTGTAGCCGTCGACGTGCAGCGAACCGGATGTGGGGCGCATCCGGCCGGCCAGCGTCAGCAGCAGTGCGGTGCGGCCGCCGCCGGAGTCCGCTTGGAACGCGGTCAGCGACCCCGGCCGCGCGGTGAAGGTGACGCCGTCATACACCGTTCCCCCGCCCGTATGCAGCGTGAGTCCCTCGGCTTCGACCCGGGCCCCCGTTGCGCGACGCATCCGCGCGTCCCCCCATCTCATAATTGCACTGACCGGTCAGTACAAAAATACTGTGTCACGTGCCTATGAAAGGGCGCGAACAGCGTGGGGTGCGACACAGCCGCAGTGCGGCGGGGCCGCGAAAGAGGTCGGGCAGGGAATCCCTGCCCGACCTTCGGGCGATGCCTCGTGCGGTACTACCAGCTGGTCGGCACCGGCTGCCCCTCGCTGAAGCCCGCGGCGCTCTGCACGCCGATGGTCGCGCGTTCGTGGAACTCCTCCAGAGTCCGCGCGCCGGCGTAGGTCATGGAACTGCGGACACCGGCGACGACTTCGTCGATGAGATCCTCCACGCTCGGGCACTCCGGGTCGAGGTACATCCGGCTGCTGGAGATGCCCTCTTCGAACAGCGCCTTGCGTGCCCGCTCGAACGGCGAGTCGTCCGAGGTCCGCAACCGCACGGCCCGAGCCGAGGCCATACCGAAACTCTCCTTGTACATCCGGCCCTGCGCGTCGCGCTGGACATCACCCGGCGACTCGAAAGTGCCGGCGAACCAGGAGCCGACCATCACGTTGGTCGCACCGGCGGCCAGCGCGAGGGCGACGTCGCGAGGGTGCCGCACGCCGCCGTCGGCCCACACCGCCCTGCCGAGCCCGCGGGCGGCCCTGGCGCATTCCAGCACCGCGGAGAACTGCGGGCGGCCGACAGCCGTCATCATCCGCGTTGTGCACATGGCCCCCGGGCCCACACCGACCTTCACGATGTCGGCGCCGGCCTCGATCAGATCGCGGGTGCCCTCGGCCGTGACGATGTTCCCCGCCACCACGGGAACCCCCGGGTCCAGCGCGCGGACCTTCTGCAGCGCGCTGACCATCTTCTCCTGGTGGCCGTGCGCGGTGTCCATGACGAGGACGTCGACGCCGGCCTCCAGCAGCTGGGACGCCTTGCCCGCGACGTCGCCGTTGACGCCCACGGCGGCGGCGATGCGCAGCCTGCCGTTGGCGTCCACAGCGGGTTCGTACAGCGTGGAGCGCAGCGCTCCCGTGCGGGTGAGCACGCCGACCAGCGAGCCGCCGGCGTCGACGACCGGCGCCAGCCGGTGCCGGAAGTCGTGCAGCGTGGTGAACGCCTCCTTGGGGTCGGTGCCGGCCGGGATGGTCAGCAGGTCGGTGGACATCACCTCGCGCAGTTGGGTGAAGCGGTCCACACCGGCGCAGTCGGCCTCGGTGACCAGGCCGATTGGGCGCCGTTGCGCGTCGACGACCACGACGGCGTTGTGCGCCCGCTTCGGCAGCAGGTTCAGCGCGTCGCCGACGGTGTTCTCGGGGTTGAGCGTGATGGGGGTGTCGTGCACGAGGTCGCGCCGCTTGATCCAGGAGACGACCTCGGCCACCACATTGATCGGGATGTCCTGGGGAATGACGGCCATACCACCGCGCCGGGCGATGGTTTCGGCCATCCGGCGCCCGGCGACCGCGGTCATGTTCGCGGCTACGATGGGGATCGTCGTGCCCGTCCCGTCGTGGGTCGCGAGATCCACGTCCAGCCGGGAACCCACAGCGGAGCGCCGCGGAACCATGAACACATCGCTGTAGGTCAGGTCGTGGTCCGGGATTTGATCGTTCAAAAAGTGCACGCCGCATACCTCGGTCGAAGCTGTCCGGGGGTCCGTCGGGCGGGTTCTCGCGCGCTGAGCCCTCAGCCCGTTCGGGAACCCTCCCACTTGTCAATTATGGCCTGGTCGATTAGAACGCGGACCGGCCGTCTGCGATGATCATCCGGCTGAGACCCGCCCCTTCCCCCGATCCCCAGCGATCCTTGGTGGCGCTGTATTCCGAACCGCGGCGTGGTCGGGGGTTCGCAGGAGAAAATGAGATGACGAGCTTCACACTCGCGGAGGTCCGCGAGCGGACGTACAAGAGACGTGACGCGTGGTGGACGGTGTTCCTTGTCGACCCACTCGCTTCCCGGCTGGTCGTGTGGACCGCCAACCGCACCGGCATCACACCGAACCAGATTACCTTCGGCGCCGGCGTTCTGGGGGCGGGCGCGGCGGTGTGCTTCGCCCTGGCGAGCTGGCCGTGGCTGGTCGCCGGCGCGGTGCTGTTCCACCTGAGCTTCGTGCTCGACTGCATGGACGGCAAGATCGCACGCCTGAAAGGCAACGGTCCGTCTTCGGCGCTTGGGTGGACTTCATCTTCGACCGCATCCGGTTCTTCGGTTGCATGATGGCGCTGCTGATCGGCCAGTGGGCGGCGACCGGCCAGGCGGTCTACCTGATCCTCGCGCCGATCGTGACCTTCCTCGACCTGCTGCGTTACCTGAACGGATCGCAGGTGGCCAAGACCCGGCAGAGCATGCGGGAGAAGCTGCGCGCCGCCGCGCAGGGCAGGGCGGTGGACTCCGCGGTGGAGGATCCGGAGAGCACCGAGACCCCGGAGGAACCGGCCGCCGAGGGCGAGGGCGGGTCCGTCGTTTTCATGGAGGAGATCCTGCGGGACAACCCCGACGCCGCCCCCGAACAGGTGCGTTCCGGGACCCATCCCGCCGCCGGCGGTGCGCGCGTCATCGACGTGCACCAGGGGTTCAGCGCGAGGTTCGGCTGGTACGAGCGCGTCAGGGGCGCACTGCTGCGCAGCCGGGTACGTCCGCACCTGTTCAGCGGGATCGAGTTCGAGATGTTCGTCTGTGTCGTCGCCCCGCTCACCGCCGTCGTGGCGTTGTTCACGGCGCTGCCCAGCCTGATCGTCGCGGTGACGGTCTTCTCCTGCGCGGGGCTGGCGGCCTTCGAGGTCGTCATCGTCTACAAGCTGTGGCTGGCCACCCGCGACTTCGAGAGGGAGCTGAGCAGACTCCAGAACTGACCCCGCCCTCCGGCCGGTCCGGGGCCCGGTGAGCGGAAAAGTGGCCGCGTGGATGTCCACGCGGCCACTTTCATGGGCGGGTGCCCCGCCCCCGCCTCCTAGCCCTTGGGCGCGGGATAGGCGGGGCGGTCGGGATGCTGGTCGCGGCCGGGCCGCAGGAACCAGTCGACCTTCGGTTCCACCGCCCATCTGGTCGCCGCGCGCACCCAGGGCGAGCAGAGCACGAACGTGAAGGCGACGGCGAGTACGGTGTTCACGACCAGTGCCCCATGGGCGCCGAAGAAGTCGTTGCAGAACTCGTGCCAGCCGAACTGCTCGGCGATCCGGAGCACCAGGCCGTGCAGCAGGAACACGTACATGGTGAGCGCGCCAAGGCGGGTGAACCAGGTGGTCCGGCGCGGTGTGAGCGATAGGACGGCCGCGGTGAGCGCGAACGCCAGGACCAGGAAGACGACACGACCCGGAATCCCCACCGGGAGGATGTCGAGGTCGCGGTCGATCAGGCTCTCCCGCCAGTACACCCACTCACGGCTGAGCTGTTCCAGGTAGACGTAGGACATCGCGGCGGTCACCAGCACGACGCCGACGCCCCAGACGCGCACCCAGGTCGACTTGAGAAAGTCGAGGTGGCGCTGCTCGATGAGCAGGCCGGCCACGAAGAACGGGAGCAGGCTGAGTATCCGGGACACGCCGAGGACATCGCCCGTGACCACGAGACCGCCGAGGAAGGACACACCGAGTGAGACCGCGAACGGCCACCGGATCCGGTTCCACAGCGGAACGGTCAGGCGCCAGACGAACAGCGCGGCCAGGAACCAGGTGAGCCACAGTGGCTGCAGCGGGCCGTCGGGGAGATCCCGCCCGACGGAGAGCGACTGCAGCGCGTAGATCCCCCAGAAGATGAAGTAGGGGGCCACGACGGTGGTGAGCAGCTTGTCGATGCGCCGCCCGGAACCGTCGAAGGAGCGCGAAAGGTACCCGCAGATCAGGACGAACGCGGGCATGTGGAACAGGTAGATCCAGAAGTAGACCGCGTTGGCCACCCGGGTGTCGGTGACGGGTTCGATCGCGTGCCCGATGAACACCAGCAGGATCAACAGGAACTTGGCATTGTCGAGCAGGGCGTCGCGCTTCTTGGACGCGGCTCCGTTCGTGTCGGCGGCGTTCCGCTGAGGTCGGGTGGTCCGTACGTCGTCGGGCACGGCGACGGCAGCCTTGCCGGCCCCGTTTTGTGGGTGGGTGGTGGTTGAGGCCAACTGGATCTCCGAGTCAGCGGTTGCGGGCAGCGATTACAGAGATAGGCGTATCGAGCGCTATGGGCCATCGGCGGCGCGCCGAAACGGGCGCGGGATTTCCGAGGACGTTAGAGGGCTCCGAGGCCGAGACGAGGGTCGGCTGGGAATTCGCTGAGAACCCTGAGAGGGCACCCTACCGCCTGTGGCCAAATCCGGCCATACCGTTGGGTGCCCGGATGTGCACCAGAAGTGACGGTTGCTCTCTCATCGCAGGTCAGTCTAAGGGGGAGCGGGTGCCGATGTCGTACGTCACGCTCGTTAGCCTGGTGGATGATGCCGGTGGCCTGCGCGACCGCTCGTCCGGTTAGGCTGGCCGTCCGCTCAGGCACCTTTCAGGTTTCCCAGGCGGGCGCATCCGATCCCCGCCCGGGTCCGTGGAGCCGGAAAAGGTCGTTTGAGATTTCGACATCCCGAAAGAGAGAATCCGGGGTAGCGTCGTGCCGGTGATGTGTCCGGACGCGTTGTCGCGCTCCAGATCCCAAGACAGAGGCGGTGGAAGCAGTGCCGCACGCGGTCGATCCCCGGCGTGTCGCCGAACACGGCAGTGTGGTCATGCGGCTCGCCGACGAGATCTTTCCCCTCGTTGAGGGGTTCTACGTCGATCTGCACAAGAACCCCGAACTCTCCCACCACGAGCACCGGACCGCGCGTGCCGTGGCCGAATGGCTGACCCGCGCCGGTTTCGAGGTCGAGACGGGGATCGGCGGCACGGGCGTCGTCGGCGTGCTCCGCAACGGCGCCGGACCGACCGTGATGCTGCGCGGCGACATGGACGCGCTTCCCCTGCAGGAGAAGACCGGCCTGCCCTACGCGAGCACGGCGCGCGGCACCGACGACGAGGGCAACGAGGTCCCGGTCATGCACGCCTGCGGGCACGACGTCCATACAGCGTGCCTGGTGGGTGCCGCCGATCTGCTCGCCGGTTCCCGGGACCGGTGGAGCGGCACGCTGATGATCGTCGCGCAGCCCGCTGAGGAGGCGATCGACGGCGCCGCGGGCATGCTCGACGCCGGCCTGTACACCCGTTACGGGCGCCCCGACATCGCCTTGGCCCAGCACGTGGGGCCGCAGCCGGCCGGGATGGTCTCGCACCGCGCCGGCGTCATCCTGGGGGCCACCTCGACGCTGAAGGTCCGGATCTTCGGCACCGGAGGCCACGCCTCGCAGCCGCACACCACCGTCGACCCGGTGGTGATAGCCGCGAGCATCGTCTCGCGGGTGCAGAGCGTCGTCTCCCGCGAGATCAGCCCGAGCGAGATGGCGGTGGTCACGGTAGGGATGCTGCGTGCCGGCACCAAGGCCAACATCATCCCGGACGAGGCGTACCTGGAGATCAACACCCGGGCGCTGAACGAGGCCGTCTCCGAGCGGCTGCACAGCGCCATCGAGCGGATCATCCGGGCGGAGGCCTCCGCTTCGGGCGCGGCCCGGGAGCCGGAGATCCAGGTGGTACAGGAGGCCGGCGTCACCAGCAACGAACCCGAGGCCACCCGGCGGATCGCCGAGGCGCACCGGGCCTACTTCGGTGACGCCTACGTCATCGACCTGCCAGAACCGTTCACCGGGAGCGAGGACTTCGGCGCGTTCGGCCTGCCCGGCGACCCCGACCCGGTCCCCTACGTCTACTGGTTCGTGGGGGCCACGCCGCACGACGTGTGGGACGCGGCATCGGGGCGGACGCCCTACGAGAAGCTTGAGGCGGTCCCCAGCACCCATTCGCCGTTCTTCGCCCCGGAACGGGAGCCCACGCTCACCGCCGGTCTGGCCGCGCTGAGCATCGGCGCGCTCACCTACCTGGGGCGCGCGGAGGACAGTGCCGCAGAGGCCCGGCAGCCGGCGTTCATGCAGGACACTCCGCAGGGAACGCCGGTACTCGGGCCGCCACCGGAGTCGTTCCCCCCTCCGGAGGGCGAGCCGTTCGCGGCTTCGGAGGCCCCCGTCCCGGAGACCGATCCGGCCGCCTTCGGAACACCGGACCATGGGGCGCCCGCGCCGCACGCCAACGCGGATCCGCTGTCATACGACCAGTCCGCGGGCAGGGCCGGCCAGGCCGCGGATATGGCGGACCTGCTGCGTCCGGACGACTTCCAGCCGGCACCGGGACCGCGTCCCGGCCCCGAGGGTCCGGAGCCCGGAACCGGGCCGCCGCCGCCCACCGGGCCCGCGTTCTCGGCCCCGCCCCCGGAGGGGCCCCCGATCGCGGCACCGCCTCCTCCGGAGGAGGCCGGACCCTACCCGGCGGACGCCCCCCGAGGGAGAGCGATCGGTCGTCCTACGAGTGGCACGAGGAGCCGCAGGACCCGCCGGATGATCCGCCGTCCTACCGGCTTTGACGAGGCCGGTCGCGGCCATGGCCCGTCGCTGTTCTCCCGCAGGGCTCCGATGCGGACCGCACCGGCCGAATCCGGTCCGCGGTGTCGTGCCGCGCGGGCGCTTCGCGCGCGCAATCGCGGGTTCGCCCGCAGAATGGAGCTATGGCGTCCGTTAGGTGGGGAGACCGCCGGCGTCGGCGTGTCCTCAGGCACCCGCAGGAGAACGTGCTCCTGGCCGGCTGCGTCGCTGTCACGCTTCTCGCGGTGGTGGGCGCGGTCAACCGCGCGCTCGAGGGAGAGTCGGGGCAGCCGCTGATCCTGCTCAGCATCCCGGCCGCGGTGTTCTTCCTGCGGGGGCTGCTCTACGCCAAGCAGCGGGTCAACGGGGTGCGCATAACGGAGACGCAGTTCCCGGAGGCGCACCGCATGGTGGTCGAGGCCGCGAGGGCGCTCGGGTTGCCGCGCCCGCCCGACGCCTACGTCGTCCTCGGCAACGGGCAGATCAACGCCTTCGCCTCAGGGCACGGCTTCCGGCGTTACGTGGCCGTCAACAGCGACCTGTTCGAGCTCGGCGACAGGCTCACCGACCCCGAGGCGCTCAGGTTCGTCATCGGACACGAGGTGGGACACATCGCCGCCGGGCACGCCTCCTACTGGCGGCAGTTCGGGATCTCCATCGCCAACCTCATCCCGGGTCTCGGGAGCACGCTCAGCCGTGCGCAGGAGTACACCGCGGACAACCACGCCTACGAGTTCTGTCCGGAGGGCGTGAAAGGACTGCGCGTGCTCGCGGCGGGCAAGTACCTGTACTCCTACGTCGACTTCGACGACATCGCGGCGCGGGCCACCACCGACCAGGGGCTGTTCGTGATGCTGGCGAACTTCCTGTCCACCCATCCGGTCAACACCTGGCGGTTCGCCGCGCTGGCGGACCGCTCCCGCCCTGGCCGGGTGCTGTGAGCGCGGCGGACACTGTGCGGGCCCGCCGCGGTGAGCGGCCCGCGGTGTCAGGCGCTCGTATCGGCCATCTCCGTGTACTTCTCCGCGAGCTGCCGCGGCAGCGGCTCATGGCGCAGGTAGCGGCGGCTGAACGTGCCGGTGCCGTGCGAGATCGAGCGCAGGTCGATCGCGTAGCGGATGATCTCCAGCTCCGGGACCTCCGCCTTGATCAGGGTGCGCCCGCCCGGCATGGCCTCGGTGCCGATGACGCGTCCCCGGCGCGCGGACAGGTCACTCATCACCGCGCCCATGAACTCCTCGCTCACCAGGACCGACAGCTCGTCCACCGGTTCCAGCATCGACATCTGGCTCTTCTCGGCGGCGTCTTTCAGCGCGAGTTTGCCGGCCTTCTGGAACGCCATGTCGGAGGAGTCCACCGAGTGCGCCTTGCCGTCGTAGAGCGTCACCCGGATGTCCACCATCGGGTACCCCGACTGCACGCCGTGCTCCATCTGCGCGCGGATCCCCTTCTCCACCGACGGGATGAACTGGCGCGGCACCACACCGCCGACGATCTTGTCGACGAACTCCAGGCCGGCCCCCGACGGCAGCGGTTCCACCTCGATCCGGCAGATCCCGTATTCGCCGTGGCCGCCGCTCTGTTTGACGTTGCGCCCGAACCCCTGGGCGGGAACCGCGAAGGTCTCGCGCAGTGGGATCCGCACCGGCTCGGTCTCGACCGCGACGCCGTACCGGGTGGCCAACCGGTCCAGGATCACGTCCAGGTGGGCCTCGCCCATACACCACACCACCAGCTGGTGGGTCTCCGCGTTGACCTCGACGGTGATCGTGACGTCCTCGGAGGAGAGCCGGGAGATCGCCTGGGACAGCTTGTCGTCGTCCGACTTCGAGACGGGGCGCAGGGCCACCGGCAGCAGCGGGTCGGGGAACGTCCACGGCGGCATGCGCATCGGCTGCTCCCGTGAGGACAACGTGTCGCCCGTCTCGGCCCGTGTGAGTTTGGCCACCGCGCAGATGTCACCGGCGATGGTCTCGCCGGCCGGTTCCATGCGCTTGCCCAATGGGGTCGACAGGGCGCCGATGCGCTCGTCGACGTCGTGGTCCTCGTGTCCGCGATCGCCGAGCCCCTGTCCGCAGACGTGCACCACGGTGTCGGGACGCAGGCTCCCCGAGAACACCCGGATGAGGCTGACACGGCCGACATAGGGATCGCTGATCGTCTTGACGACTTCGGCGAGCAGGGGGCCGTCGGGATCGCAGCCGAGGTTTTCAACGGGCGTGCCGGATGTCGTCGTGACGTCGGGGATCGGGTGCTCCGTCGGCGTGGGGCACGCGCGGGGAAGCTCCTCCAGAAGTTCCTGCACGCCGATCCCGTGGGTGCCGGAGACCGCCAGGACGGGATAGAAGCCGCCGCGGGCGACGGCCGCTTCGAGGTCGGCGATCAGCATTTCGGTGTCGAGCGCCTCGCCCTCCATGTAGCGATCCATGAGCGTCTCGTCCTCACTCTCCTGGATCACTCCCTCGATGAGGGTGGTGCGCATGGTCTCGATGTCCCCGTCGAGGTCGGCGGGCGGTTCGGTCTCCTGGCGGGACGGGCCGGAGTAGTCGTAGTAGCGCTGGGAGATCAGTCCCATCAGCCCGCGGACGGTGCGGTTCTCCCCATCACCGGAGAACACCGGGAGGTAGGCCGGCATGACGCCTTCCCCGAAAGCCGCCTGGCACTGTTCCACGACATCGGCGAAGTCGGCCCGGTGGTGGTCGATCTTGGTGATCGCGACGGCCCGCGGCATGCCGATCGCGGCGCACTCCTCCCACAGCAGCTGGGTGCGCCCGTCGACCCCGTCGAGCGCCGAGACGACGAACAGCGCCGCATCGGCCGCGCGCAGTCCGGCTCGCAACTCGCCCACGAAGTCGGCGTAGCCGGGGGTGTCCAGCAGGTTCACCTTGACATCGCCCACCATCATCGGCGTGACGGTGAGGTTCACCGAGCGTTTCTGCCGGATCTCCACGTCGTCGTAGTCACTGGTCGTGGTTCCCTCTTCGACTTTCCCTACCCGGGGAACGACTCCGGCGGCGTGCAGCAGAGCCTCGACCAGAGTCGTCTTGCCGGCACCGGAATGGCCGATCAGCACCACGTTGCGAATATCCGCGGGCCGATCGGCCTTGGGTGCCCTGCCGGCGGTCGCTGGACCGGATTTGTCCGCCATGCTTCCCAACCCTTCCCCTGCCTGAAAATGTGACGCGGGACACTATCTACCGTTCCCGTTAGGGGCCGAGATCACAAGGGGTGATCGGAGGGAATCGGCGGGGGAACGGTCGGTGTCCGCGGGGTTTTCGCTGGCCGCGTTGCCGGAAAGCGGCGCTGTTGCCCCGGGATCTCTTAGGCTGTGCCTCGTGCCGTGGTCTGAGAGCAGTCCTGAGTTCAGTCTGATCGCGATGGTCCTCGCGGTCCTCCTTCTGGTGTACGCCGCAGCGGGTGAACCGCTCCTAGGGCGGCGCGCCTTCGCCTGGCTGGAGGCGCGGCGGCACACCGATCCCACGGCACTGGTCAGGTTCTACGGCCTGACGATCGGGGTGCAGTGGCTGTGGGCCGCGATCGTCGTCGCGATTCTGCTGACCTCCCCGGGGCTCGCCCTGGAGGACGTGGGGCTGCGTGCTCCCGAGGAATGGGGGCCGCTGCTCGCGGCGCTCATCGGTTTCTGCCTGGCGTTGCTCGTTGTGTGGCTGCTCACCCGCGATCGGGGGAGTAAACGCAAAGGCGGCCGGGCGGGGGAGCCGCCGCTGCCGAATCCGGGCGGACACGCGCTCATCACGCTGGCCCCGCGTTCGCGCACCGAGCGCCGTCTGGCCGCGGGCCTGGCCGTCACGGCGGGTGTCTGTGAGGAGTTGCTCTACCGCGGCCTGTTCGTCGCCCTCGGTGTGGCCGTCGGGATGCCCGTGTGGGTCGCTGCGGTCCTCTCGTGCGTCCTGTTCGCCTTCGCGCACATCTACCAGGGCTGGTGGGGGCTGGTCGGCCCGGGCCTGCTCGGTGCGCTGTTGACAGTGCTCTACCTGGGCACCGCAAGCCTGCTCGTTCCCATCGTGCTGCACGTCGCACTGGATCTGCGCGCACTGCTCTCCACCGGTACCGGCCGCCGGCGCCGGGCGCCGGATCTCTGGGGGTCCGGCTAGCCTTACCCGAGAGGCGACCGCGCAGCGGTCGCCGGCCAGTGCCGGTGTCCTGCACGAAGGTGGAATGCCTGATGCCCCGCGCGAGCCCGCAGCGGTCCGATACATCCGATGATCCTTTGTGTTCCCGGCGGCATCTCGGGCTCGGCGGCCGCGCCTTCCGGCTGCTGGTGCTGGCGACGGTCGCCAGCTTCTGCGGGTACGTGCTGCTGCTCCCGCTCGTCCCGCTGTGGGCGATGCGCGGGGACGCGGGGGAGTTCGGGGCCGGCTCCACGACGTCGGTGTTCATGCTGACGACGGTGCTCACCCAGCTCGCCATGCCCTGGCTGCTGGACCACGGCGGCTACCGCTGGACGCTCTCCTCGGGAGCCCTCCTGCTCGGGCTTCCCGCACCGTTCCTCGTCCTGACCACGGACCTCGGGGCGCTGATCGCGATCTCGGGCGTCCGCGGGATCGGGTTCGGAATGGTCAGCGTGGCCGGGGCGGCCCTAGCGGTCCGACTGGTTCCGCGGGAGCAGATCGGCCGGGCCGCCGGGTACTACGGGCTGGCAGCGGGCCTGCCGAACCTCGTCTTCCTCTCGACGGGCGTGTGGCTGGCACTCAACGTCGGCTTCGCCACCGTGTTCTGGATCGCGGGTATCGGCCCGGTGATCGGGGCGGTCGCCGTGGTCGCGGTCTGGCTGGCCGCCGGCGAGGGCAGGGCAGAGGGGGCGGCGGAGCACGCACCGGAGGC
>NZ_LAJC01000084.1 GCF_000981225.1 Allosalinactinospora lopnorensis
AGGCCCGGCTACCAGCGGCGCCGGGCGCGCGCCCGGCGCGCCGCCGACGCCGCTCGCGATGCCGAGGTGATCGAGCTCACATCCCGCCGCGACCAGGTCTACGACCAGTACGCCGACGCGCACCTCCGCGCCGCGGGGGACTGACCACTCCGCCGCGTAACCGGTTCGAAGCAAGCGCTGCAAGCTGCTAACCTATGAAACGTCCCCAAGGGGCTGTAGCGCAGTCCGGTAGCGCATCTCGTTCGCATCGAGAGGGTCAGGGGTTCAAATCCCCTCAGCTCCACAGGAGGTCAAGGGCCGGTTCCCACTTCGGGAACCGGCCCTTGTATGTCCCGTACCCCAGCAAAGTACGGCAACGTCCGCCCTACGGCGTGCCGGAATCGTCTTCCAAGATCCCCCCGAGACGCTTCAGGGCTTCCCGGCTCTCCTTGCTGGAAACCTCCGCGTAGATGTTCATCGTGACGCTGATCTGGCTGTGCCGAAGCACCTGCATCGCCACACGAGGATGAACGTCGAGAGCCACCAGGAGTGAGGCGCACGTCCGCCGTGTGGTGTGCACCTTGATCCGGCGAACCCCGGCTTTCTCGCACCGTTTGTGGAAGCTCCGGTTGAAGTTCCGCGGCTCGATGGGACGCCCCCTCGCTGTCGTGAGGATCAGGTTGGAGTCCTCCCACTCGGTGGCCACTTTCCGAAGTTCCTCGCGGCGCTTGATCGCAAGGGCGAAGGCCGTCGCGACGATCGCAGGCAGTGGGATGGGCGCTTCGGAGGACTCCGTCTTCACCTCGCGGCGGTACAGCTTCCCGCCGACACGCTGCACCTGTTCCTCGACCATGAGTTCCACGTCATGACGGGCGAAGCACTCGGAGCAGAAGGTAGCGCCGTGCCGCTCGCACGGCTGGTCCCAGCCATCCCAGTTCACGACGTCATCGGTCGTTCCCAGTGCCTCACCGCGCCGGAAGCCGAGAACGAGAATCTGGACGTAGGCGGGATACATCGGGTCGCCGTCGCGCCGGGCCGACTCCAGAAACCGACGCGCCTCCTCAACTGTCCAAGGCTTTTCCTTGCGGCGACGGGGCTTCGGGGCTTTGACCAGCGATGCGACATTGCGGGTCAATAGCTCTTCACGGATGGCGTTGTTCAGCGCGTTCCGCAGCGTTGTCCACGCATCCCGGGCCGTGCGTTCGGAAATCGTCGACTCGCAGCATTTACCACTCGCGCAGCACCGCCGTTGTGCCGGAGACCGGGCCGCATCCTTGCCCTGTGCGCAGCACTGGCATTCTCTGACCAGCTTGTTCAGCCACGTCTGCACATCGCGCACGGTCAGCTTGTCCAGGCGTTTCTTCCCGAGCTTCGGAGCAATGTAGAGCCGAACGAGCATCTCGTAGCTGGAGAACGTGGCCGGGGCCAGATGCGGCCCCACGATCTCTTTCAGCCAGTAGCCGAGATAGCTGGTCAGTGAAGGGAGCGAGGTGGCCACGGGGCCTCGGTGGGCGGCCTGGTGGAGCTTGAGCCACTTGGCGTGGACCTCTTCGCGGGTCTTGCCGTAGACGCTTTTGCGCTTGCGTTCCCCGGTAGGGGTGGTGACCCAGACGTGAGCGGCGTAGCCGTTGCGGTAGGGGTAGATCGAGCCTTCCCCGTTGGCGCGCTTGGCCATCAGCCTCCTCCGCTTCGCGCTTGAGCAGTTCAACGTAGGCGTCGATGGCCTCAGCGGGGATGCGGCGCGTTTTGCCGCTTCCGACCGACTGGAGTCGGCCGGCTGCCAGTTCCTTGAAGACCTGGGTGCGCCCCATGGACAGGATCTGGGCGGCTTCGGAGATCCGGTACAGCTTCTTTTCCAACGTGGCGGCCATGTATCTGCCTCCATTTCTGGTGCGCGGCCCCGGGGCGGTTTGGCGTGGCGGCTATGCGCCCCGGGGGCCGCGGTACTTGCTGTGAAAAAGGGGGGCGTCGGACAGGGCGAAACCTGAAACCCTCCCAGCGCACAGGGGGTTTTGAGGTGATGCCGGGGCGAAACCGGTTTCGGGAGTGGGGGAAACCGTCGCGCCCCGAGCCGGTAGGGGGTTATGCGGCCGTGCGCGGCGCACGCAGACCGGCGGTGAGGCCGCTTCGGATGGTGGCCTCGCACTCGCGTTCCCCCAGACCGATGTGGCGGCCAGCTTGGGTGAGCGCGTCTTCCACCAGCGCTTGGGGCAGAACCCCGCTGCCGACCAGTTGCCCGAGCGCGAACGCCGCGGCGTTGAGCGTGTGGTTGCGCTGCCCGGCCTGGGTGGCCAGCACGCGTTCCAGCTCACTGCGCAGCGCGACTGTGGCGTAGCTGGCCAGGTTGCGCGTGGTGGCCAGATCGAGCGCGGGGCGGGGCGGCATCGGTCGCGGCTGTCCCGTGGTGAGCCGGTTGGCCAGCCACGCCGGGAGTGGTGCCGGGGGCGCGGGGTTGGCCACGCGGTAGGTCCCGCTTGCGTCGTCGTCGGCAACGTAGGAGCCGGGGCCGACCACGTAGCCGCCGTGCGCGCGGGTGTCGATGAGCCACCCGAGCTTGCCCGCGGTGTTGCGCATCCGAACCCCCTCGGGGGCGGTGAAGTACAGGTGAAGACCATCGCGTCGAGTGCGCACGGTGAAGGTGTCCAGCATTCGCGCGAAGTCGCGGGTGTGCCCGTCACGTTCGGCGATGCTGGCCAGTGCGTCGGCGCCGTCATTGATGCCGGGTTGTGCCCACTCTGGCGGCGTAGCCTCCCCAGGCTTGGGGGTGTCCAGGTCGATCACGACCAGTCCCGAAGGGCCGCACGCGATGCCGTAGTTGAACCTGCCCCGCTCCAAAACGCCTGGATCCGGTCGGGATGGGTGGTGGCGTAGCGCTCCCAGTCGCGAAAAGCTGACGCCGGGCGCTTCTCGCCGGGACGGAGCGGGAAGACGTGCCAGCCATGGCGGGCAGCGGCCAGCACGAACGGCGTGATGTTGAATGCCTGCTCAGCAGTGGTCATGATGGGGGTGCCTCCACTTCTGGTGGTGCGGTCCCGGTGGTTGCTTGGCGGCTATGCACCGGGGCCGCTTCTCGGGGCTCGAATCGGTGGCGACCAGGGATTTGACCCGGGTCATCCCCTGGTTCACACCGGGGGCGGTCAGTTGAGTTCACCGAGGATGCGGCCGGTGACGATGCCGCGCGCGTCGTCCAGCGGAACGCCCCGCTGGGTGGCTTCGGGGATCAGCACACGGGCGACGACACCGAAGGTGGTGTAGCCGTAGACCACGAAGAACGCCATGTTGGTGGCGGCGGTGCGCAACGCGTTGGCAGGGTCGTCTGCCAGAGCGACGCGTACACCTTCATCGGTGAGCCGTCGGTGGGCCGGATCGGTGGCCTTCACTGGGGTACTCCTCTCGGGTTTCAGAAGCGCTCTTGAGGGGGTCACCGGTGCTCTCGAAGAGCGCTTTTTGTGCAGGTACAGCGGTGAACGTGGGCGGGGGCAGAAGCGCTCTCGGAAGCACTTGCGGGGTCATGGGTCAGCGATGATCGGAAGCGCTTCGAAAGCGCTCTCAGGAGTGCTCTCGGAAGAGGTGGCAGCGGCGAAGTAGCGGCCGTTGCCATCGGTGGTGAGCAACCCCCGTTCACTGCTGAGCCGGTTCAACGCGGACTTCACGGTTCCCGCTGCCAACTCCAGATCAGTGCTGATCCGCTTCGGTGTTCGGCCGTCGTCGTGCTCACGTAGGTAGCGCAGGATTGCGGCCTGGGTATCGGTGACGGTGTACTCCTGGGCAGGGCCGTCCAACAGGTGCCAGGCGCCGATATCGGCGACGAACTCCATGGCGTACTCGCTCTCGTCGACGTCGCGCCCGGTCACGCACAACTCGGCATCGGCCTTGCCGCGGGAGCGCTTCAACACGAGCGTGGCGTCTGCGGCTCCGGCCAGCCCGTTGGTGCCGGAGACCTCTTCGAGGAAGTCACCGCCCCCGCCGCCGGTCTTGCGGGTGTGATGGACCAGGACAACCGCGACCTGGTAGGTATCGGCCAGGCGCTTAACTGCTGACACGGCGCGGTAGTCAGCCTCATAGGCCGACAAGCCTGCCGGGGGTGAGCCGCGCAGCTTGGCGAACACGTCGATGATGACCATGCGCGCACCGGGCCGACGGTCCAACCACGCCGCGATGTAGTCGTCCCCGCCTTGCGGCAGCGGCGGCGCTTGGGTGGCGAACGCAAGCTGCTCGGGGGCCGGCGTACCGGCCAGCACGCGAGACAGCCGCGATTGCAGCCGCCGCGCGGTGTCCTCCAACGCCAGGTACAGCACCGGCCCCGGCGACACGTCGATGCTGCCCAGGGCTTTACCCCCGGAGGCGACCGCGATCCCCAACCCCAGTGAGAGCCAGGACTTGCCGACCTTGGGGGCCCCGGCGAGCAGGTTCACCCCTTCGCACACCAGGCCGGGCACGGCCCACACCGGTTCGGGGAAGTCCATGCTCATCAGGTCGGCGGCCGTGTAGGTCTCCAGATGGGGAGCCTCCTCGCCCGTGCCCTCCCCATTGGAGGGCAGGGCCGTAGTGATCTGCTCTGCGGCGTTGAGCTGTGATAGCAGCCGCTCAGCCGCGGCAGTGGCGTCGCTGAGCGACGCATGCGCCCCAAGACCGTTGGGGCTTGGGTGGGCATCGTGCCCGTGATGAGGCAAAATGGACTCCTAGCGCGCTGGATTGTCAGTGACGCGAGGGCCCCGGCACAGCGAGAGACTTTGGCGAGTTGGGCGCTGTGCCGGGGGCGAAGTCAAGCGTCTGCGATGTCGACCACCTGGTAGACGGTGCCGCCCCGCCGGGTAGGGTCCACGGGGCCACGGTCACCAGTGTTGATGCCCTCAGCCTCATTCCCCTCGGGCTCCTCATCTCCCAGTAGGCGCTGTAGTCGGCCTCCACCTGCAGGTGGCCCGGAACGAAGCGGTCCAGTAGGTCAACCTGGTCAAGGACGAGATCCTTCACCAGTTGGCGAAGCTCGCTCGCGTCACAGGTGGCCAGGTAGCGTTCGAGTCCTTCGCCCGTCAACGGTCGAACAACCCGCTCACCATCAATCGGAACCGTCACCACGGGCATGGACTGGGCAGAGTTCGGGCGGTCAATCACAGCGGTCATGGCTGTTCTCCTCACGTGGTTGCGAGAGCGCTCCAAGTGGTGCGCACCAGTAGTAGAACAACTGGTGCGCACCAGTGTCAAGGGCTTCCGGTGAACTCTCATGAACCCAAGATGTCCGGTGCGGACGGTGTCGCGGAAGCCAACAGTCATTAACCCGGCACTGTTAACCCTTACTGGCCTGCGCGTTTGGCCAGCCCTCCTGTTGGGTCGCATAGTTGCCCGTGAAGGGACGGGAGCATGTCAGAGCAGATACGCAAGGGACGATCAGCGCGCGGCTGGTCTCAGAACCGGCTGATCCACGAGATCGAGCGCTACGCACGCGCCAAGCAACCTCGATCGCCGGAACGGCGAGTCTGCGCGTCTACGTCTCCGAGTGGGAGAACGGCAAGCGGAGCATCGCACCGCCCTATACCGCGATTCTCCGCGCGGTTCTGGGGATGACCGATGAAGAACTCTTCGGTGGGAAAGAGGTCAGCATTCCCACCGTTGACGGGTACCGCGAACTGGTTGAGCGTATCGATTCGGCGCACTCCGTATCGAGTTCCGTTGTCGACACCCTTAATCAGCAGACGGAATTGCTTCGCACGGTCGATCGGCAAATGGGGGCTTCTCAGCTTGTTGACCAGATGACGGCCCATATCAACACGCTCACAGAAGCCTTGACCTTCGCCGTTCTCCCGAGCGTGCGCCAGCCAATCGCGGAAGCCTTGGCCGGTGCCTCGACGCTCGCGGCGTGGCAAGCCCTCGACGTCGGGGCGACTGACCGCGCTTGGAGGCACTATGAGCAGGCCAAGAGCGCGGCCAGGGAAGCGGAACGGCTGGCCTATCTGGCTCATGCGATGGGAGAGCAGGCTTATGTGCTCTCCGAAGCTGGAAAACCCGAACTCTCCGTGGAACTCGTGACCGAAGCGCTACGGATAGCCGGGACCGAGATACCGCCCCGTGTCGCCTCCTGGCTCTTAGCGGCGAAGGCTGAATTTCACGCGCTGTCTGGCGAAGAATCAGCATGCCGCTCCGCGCTCGAATCTGCCGAACTCCATATACCGGACGACGGATTGCTGAGAGATCCGGACATGCTCAGCATCTTCTTGACAGAAGAGCACCTGAAGCGCTGGAAAGGCCATTCTCTCGCGCTAATCGGCGACGAAGGCGCGGTCAGCGAACTCTATGAGGCTCTGGAAGCCATGGATTCCACCTTCGCACGTGCCGAGGCAGGGTTGCGGGCCGACCTTGCCCAAGCGCATATGCGGCGCGGTGAGCACGGCGACGCGACAGACCAGTTGCGGAAGGCCAGACTGCTGGCCAACCGCACTGGTTCTGTACGGCAGCGGAAACGCATCGAGCGGCTTACTGGCCAGGCGTGATGCCTTTGCGGGAAGCGAGGATGTGCAGCAGCGCGACCAACGTCCCCGACCCGAGCATCTCGTCACGCTCGATCATGCCCGGCACGTCCGCAAGCGGGATCCACGCGACACGGCCAGCCTCTTCGGCATCACTGGGAGGCGCCGTGTAACTGGCACCTTCGCCCAGGTAGACGTCATGCGGCGAGTCGACCATGCCCACCATAGGTTGGAACGTGACCAGGTGCTTCAGCGGAGCACTAGGCCGCCATCCCGTCTCTTCCTCGACCTCCCGGGCGGCCGCCGCGCCAGCGTCTTCCCCAGGATCCACGATGCCGCCCGGAAGCTCCCACCCCCACCTGTCGGGTACGAACCGGTAGCGCCAGAGCATGAGCACGCGGTCGTGTTCGTCGACCACGGCCGCGATGGCGACATGGTGCAGCCTCACGACGTGGTGCTCGAAGCGCTCCACACCGGGCGGCTCAACGTCAACGAGCGTGAGTCGAACCCAGCGGTTGTCATAGATGGTGCGCTCGCCGCGGATCACCCACGACGGGAGATCGTCGCTATCAGGGTCGCTCCTGCGCTCGCTGCCGCCGGTGGTGGCGAAGTACCCGCGGCCGTGCTCGCTCCGGATAGTTCCCTCGGCCGCTAGCTTGCCGAGCACCAGACGCACCGTCGTGCGCCCCGCGTCAAGGTCTTGCGAGAGCTTCCGCTCGGATGGCAGCTTGCCGTTCGGTCCAAGTTCGCCGGATGCGATGAGATCGCGGATGGCGTCCTCTACGCGCTGAGTCACTGAGCCCATCAGCGTCGGCCCCTAGTTTTCGTCTCGGTTTGGTACGTACCAGTTTACGAACCGGCGCCTCTCTGCAACGGGACACCTACGGCTGCCCCGGGTTCCCGCTGCCTGTGGGGGAGCCCCCCACCTCACCCTGTGGAACCCTTGGAACCGCTGGAACCCCCAGCTCACGCCCATGATTGTTTGGAACCCTGCTGGAACCCTCGGAACCGTTCGGTCATCTCATGGTTTCAAGGGTTCCAGCAGGGTTCCAGGTGATCATGCCTCCCACCTGGGGGTTCCAAGGGTTCCAACGGTTCCACACCGACAGAGGGCTACCCAGTAAGGCGCGTGCCGCACCCCCCGGATGGGGAGCCCCCCACCTCACCCCATGGAACCCTTGGAACCGCTGGAACCCACTACATAGAGTCACACACCTAGGGGGAGGGATAGCGGGATGGGAGAGGGGGTCACCACCTGTCTAGGGTCGCTTTTTGAGGGTTCTCGCAGATGGTCGCTAGTGCGCTAACTCCCAGGTGATCACTGGATCGGGGCGCTAGCGGGATCGCTAGCGCTAGCGAGAGGCCCCGCTAGCGCTAGCGGGCGCGTTACCGTCTTCAGGCACCGCTTTTCGTCACTTTCGGTGAATATTGCACGGTCGTCCCGAGGGCGGCGCCGTGGTGTAGCGTCCTTGCAGCGTGGTCTGCGTTTTGGATGGATGGCTGATTTGTCTGTTATGCCGCTTTCTCGGGAAGTTGCATATTTGGCAATGGTGGCGCGGTAGCATTGCAGGTCACGGAGTCTGCTCCCCGCGCACGCGGGGATGGTCCCACCGGGTGCCTGAAGCTGGTGTTGCCGGTGATCTGCTCCCCGCGCACGCGGGGATGGTCCCAACTCCGCCACCACTGAGGCCGACATCCTGGCCTGCTCCCCGCGCACGCGGGGATGGTCCCGGCGCGGAAAACCGGTGTACCCGGCCACACCACTGCTCCCCGCGCACGCGGGGATGGTCCTCGTCACGATTACTGACCAGGTAGGAACACCATCTGCTCCCCGCGCACGCGGGGATGGTCCCGTGTGGGTGCCCGTGTCGTCGCCGCTGCGCAGCTGCTCCCCGCGCACGCGGGGATGGTCCCGGCGGCTCGACCGCCCCCGCATCTGAGGAGTTCTGCTCCCCGCGCACGCGGGGATGGTCCCCCCGCCGAACTCGCGCGCGCCGCGCTGGCGACCTGCTCCCCGCGCACGCGGGGATGGTCCCGAGCTCGGCCAACCAGTCTCCGGGTTCCGCCGCTGCTCCCCGCGCACGCGGGGATGGTCCCCCGGCCGAGTGCGGGGTTTCCAGGTCGGTCAGCTGCTCCCCGCGCACGCGGGGATGGTCCCGCCACGGAAGGCTCCTCGGGTCATCCCCGGGACTGCTCCCCGCGCACGCGGGGATGGTCCCGCGCCCGCCACACCTGGCTGAACGGAACGAAACTGCTCCCCGCGCACGCGGGGATGGTCCCTCCGGGCTCACCGAGCCGACACAGGCGCAGATCTGCTCCCCGCGCACGCGGGGATGGTCCCGTGCCCTCGAACAGCTCCGTCAGGGCGGCCAGCTGCTCCCCGCGCACGCGGGGATGGTCCCCCGTGCGCGTTCTCCTCGCACGGGCCCAGCCCCTGCTCCCCGCGCACGCGGGGATGGTCCCACCGTTTACGGCTGTGGGCAAGAATGGATTCTCTGCTCCCCGCGCACGCGGGGATGGTCCCGGGCCCCACGAACAGGGCACCCCCGGCCAAGGCTGCTCCCCGCGCACGCGGGGATGGTCCCCGGCGCTGGCGGCTGCACTCCTACGTCGAGATCTGCTCCCCGCGCACGCGGGGATGGTCCTCGGACAGGACGACCTCGACCAGGTGGACGCCTCTGCTCCCCGCGCACGCGGGGATGGTCCCAACGCCTGGCCCTGTAAGGGCCGCATGGCGCCCTGCTCCCCGCGCACGCGGGGATGGTCCCGGCGAGAACGCCTCGACGACGGGCGTGACCGCCTGCTCCCCGCGCACGCGGGGATGGTCCCCTCATTTTCATCATGGAGGATTCCAGCGGTGACTGCTCCCCGCGCACGCGGGGATGGTCCCATCCGCATGTACGCCGCGACGGTCGCCAGGCTGCTGCTCCCCGCGCACGCGGGGACGGGGCCCACGCGCACCCCGGCCACCAACCGGCAAGCGTGTGGCCATCCATTCGGGGGTACGGCTTGGTGGTTCCCCACCCCCACTACCGTTACCGCGACCACGGTGACGACCACCGCCGCTTGAGCTTCGACCGTTCCGGATGACTCGCTCAGATGGCCACTGTGCGCCGTTCTCGGCGCGCTGAAGGGGGAAATGGGTCTACGCGAAAGTGATCTTGCCACAGGGCATTTCAGTGCTTCCGCTGTCCCGCTGCCGTACCCCAGCAGAGTACGGCAACCGCTAGAAACCGGGGTGAACTCTCGCGAACGCATCTGGAGAAGAAGCGCACTTCGGAACCTGATTTTCGATCGTGCGTTCCCTGTATCCGGTGCTTCGCATCGAGAGGGTCAGGGGTTCAAATCCCCTCAGCTCCACAGGGAAAAGGCCGGTTTCCGGGTGGAAACCGGCCTTTGTACTGTTCACGGGGTCGGTCGGCGTCCGATCACGCCGGTTCGGCTCGCTGCGCGCCGGCTCGGTCGCTCTGGTCGCCGATCCCTCGGTTCTGCCTGCTCCGACTGCCGGCGGGGCCGGGCAAGCCGCGCCGACCACGGCCTGACCGGCTCATCGGCGTGCCGCGGGGCGACGCTCCTCCTCTTCCTCCTCAGCCTCTTCCACCTCGGCGTACTCGTCCTCGGGTTCTTCTTCCTCCTCGGGTTCCTCCTCAGCCTCTTCTTCCTCGGCGTACTCGTCCTCTTCCGCGCCGCCCTCCGCCAGTTCGGCGAGTTCGGCGCGCTCCTCCTCGTCCAGCTCGGAGAGGGCGGCGAGCTCGTCCTCGTCGAGCTCGTCGAGCTCGGCCCACTGCTCGGCGGTGAGCCCGGCCTCCTCCAGCTCCATGGCGTCGTCGTGGCTGAGGACGACCTCGCTATCGCGGATCTCGCCGTGCCAGCCTCCAGCTCCTCGCTCTCTTCCTGGGCCATCATCATGACCTGGCGGCGGTAGTGCTTGAGGTCCAGCCGCAGCCGGCGTCCCTGGGCCCGCCAGAGATTGGCCGTCTGTTCGAAGAAGCCCTTGGGGAAGTACTCCACGACCAGCAGCACGCGGGTGAGGTTGTCGCCCAGCGGGTGGAAGGTCACGACACCCTTCGTGGTGCCCTTGTCGGCCTCGCTGGTCCAGGCGATCCGGTAGTCCTGGATCTGCTCGGTGACGGTGGCCTTCCAGCTACGGGTCGACCAGAGGATCTTGGCCGTCCACTTCGACTCGACCTCGTCCTCCTCCTCGACGGTCTGCACGCCCTTGGTGAAGTCGCCGAAGTCGGGGAAGCGGCTCCACTGGTTGTAGGCGACCCGCACCGGGACCCCGACGTCGATGTTCTCGACTATGTTGACCGACTTGGGCCCGCTTCCGCGGCGGCCTGCCCTTCCGCCCAGAGCGCCGGCCAGGTCCTTGGTCTTGTCCTTGATGGCCTGGCCGCCCGCCGCGGCCACGGCGCTGGCCGGGTTCCCGCCTTCGGCGAGCTTCTTGCCGCCCTTGAGCAGTCCCCCCAGCGCGCCGCTCGGCCCGTCGCTGACGAGCCGTTCGGCGTAGCTGCCGAGTTTCTCGGTGGCGCCGTTGACCATGCTGGTGGCCTTCGCGGTGAGGTACTTCTGCGCCGCGTCGGCGAGTTTCGAGGTGCCGTCGTTCTTGTCGGCCGCATTGCGCAACCGGGCCAGAGGACCGTTGTTGTCGTCCGCCACGCTCATCATCCTCCTAGCTGCTCTTGCGGGAACCGCGTGAACGGCCGGCCGCCCCGGATGCGGCGGCGCCCTTGCCTGCGCCCTTGCCTGCGCCCTTGCCCGCGCTCTTGGCAGCGCGGGAACCGCGCCGGGCGCTCGACGCCTTCTCGCCGCCGGACCGCGCCGCCTGCTCCTCCGTGGAGGATTCCGACTCCTCGGTGTCGCCCTCCTCGGTATCCCCCTCCTCGGTGTCGGCCGAGTCGGACGCAACGCCGGATGCGGTCTCAGCAGCGGTGTCGGCTGCGCCGGACGCGGCGTCGGCGGCTCCGTGCTGCAATCGGTCGGCGCGCTCGTTCAGAGAGTCGGCCAGGTTGCTCGCCAACTTGGACACCACGGTTTCGGCCGCGCCCTTGCCCGCCGTGGCTACCTGACCGCGGGCCTGGTCCTTCAACTCGGTGACCCCGGGAAGCTCGGACAGTTCCTTCAGTAGCGCCTGCGGGTTGAGGTCCAGCTTCTTCATCGCCAGGTAGAGGCCGAGGCCGATGGCGAGCTTGAGCTTCTTCCGCCTACCGAGGATGTAGCCCCCGATTACGGCAGCGGTGATCTTCGCAGTGTTTCCGGTACTTCCCATCAGGGCCCACCTCCGCCTGGTTTTGCCCGTTTCGTAGGTGTCCGGCCTCTTCGGGGCGGTCCAGCGGCTCGCCCTCGATCGCGCTGAACACCGTTTCGCCGTGTCCGCCCGAATCGACCTGCTCGGAGGATGTGCGCAACGGCTGGGTAACGACAGTGACGCCTCGCCGGCGCGTGTCCTCCAGAATGTTCAGGAGTTCGGTGTAATGCTTCTTGGGCGCTTCGGTTCGGCGGCTAACGCGTCGTCGCCGAGTCCACCTCGATTCCGAGAGTTCCTCGAACCGCTCGCGGGGCGCACGGGCACGGGCGCCCGCTGCCCTCTTGCGAGGCAGACGGCGTTTCCGCTCGCCCTCACCGACGCTGTTGTACTCACTCATGGAACTCTCGCTGGTCACAGCATCGGTACGGAGGACCGCACCTGATGTACGACCGCTACCGCGCAAGAGGGGGGTGAAACATCGAACCGGAACGACCGCCGAAAGCGCGCGAATCGGGTACACGGTGACATGTCGTATGCGCGCGTAATGGGAAAGCCGGCCGATCGCACCGCTGCCCAGGACGGCGCGAAGGGCGTGGGAGGGGCCCGGGTCCGGGTAGCGGGAAAAGTAGAGAGCAGGCGAGAGGAGGCGGTATGCCTACTGCGGCCCGGGTCGCCCGCACGGTCATGGAGGAGGCCGGGACGACGGTCGCGCACCAGGCCGGTATCCGGCTCGCGGACAAACCGGCGCCCCTGTGGCGGCTGCTTGTCGTCGCGAACCTGCTGAGCGCGCGCATCTCCGCCGCGATCGCCATTGCGGCCGCTCGCGAGCTCGTTCGGGCGGGCGGCGGCACGGCGCGGGGAATGGCCGGGATGAGCTGGCAGCAGCGGGTGGACGCGCTGGGCCGCGGGCACTACGTGCGGTACGACGAGAGCACCGCCACACGGCTGGGCGATTGCGCGCGGCTGGCCCTGGACCTTGTCGGCGGCGACCTGCGCCGGCTGCCCGCCGTGGCCGAACGGGATCCCAGCGCTCTCCGGCGCCAACTGCAGCGCTTCTCCGGGATAGGGCCGACCGGTGCCGACATCTTCTGCCGCGAAGCCCAGCACGTGTGGCCGTGGCTGCGTCCCTATGCCGATCGCACCACTCTTCGGGGAGCGCAGGCGCTCGGCCTTCCCCAGGATCCCGAGGAGTTGGCGGCGCTCGTCAACGGCGAGGATGTCGCCGCGTTCTTCACCGGCCTGGTGCACACCGCCCGGGACAGTACGCTCGCCGGCCGGATACGCGAAGCCGCCTGATCGGGAGATCCGGACGCCGGCGCGGACCGTCCGGATCACCGTGCTGTCGGGACCTCCGCGGCGTTCGATGGCGCGGCGTCAGTGTTTGAAGGCGATCCCGGCGTGCTCCCAGATCAGGACCTCGGGGTCGGCGGGGCGGGGCTCGGGGGTCCTGCCGTCGTTGCGCCAGGTCGAGCATTCGACCGGCACCGGGTCGAAGGTGCCGTCGGAGCTGGGGGAGACGAGTTCCAACTGGTCGAACACCTTCGCGGCCTCCTCCGGTGAGCGCACCCGGCCCCATGATGTGCCGAAAGAGTGGATGCGGTCGGTGAAATCGCGGGCCGCGGTCTCGTCGTCGGAGACGATGTGCGAGTAGACCAGGCAGGAGCCGGGAGCGAAACGGTCGAAGTAGGCCCGTACCACCCCGAACGGGTCCTGTTCGTCGGGGATGCAGTGCAGCAGGCTCACGAGCATGAGGCACACCGGCTGGGAGAAGTCGATGAGGCGCTGGGTGTCCTCGGCCGCCAGCACCCCTTCGACATCGGTCAGATCCGCGGTGGCCACTGATGTGCGGGGGGTCTCGGCGAGGATCGCCCGGCCGTGCGCGAGGACGATGGGGTCGTTGTCGACGTAGACCACCGAGGCGTCGGGATGGGTGCGCCGGGCGATCTGGTGCGTGTTGTCGGCGGTGGGCAGACCGGACCCCAGATCGAGGAATTGGCGTACGCCGGCCTTGGCCACGCAATCCACACCCCGGGTCAGGTAGGCGCGGTTCGCCTGGGCCAGGTCGACGGTTCCGGGATTGGCCTCTTCTATTGCGGCCATAGCCTGCCGGTCGACCTCGAAGTTGTCTTTGCCGCCGAGCATCGCGTCATATATCCGCGCGACGGTGGGCGTGTTCATGTCGACCTCAGGCGGGAAGTTCGCGAGGTCGCCGGTGCTGTGCTTCATGAAATCGTTGTCTGACACGTGGTCTCCCATCAGTTAGGGCAGCGGCATCCCCTGGGGCGCAAGGACTTCAGGCCATGACGTTTTGAACTATAGACCCTGCGCGCGTGCCCGTGGACCTGTTTGCGGATATGAGCGGGATTCCGCCGTACCGCGGCGCTGATAGGCGTTTTCCAAAAGGAATCCGGCCGGGAATCCCGGAATGCCAATTGCGGTCACCGGTGACTTCACGGCCGGCTTCCAGCGGCGCGGTTCCCGGTCTTACCCCGGATGGGGCTTTTCCGGCGCGGACTTCGAACGCTTGTACCTCGAACACGAGTTCGATAGCGTTGCCGTATCGCGGCAGCCGAGCGGCCGCCGCATGTGGTTCCGGGGGCATCATGCGGTCTCTCGTCGCCGGCCTGTACGGGGCGGGCGCCCGCCGGTTGTCTCCAGCCGGCCGGGGTTGACCTCAATCTTTATTCAGGTTCTAGTTTGGGTGTCGTCGCGGCCGGCGGGTCCGCACGGGCATGGGGAGGCGACGTGACTGCAACTGCTGGGAACCTCGCGATCGAGGCCTCGAACCTGGTGAAGGTTTTCGGCGCCACCCGCGCGGTGAACGGGGTGGACCTGACCGTCCCCTCCGGAGGGGTCTACGGCTTCCTCGGTCCAAACGGCGCAGGTAAGACCACCACCATCAGAATGCTGGCCACCCTGCTGCGTCCCGACGGTGGGCACGCCCGCGTGCTCGGCCACGACATCGTGCGCGAAGCGGATACCGTACGCGGCCTGGTGAGTCTCACGGGGCAGTTCGCCTCGGTGGACGAGGAGCTCACCGGCCTGGAGAACCTCGTTCTGCTGGGGCGGCTCTACGGGTATTCCTGGGCGCAGGCCAAGCGGCGGACGAACGACCTCCTCGGCGCGTTCGGGCTGGCCGACGCCGCCGACCGCCTGGTGAAGCACTACTCCGGCGGGATGCGGCGCCGCCTCGACATCGCCGCGAGCATCGTTGTCACGCCGGAACTGATGTTCCTCGACGAGCCGACCACGGGGCTTGACCCGCGCAGCCGCAACCAGGTCTGGGACATCGTCCGGGCTCTGGTCGCCGGGGGGACGACGGTGCTGCTCACCACCCAGTACCTGGACGAGGCCGACCAGCTCGCGGACCGGATGGCCGTGATCGACCACGGCGCGATCATCGTCGAGGGCACCCCGAGCGAGCTCAAGGCGGCTGTCGGGTCCGGAACCCTGCACGTGCGCGTGCACGACCCCGCCCAGAGGGACGAGGCCGAGCGGCTGCTGATCGAGTCGCTGCGCGTTCCCGTTCACCGCGAGGCCGACCCGGCCGCCCTGTCGGCCCGGGTCGCCGACCCGGCCCGGGTGGCGCACGCCCTGGGCGAGCTCTCGCACGCCGGAGTCGACGTCTCCCATTTCGCGCTGGGGCAGCCCAGCCTGGACGAAGTGTTCCTCGCCCTCACAGGGCACCCGGCCGAGACCTATGGCGCCGGGGAGACCGCTGAGGAGAGTGCGGCATGACCACCACAGAGACTCGTCCCGTCGCGGAGGGGGATCTCCGCTCGGTTCTCGCGTCCCGCAACCGGCCGGCCCGCCCGAGCGCGTTGT
The DNA here is from genome assembly GCF_000981225.1 of Allosalinactinospora lopnorensis. Taxonomy (GTDB): domain Bacteria; phylum Actinomycetota; class Actinomycetes; order Streptosporangiales; family Streptosporangiaceae; genus Allosalinactinospora; species Allosalinactinospora lopnorensis. The sequence continues at coordinate 15,517 of NZ_LAJC01000084.1, forward strand.
CGGCCTCCCTCACCTTCGGGTGGCGGGCGCTGCTGAAGATCAAGCACGTCCCGGAGCAGCTCTTCGACGTCACGGTGTTCCCTGTCCTTTTCCTGCTGATGTTCACGTATCTGTTCGGCGGGGCGCTCGCGGGGTCCACCAGTGAGTACCTGCAGTGGGTGCTGCCGGGCATCCTGGTCATGACGGTCGTGATGATCACGCTGTACACCGGGGTGGCGCTGAACACCGATATCACCAAGGGCGTCTTCGACCGCTTCAAGTCGCTGCCCGTCTGGCGACCCGCCCCGCTCGCGGGCGCGCTGCTCGGCGACGCCGTGCGCTACACGCTAGCCTCGACGATGGTCATCGTGCTCGGCCTCGTCCTGGGGTTCCGTCCGGAGAACGGCGCGGGCGGCGTGCTGCTCGCCGTGGTGCTGCTGCTCGTGTTCTGCTACAGCCTGTCGTGGCTGTGGACCCTGCTCGGCCTGCTGCTGCGCACACCGAACTCGGTCATGGGCGTGAGCATGATGGTCATGTTCCCCGGCACGTTCCTGAGCAACATCTTCGTGGACCCGCAGACCATGCCCGGCTGGCTGCGGGCGTTCGTGGACGTCAACCCGGTCAGCCACCTGGTGACGGCGATCCGCGGGCTGATGCACGGCGGGGTCACCACCGGGCAGATCGTGTCGGTGTTGATGGCGTCCGCGGTGATGGTGCTGCTGTTCGCGCCCATCACCATGTACCTGTACCGCAACAGGAAGTAGCCGGGGAAACGGGCGCCCGCCCCTGCGCGGAGGCAGGCGCCCCCTGTCCCGCTTACCCCGCGCGCTGCGCGGTCTCCGGCTGGGACTCGGAGACGGCCGGGGGCGTCCGGCCGTCCCAGAACTGGGCGGCGAGCAGGACCGCGGTCAGTGCCATGCCGGCGATGTCGGCCCAGAGGTCGGGGGTGAAGATCAGCACCGCCGCGACGGCCAGACCGATCCGTTCCACCAGCAGGGTGCGCCGCCGCATGAAGCCCTCCAGCGCCACCGCGGCCGCGACCAGGCCGACCATACCGCTGACCACCGCCCACGCGACCTCGCCGACCGTGCCGCCCAGCAGCAGCGGGGAGTACGCCATCAGCAGCGGGATCAGGTAGAGGCCCTTGGCGAACTTCCACGCGCTGAGGCCGGTCCGCATGGGACTGGAGCCGGCGATACCGGATGCGGAGAACGCCGCCAGCGCCACCGGCGGGGTGACGTTGGAGTCCTGGCTGTACCAGTAGACGATCATGTGCGCCACGATCAGCGCCAGCCCGAGCTCCATCAGCGCCGGTCCGGCCAGCACGATCAGCACGATGTAGGCGGCTGTCACGGGCAGCCCGAGACCGAGGATCAGCGATGCCAGCGCGACCATCACCAGCGTCGCCAGCAGCTGCCGCCCGCGACGCTGAGCATGATGCTGGACAGCTTCAGCCCGAGGCCGGTAAGCCCGACCATGCCGACGATGATGCCCGCGACAGCGGTGGCGACCGACACGCCGAGTGTGTTGCGCGCCGCGATCACGAACACCTCGCCGAGGCCGCTCCAGTCCAGCCGGCTGGCCGTGCGCAGCATGGCCACCACGAGCAGCAGGCCGATCGCGTACAGGCCCGCGCGCAGCGGGGTGACGTACATCAGCAACAGCGTGATGAGCAGGATGAACGGCGCCAGGAAGTGGTAGCCGGCGGCCAGGGTGGTGCGCAGTCGCGGCAGCTGGTCGGCCGGCAGCCCGCCGATCCCGTGCTTGCGTGCCAGGATATCGACGAACAGGAACACCACGGTGAAATACATCAGCGCCGGGATGATCGCGACTTTGACGACGTCCATGTAGGGCACGCCCATCATCTCGGCCATGATGAACGCGCCCGCGCCCATGATGGGCGGGAGCACCTGGCCGCCCGTTGACGCGGCCGCCTCGACGCCGCCCGCCTCGTGCGGTTTGTAGCCCACACGCTTCATCAGCGGAATGGTGAACGCGCCGCTGGTCACGGTGTTAGCGATCGCGCTGCCGGAGACCGAGCCCAAGAACGCGCTGCCCACGACGGCGCCCTTGGCCGGGCCGCCCGTGTACCGGCCGGTGAGGCAGTAGGCCAGGCCGACGAAGAAGTCGCCGCCCCCGGTCTTCTGCAGCATCGCCCCGAAGAGGATGAAGATGAAGACGAAGGTGGCGGCGACGCCGAGCGGAAGCCCGTAGATGCCCTCCTGGAACAGGTAGGAGTGGTACACGATGCGCTGGAAGGTGTAGCCGCGGTGGGCGAACATGCCCGGCAGCAGAGGGCCCAGCCAGGCGTACAGCATGAACCCCAGCACCAGCGTCGACATGAACAGGCCGATGACGCGCCGGCACGCCTCCAGCAGCAGCAGTATCGCGATGGTGCCCATGGTCAGGTCGAGCGGCGTGGGCGCCCCGATGCGCGTGACGATCTCGTCGAAGTTCAGCACCGGATACAGGCTGATCACCAGCGCCGTGCCCACGAGCAGCATGTCGACGACGCCCATGGGCAGCCGGCGGGCCCAGGCGCCTTTCGCGGCCGGCCGCACCAGGAACACCAGCACCAGCACGAACAGCAGGTGGATGACCCGCTGCAGGTAGGCGTCGAGGTTCAGGTACAGCGCCATGTAGATCTGGTAGCCGCCGAGCGCGAGAGCGACTCCAAGCACGGCGAATCCGATCACGGTGCCGGTCCTGCCCTCGCCCCAACGCTCGGTCGCGAGGTGGCGCCACAGCGGGGAGGCGCCCTCGCCTGAGGCGGTGTCGGGAATCAGGGGCCGCCGTTTCTCCGGGGGAGGGTCGGGCGTTTCCCGGTTCTCACTCATGATGTCTCGTTTCCTGAAGCGTCCTCCGTGCCTTCCGGGCAGGCGGGCGGTCGCGTAGTGGGAAGCAGCCGCACCAGCGTTGGCAGCTTCACCGGCCGCAGGGTGAGGCTCTCGCCCGCCCAGCACTGTGAAAGGGGGATCTCCCCGCCGGGGTGCACCAGGCGGTGGTCGGCCCCCGGCGAGCCCACGCGGAGCTTGAAGTCGTCGATCGGGCGGTCGAGATCGGAGACCACCCACCAGTCGCCCTCGGCGTGACCGCTGCCCTCGCCCGGTATGTGGCCCATACCGGCACCGAACTGCCGCAGGCGGGTGGCGTCCTGCACGACCCGGCCGTCGCGGACCACGTACACGTCCTCCACCGGAAGCTTGTCGAGGGAGTGGATGAAGGAGACGGTGAAACCCCCCTCGGAGTCGAGGGGGACATGACCGATCCGGGATCCCTCCGCCCCGATCGACAGCGCCGGCCACACCGGCCAGAGCAGGGCGGTGGTGAGGAGGGCGGTGATCGCGACGACCGCAGTGCGTGCCTTCATCGCGAACTTCAGGGGGTCAGTTCTTCGGGGATCTCGATGTCGTTGTCCTCGGCGTAGCGGACGGCGGCGGGGTGCAGCTCCACCGGGCTTTCCGCCATCGTCTCCGGGACGTGGTACTCGGTGCCGGGCTCGTAGACCTGGTTGATGTCGTCGATGTTCTCGTACAGCGCGTCCAGCAGGTCGTAGGCCAGCTCCTCGGGGAAGTCGGGGCTCACCACCACGACGTTCCACAGCGCCAGGGTCTCGACATCCTCCTCGACCGTTTCGTAGGTCCCGCCCTCGATGGTGTGCGCCGTGTAGAAGTCGTGCTCGTCGACCACCGCGCTCTGCTCGTCCTCGCACATCGGGATCAGGTGGACCGGGTCGGTCTGCTCCAGCTCCAGCAGGCTGGCGTGGCCTTCCCCGACCACCCAGGAACCCGCGTCGAGCTGGCCCTCGCGCAGCGCGTTGGCGGTCTCGGCGTAGGCGTACCGCTGCACATCGACGTCGTCGAAGTCCATGCCGAGCCCCTGGAACAGCAGGTCGGTGGCGATCTCGTTGCCGCTGCCCGGCGCGCCGACCGAGAAGCGGCTGCCCTCGACATCCGACATGCAGTCGAAGCCCTGGTCCTCGTGGATCGATTCCAGCGAGACGGCGTGGTAGACGTTCGGGTACAGCACGGTCAGGACCTGCGCCTCCTGAACGTCGCCCTCGAAGTCCCCTTCGCCGTGCACCGCCTGGTAGGCGGTGTCGCCCTGGACGATCGCGACCTCGCTCTCGCCGCCGCCGATCAGCCGCATGTTCTCCGCCGAGGCCGCGGTCGCCTCGGTGCTGGCGCTGACCCCCTCGACCTCGTTGTTGATGACCTCGGCCATCGCCCCGCCCACGGGGTAGAAGACGCCGCCCGTGGTTCCGCTGGCGATGGACAGATCGTCGAGGGTGTCCTCGTCCATCTGCTCCGCGGGCTGGCTGCACGAGGCCAGCAGCCCCACACTGAGCGGCAGCGAGAGCGCCGCAAGTCCTGCTCGGTTCCGTCGCACTGTCGAACTCCTCTCCTCCGCCGGCGGACGGTGCGTGTCCGCGCGGTGCCTCCGCGGCGCGAACGGCTTGTGACGCAGTTCACTGCGCCGAAATGTAGACGTAACAGCCGGCCCGCCCATAGGGGGATGCGGGGGTATTTGAGGAAGTCCTGAGGTACGACGGCTCTGTTCACCGCCGTGTCCGGAGCAGTATCGTCCCGGCATGCCACGCATCGTCCGAGGCGCATGGGCGGCCGCGGCGGGAGCGGTCGCCGCGGCGGTGGCCCTCGCGTTCTGGGCGGGGTGGGGGCGCACTGCCGCCCCCCTGCCGTCGCTGACCATCGCGACCGGTGGGCCCGGCGGTGTCTACCACGTCTACGGCGCGAGCCTCGCGGAGAGCGCACTGTCGCGGAGCGCCCGGGCGATGCCCACCGGTGCCAGCGTGGAGAACGTGCGGCTGGTCGCCGAGGGCGAGGCCGATGTCGGCTTCACCCTCGCCGATGTCGCGGCGCTGGCCGTGAACGGACAGCCGCCGTTCGACGAGCCGCATTCGGTGGCCGCCCTGGCACGGGTGTACGACAACCGCACGCATCTGATCGTCCGCGACGATCTGCCGGTGGAACGGGCCGACGAACTCGCCGGCCACCGGGTGTCGGTGGGGGACGAGGGGTCGGGGACCGAGCTGATCGCCGACCGCGTCCTCGAACTGGCGGGCGTCGACCCGCAGGACGACATCACCCGGAGGAACCAGTCGATCAGGGAGTCGGTCCTGGCCATACGTGCGGGCTGGCTGGACGCGGTCTTCTGGTCCGGCGGCCTTCCCACCGAGGCCGTCACCAGCATGGCGGAATCGGCCCCGATCCGGCTGATCGGCCTGGCCGAGTACGTGGAGCCGCTGCGGGAGGAGCACGGCGACTTCTTCACCGAGCAGTCGATCCCCGCCGGTACCTACCCGGGAGTGCCGCATGTGCGCACCATCGGGGTGCCGAACCTGCTCGTGGTCAGCGAGGGCATGCCCGACGAGATGGCCGAGGAGATCACCCGGTCGCTCTTCGCCGCGCGCGACGAACTCGTCGAAGCGCACCCGGTGGCACTGCACCTCAACCCGCGGGTGGCCATAGCGACGCTTCCGGTACCGCTGCACCCCGGGGCGGCCGGGTACTACCGCTCGCAGAAAGTGGCCTATGCCGACGTGTGAGAGGTGTCGTCTCCGGTCTCCGCGGTAGGGAGCCGGACACGCGCGTCGATCCCGTGCGGGTCGGCCCGGCGCAGTCGCAGATCTCCGCCGTGCATGTTCAGCAGCGTCGACACGATCGACAGCCCCAGCCCCCCGCCCTCGGCACCGACGCCGCCCTCGGAGCGCCAGAAGGGTTTCCCGGCCTCCGCGAGTTGTTCCTCGGTCAACCCCGGGCCGTCGTCGACGACATGGACGACGACGGAGCCGTCGGCCGGGGGGCGGACGTGCACCGCGATCCGCACGCCGGATCCGCCGAACTTGAGCGCGTTGTCGATCAGCACGTCGAGCACCTGGTCGAGGGTTCCGTCCGCGCAGCGCGCCTCGGCGCCGGAGGCGCCGCAGCACGCGAGGGCGGCACCCGCCCGTTCGGC
>NZ_LAJC01000085.1 GCF_000981225.1 Allosalinactinospora lopnorensis
CCCCCCGCTCTCCTCGGGGCGGACGACCCCGGTGCCGGGCGGGACGCCGAAACCGGCCCCGCCGCCCCCGCCGGGCAGGACGACCGGCGGGAGCCGGGGGCGCTGCGCCGCAACGCCGGTCCCGTACTGGTGGCGTGCGGGGCGTTCTTCGCCACGTTCGCGCTGCTCCTGCGGCTCTACGTGTACGGACAGCTCGCTGTGCTGCCCGGCGACGTCGAGGCGGAGCTGCAACTGGTGGACGAGGCGGCGTCCTACCTCGACACCGGTACCTGGAAGACGGTCGAGGAGGCCGAGGTCACCCGGACCACCGACATCTACGGCGAACCCAACCCCGGCGACCCCGGGCGCAGCGTCTGGCAGATGTCGGTCGACACCGCCGCCCCGAACACGATGATCGCGCACATGGACCGGCGGGTCATCGTGGACCGCTCCACCGGCCGCGCCGTGAACTGCTGCGGGGAGCACGTCGACGGCGACCGCGCCGTGCGGCAGGCCGGCCTGGTACTGCACTGGCCGGCCAATGCCCGGGGCGCGGAGTACCCGCTCTACGACGCCGATATCCGCGCCGCGCCGCGCATGGTCCTCGACGGCGAGGAGGACGTCGCGGGGGTCGCCACCCGCAAGTACGTCCAGGAGATCGAGGCCACCCAGATCCCGGACTCCGCGCGGGAGGTGCCGGCCGCGGCGCTCGGCCTGGAGCGCCGCGGGACGGTGACGGCCACCCGGTGGCTGGAGGTGCGCAGGTCCTACTGGATCGAGCCGGTCAGCGGCCACCTGGTGAACGCGGTGGAAAAGCGCCACGAGACGCTGCGCTCCGAGAGCCGCGCGGGCGAGCGCGTGCTGCTGGACGCCGAGTTCGCCATGCCGGACCACCTGGTCGCCGCGCACGCCGAGGAGGCCGAGAGCCGGTCGCTGCTGCTCACCGCCCTGCGTACCTGGCTGCCCGCCGGTCTGGGCGCCCTGGGAGCGGCGCTGATCCTGGTGGGCCTGGTGCGGACATGGGTGGGAGAGAGGCGCGCGAGAGACGCGGAGGCCCCGGCGGCAGTGGAGGACGCGGAGGCCCCGGTAGACGCAGGGGACGCGGATCCCGAGGGCACCGCGGGCCGGTAGCCGCTCAATGCTTGCGCAGCACCAGCAGCAGGTTCCACGTCACGACCTCACGAAGGCCGGGGACGCGCACCACGGGTTTCATCCAGCCCGGCAGGTAGCGGGGCAGGACGTCGAGCACGTCCACGTCGTCGCGGTCGCGGCTCCACGCCAGCATCCGCGACGCCGACAGCGCGAACATCGTGCAGCCGAAGTCGTTCTTGGGACGGCGGCCGTTCTTCCTGGTGAAGCGGCGGGCCGCGTAGTGGCCGCCGAGGTAGTGCCACGGCGAAGTCTCGTGCCCGCCCCACGGGCACAGCCACAGCGTGTACGAGAGGTAGACCAGGCCGCCGGGGCGGGTCACCCGGACCATCTCGTCGGCCATGCGCTCCGGTTCGGGGACGTGCTCCAGCACGTTGGACGAGAGGCAGACGTCCACCGAGCCGGTCCGCACCGGCATGTCCAGGGCGCTGCCGAGCACCGCGGTGCCGGGCGCCTCACCGCCGCGCAGTCGCAGCTCTCCCGCATCGGCGTCCACGCACACGCACCGGGCGCCAGCGGCGTTCAGCGCGTCGGTGAAGTAGCCCGGGCCGCCACCGATGTCCACGACGACGGCACCGTCGAGCGGTGTGTAGGAGCGCAGTTGGGCGACGGTGTCGCGGGCGAGCGTGCCGTAGAAGAGGTCCGGGTCGGTCTGCTCCTTGCGGAACGCGGAGAAGAGCCGGACCGAGCGGCCCAGCGTCGCGCGGAACGGGATCGTCCGGCCGGCCGTCCCGGAGCGGGGCGGGGTGCTCATCGGGTTCCTCCGCTGTCCGCTGCGGGCTCGACGGTGACGAAGTGGCGCAGGTGCTGCCAGTGGTCGCCGCTCCAGTACTCGTCGGAGGCGGCGATCCGGGCCCCGCCGGCCGCCAGCAGCCCGGCCAGCCGTTCCGGTGGGAGCGTGTGCATCCGCATCGGGGCCGGGTAGCGCAGCAGCGTCCGCTGCGCGACGCGGATGAGCGGCCATGGGGCGTACCGGAACACCAGACCCTTGAACGTGCGGGCCTCGCGGCCGGGAACACCGATCACCATGGCCCCGCTCGGCCGAACGACGCGGGTGAACTCGCGCAGGTACCCGGCTGCCAGATCGGGGGGCAGGTGCTGCAGGACGAGGTCGCAGTACACGAGGTCGAACGAGCCATCGGCGAAGGCCGCCAGGTCGGGGCCGTCGTTGAGCCGGAACTCGATCCGTCCCCCGCTCCGGTCGAGCCGGCGGGCCTCTGCCAGCATGGGTTCGGAGATGTCCACGCCGGTGACCGTGTCGAAGTACCCGGCCAGCGCGTTGGAGAGCCGGCCCGCGCCGCAGCCGAAGTCGAGGGCGCGGTCGCGCCCCGGACGGATCCCCAGGCCGTCGAGGCGGTCCATGGCCTTCTCGACCTCCCGCCGGCCGGAGGCCAGGAACCCGTCGTCGTCCCAGCCGCCGCTGCGCTTGGCGGGGTCGACGCACACCGCCCAGAGCGGCTCGGCGGACCCGAGCCGCGTCCAGTCCCTGCGCACCTCGTCGAGGCTCACGGTTACCCCCCAGATCGGCACCGGAATCCGAGATGAACCCGGTTCCTCTTCTGATTCCCCCAACACTACGGACCTGCGACGATGATCACATCGCAATGTGGAACATGTTGTATTCTGACACCTCTTTATCCAGTGGCGCCAACCGGCACCAGGCCAGGGAAGTGAGCGCATGACCGATTCCGGGGACTCCCCGTCCGGGGCGCAGGCCAGCGGGGCCGGTCCGTCCGCCCGCGCCGCCGACGACTCCGCCGGAGGCCGCGGTTCCGGGTGGGCGCGGACCGTCTCCGAGGCGGTGGCCCGCGGTCTGCGGGAGCCGCTGGTGCTGGTCGGCGGCCTGCTCATCGTCGCCTCGCTCGCGCTGAAGATCTACGTGCTGCGCGACGCCTACTTCATCGAGGACGACTTCCTGTTCGTGGGGAACGCGGCCTCCAGCGACCTCACCTGGGACTACCTGACCGATCTGCACAAGGGCCACCTGATGCCGGGAGCGATGTTCCTGGCCTACGCCCAGACGGCCCTTTCGCCCTACAACTGGCCGCTGACCGCCGGCGTCATGCTCGCCTTCCAGGCGGGCGCGTCAGCGGCGGTGTTCCGGCTCTTCTGGGTGGTGTTCGGGCGGCGCTGGGCCATCCTCAGCCCGCTCGCGGTCTACCTCTTCGCCCCGTTGACCCTGCCGGTGCTCGCCTGGTGGTCCGCCGCGCTCAACGCGGTGCCGTTCCAGATGGCCATCGCGCTGGCGCTGCTGTGGACAGCGCAGTACCTCCGCACCGGTGACTCCCGGTACGGCTGGATGACGGCGGGCGCGGTCGTGCTCGGCATGGCCTTCTCCGTCAAGGCGATGTTCCTGCCGCCGCTGCTGTTCGCGGTGGCCGCCGCGTTCCTGGTCCCGGGACGGTTCCCGCACACCATCCGGCGGACCTTCGAGCGCGACCTGCCGTTCTGGGTCGGCATGGCGGCGCTTTCCCTCGGGCACGGCCTGCTCTACCTCATGCGGGAGGAGAGCGCCGCCGGCGAGGGCGCCGGCGCTCCCGAGGCGGACACCGCGGTGACCATGACCCGCCGACTCCTCGGTGAGACCTTCCCCGCCGGTGCCGTGGGCGGACCGTTCGAGTGGGGGCCGGTGACCCCCTCCGGGGGGCTGCTCGATCCCACGGCGGCCATGGCCATCGCGGCCTGGTCGGTCCTGGCGCTGCTCGTCGTGGCGAGCCTGCTGGCACGCCGCCGCGCCTGGCGCGCATGGGCGATCCTCGCGGGTTACCTGATCGTCGTGGACATCGTCCCCACCCTCCTCGCCCGCGGCCGCTACGAGGACATGGTGGGCTACGACCCGCGCTACGTCGCCGACGCCGCGCTCGTCTTCGCGATCTGCCTGGCGTTCGCGTTCCTTCCCGCGCGGGAGGAGACCGAGGACAGCGGTGACGTCTACCGCCGCCGACTCCCGCTCAACCGGGTACGCGACGTCGCGGTCACCGCCACCGCCGCTTTCGTCCTGGCCGCGGGCTACTCCACCCACACCTTCACCGACACCCTCAGCGGTGACCGGGTCCGCTGGTACCTCGACACCGTCCGCGCGTCCTTGGAGGGCGTCCCAGAGGAGGCGGGCATCTACTCGCGCCCGGTACCGGAGAACATCGTCCTGCCCTGGAACGGCCCGCGCCGGCTCAGCCACCGCGTGCTCAGCCCGCTCGTGGACGGCGAGCTGGGCGAGCGCGTCGCGGAGCCGCAGCAGGCGTCGCTGGCGATGGTGTTCAACGACGACGGGCACCTGGTGAACGCGAAACCGGCGGAGGGCAGCGCGTTCTTCGGTCCCCCGGAGGACGAGAAGTGCATCGCCACCTTCGGCGGCCAGGCGGTATGGGGGGTGGAGTCACTCGGCGGGGAGACCAACGTGCTGGGGATCGGCTACACCGCCGAGGAGGAGACCGAGGTGGCCACGGTCCTCGGCGACGCCTGGGTCTCGGCCTCCCTTCCCGAAGCGCCCGACGGTGGCACCTGGTACGTGCCGGTCGACGGGGCGGGCACCCAGATCATGCTGCACACCGAAGAAGAAGAGCTGTGCATGGAGTGGGTGACATTCGGTGAGATGGTGCCCGCGACGGAGGGCAACCCCTGGGAGGAGCAGGAGGAGCAGGACAGTGAGGACGACGCCGGGGAGGACGAGGCCGGCTGACCCGCCGGCGCCCGGGCCGGGCCGGTGCGAGGCCTCCGGTCGGCATGGCTTCGCGGCCATGGACCGAAGGCTCCGTCCGTATCCGCCGGCCTCCGCCCGGGGAGGCGGTTCCGATCTGACACCCCTGCCGGGAAGGGCCCGGCGGTCCCTAGCTCTGCGGACCGAAGGCGGTCAGGAACCGGTCGCGGAAGGCGTCCATGCGCCAGGTCGGGGCCTGCGCGTCGGGGTGCAGGCCGTCCTGCCACTTCCAATCGGAGATGTGGTCGAACACGTCCGGGTCGCCGCTGACGATCGTGATCGGCACGTCGCGGCTGGCGTCCTCGCCGGTGACGACCGGGGAGGGCTGGTGGTCGCCGAGGAAGATGAGCACCAGATCCTCGTCGCCGTAGGTCTCCGCATAGGAGATGAGGCTGTTGAGCGAGTACTCGACGGCCTTGCGGTAGTCGTCCCGTACCTGTTCGGGGTCGCGCTGCGTGATGGTGCGTATCGGGTGGCTTTCCGTGGCCATGGACTCGTAGACCGAGCCGTCGCCGATGTCGTCCCAGTCGATGAGCTCGGGGATGGGGTCCCAGGGAGCGTGGCTGGAGATCAGGGGGATGTCCGCCATGAGCGGGGTGCTGTCGCGGTCCGGATTCGCGCGCTCCAGGCGTTCGAAGGCCGACAGGGTGTACTGGTCGGGCATGTTGGACCAGCTGAAGGGCGGGCCGCGGTATCCCAATTCCTGGGAGGGATAGATCCGGTCGTAGCCGAAGAACCCGCCCTCCGGCCAGGCCCGGTCGACGCCGGGCATCATGGCGGCGGTCTGCCAGCCCGCGCGCTGGAAGGCGCCGGTGAGGGTCAGCCGGTCGCTGGTGACGAGGTTGCGGTAGCGCTGCTGGTTGTCGATCCACAGTCCGGACAGCATCGTGGCGTGGGCCAGCCAGCTGCTGCCCCCCACCGTTGACGAGGTGAGGAAGGCGCTCTGGGAGGTGAACCCGGCCTCGTTCAGTCGGCTTTCGCCCTCGTCGAGCACCGCGCCGACCTCCGGCTCGAACCGCGGGTTCTGCACCGCGTCCCGCCCGTAGCTTTCGATGAAGGCGAGGACGACGTCCTTGCCGCGCAGGGCGGTCAGCAGCTCCTCGTCCGGGGTGTCGGCGAAGGCGTCGTCGGCGGCCTCGGCGGCGAACGCCCGCTGGTCCTGCAGGCCGGTGACCATCTGGCGGCCGTGGTCGTAGGCGAGGGTGGCCGTGCCGTTGGCGGCGAGCGGGACGTCCGGGGCGATCTGCACGCCGAGTAGGACACAGGTGACCCAGACGACCCCGAACGTCATGAGGGTGCGGGACGCCGTGGTGGCATGCCGGGCCGCGACGCGGGCCAGCCGCCGGACCGAGAGCGCCATGAGGGCGATCACGGCCCCGGCGGCGGCGACGGCCGCGACCACCGCGCCGACCGCGGCAGCGCCGCCGACCGAGGAGTCGACGAACTCCACGCCGGCCATGATGGCGTACCAGTCCAGTACCGGGTCGAACGGCCGGGCCAGAACCGCGAGGAAGCCCATGTCGAAGACCTTCACGATGGTCAGCAGGCCCAGGAGCGCACCGAGCAGCACCGCCACCACCTGCCTTGCCTTGGTCGGCAGGAGGAGAACGAGGCCGACGCCGAGAAGTCCCTCCGCGGGATGGACAGGAACGCCTCAGGGGTCAGGTGGGTGAAGTCGTTGGGAAGGTTGAGGGCGAACAGCACGAGCAGGCAGGCCAACACGGTGCTCACCCGCGACGCGAGGAGGCGCGCTCCGCGGCGGTCGCCGGTGTCTTCCCCCGCCGCCTCGCCGTCCCGGGGGTCTCCGGCGCCGTCACCCGCGGCGTCCTCGTCCGGTACGCGCTCCAGACGGTCCTCCGCGCTCAGATCCTGCCGCCCGTCTCTCCGTCTCGGAGTCGCCAGCCGACGAAGGCGCGTGAAGAACAACAATGCGAAGGTCCTTTCTCTGCTGAGCCTGGAGCCGGCCGCTGCCGCGAATGCCAGTCCGTGCTGCGCAGAGGGGCGGCGGCGCCCACTATGTGGTACGGCCGACGGCTGCCGGTGGTTCACACCGGCTGCGCAACCGCGAGGCGGGGCCGGTGGGCGCGCCCTCCCCCCGGGCCGGTAAGGGCGGCCGCCGAGCCCGCCGCGCAATGGAGCGCGCCGTCGACCGGCTCGAACGCCGCCGGGCGGCGGCCACCCCGATACGAGTGGCTCCGACGCCCGAACAGGTTCTAACGCCGCACCTTACCGCGCTCGTCCCGCCGTGACCGGCCCACGTCGTACCAGTGGCGGCTCGGCGCCTCCACCCATCGGTAGGTCACCGTGGCCAGCAGGATCGTCCCGGCGGTGACGGGGACGACGTCGAGCCAGAAGGACCCCGTGAAGATCTCCTGCCCGGTGAAGCCGCGCCAGAGGTAGAGCACCACGAACTGCCACAGGAAGATGCCGTAGGAGGTCCTGCCGAGGTAGCGGCTCACCCGGTGCCGGAGCAGGGTCGCCAGCCACGCCCCGTTGGTCCAGCGCGGCGCCTCGGGATCCTGGCCGGCGGCGGGCATCAGGGCGACGGGCGCGATGACGAAGAACGCGAACAGCATCGCGGTGAACATGCTGAACAGGGACCCCCACAGGCTCTCGACGCCGACGAAGCGGGGACCGGCGGCCGGGGTCGAGGCCAGCAGGTAGACGATCCCGGCGAGCACCCAGCACAACGTGGCGGCCCGGGGCAGGGTGCGGCAGAACCGGCGCACCGGGCCGTCGGCTCCGGGTTCGCGCCAGGCCCACTCCGATACAACGGCGAGTGCCATTCCCACCGCGAACATCCCGAGCGTGCGGGGCAGCCAGGCGTGCAGGTACGGCCGGGGCTCCGGATAGAACTGCGGGAACAGCGAGAGCACGGCCACCACGCCCAGCATGGCCACCCCGGCGAGCAGCCATTTCGCCCGCGCGTTCACGTCGTCGCCCCCGCGGGCGGCGAACGCCGCGAGCAGCAGCGCGAACACCGGGAGCAGTACGTAGAAGCTGACCTCCACGCACAGGCTCCACATCTGACCCAGTCCGTACGGCCCTGTGCCCTCCCACCAGGGGTCGAGGTCGTAGGTGAACGTCAGGGTCAGTACCTCGACCCAGGTGCGCACGGAGTCCAGGTGCTCCCGCGACCACAGCAGCAGCGCCGTGGTGGCGACGATCCAGTACGCCGGCAGTACGCGCAGAGCGCGCCGCCAGAAGTAGCGGCGCACCCGCGGGCCGGCGGCGCCGTCGAGGGCCGCGCGCGCCCACGGGCGGTAGAGCAGCAGCCCCGAGAGCGCGAAGAACAGCGGTACGCCGAGCTCACCGGTGGCCAGGAGGGCGCCGACCACACCGGGTTCGAGGGCGTTGCCGGTCTCCACCGCCACGTGGAACACCAGTACCAGCAGGGCGGCCATGGCGCGGATGCCGTCGAGTGACTCCTGGTGCCCGTGGATCTGCGGCAGGTAACGGGCGCTTCGTGTGTCCGCCGCACCGGGGCGGGAGGATCGGGGGCGTTCAGCGGATGCGGTCACCGGCGGCCTTCCGGGGACGTTGGCTCAGGGCTGGGATAATTCTTCTAGAGTAGAACTTGTTATAAAAATTCAGACACGCCCTGGTGACGTTGCTCGCTACGGGCGAGTAGTCTACCGCAGATTGAACCAGTTTCAGATCGTTGTCGTTGCGCCCGGGAGGCAAATGCGCCGTACCGTTGCAGTCGTCTGCATCGCGCTGGGGGTTTTCAGTATCGCCCTGGCCCCCATGCTCCGATTCTGGGTGGCGAGCGCCGTCATGAAAACCCCGATGGACTACTACGACCAGAAGGTCAACCGGGGGGAGGACGTCACCTATTTCAGCATCGAGGATGTGGAGCTGGTCGAGGGAGCGACGGTCGAGGCGCACACGACCATCCGCGGCGACGTGGCCGCCAGCGACGAGGACACCGTGGTCTGGGACCAGTTCACCTGGGTCAAGGACGCCGACACCGACTACGCCTTCCAGTCCACGACCCGCCGTACCGGCCACGACCGGGTCACCGGCGAGGCCGTCGACTGCTGCGACCCCTCGGTCAACGACGAGTCGGTGCGCCAGGAGGGGCAGGCGTTCAAGTTCCCCTTCCTCACGGAGCAGAAGGACTACGAGTTCTTCGACACCACCGTCCAGGAGACCAACCCCATCCGGTTCGACGGCGAGGAGGTCGTCCACGGCGTGGAGACCTACCGGTTCGTGCAGGAGATCGAGCCGACCAAGATCGACGAGCGGGAGATCCCCCGGGACCTCGTCGACATGGAGGGCGACGGCGACGTCACCACCGACGAGATGTACTCCGTCACCCGGACGTACTGGATCGAGCCCACGACCGGTTCCCCCATCCACCTGAGCGAGGAGCAGCATCGGGGCGCCTACGTCGACGACGAGGAGGTGCTCACGCTCTTCAAAGGCACGATGGACTGGACCGACGAGACGATCGAGGGCAACATCGAAGGCGCCCAGCAGGGCATGACCATCATTCCACTGCTGCGCACCACCCTGCCGATCGCGCTGCTCGCCGTCGGCGCCGGCCTGCTCCTCCTCGGCGGGGTGCTGATGGCGGCTTCCCGTTCCGGCGCGCGCGGGCGGGATTGAATTCCGGTCGGCCAGCATGCCTGACGCCGCGCCCAGCACCCCGGCCGCCGCCTCGGAACCGTCCCGGGCGGCTCCGAGGCGGCCGGAGGACCCCGGGGCGGATCCCGGATCCCGGATCACGCCGGCCGCGCGCTGTGCGGGTCTGGTGCGCGCGTGCCGTCCCAAGCAGTGGCTGAAGAACCTGCTGGTCTTCGCCGCGCCGGGGACGGCGGGGGTTCTCGGTGACCCGCGGACGCTGGGCTGGACCGCTGCCGCGTTCGCGCTGTTCTGCCTGGCCTCCAGCGGCACGTACCTGCTCAACGACGCCCGCGATGTCCGCGGCGACCGGCTGCACGACCGTAAACGGAACCGGCCCGTCGCCGCCGGCGTGGTCCCGGTCCCCGCCGCCGTCGTGGTGGGCACCGTGCTGGTCGCGGCCGCCCCGGCCGCGGTGCTCCCGCTGGGCAACTGGCCGCTGTTCGCCGTGCTCGCGGGGTACCTGCTGCTCACCAGCGCCTACACGCTATGGCTGAAGAACGTCATCATCTGCGACATCGTCGCGGTGGCCGGGTGCCATGTGCTGCGTGCGCTCGCCGGGGGAGCGGCGGTCGGCGTCTACCTCTCCAACTGGTTCCTGATCGTGGTGTCGCTGGCCGCGCTGCTCGTGGTCGCCGGCAAGCGCGAGGCCGAGCTCCGCAACCCCGACAGCGGGGGCGGCCGGGCCACGCTCGTTCGCTACTCGGTGAGCTACCTCGCACAGGTGCGCACCATGGTCTCCGGGGCGATGATCGTCACCTACTGCCTGTGGGCGCTGGACGATCGTCCCGGGGCGGAGCCGTGGTTCCACGCCGCGAGTATCGTCCCCTTCATCATTTTCGTGCTCCGCTACCACCTGCTGGTGGACCGGGGGGTCGGCGAGGAGCCCGAGGAACTCGCACTGCGCGACCGGCCGCTGCAGCTCTGCCTGGCGGCGCTGGTGCTGCTGGTCGCGCTCGGTGTCTATGCCGGCTGACCGCGAAAGGGAGGGACGCGCGTGCGTATGAGACGTCAGATGCTCACCGGCTGGGGGCGCACCGCCCCCACGCTGGCCACGGTCGCGCGTCCGCGCACCCCCGAGGAGGTGGCGCTGCTGCTGCGGGAGGCCGGAGAAGGGGGAGCGCCCGGGCGCGGCGCGATCGCCCGCGGCCTCGGCCGGTCCTACGGTGACGCCGCCCAGTGCGCCGGAGGCTGGTCGTCGACTGCGCCGACCTCGCCCCCGGCTTCCGGATCGACCCCGCATCGGCGACCGTCACCGCCTCGGCGGGGACGAGCCTCGCCGACCTCATGGAGCGGCTGCTGGCGCACGGCTACTTCGTCCCGGTGACCCCCGGAACCCGGCACGTCACCGTCGGCGGCGCGATCGGCGCCGACATCCACGGCAAGAATCACCACGTGGACTCCTCCTTCGGGGCGCACGTGCGCTCACTGACCCTGGTGACGCCTGACGGCGCGGAGCGCCGGATCGGTCCCGAACACGACCCTGAGCTGTTCTGGGCCACGGTCGGCGGCATGGGGCTGACCGGCGTCATCACCGATGCGACGTTCGACGTCATCCCCGTCGAGACGGCGAGCGCCCGGGTCGACACCGACCGCACCCGCGACCTCGACTCGGCTCTCGCGCTCATGAGCGCGACCGATGACCGGTACCACTACACGGTCTGCTGGATCGACCTCCTCGCCCGCGGGGCCGCGACGGGCCGGGGCGTGCTCACCCGGGCCCATCACGCGACGCTGGAGGACCTGCCGCCCCGGCTGCGCCGCGCCCCCTGCGCTACCACCCCCGGACGGTGGCGGGCGCCCCGCCCTGGGTCCCGCCCCGGCTGCTGAACACCTGGAGTGTGCGGGCGTTCAACGCCGCCTACTACACCCGCGCCCCGAGGCGCGAACGCGGCGCGCTCCAGGGGCTGGGCTCCTTCTTCCATCCACTGGACGCCGTGCACGGCTGGAACCGGCTGTACGGGCCGCGCGGGCTGGTGCAGTACCAGTTCGCGGTGCCGTTCGGGGAGGAACGCACGCTGCGCCGGATCGTGGAGCGGCTGGCATCGGCGGGGGCGCCGTCGTTCCTCGCGGTGCTGAAACGCTTCGGAGCAGGCACCCCGGCCCCGCTGTCGTTCCCCATGCCCGGATGGACTCTGGCGCTGGATCTCCCGGCGGAGCTGCCCGGGCTGGCCGGCCTGCTGCGCTCCTTCGACGAGCGGGTGCTCGCGGCGGGCGGGCGCCTCTACCTGGCCAAGGACAGCAGAGCGGACGCGCGGACCGTGCACGCCATGTACCCGCGGCTCGGCACGTGGCGCGGGGTCCGCGAACGCGTCGACCCGAAGGGAACCCTCCGCTCCGACCTGGCGCGCAGACTGGAGCTGTGAGCGAGCCCGACGAAGGAGCGCAGTGGCGATGCCGATTGCGGAGCCGGGGGCGGCGTCCGCGGAGTGAGTGAGGAGTGGTGAGCGAACGGGGGGGGTGCTTGTGCGGGTCCGGCCGGGGCGGCGGGCCGCTCAGGTCAGCCCCAGCGGGGTGAGGACCTCCTCGATCCGGGCGTCCTCCTCGGCGAGGAACGCGCCGAACTCGTCGCCGGTGATGTAGGCGTCCGACCAGTAGTTGTTCCGCATCGCGGCCCGCCACTCCGGCGAGTCGCACAGCTCGTCCAGGGCGGCGATAAGACCGTCCCGCTCGTCCCGGGTGATCCCCGGCGGGGCGAGCAGCCCCCGCCAGTTCGTGAACTCCAGGTCGATCCCGAGCTCGCGCAGCGTCGGCGCGTCGACGCCGCCGATCCGGTCGGGACCGGTGACCGCCAGCACCCGCAGTTCGCCCGCCTCGATGGCCTCCCGGTACTCGCCCGCGCCCGCGGACGCGACGTCCACATCGTGCCTGAGGACCGCCGAGAGCAGTTCGCCGCCGCCGTCGTGCCACACGTAGTCGGTGTCCTGGGGATCCTGCCCGATCTCCTCGGCCAGTAGCATCGTGGCGATGTGGTCCGGGCCGCCCGGGCTGGAGCCGCCGCCGATCGTCACCGGCACCGAAGGGTCGGTCCAGTCGTCGAGGAGGTCCTCGAACGTCTCGTACGGCGAGTCCGGAGGCACCAGGAAGGCCCCGGGTTCCTCCATCAGCCGCACCAGTGGTGTGGCCTCGGTGATCGGGGTGTGGGCCTCGTGGATCCGCGCGCCGGCCACCAGGCCCAGCCCCATTTGCAGCAGGAGGCGGTCGTCGCCCTCCTCGTACATCAGCCGGGCCAGTCCCGAGGTGCCGGCTCCGCCCGGCAGGTTGAACACCTCGGTCTCCTCGGCCATCCCGGTCTCCTCGGCAGTCGCCGCCAGGGTGCGCGCCGTGATGTCGTAACCGCCCCCCGGCGGGGTCGGGACCATGACCCGAACCCCGTCGAGGGACCTTCTCTCGATACCGGGAAGGACGCCGCAGCCCGCCGCCAGCAGCACGCTCACCGCTATGGCGAGAAAGCGGCGCATATCCGTCATATTCGCGGCTACCTCCGCTGCTTCTCGACGCCACCACCGCCATTGTCGCCGCCGGTGACCTTCGAGGAGGCGGCGGAGCGGTGCCGGCGCACCATGCCGATCAGCGGGCCGGCGAGCGAGAGCACGGCCAGCGCCAGCAGCGCGGCGGAGATCGGCTTGGTCAGGAAGATCGACCAGTCTCCGTTGGAGATCTGCAGCGCACGGCGCATCGACTGCTCCATCAGGCCGCCGAGGATGAGGCCGAGGATGAGCGGGGCGGCGGGGAAGCCGTTCTGCCGCATCAGGTATCCCAGGACCCCGAAGCCGAGCAGCAACCAGAGGTCGAACACGCTGAAGCTCAGACCGTAGACCCCGACCACGCAGAACACGACGACCAGCGGGATCAGCAGCGCCTTCGGCGTTTTGAGGACCTTGGCGAACAGGGGGATCAGGGGCAGGTTCAGGACGAGTAGCACGATGTTGCCGACGTACATACTGGCCACGACGCCCCAGAAGACCTCCGGCCGTTCGGTCAGCATCATCGGCCCGGGCTGCACCCCCAGTACCAGCAGCGCGCCCAGCAGGATCGCGGTGGTTCCGGAGCCCGGGACGCCGAGGGTGAGCAGCGGAACGAAGGAGCCCACAGCGGCACCGTTGTTCGCGGCCTCCGGTGCGGCGACCCCCTTGATGTTGCCCTTGCCGAACGTGTCCTGGTCCTTGGCCAGACGCTTCTCGGCCGAGTAGCCGAGGAACGAGGCCACGGTCGCGCCGGCCCCGGGCAGCACTCCGGTGAAGAAGCCCAGGACGGAGCCGCGGCCCGCCGCCGGCCCCATCTGGCCGAGTTCGCGCCGGCTCAACCGCAGCGAGGTGACGGCGCCTCCCGCACCGCCGGCGCTGCGGCGGACCAGCATCGTGAACACCTCGGCCAGCGCGAACACGCCGAGCGCGACGATGAGGAACTCCACACCCTCGTACAGTTCGGGGAGGTCGAAGGTGAACCGCAGCACGGCCGTCTGCGAGTCGATGCCCACGAGGGCGATGATCACCCCCGCCACCGCGGAGATGAGGCCTTTGGTGAGGTTGTTCCCGGCCAGGGAGACCACTGCGGTCAGGCCGAGGATCATCAGCGCGAAGTACTCGGCCGGGCCGAAGCTCACCGCCAACCTGGCCAGTTGCGGCGCGATCAGCATCAGCAGCACCACACCGACCGTCCCGCCGATGAACGAGGCGATGGCTGCGATCGCCAGCGCCTTGCCGGCCTGGCCCTTCCTGGCCATGGGGTAGCCGTCGAAGGACGTGGCGACGGTGCCGGCCACACCGGGCGCGTTGAGCAGGATGGACGATGTCGAACCGCCGAAGATGGCGCCGTAGTAGACGCCGGCCAGCATGATGATGGCCGTGGTCGGGTCCATGCCGTAGGCGATCGGGATCATCAGCGCGATCGCGCTCATGGGTCCGAGACCGGGCAGGATGCCAATGATCGTCCCGGCGAGCACGCCGATGAAGACGAACACCAGGTTCTCCGGCGCCAACGCGATGCCGAACCCGTAGCCGAGCTGACTGAGAGTGTCCATGATGGTGGCTCCGGTCGGGGTCAGAAGGGGAACGGCCCTGAGGGCAGCACCACGTTGAGGCCCTCGGACATGCCGAAGTAGACGAGCGCCGCGACGCCCACGCTCACCGCGGCGTTGACGGCGTGCCGGCGGTAGCCCAGGTACCAGGTGGTGGCGCCGATGTAGAGCGCGGTCGTGATCAGAAAGCCCAGCGGGACGAGCAGCGTGATGTAGCCGGCGACCGAGCCCGCGAACAGCAGCAGTTCCAGCCGCGGGTCGGACAGCCGCCCCAGGCGCTGGGGACCGGCGGGAGCGCCGTCACCGGCCTCGGTCCCCTCCTCGGCGGTACCCGGCGAGGAGGGCTCCGCGGAGTCCTCAACGGCGTCGGAGGCGTCCTGGGCCTGCTCGGCCGGAGCCGGGCGCTGGAAGAACAGGACGGCGGCGAGGAGCAGCAGGGCGGCGCCGAGCAGCCGCGGCAGTGTCGCGGGCTGCACCGGCACCTCCACGGCCGTGAACTCCGGCATCCGGAGGGCGAGCGCGAGGTAGCCCGCCGCGACCAGCGCGATCGCGACGGCTACCGTGCGGTTGGAGAAGCGGAACGGGACCACGGGTGATCAGCCCTGCTCCGTGCCCAGGCCGACCTCGTCGAGGATCTCGCCGGACTCGGCGTGGGCCTCGTCCAGGAAGGTGCCGAACTCCTCGCTGTCCATGTAGGACTGCTCCCAGCCGAGGTTGCCGGTCTCTTCCTTCCAGCTGTCCTGTTCGACCATGTCGGCGAAGAGCCGCTCGTAGTAGGCGACCTGCCCCTCGGTCATCTCTCCGGGGCCCATGACGCCGCGCCAGATGTCGAAGTCGAAGTCGATGCCCTCTTCCTGCAGGGTGGGGGTGTCGGGGGCGGCGTCGGTCGGCTCCGGAGCCGACGTGGCCAGCATCCGGGCGTCGTCGGACTCCACCATGCCGGCGGCTTCGGAGATACCTGTGACAGCGGCATCGACGTGCCCGCCGACCATCGAGGTCAGGGCCTCACCGCCGCCGTCGTGGGGGACGTAGTTGAGCTCCTTCGGATCGCCGCCCGCGGCCTTCACGGCTCCGGCGAGCGCGACGTGGTCCATGCTGCCCGGGCCGGAGCCGCCGGCGATGCTGATGGACTCAGGGTCCTCCTCCACCTGCTCGACGAGGTCCTCGAAGCTCTCCAGCGGCGAGTCCTCCGGCACCACGTACGCCATGTACTCGGTGGCCAGCGCCGCGATCGGGGTGAAGTCCTCGTGGGTGTGGTCGGAGTTCCCGCTCAGCGGAACCAGGATGATCGGCGGGCTGGTGACGAACAGCTTGTGCGGGTCGTCGGGGGTGTTGGCGACGTGGGCCCAGCCGATGGCGCCGCCGCCGCCGGGCTTGTTCTCCACCTGGAGGTTCTGGTCGACCATCTCCTCCTCTTCCAGCACCCGGCTGGTGGTGCGGGCGAGCGTGTCCCAGCCCCCGCCGGTCTCGGCCGGGGCGATCAGCTCGATCGGGCGTTCGGGGGACCACCCGCCGTCGGCGTTCTGGCCGCCGCTTCCACCGCACGCGGTGCTGAGCAGGACCACGGAGGCACCCGCGGCGGCAGTGGTGATGAGACGTGGTGCGCGGAACATATGCGTCTCCCATGACAGAAGGGTTGCGGCCGGCAGGGCCGGTGTGAGGTAACGCATAGGAAAACAGCCGGCAATCCGCTGGAAAACCGTTGTGTCGGTTATGCGGGCAATGGTGGTAGTGAACCTTGTGGTCGTAGTGTTCGCGTATCGCCGCGAATCCCCGGTCACATGCGACGATGACCCGAACCACGTGGGACGATCACTCCGGTGGCCGGCGCTGCGACCGGAAGGAGGGGATCGGCGATGCGCCCCAGGTTCACGCTGGCCGGGCAGTTCCTCGCCTTGCAGCTGATGATCGTGGTGGCTGTGCTCCTCGCCGTCGTGGGAGTGTCCGTCGCCCAGGCCGACGCGCGGTTCCGGCAGGTCGAGGGGCAGTCGATGCTCGCGGTGGCGGAATCGGCGGCTTCCATGGGCGCGGTCCGGACCGGGCTGACCAACCCCGACCGGCAGGGCATCCTGCAGCCGACAGCCGAGCGCCTGCGCGGCCTTTCCAACGCGGACCACCTGGTCATCGCCGGCACCGACCGGCGTATGCGCTCCTCCGCCGACCCGCGCCGGATCGGCCAGACCATCGACCTCAGCGAGAGCACCGTTCTGTCCGGGCGTACCTGGATCGGCGTCATGGCGATCGGGGAGGAGCGGGTGTTGGCCGCGCATGTCCCGGTCATCGACGGCGACGGCGAGATCGTCGGGGTCGCCGCGGCCGGCCGCACCTATCCCGGCCCGGTCGGGCAGGTCGCCACCGCCGCGCCCACCCTGTTGGTCTACCTCGGCATCGCGAGTGTCCTGGGGGTCGCGGGCTCCCTGCTGCTCGCCCGGCGGATCAAGCGGCAGACGCTGGGGCTGGAGCCGGAGGACATCACCCGGCTGGCCGAGGACCGCACGGCCATGCTGCACGGCATCAAGGAGGGCGTGCTGGGCCTGGACCGGGACAACCGGGTCACCCTGGTCAACGACAAGGCCGCCGAACTGCTCCGGCTGCCCCCCGACGCGGCGGGCCGGACACTGAGCGAGCTCGGTGTCGAGCCGGACATCTACAGTGTGCTCACCGACCGGGTCCAGGAGCCCGACCGGGTGGTGCTCATGGGGGACCGCCTCGTCACCCTCAACTGGATGCCGCTGAACAGCGGGGACCGCAGCATCGGTTCGGTCACCACCATGCGCGACCGGACCGATCTCGCCAAGCTGCAGCAGGAACTCGACCTCACCCTGACCACCACCGAGGCGCTGCGCGCGCAGGCGCACGAGTTCAGCAACCAGCTCCACGTGATCACCGGGCTCCTGGAGCTGGAAGAGTACGACGAGGTCGCCCGGTATGTGAACACCATCGGCGGGGCGCGCACGCAGCTGGCCGACGACGTCACCTCCCGCGTGGCCGACTCCTCGGTGGCGGCCCTGCTCATCGCCAAGGCGAGCCTGGCCGCCGAGCAGGACGTCGCGCTGCGCGTCTCCGAGCTCACCCGTCTCGGCGCCCAGGACGAGCAGCTCTCGGCCGACCTGGTCACGGTCGTCGGCAACTTGGTCGACAACGCGCTCGACGCCGTCCGCGGCGACGAGGCGGCGTGGGTCGAGGTGGAACTGGTCGAGCACGATGACGCCGTGCGGTTGCGGGTGCGCGACTCCGGACGGGGCGTCCCCCCGGAGCTGGTGCAGGAGGTGTTCCGGCGCGGCTTCAGTACGAAGGGTGCCGGCGGCGCCTACCGCGGAGTCGGGCTGGCGCTCGTCCGCCTGGTGTGTTCACGCAGGGGCGGCGCTGTCGGCGTGGAAGGGGCGGAGTTCACCGCCTGGCTGCCCCACCGCCGCTACAGGACGGAGGCATCGTGATCCGAGTGCTCGTGGTCGACGACGACTTCATGGTGGCCCGGATACACCGCCGCATGGTCGAGCGGGTGCCGGGCTTCACCGTCGTGGGGGAGGCGCGTACCGGCGCCGAGGCGCTCTCCATGGTGGCCGACCAGCGTCCGGACCTCGTCCTGCTCGACATCTACCTTCCGGACATCAGCGGCATCGAGGTACTGCGGCAGTTACGCGATCTGGGGGACCCGGAGGTGGACGTGCTCGTCGTGACGGCGGCCAAGGACGCGGCCACCGTCCGCAAGGCGCTGCACGGGGGAGCGGTGCACTACGTGATCAAACCCTTCGACGCGGAGACCCTGCGCGAACGGCTCACCCGCTACCAGGAGATGCGCACCGTGCTGGCGGACGACAGGGCACCGGGGCAGGCCGACCTCGACCGGGTCTTCGGCCAGGCGGGCGGTGCACCGGGGGGATCCGGCCCGAACCGCCCTCCGATGCCGAAGGGCCTCACCCCCGAATCGGCGCGGCTGGTCGAGGGCGAGCTGAGCCGGGCGGGAGAGGCCTCGGCATCCGAATGCGCCGAGCTCACCGGGCTCTCCCGGGTGAGCGCCCGCCGCTACCTGGAGTTCTTCGTCGAGATGGGCAAGGCCGAGGTACGGCTGCGCTACGGGACCGCGGGCCGCCCCGAACGCCGCTACCACTGGACCGGCAGCCGGCCGGTGTGAGGGACGGGGGCGCCCGGCGGCGGGGGTGCGCCGGGACGGTGAACACACCCGCTGGAAACCCGCCTAAGCCCGCCCCCACCGGTGGCGACGGGTACCGCCGCGGGAAGACCCCACCCCCACGGGCGGGGTCGACGCCGCGCCGCAAGGCAACGGTTCAGGACACGTTTTCCCGCATTTCCTGAACGGTAAGATCTCGCTATGCGGTCGACGACTTCTGAACCGCCCACCCCGCGCAGGAGGGTCTCCGACTCCGAACGTGAACAGGCGGTGCAGCGCCTCAACCGGGCGTTCGCCGAGGGGCGGCTGACGATGGAGGAGTTCGACGAGCGGCTCTCGTCGGCCTACCGGGCCACGTTCGAGGACGAGCTCGGTGCGCTGCTGCAGGATCTGCCCTCCCCCGGAGAGGCGGCCCCCGCCTCCGGCGAGACCATCGAGCTCAGTACGGGCAGCGGCACACTGAAGCGGGGCGGTGACTGGGTTGTTCCGCGGTGGCTGAAGGTGCGGTCCGACTCGGGGACGGTACGCCTGGACCTGACCGCGGCCACGCTCGAACACCGGGTGGTGGACATCGAACTCACCGTCGACAGCGGCACGACCGTCATCACGCTGCCCTACGGGGCGTCTGCGAACCTGGACGGGCTGACAACACGGCACGGGTCCATCAAGTCCCGGGTGTCCGCCCGCCCCGACCCGGCCGCGCTGCACGTCCGGATCAGCGGACACACCAACGTGGGCATGGTGAAGGTCCGCTACGGCCGCCATCACCGTTGAGGGCCGGGGCGGCGGGCACGGCCGCGCCCTTCCCCTGGTCGGCGTCCTTTGGCAGGCTCGCCTGCATATGTCGCCGCCTCGCTGCGGCCCCGCCTTCCCGGCGGAACCAACACCAAGAGCGGGAGACCCGAATGCGGAACTCGGTGGGTGCGGTGGACTCCGTGCTCCTCCTCGGCGGACGGAGCGAGATCGGGCTGGCCATCGTCGAGCGCCTGGTGCGCGACGGTGCCCGGAGGATCGTGCTGGCGGCGCGGAACGCCGCGGTTCCACGACCGGGTCCGCGGGAACCGGAGGCGGCGGAAACAGCGCCTGACACATCGCCGCAGACGGCGGCGCAGGCGCGGGAGCGGCTGCTCTCCGCGGGCGCGGTCGAAGTGCACCTGGTCGACTTCGACGCCGCCGAGCCCGGGACGCACACCGACGTCGTCGCTGCGGCCGCGAAGTTCGTGGGCGACCTCGACGTCGTCATCGACGCGTTCGGGGTCCTGGGCGAGCAGTCCATCTATGACAGCGACCCGGTGGCCGCGGCCGGCGCCGCGACGGCCAACTTCACCGGGCACGTCTCCACCGGGGTCGCCGTCGCCGCGCGGCTGAGGGAGCAGGGGCACGGCACCTTCGTCGTCATCTCCTCGGTCGCGGGGGTCCGGGTGCGCCGCGCCAACTACGTCTACGGCGCCGCGAAGGCCGGGCTGGACGGGTTCGCCCAAGGTCTCGACGACGCGCTGTACGGGACCGGGGCCCGGGTGATGATCGTGCGCCCCGGGTACGTGCCCACGCAGATGTCCGCGCACGTCTCGGCCGCGCCGTTCCCGGCGGCGGTGCCGGAGGTGGCCGACGCGGTCGCCGACGGTCTGCGCACTGGCGCCGGGGTCGTCTGGGTGCCGCGCAAGCTGAAAGTGGTCTCCGCCTGCATGCGGATGCTCCCCCGTGCGGTCTGGCGGCGCCTGCCGCGGTGACCCGGTGCCGCCGGGGCGTCCGCGGCAGGTCGTGCGCTCAGAGCAGCGCCTGCCCCCCGGCGTCGTAGACGAGCAGGCCGTCGTCGCGCGGCCGCACGCCCGGACCCGGTTCGTGGGGCGCCATGCGGCCGTCGTGCATCAGGTGCCGCACCGGCGTATGCCGTGTCACCTGCGCGAAGTCGGCGATCAGCCGCCGGTGGCAGCGCCACCAGACGCTCTCGCTGCACAGGATCGCTGTCGGCTGCGCGGCGGCCTGGCCGAGCAGTTCCTCGGCGGCGGCCAGGAAGTCCGGGGTGCGCATGTGCTCCGCGTAGCCGCGGAACCCCTCCACGCGCCACGCCACGTCGGGTGAGTCGGGGGACGGCCGGCGGCGGCCGCCCAGACGCTTGTCCCAGCGATAGCGGATGCCCAGCTCGGGCAACCACCGTTCCAGCTCGGACCGTGCGACGTGCGGGTTGCGCCTGCTGCCCGGCGCGATGCGCACGTCCACCACGGCGCGCATCCCCGCCCCGCGCAGCAGGTCGGCGATGGTGTCCTGCTCCGCTGTTCCGTGCCCGAAGGTCACCAGCACAGCGGCGGACGTGTGGCTCTGCATTCCACCGTTCATTGGAGTTTCAGTGGCTCTCAATGATTCGCCCGTTACCGGGCGAAGGTCTCCGTCTGGCCCGGGTGGAAGCCCGGTGCGGGGTAGACGCTTCACAGCCACCCGCCGCACCAGGCGCGGTCTTATGGTCGGCTCCACGTCCGTTTATCGTCTCCGGGCCACTCCCGGCGACGTGCCGCTTCACCAGCGCGGCGAGGTTGCGCGCGGCGTTGAGGTCCCGGTCGAGGACCACACCGCAGGCGGTGCAGGTGAAGGTGCGCTCAGACAGGGCGAGCTTGGCTTTCACT
>NZ_LAJC01000086.1 GCF_000981225.1 Allosalinactinospora lopnorensis
AGACCGAGTACGTGCTTCAGCCTAGGGTTGGGCGGAAGGATCGGAGCGGGAGCGAGGAGTTCGCGTACGTAGCTGGCGGATATGGAGCCGAACCTGCCGTCCTGGCTGATCGACTTGGCGACCTCCTCCGGGGTGTAGGGCTTCCGGCCGGCCGGATAGACCACCGCGAACAGATGGCGCAGCTTGGCGGAGAAGGAGGCGCGCGGCCGTTCGTCGTCTTTCCGCTGACGCCGTCCTCCCACAAAGACGGCTGGGGAGACATCGAGTGCGGCGGCCAGGTGCTCGATGGTCTGCAGTGTCGGATTGTCCCGGTGACCTTTGCGGAGATGGGAGATGTAGCCGTCGGTGATGTCACCGCCCCGGTCGTTGATGGCCTGGGCGAGCTCGGTGTTCGTGTAGCGGCGCCGACGTCCCGCTGAGCCCTGGCACAGCTCCTCAAGAATGGCCGCGAACGTCCGCGGCCGGCGCTCGGTGACGATTTTCCCCTCCGTGGTGGCGCACAGTGGTGTCGCGTGTACTCCGGTGCGGAGATCGTTCCTGGGCCGAGAAGCCGCGGTGACTCATCGCGGCCCGTTTCGCGAATGGACTGGCGCGCTGCTCCCGGTCGTGGACGCAGGCCGCGGACGTCGACCTGGCCCGAAGACCCCGGTGGCTGCTCGTCGTCGGCGATCCGGACCCGCGTTGAGCTCCCCTGCGCTCTCGGCATGCGCATCCGCTTGCTCGTTATCGGAAGCCGACAGTATACACTACGGGGGCGGCTGTAGGGCACTGCGGTTTGACGCAGCGGTGCGGAACGGATAAAGGAAGCGCGGCCGAAGGCGGACGCGTGCGTGCCTGGACGGCCGACCTCGCCGGGGCGAACCGGCGAAGTTCTCGTAGGCCGCCGTCCGGGCGCTTTCCCGCCGTGTTCTTCGGGGAGAGGCGGAGATCTTGCTGCCGCCCCTCCCGCGCGGGCTTTCCCGTACCCGGCCCCGATGCCCGCGGGGCACGACATCACTGCCCGGAGAGCTCCAGCTGCAGTACATGGGAGACGAGTTCGACCATGACCTCCTTGACCGACTCGCGTTCCCGGGCGTCGCACAGCATGACGGGAAGGTCCGAGTCCAGGTCCAGGGCGATCCGCACATCGGCGGGATCATGCGACCGGTACCCGTCGAAGCAGTTCACAGCGACGATGAAGGGGACCGACCGCCGCTCGAAGAAATCGATCACCTCGAAGGAGTCCACCAGGCGCCGGGTGTCGGCCAGCACCACCGCTCCGAGCGCCCCCTCAGCGAGCTCCTCCCACATGAAGGAGAAGCGCGGCTGTCCGGGAGTACCGAACATGTAGACGACGGTGCGCTCGTCCAGCGTCAGCCGACCGAAATCCAGCGCGACCGTGGTGGTGGCTTTGTTCTCGACCCCGTCGAGGCTGTCCACGCCGACACTTTCGTTCGTCATCAGCTCCTCGGTATGCAGTGATTCGACTTCGCTGAGGGCGGCCACCAGGGTGGTCTTCCCCGCGCCGAATCCGCCGGCCACCAGGATCTTCAAAGAGTCGGGCACGATGTCCGACATGGAGCAAACCCTTTCAGAGTGCGCGGAGGCGGTCGAGAATGGTGCTCAGGGTTCCGGTGTCCGGCCGCTCCCGCTGCCACATCGACTCATAGACCACGATCCTTCCTTGGTCGAGAAGATCAGCGAGCAGGACACGCAGAACCCCCAGCGGTAGGTGGGTGTGCGACGATATCTCCGCGACGGATACTGGGCCCGCACATTTTTGCAGGATCGATTGGTATTCAGGGCCCAGTTCCACAGGTTCCGGCTGCGGGGTGGCCACCACCTGCGATGTCATGGCGAAATCCGTCCGCGAGGGACGGGTGCGCCCCCGTGTCAGAAAGTAGGGTCTGATGAGGCGTCCGCGGGTGTCCGAGGCGGTTTCCTTATCCTCCACCATGGTTCTCAGGCGTCTTCGTCGGTCGAACTCTCGGCGGTGGTGCGCCTGCGCCGGTTCCGGGGCAAAGTCGAGAGATGCGGTCCGACCTGGCGTATCAGCCGGTTGATCTCGTAGGCGACCAGGCCGACGTCGCATCCGGACTCGGCCACGAGACTCAGGTGCGTGCCGTAGCCGGCAGGTAGCGCGAAGAGGAAGACGTTGTCCATCTCGACGACGGTCTGCCGGACCTCGTTGGCGCCTAGCTGACCACGTGCCCCTCGTGCCAGGCTGGAGAAGCCCGAGCTGATCGCCGCGATGCGTTCGGCGCGGTCACGATCGATCCCGTCGGAGGACGATAGGAGCAGACCGTCGTTAGCCAGCAGGACCGCCTCGCGTGCCCCGGCCACGCGATCCACCAGATCGCTCAGCAGCCAGTCCAGTGTGGCGGAAGCCGAACTCGATGTGGTCGTCGGCTCGGTCATCGGCCCTCCAAGTTGTCGTGGTCACTGTCGTCGTGCTGCCGCCCTGCGTTGGTGCCGACCTGGAAAGCACTCATCATCGCACGGATCTCTTCCAGGGAGCGCTCGTCTCTGTTGGTCGCGGGAACCGGGGGAGGAGACGGCGGCACTTCCTCCCCTTTCTTCTTCTCCTTGCGAGCGGAGGTGCGGACACGGCGCGGCAACCCCTTGTAGGTCTCCCCGTTCCAGGACGGGGCCGGGCTTTCCGCCTCCCCATCGGGCGGGTCCTTCTGGAGCGGGACCGGCCGTGTTTCGGGTGCGTCCTCCTGAGGCTGGGGCAACGGGGCCGGCGAGGCCAGCGGGGACTCCAGCTTCCCCGTGTCGTCGGTGATGATCTCCGCAGGCAGCACCACGATGGCCTGCGTCCCGTTGTACGGGGAGGGGCGCAGGGAGACCTTCAGACCGTGCCGCTGAGCGATGGTGGCGACCACGAGCAGTCCGAGCTGGGAATCCTCGCGCATGTCGGCTACGTCGAACTTCTCCGAGGCGGAGAGCAGCGCGTTGATGCGCTCGTAGTCCGACTTCGCCATCCCCAGACCGCGGTCCTCCACCTCCACGGCGTAGCATCCGTGTGCGATCGCCTCGGAACGGACGGTTACCCTGGTGTGCGGCGGGGAGAACGAGGTCGCGTTCTCCAGCAGTTCGGCGAGCACCCGGACAACGTTGTCGACCGCAGCGTTGCGCACGGCCACGTTGGGGGCGGACAGCACCTCCACACGGGCGTAGTTCTCGATCTCGCTGGCGGCTGCCCGGATGACATCGTTGAGCGGGGCCGTCTCCAGTGCACTCTGTGTCTGCCCGCCGCTGGTGAGCAGCATCAGGTTCTCGGCGTTCCGGCGCATCTGGGTGCTGAGGTGATCGATCCGGAACAGCGAGTCCAGTACGGAGGGCTCGGTCTCCGACTGCTGCAGGGTGTCCAGCAGCCTGAGCTGGCGATGGACCAGTCCCTGGGTGCGCCGCGCGACATTGCGGAAGACGTTGCGGACGCCGGAGCGCAACTGGGCCTCTTTCACCGCGGAATCCACAGCGGCGTGCTGGGCCATATTGAACGCCTCGGTGACCTGTCCGATCTCGTCGTGTCTCTCCACCGGGATCGTCGGGGTGTCGGTTTCCACGTCGACGCTCTCACCCGTGCGAAGACGGGCGGTGATCGCCGGCAGCCGGGTCGTGGCGTAGTCGAACGCGGCCTCGCGCAGTTTGTGGAGTCGCTGGTGGAGGTTCCTGGTGAGCCGGAGGGAGAACAGGATCGAGGCGATGACCGCCAGCATGGCCAGCGTGCTGGAGGCGAGGACCCCGAGCAGGAGGCGGGTGGCCGCGTCCTCGCTGGCGGTGATGATCTCGGTGGTGCGCTCCTCCTGGACCTCCTGCAACGTGGTGTCCGCGGCCTGCGCGGCGCTCTGCCAGGACTGCCCGTCGATCGGGATGGTGCTGCCGCCGTCCGGACCGGCGCCGATCACCTCGTCCTCCAGCGAGCGCAGAGTACGGAAGGGGCCGCTGGTGGTCACGTCCTCGTAGATCGCGAACTCGCTCTGGGCGGTGTCCGGGGCGACCTGGGTGAAGAGGAAGCGCTGGGCGCCGACGGTGCTGAAGAAGGCGGCATGGTCGGTGGCGGTGAAGGAGTCGGCGGTGACGGCGTAGGTCACCAGCGCGTCCTCCTGGGAGAGCAGCTCCCGGGCCCGCATGAGTGAGGTGAGGCTGCGGGCCTGGGGGGCCAGGGAGGGATCGGAGAGCTCGACCTGCGTGTCCCAGATCCGCAGTCCCGCCTCGATCGCGTTGTCGTAGACGGATACCGCGTTGGCTCGGGTGGGATTGTCGTCGTCGATCTTTTCCCGATGCGCGTCGAGCAGCTCAAGGGACTCGTTGAAGTGGGTGATCCGGGTCTCGGCCTCACTGGGAAGACCGCCGACCCCGGCGACCGCGGAGTGGAACGCGGAGAGCCTGGTATCCGTCCAGCCCCGGATGCGGGCCTTCGGACCGGACTCAGGGGTGCGGTCCTCCTCGCTCGCCTGCGCGATGTGCTCCATGCTGTGCCGGCGTTCGGCCTGCAGGGCGCCGATGACCTCAAGAGCGGGGGCACCGACCTCTTCGGCCAGAGTGGTGTTGGAACGCAGGGCCAGCATGTCGCTCAGTAGAACGCTGGTGAAGACGATCCACAGGGCGAGCAGTGCGGCACTGGGGACGAGGACCAACGCCACGAGGCGTGCGCGGATCGAACGGCGCTGCTCTTGGAACATGAACTGCCTTAGTCATGCAGTGGGGAGCGGGGGAACCGCCGAATGAACTGCTGCGGAAGGTTGTCGTGTATCGAGGAGCGCCGGGTGGTCCTCCTTCGCCGGATGTGGCGAGTTCGCGAAGGGCCACCGGGTCGGGGGAACGCCGGTGGCCCAACCGAGAGGATAAGGAGGGAAAAAGTCATACTCTAAACGCGGAGAGTACTCGCTGTGCGCTCTTCTGGTATAGATAACGGTGCTTCGCAGTCTAGAGACAAAAGACGCCGACTTCAACCAGGAGAGTGAATCGTTCGGGGGTTCCATTTTCGATGGCGTCCCCCGCGGAAAGCGGCCGGGCCGCTTCGGACGCCGCCTGCGGCACCGCCCCGGTCACCGGTCTGTCACGTTGTCGGCGCCGACGATGTCCTCCACCTCCTGGGCGTAGGTCTGCGTGGCCTCGACCGGTGTCGCATCGCCGAGCATGACGGACTCCATGGCCTCCTGGATCGCGATGGAAATCCGCGGATAGTCGGCATAGGCGGGGCGGAAGTGGGTGACGTCGACCAGGTCCGTGGCGAGTTCGGGGTTGGGGTCCTTCGTCTGGAACTCCTCCGAGCTCACGACGTCCTTGCGCACCGGTATCTGCGCGGCCTCGATCGCGAACTTGGTCGCGTTCTCCTTGTTCAGCGCGTGCGCCATGACCTCCCAGACGAGGTCGGGGTTTTCGCTCTTGGCGTTCAGCGCGAGCGTCCATCCGCCGGACATGCTGGTCAGGCCGGGATCCTGGCCGTCCTGCGTGGGCATCCCGGTGAACTCCATGGTGTCCCGCCACTCCGGCCACGGCTGGTTGCCGCTCTCGATCCAGGCCTCGGTGATCCACGACCCGTCCAGGGTGATCGCGAGCTGCTCCGCGGGGATGCGCGCCTCATTGTTCAGCGTGGCGACGTTCGAGTTCAGCGCGTCCCGCTCGTCCAGGGCCAGCCCTTCGTCGTAGATGGTCTGGACGAACTCCAGGGAGTCCTCGAACCCCTGGGCGTCGGTGCGCCACCGCTCGGACTCCTCGTCGAACAGCGCGTCGTCGGTACCGCTGAGCAGCATTTGGAAGCCCTGCATCGATGCCCCCTCCCCAGCGGGGGTGCCGGAGTAGACGTTCAACGGGGTGACGTCCTCACCCAGCTCGGAGTCGATGGTACGGGCGGTCTCCAGCACCTCGTCCCAGGATTCGGGGGTCCAGGGGGTGTCGATGCCGGCCGCGTCGAACAGTTCGGTGTTGTACCATAGCCCGCGGACGTCGGTTCCCAGGAGGACGCCGTAGCGCTTGCCGTCCAGAGCGGTCACGGCGGCGTCGGCCTGCGCGTTGTACTGCTCGGCGTCCGTCCACTCCGCCCAGTAGTCGTCGAGCGATGCCAGGTACCCGGACTCGACGTCTTGGTTGATGGTGAAGCTGTCCTCGTAGATGATGTCCGGCGCCTCGCTCGCCGACTGGTTCATCAAGTTCACCTGGGTCTGGTAGTCCTCGGCGGGGGCCTCGATCGGGTTCAGCCCGACGGTGACGTCCGGGTTCTCCGCCTCGAAATCCTCCTTGACCTGCTTGAACAGATCGTCTATCGCGTCGCTGGCGCCTTCGACGCGGTAGACGACGGTGACCGTTTCGGTGTCCTCGGCTGCCCTGCCGCAGCCGCTCGCCACCAGCGCGAGAGCCAGTGTGGTGGCGATGGGGAGTAGAAACGTGTCATTGTGCGCTCGTTGCATTTTCAACCTTTTAATTGGCTGTTTCGGGGGGTGATGATTCGGCTCTGCTCTGTACGGGGTCGGGTCTCTGATTCGACAATCAGGGGAAATGCCTGCTCTGGGGAAGTAGTACCGAAGAATATGGCAGGAGCGTCCCGAGATCACCGGTTTTCCGGGAATCGCCTCATTCGCTCAGGGGTCCACCGGACCTCTTCTTGGGAGGCGCGGAGAAGGCTCCCGGGTCTGCCCGCCAGCGCGGCCGAGTCCCCGATGCTCCGGCCGAGGCCGGTGGGACCCCGCACACGCGCGAGTGGTGCAGTGGTGGCGGGGAAAGAAGCCGGCGCACGGACCGATCCTGCCGTTGGTCATTGGGGGCGCGAGCCGCCCCAATCACTTGTACGGTGTGCGGTCAGCCGCCGCTGAGGCCAGGGGGCCTCCTCTTCAGCGGTGGGGTGCGAGCCGACAGGGGGATGGCTGAGCCGCGCCCACACGGCCTTGCCGTCCGGGAACATCTCGACCCCCCACTGTCCACCGGTGACCTGGTCGACGATCACTGCCAGGCCGAACCCGCCCTCGGCCCACATGTCGGGGAACCTGAGCCGGGGCAGTTCCGTGATGGGTCGAACACGACGATGAGCGCTCCTGTCGGTTCGCGGACCAGGCGCAGCAGAACGCGGCCGGACATGTGCGGAAGGGCGTGGCGTATGGCGTTGGTCGCCAGTTCGCTGACCACGGTGCGGCCGTCGTCGACGAGAGACGTCAGCCCCCACCGGGCCAGGTGCTCGGCCACGAGGTCGCGCGCGAACGCGGGAGATCTTCTGTTCGGATGGCCGCTCTGTGCGAGGTAGCGGGAGAATTCGTGCGGAGTCACGGCAGGGACCTCGCCGACGCCCGACTTGGGGACAGCGACCTCGAATATCTCGAACATGTCGACCATGGTGGACCCCCGGAAGTGTGGTGGGTGGAGTAGGAGGCGCCAAGGGGAGAACTCCAGCCACAGGGTGTGAAAGGACGCAGCGGCCCGGACCCACTGAGCCGGCGCCGCCCGGACGACCGAGGGGGCCGAGTGCTCCGCTGAGGGGAACGCGGGTGACGGGCGACCGGACGAGGGTTTTCCGCCCGATCGGCGGGTTCTCCCGTCTCGGCGGCGATTATGGTGGGGGAGGCAGCGTCACTCGGCTCGTCGGAGGGCTGCTGCATCACAACTCATCACCCGCAGTCACTGAAAAGCTCGGTCGGCCGGTTTCTGGTACCCGGCGTACAGGCTCGGAACGGAGTGGGAATGGCCGCGGCTGGAATGTGGCCGGCTTCGGTCCCGTCTCGCGAACGCAGTTCCACCGGAGAGCGCGGGAATCACGTCGTTTTCATACCTATATGGCAATGTTTGGCGACACTTCTACTTATTAGTAGAGCATGGGTGGCGAGTCTAGATCAACCGAACCGCGAAGTTCAACAGATGTCGCAAAGAAAAGCGAAACTCTTCCACTGCAGTAGAACTCAGGGTGCCGGCCGTTCGTGCGGGCCGGTTGGCCGGTCGATCATGCCGCTGGCGGGGTGCGGTGCCGTTGGGAGGCGCCGGCGGTTCCGGCTGTTTTGAGGTGCTGCCTGAGGGGGGAGAGAGTGTTGGTCGTCGGACCTCGTGATCATTCGATGCGCTGGGTGTCGTGATTCGGGAGCGAGGTGGTGCTCCGCTCGAAAGTCCGTGACGGAATGATCTTGCCCTCGGCGAGGGGGATCACCCATACTGTTTTGCCGCGCACTAGCCGCTTCGTGATACGGCAGTAGAATCAGTGGCCGGGGCTGAAGCCGTAGGGCCACCGAATGGCAGGCTCGGTTCTTGTCGCGAGGCGACAGCGGACTCTCCGTTCCAGGGAACGTTTCCGATCCCGATCGCAGGGGACGGGGTCCGGCGACAAGGGGAGGACCGGTCCACCTTCAGTCGGGTCCGTAGGGCGGGTGTGCGGTGTGAACACCACGGACACGAGGGGGCCACTGCAGGAGTGGGAGCATGCCTAAGAAGAAGAAACAGCCACAGTCGTTCGCCGACGTTCTCGATGAGCTGTGCCGCCGTCCGGTCTCTCGCCACCATGGCTACACCAACACCGAACTGGCGCAGGCGGTCCGGAGCATAGGTGGGGACATCACCGATGGCTACATCTCGCATCTGCGCAAAGGCCACCGGGACAATCCCACATTGCAGACCATGGAGGACCTCGCGGCCGCGCTCGATGTGTCGCCGGCGGCCTTCGTCGGAGGCCGGCAGGACCGAAGAGGCGATGAACAGCCACGCGCCTCTTTCTCGGCCAAGCTGCGCCATCTGTTCGCGGTGGTCTATCCTGTCGGCCGCGGGCCGTACACCCCTGAGGAGGTCGCTGCGGCGGTCAGTGAGGACGGCCAGTTCGGTTCGATCTCTCCCAGCTATATCCGCGAGCTGCTCAACCCGCCCGGAGGGGCACTGCCCAATCCGCGACTGAAGCACATTCTGGGGCTGGCGAACCATTTCGGACTGGCGAGCGAGGGCCACCATGTGGCCTACTTCCTGGACGAGGAGTTCGCCGCCGCGGTCGACGCCGAACTGAACGACTTCGCGGCCCTGCGGAACGCCGGGGTGGTCGAGTTCGTCACGAGGGTGGCCGAACAGGCGCCGCAGTGGACTCCGCAGATGCGCCAGCAGGCGGTGGAAGTCATCACCCAGGTCCTTGAGTCGGATGACAACAGCTGGATTTTCCCGTTCCAAAAAGGGACATCGGGAACAGAGGCGATGGAATAGTTTCACAGGCCTCTACAAGGCGTGTGATAAATCTGGTGAGACCTGCTCCCCTGCCAACAGCTCTCTATGGCACGAGCCTCAACGGGACGGACGGTATGAATCGGCGTGAGCGTGACGAACTGTGCGACCGGGTGGTCGAGCAGTTCAGGCAGGCCCGGACCGACACTTATCGGGAGGCCTGCCGTCACGTGGGCCGGGTGATGAGTGAACTCCTCCAGGCGACCGTAGAACTGAAATTCGTCTCGATGCGGGGCACCCCCTTCAGCGGCGCGACTGCGCTGCGTTCCGACGGGACCTACATCGTCTACTGCGCGAATTCGCGCTCCTGGTATCACAGACTGGGAATCCTGCTCCACGAGTTCGCCCACCTGCTACTGGGGCACCAGCCCGCCATACTGGGCACCCATAGCGGGATGCGCAGTCTGATGCCGCACCTGCCAGGGGCGATGACCCGGCTGATCGCCGGGCGGAGTGCTCACGCCGATAAGGGGGAACGAGAAGCGGAGGAACTCGCGGACGAGCTTCTGGAGCGCCTCACCGAGCAGCAGAACGCTCAGGACCATCCGGAGCCGCCCGAAATAGCGCCGCATGTCGTGCGAATCGCCGAAGGGCTGGCCCACCGTCCGGTCCAGGGGCGGCATCGCGCCTTTTGAGACCTGTCGCGGTGGGCAGGGGCGCCGTGAAGAGGGAGGTGTGGAAGGCGGGTGATGTCGCTGGGGTCAGAGTCCGCGGGCGGCTGGAGCCCGGTGCTGCGCGTCGCCCTCATCGTGCTGGTGGTGCTGATCACGCTCATCGGGCTCATGTGGGGACTCCAGCGGCAGATGATATACCTGCCCGATAACTCGCCGGTGTCGCCGGCGGCGGAGCGGATCGGCGAAGCGGAGGACGTCGCCCTGCGAACGGAGGACGGACTGGAGCTCGGTGCCTGGTTCGTTCCTCCCCGAGGCGCGGACCGGGAGACAGCGGTACTGGTCGCCAACGGCAACGCCGGCAACCGCGAGTCCCGCCTCCCCACCGCGACCGCGTTCGCCGGGCTGGGGTTCTCCGTGCTGCTCTTCGACTACCGCGGTTACGGCGGCAACCCCGGAAGCCCGAGTGAGGAGGGGCTGTCCCAGGACGCCCGGGCCGCGCTCGACGCGCTGACGGAGCGGTACGGCTTCCCGCCGGAACAGGTCATCTACTTCGGGGAGAGCATCGGCACGGGTGTCGCGACCCGACTGGCCGCGGAGCATCCTCCGGCGGGCCTGGTGCTGCGCTCGCCGTTCACCGATCTGGCCTCGGTCGGGCAGCGCCACTACCCTTTCCTTCCGGTCCGCGCCCTGCTGCGGGACCGCTACCCGATCGCGGAGCAGATCCGGAGGGTGACCGTTCCCACCACAGTGATCTACGGAGACTCGGACACGATCATCCCCCCGAAGGAGAGCCGCGAGGTCGCCGCCGCGGCCGGCAAGCTGTACGAAGAGGTCGTGCTCAGCGGTGCCGGCCACAACGACCCGGAGATGTTCGACGGCGCTGAGGTCGTCTCCGCGGTCGGACGCCTCGGGGACGAGGTCGCACCGTGAGTCGGGTGTCCGCCTTCGAGGCGGGCACCTCCGGCTACGCGTGGGGGACGGCGTCACCACCAGGGACGTGATCGGTCAACCAGGCGAACAGGCTGAGGTCGTCGCCCACCTCCGGATGCCATTGCACGCCGAGCACGTTGGGGACGTCGGTGTACTCGATCGCCTCCACGACGCCGTCGTCGGCCCAGGCGGTGGCGACCACACCGGTGCCGAGGTCGGCCAGCCCCTGGTGGTGGTAGGTGGGTACCTCCACCTCGGTGCGGCCGAGGATCTCGGCGGTGCGGGTGTAGCGGGCCACCGTCACCGTGTGGCTGTCGAAAACCCCGGTGCGCCGCCGGTGGACCGTGGATCCCACGATGTCGGGCAGGTGCTGGAGGAGTGTCCCCCCGCGGATGATGTTGAGCAGCTGCATGCCGCGGCAGATCCCCAGAACCGGGATACCGAGGTCCAGGGCGGCGGTGAGCAGGTCGATCTCGGCGGTGTCGCGAGCGGGCTGCACGCCGGTCGTATGCGGGCCGGTGGGTGAGCCGTAGCGCCCGGGATCGATATCGCCGCCGCCCGCCAGGATCAGCGCGTCCAGCCGTGTCACGGCCGCGGCCGTGCCCTGGACCGGCGGCAGCAGTACCGGCGCCGCTCCCGACGCGGCCACCGAGTCCGCGTAGGCCTGCGGAAGAAGCGTAGCGGGCAGGTCCCATGCCTCGCCCCAGCGCGCCTGTTCGGCGCCGGCCGAGATCCCGACGATCGGTCGTACCATGCTCCGTGCCCCCCAAAGGCCGCCCTCCTCTGGAGCAGTGCCCGCATACGCCCCGGATATCCCGCACCCGGGAAGTGCGGGGCGCCGAAGAAGGCGAAAGCGCGGTCCGCGTCTCCTCAGCGTGTGGGGGCCAGCCCTAGATCCCGCAGCTCCCAGAACTCGCGGGTGGCTTTGACCAGGGTCGAGACCGTGCGGCCATCGGCCGCGCCATGCGATGGGAGCCCGTGGGCCAGCTGGAACGAGACCAGCGCCGCGCGCTGCTCCTCCTCCGGCGCCGCCGCGTCCAGGTGGCCCAGCTCGACGAGCAGTGAGCGCACCTGCGCCGGCTCGGCCTCCGGCAGGACCAGTTCGGCGGCGAACAGGGCGCCGAGCACACCGCGGGCGACATACAACGCGTGCTGCAGGGCGCCGCGTACGTGCCCGCCGTGCTCCGCATGTGTCTCGGGAGCCGGCGCCCGCCAGGCGCCGTGGCGCGGCGCCGGAACCGTCACCATCGTGATCACCTCCGCTTGAAGGCCCCGTCCTCTCCTTCGAGTATGGAAGGAACGGGTGAGAACCGTACAGGCCCGGAGGTTCGAGTTCGGTTAAACGAGCAGGGGCCGGGCCCTCGGAAACGGGGGTCGGCACTCGCGGTCCCGGCGCCCTTACGTGGTATGTCGTGCTCAAGGCCCTACCGGAGCGCGGGCTCGTCCAGGGTGAGGGTGGCCGTATCGGCGTCGAGCGTCGCCCGCACCCCGAGCGGGATGGTGAGCTGGCCGGCGCAGTGACCGAAGTCCAGCCCCCAGACGACCGGGATCCCCAGTGGGGACAGCCGTTCCAGCATGAGCTCGCGGATCGCCTCCGGTCCCGGAGGGCAGTCCGTCCACGAGCCCAGCAGCACGCCGGCGGCTCCGCGCATCCAACCGCTGCGCAGCAGGTGGGTGAGCATCCGGTCGACCCGGGCGATGTCCTCGTTGATGTCCTCCAGTAGTACGAGGCCGCCTTCGGCCGAGGAGCGGCTGTGCGGGGTCGCCAGGCCGTCGTTGAGCAGGCTCAGGTTGCCGCCGATCGTCACGCCCCGGGCGCGGCCGCCGAGCAGCGTCTCCGCATTGGGAGAGGTCAGCTTCTGCCGCGACTCCGGTTCGAACAGTGTCGCTCGCAGTTCTTCGGCCGCGGCGGGATCGCCCACGAAGTAGCGGCCGGCGATGACCGGACCGTGCAGGGAGGCCACGCCCAGCTCCACAGCGAACGCCTCGTGCAGCGCGGTGATGTCGCTGAACCCGACGAGGATCTTGGGATCGGCGCACCGCATCTCGGCGAAGTCGAGCAGATCCAGCATGCGGTGCGCGCCGTCGCCGCCGCGTACGCACAGCACCGCCGCGGTGTGCGGATTGAGCCACGCGTGCTGCAGGGCGCGGGCGCGGTCGCTGTCGGTCCCGGCCAGGTAGGGCAGCGCCGGGTGACGGTCCCGCACGTGCGGAGCGAGCACCGGCCGCAGTCCCCAGCGGCGCAGGAGCCGCAGAGCGGTACCGAGGCGCCACGGTGGCGCCGGGCTGCACGGCGCCACGACCGATACCCGGTCGCCGGGGCGCAGCCTGTCCGGCCGGTATGCCGCGGTGTGCTCGTTCAAGGGTGCAGTTCCACGGTCGGGGCGTCCGTCTCGAACCCGAACACCTGAGCGTACAGTGACAGCTCGGCGTGCAGCGCCGTGCGCATCGTGGACTCCCGGCGGAAACCGTGCTGCTCCCCCTCGAAGGCGAGGTAGGCGTGCGGGATCCCGCGGCCGCGCAGCCGGTCCAGGAAGCGCTCGCACTGCACCGGCGGGCAGATCTCGTCTTCGAGCCCCTGTAACAGGAGAAACGGGGCGGTGATCGCCTCGGCGTGGTTCACCGGGGACCGGTCCCTGTAGCGCTGCTCGGCCTCGGGCCACGGACCGACCAGGCTCTCCAGGTACTGCGATTCGAAGTCGTGCGTCTCTCCGGTACGCCACCCGGTCAGGTCGAGTATCGGGTACATGATCGTTCCGCACCGGAAGACGGTGGTGCCGGTCAGCGCAGCGGCGGTGGTCCAACCGCCCGCGCTGCCGCCCCGGATGGCCAGCCGCGCGGGGTCGGCCTCGCCCTCGTCGATCAGTGCCCGGGCCACGGATACGCAGTCCTGTACGTCGACGATGCCCCAGCTGTCGCGTAGCCGCTCCCGGTAGGCCCGGCCGAACCCGGTCGAGCCGCCGTAGTTCACCTCGACGACGCCGAGGCCGCGGCTGGTGAAGTAGGCGATCTCCAGATCGTAGACCATCGGGGCGCGGCTGGTGGGGCCGCCGTGCGCCCACACCACGAACGGCGGGAGTTCGCCTGCTCGCCCGCTGAACCCGGGGTTGTGCGGGCGGTAGACGTTGGCGTGCACGTCGCGCTCGTCGGCGCCGGTGAACACCCGCGCCTCGGGGAGGGGGAGGTACTCGGCGAACGGGGTGTCGACGGTACCGGTGACACCGCGCGGGCGGTCCAGCGACCACCAGCTCCGGTCGCTCAGCGAGACGGCGAGGACCTCAGCGGGGAGGTCCGGCGCGGCGGCGATCCCCAGGAGCGTGTCGCCCTCACCCGCGGAGGCCAGTTTGCCCGGCCATTCGGTGTGCGGCGTGTCGATGTCGAGGATCTCACCGGAATCGGGGCTGAGGAGGCCGAGCCGGGTGGTCGCGCGGCCGTGCACGGCGGCGATCCGTCCGTTGCGCAGTGGCAGCGACCACCGCATCCCCAGTTGCCACAGTGGCCCCCCGAACTCCTCCGGGCGCCGTACCAGATTGACCGGTTCCCGTACCACCTCCCCCTCGTCCGTCAGGGTGACCTGGTGCGGATTCCACCAGCCCCCGGGGTCGGTGACGCAGCAGAGGGTGGAGGGGTCCATCCACTCGGCCTGGACCACGGCCTCCTCGGGGCCGCCGGCGATCGTGCGCGGGGCCGCCGCGCGGCCGCCCCGTACCACGGCGACGCGCAGATGGGTGGAGTCCCACGGCATGCTCGGGTGGTCCCAGCCGATCCAGGAGAGCTTCCGCCCGTCGGGGGAAAGGCGAAGGCAGGCCAGGAAGTGGTGGTCCTCGGCGATGACGCGGACCGCTCCGGGGTCGCGTGCGGCCGACCCGTCGAGCGGCACCGCCACGATCGCGCGCGTGACATCCGTGGGCGAGGGGCCCGTATGGGTCTCGCGGAGGCACCACACCTCGTCGCCGTCGGGGCCCGCGATGAGCTCCGCGTAGCGATACGCGCAGGGAACGTCGGGCCGGGGGGTGATGGCGGTGGGGGCCGCGCCCGAGGCCGGGAACCCCGTCCGGGGCGCAGGGCCGGGGGCATAGCGGTAGAGACGCTGGTCGCTGTATTCGCAGAACACCGAAACAGGGCCGTCGACGCCGCGCAGTAGGACATAGGGGCGTCCGCCGTATTCGTGCACACGGCTGCGCGCGTTCCACGGAGCGGGCAGGACGGTTTCGACGTCGCCGTCCGCCTCGTCCAGCCGGGTCCGGCGCAGCGTCACCCGTCCACCCTCCGCGGGTCTGGACTCGGTCCACCAGGCCTCGCTGCCCAGGCCGTCCGGCCAGTTGGGCGCGGTACCGTGCCGGGCGACTGCGTCGGCGCTGATCGGTGAAGGCCAGGAACCGTAAGGACGGGAACGCGCGGTCACCTGCGGCCTCCTTTCCTCATTCGACACTGGTCAGGAAGCGGTCCAGGACGCGCACGCCGAACCGGAGCGCGTCGACGGGCACGCGTTCGTCCACACCGTGGAAGAGCGCTCCGTAGTCCAGGGACGGTGGCAACCGCAACGGGGAGAAGCCGTACCCCGTGATGCCGAGTTCGGAGAACTGCTTGGCGTCGGTACCGCCGGACAGGCAGACCGGTACCACATGGGCGTCCGGATCGTGGGCGAGCAGCGCGGACCGCATCGCCGCGAACGTGGCGGACTCCACCGGGGCCGTCAGCGCGACGGAACGGTGCGCGTACTCCCACGCCACCCGCCGGCCGGTGAGCGCATCCAGTGCGGCGCGGAACTCCTCCTCGGTTCCCGGCAGTACCCGGCCGTCGATGCCCGCGGTGGCCGTCTCCGGGATCACATTGACCTTGTACCCGGCATCGAGCATGGTCGGGTTGGTGCTGTTGCGCACGGTCGAACGGACCAGGGCGCCGGCGCCGCCCAGCCGCTCCACCAGCGCGTCGACGTGGCGCTCCGGATCGGATCCGGGAGCGTCCAGGTCGACCTTGACCCCCACGGCCGCCCCGATCTCGGTGAGGGCTGCCCGCGTAACGGGGGTCAGCCGCGTCGGCCACCGGTGGTCGGCGATCCGTGCGACAGCCGCCGCCAGGGCGCTCACGGCGTTGTCGGTGTTGGACTTGGAGCCGTGCCCGGCGGTGCCGGTCGCGGTCAGCCGCAGCCAGGCCGTGCCGCGTTCCCCGGCCCCGATGGGGTACAGCCGGACCGGGGCCCCATCGGCCGTTTCGGTGTGGAACGTGAAGGCGCCGGATTCGCTAATGCCCTCGGTGCATCCCTCGAACAGCGCGGCGTGCTCACGCACCAGCCAGTCGGCGCCGTAGGCGGCGCTGTCCTCCTCATCGGCGGTGAATGCCAGCACGACGTCGCGGTTCGGCCGCCGCCCGGTCCGCGCCCAGGAGCGCACCAGCGCCAGCACCACGGCGTTGGCGCTCTTCATGTCGACGGCGCCGCGTCCCCATACCACACCGTCGCGGACCTCACCGGAGAACGGGTGCGTGCTCCACAGCCCCGGATCGGCGGGAACGACGTCCAGGTGGCCGTGGACCAGCAGCCCCGGCGCGGACGGGTCGTTCCCGCGCACCCGGGCGATCACGTTGGCGCGGCCCGGTGCTGACTCCAGGATCGCGGGCCGCAGTCCGGCGTCGGTGAGCCGTTCGGCGACGTACTCCGCGGCGGGCCGTTCCCGGCAGTCGCCGCCGCCCCGGTTGGTGGTGTCGATCCGAATCAGGTCGGAGGTGAAGCGGACGACCTCCTCGTCGACGATCCCTTGCTCGGTGCCCCCGTCGATGACCACGCGTCGCGTCTCGCTCTCGTTGTTCGCCGATGTGCCGCCGCAGTCGGCGCTCACCCGTAGCGGGACTCCACCGCGCCCGCGATGAGTGTCGTGACGGCCTTGAAACAGCGGATCATGTCATAGGCCGAGGGGGAGGCGTAGCGTACGCGCCGTTCCCCGATCTGATCCACGCCGGGAACGAGCGCCGCGGCGCCGGCGAGCTGCGCCGAGTCGACCTCCACCTCCACGGTCATGGGGGCGGGGCCGGCGGGCTCGGCGCGCCCGGCGAGCTCCATGGCGGCCTCGGCGGCGGCTGAGATGTCGGTGAAGGTGCGCCCCGGCGGCCGGCAGATCGCGGCGTAGCGGGAGATGTGGTCCTTGACGGCCACCGCGTGCGCGTGCGGTGCGTAGGTCTTGGCGTCGTCGCAGGCGCGGTCGTCCCCGGTGACCAGCACGATCGGGGAGCCGTATTCGGCCACGACGTGGGCGTTGAGGTGTCCCTCGCTCGCGGGAGCACCGTCGAGCCATACGCCGGTGATGGAGTTCGGCAGGTAGGTGTGCGCGAGAACGCCCTTGGCCCCCGCTCCGCAGTGGTACCCGAGGAACGCCACGCCGTCGATGTCGCCGCGTTGCACACCCTCGACCATGGAGAGGTCTTTGTGCCGGCCGGTGAGCATTGCGGCGCGGTCGTCGAGCCGCTCCAGCAGCAGGTTGCGCATGGTGGCATGGGCTTCGTTGACCAGCACCTCGGTGGCCCCGCCGGCGAAGAACCCCGCGATCGCCGCATTGACGTCCGAGGTGAACATGGCCCGGCAGCGCTGCCACTGCTCCGTTCCCGGTTCCACGTCCGCAGGCCA
This sequence comes from Allosalinactinospora lopnorensis, assembly GCF_000981225.1. GTDB lineage: Bacteria > Actinomycetota > Actinomycetes > Streptosporangiales > Streptosporangiaceae > Allosalinactinospora > Allosalinactinospora lopnorensis. The sequence goes on from NZ_LAJC01000086.1 coordinate 17,326, forward strand.
GGTAACCCCTGTCGCGCCTTCCATGTCGGCGGAGATGAGGATCCTCACGGCATTCGACCCTAAACCTGCGGCCGCGCCGGATGCATCCTTCGACGCGCCGACCCCCTCAGCGCCGACCCGAGCGAATCGTTCCGTCACGGCGCTGGATGGGCCGGTTCCCGCAAGGTCGGCGGGGAGTCAAGGCAGTGTGAGAATCTCCGCGCCGCTGTCCGTGATCAGCAGGGTGTGTTCGAACTGGGCGGTGCGCTTGCGGTCGGCTGTGACCGCGGTCCAGCCGTCCTCCCAGATCTCGTAGTCCACCGTGCCCAGCGTGATCATCGGCTCGATCGTGAACGTCATGCCCGGGTGCATGACGGTGGTCGCCCGGGGGTCGTCGTAGTGCGGGATAGCGAGCCCGGAATGGAACTCGGGGCCGACACCGTGTCCGGTGAAGTCGCGCACCACGCCGTAACCGAAGCGTTTGGCGTAGGACTCGATGACGCGGCCGATGACGTTGATCTGGCGGCCCGGGCGGCAGGCCTTGATGGCGCGTGTCGTGGCCTCGCGGGTGCGTTCCACCAGCAGCCTGGACTCCTCGTCGGCAGCTCCGGCGAGGAAGGTCATGTTGGTGTCGCCGTGCACGCCGCGGATGTAGGCGGTGATGTCGATGTTGACGATGTCCCCATCGGAGACGACGGTGTCGTCGGGGATGCCGTGGCAGATGACCTCGTTCAGCGAGGAGCACAGGGACTTCGGGTACCCCTTGTAGCCCAGGGTGCTGGGGTAGGCGCCGTGGTCGCAGAGGAACTCGTGCCCGATGCGGTCGAGTTCGTCCGTCGTCACGCCGGGCTCGATGTGCTTGCCGACCTCCTGCAGGGCTTGGGCGGCGATCCGGCCGGCCACGCGCATGGCCTCGATGGTCTCAGGGGTCTGGAAATCCCCCAAGACACCCTCGACCGGGTTCTTCTTCCCGACGTACTCCGGCCGCTCGATGTGCGACGGGACCGAACGTGGGGGCGAGATGCGCCCGGGAACCAGCGGAGTAGTCATGACCATGCAGTGTAGTTCGTCGGTGTGGCCCACTAGGACGCGTTCGACGGCGGGGTCTGCGGGTAGGGAGCCCGGTGCACGAGCGTGGAACCCCGCACGATCCACGGAGGGAACACCATGGGCGACCCGGCGGAGAGCAGCGGCGAACTGCAGTGGTGGTACTGCCTCAGACACAACCGGGCGGAGCAGGGGCCCGGATGTCCGAACAAGTACCGGCTCGGCCCCTACCCTGACGAGGCTTCGGCGATGAACGCGCTGCGCACAGTCGCGGAGCGGAATGAGGCGTGGGATGAGCAGGACGAGCGTGACTCTTGATCGGGCCACCCGGAGAAGTCACCAAGGAAAAAGCCTCCGTTGAGGGTGGTGGTGGGCGACGGGGTGTGTTGGGTGTGGCGCGGAGCGCCTCCGTTGAGGGTGGTGGTGGGCGACGGGCGGGCCTAGTCCAAAACCCGCGGTCCGCTCACAAGGTCGAGGAAGCGGGACAGCTGTTCCCGTAAGCCGGGCCGGCGGAGTCCTTCCTGCTGTCCGGCCGCGCTGCTGATCAGGTGCTGCAGCCCGTCGAACGATAACGGGGCGTCCCCGGACGGCAGGCTGATCGCGTCGTGGGCGAGCGAGACCAGTTCCTTGTCGCCCTGGTCGAGGGCGAGGATGGTGGTGCCGGTGCGGCGGGCGTCCTCGATCCGTTCCAGGAGCGGGACGCCGGCGGTCTCGCCCGGGCTGACCACGAACAGTGTCTCGCCGCGCCGGGCGTCGGCCAGCCGGTCCAGGTCGATTCGCAGGTGTGGTGGGGCGTCGGGCGGCGGATTCCAGCGCACCAGGCTCGGCGCGAGCTGGGGCAGCCCGGCGTACCGGCTCTCGTCGTCCAGGTGGGCGGCGAGGTGCCAGGGCTCCTCCTCGGGAGTGCCCACCAGCATCAGCCCGCCCGGGTCGCGGGTACGGCGGAGCGAACGGGCGAAGTCCTCGGTGCGCTCCACCCAGGTGGTGGCGGCCAGGATCTCGCGCAGTGCCGCTACATGATGAGCTTCCACTCGTCCCATGGTGCCTGATGGCTTCGGCCTCGTGCCGGCGTTTCGCTGGCCCCGGAGGCCGCGGGCCGATAGGCGGGCTGGAATGATCAGAGCCATGTCAGAGCAGAGAACTCCACACGAGGTCCCCGACGTCGCGGGGCTGTCCATCGCCGTCCTGGGAGGCACCGGTGACCAGGGGCGCGGCCTGGCCCGGCGGTTCGCGCTCGCCGGGCACGAGGTGATCATCGGTTCGCGCAGTGCCGAACGCGCCGCGGCCGCCGCCGGCGAACTGGGGGCGGGGCTCGGGATCCGCGGAGCCGACAACGCGGCAGCCGCCGAGCAGGGGGATGTCGTCATCGTCGCCGTTCCCTGGGAGGGGCACCGGGGTCTCCTCGCCTCGTTGGAGGGGCCGCTCGCGGGCAAGATCGTCATCGACTGCGTCAACCCCCTCGGATTCGACAAGAAGGGGCCCTTCGCACTGCCTGTCGAAGAGGGAAGCGCCGCGCAGCAGGCCGAGGCCGTCCTGCCGCGGAGCCGGGTCGTGGGTGCGTTCCACCACGTCTCCGCGGTGACGCTGCTGAACCCCGAGGTGGAGAAGATCGACCTCGATGTCCTGGTTCTCGGGGAGGACCGTGAGGCAACCGACATCGTGCGGGCTTTGGCGGCCCGGATCCCCGGTTTCCGCGGCATCTACGCGGGGCGGCTGCGCAACGCCCACCAGGTCGAGGCGCTGACCGCCAACCTGATCGCCATCAACCGCCGCTACAAGGCCCACGCCGGAGTCCGCGTCACCGACGTGTGAGTGCGGCGCCGCCGAAACCCGGGCGGCGGGGCGGGAACGTGCGATCCACCCGCACAGCGGGTGGATCCGCTAGTTTTCGGTTGTGTGGAGGACGTCAGGAGCCGGCTCGATGACACGGGGGCGGTGTGTGCCGTCCCGGCGTGGGCGCGGCGGGTGGTTTCGCTGGTCCCGTCGCTGACCGAGGCGATCGAGCTCACCCGGCCCGGCCTGCTGGTGGGGGCCACCGACTGGTGCTCGCACCCGGCCGGACTGGAGGTGACGCGGCTGCGCGGCACCAAGAACCCCGACATCGATCGGGTCGTGGCGCTGCGCCCGGACCTGGTGGTGGCGAACTTCGAGGAGAACCGCGCCTCCGATATCGACGCTCTGCGCCGTGCCGGTCTCCCCGTCTGGGTGACGGTGGTCCGCACCCTTCCCGAGGCGTTCACCAGCCTCGAACGCATGCTGGCCGCATGCGGGCTGGCCGCGCCGCCGTGGCTGCGTCGGGCGCGCGACGCGTGGTCCGATGTCCTGGGCGAGCCGCCGCCCCCGGCGACGCCGG
>NZ_LAJC01000087.1 GCF_000981225.1 Allosalinactinospora lopnorensis
CGCGACGACGGTGCCGCCCCACCGTTCGGCCAGCCGCAGCGCGTGCTCCAGTGCGGCGTAGTCGGCAGCGGACACGCCGGCGTCGTGCGGCCCGACACGGGCGGCGCCGGTCAGCGGGTCCACCGACGACCGCGCCCACGCCCACTTCAGCGCCGCGACGATCAGCGGCCGGGCTCGTTCCACCTCTACCACCACCGGTCTCCCCGTTTCCGCGTTCCCGTTCTCGTGTGCTTATCCGTGCCGGAAGACAACGCCGTCGCCGCCGTCCGGGTAGGTCCAGGTGATCGCGCCGGCCTCGTTGCACACCATGTAGCAGGTGCCGCACTCGAAGCACTGCTCGTAGTTGAACAGGATCCCGCCATCGCTGGTCGGGACGAACAGCTTGGCCGGGCAGGCGTGCACGCACGCCTTGGTGGTGCACGAGCGGCACACGTCGGAGTCGACGGTGATGTGGGGGCGCTCCGACACACGGAACTCGACCGTGCCCATCCGCTCTTCGAACGACACCGGGGGGTAGCGGTCGGTCGCGACCAGCTCATCGTCCAGGGACGCCATCGATTCCTCCCTCATCGGAACGCTCTCAGCCCCGCGACCGCGTCGCGGGCGAGGTCGGTGAGCCTGATGCCTTGGTGCGGGCCGTCCGGCGCAGCAGCCCGCCCAGCCGGGGTTTGGGTTTCGGGTTGCGCACGGTGAACAGCTCCTGCACGAGGTCGCAGACCAGCTCCGGGTACCGGTGCTGGACCCGGGGCGAGAGCACGAAGCCGGGCGCGCGGCGCAGCCGCTTGTGGTCGGCGAGCACGAAGCTCTCCGACAGCCGCTTGCGGTAGCGGGCCAGGCCGGCGGCCGAGGTGTCGCCGCGCTCCAGGGCCTCGGCCGCGGTCCTGCCCGCGGCGAGCCCGGAGCCGATCGCGAAGTTGACGCCTTCCAGCCAGATTCCCGCTGCCAGGCACATCCCTGCCGCGTCGCCGGCGACGAGCATCCCTTCGGTGGCCAGTTCCGGCATGTGGTCGTAGCCGCCCTCGGGGATCAGGTGCGCCGAGTACTCCTTGAGCTCCGCACCGCGCAGCAACGGTGCGATCGAGGGGTGCGCCTTGAGGTCGGCGATCAGGTCCTCTGGGCGGCGGCCCGACGCGGCGAGGTCGGTCAGCGACAGCACCACCCCGACGCTGACGGTCTCCCGGTTGGTGTAGAGGAAGCCGCCGCCGGCGATGGGGCCGGTGCACCCCACCATCTCGATGTCGAGGCCCTCATCGCCGCTGACCGCGAACCTCTCGTCGATGGTCTCGCGGGGCAGCGAGAGGGTCTCCTTGACCCCGAGGGTGTGGTGGTCGGCGTCAGCCTCGGGCAGCAGGCCCGCGCTCTTGGCGAGGAACGAGTTGACCCCGTCGCATGCGATGACCAGGGGGGCGTGGAGCTCGCCGTCGGGCCGGTCGGTGCGCACACCGGTGATCGCGCCGTCGCCGCCGCGCAGGAGCTCGGTCGCGAGTGTCGACGTGATCAGCTCGGCCCCGGCCTGCTCGGCCTTGCCGGCCAGCCACGAGTCGAAGTCCGCCCGGTAGGTCGTCATGCCGTTGTAGGGCGGGCCGCCCCATGCTTGGCTGCGGACGTCGAACGACACCGACTGTGTCGGCGTCATCATCATCGTGCTGCGCCGGGTGATCCAGCGCTGTACCGGAACCTCACGCCACCACTGCGGGACCACCTCGTCGAGAATGCGCCCGTAGACGACGCCGCCGTAGACGTTCTTGGAGCCGGGGAAGGGGCCGCGCTCCAGCAGTGCGACCCGCCGTCCGGCTCGTGCGAGTTCCAGCGCCGCCGCGGAGCCGGCCGGCCCGGCGCCGACCACGACGGCGTCGAAGCGCTCATTCGCCACGGTGCTCCCCCTCTCCAGTAGCGCCGCCGGTACCGTCCGCCTCTCCTTCTCATGGCCGACGCCGAGCCTGCGGGCCAGCTCGCGCAGCACCGCGGGGGCGTCGGCCACGATGCCCAGGTCGGCCATCGCGGTCATGGGACAGGACGGGTCGGTGTTCACGCTGACCACGTGGTGCGGTGCGCCGAGCCCGCCGGTGTGCTGGGCCGCGCCGGAGATTCCGAAGGCGATGTAGAGGTCGGGGTCGACGACCACTCCTGTCGTCCCGATCTGGCGCGAGTAGTCCATCCATCCCGCGTCGGTGACGACGCGTGTCGCGCCGGCGGACGCGTCGAGCGCGCGGGCGACGTCGCCGAGCAGCTCCATCATCTGCGCCCCCGACTCATCCGGAGGGACCAGCCCGGCGCCGCCGCCGAGGATGCGCCGAGCTTCTCCGAGATCCACGGTTGCCGGGTCGGCGGGCAGGGTTTTCCCCGGTTCGTCGGGCCCCGGGCGTTCCTTCGGTGCGTTGAGGGTGCGCGGCAGCACGCTGGAGGGCTCCTGTACCGGCTCGGCGCCGCGCGCCCCTGGCGCGAGCGTGGCGACGGCGGGGCCGTCCAGGCCGACCCGGATGGAGAGGCGGTGGTCCAGCCGTACCAGTTCGACTTCCGAGGGCGAGCAGCGCGCGGCCCACGCGAACAGCGGGCGGTCAAGCTCCACCGCGAGCAACGGGGCGAGGTCGCGCCCGTCCGGCGAGGCCGGGAGGAGCACGACCGCCGCCGCCTCGATGAGTGGCCGAAGCATCGCCGCGAGCCTTCCCGGGACGCCGGGCTCGGTCTCGACGGCGGTCACCGTGCGGGCACTCACCAGCGCTCGCGCCGCATCCTCCGATCCGGTGCCGACGACGACCGCCGCGCCGCCGGCCTCGGCGACCGCCTCATCGGCCCCCGTCGGCAGGGTGCCGCCGCGGGTCACGATCACAGCGATGAGGTCACGTGGAGTCACAGTGCCGCCCCCACTCGGTGTCCCTCGACGACCGCGGCATGGGCGCGTCGGGGCGCCACGCAGTCGCCGACCCGGTGTACCTCGAAGGGCGCGGCACGCAGCTCATGCCAGAGCCCGTCGTTGGGTGCCTGGTGGGTGGCGCAGACCACCCAGTCGCAGCGCCGTTCGCGCATCTCCCCGGTGGGATGGTGCAGAATCTGCAGCGCGAGGCCGCCATCGTCTCGCTGCTCGCACCCCATCACCACGAGGTCCGTCGACTGCCGGATGCCGAGCTCGTGCGCCCGCACGTTGAACGTCTCCATGTCCAAGGTGATGCCGAGGTCCTGGCCGACGACCATGCCGGCGGTGACCAGCTCGACCGAGCAACCGCGCTCGGCGAGCAGCTCAGCGGTCGAGGTGGCCTGGTGGAATCCGACGTCGTCGAGGACGACGACGTCGCCGACCGGCTCGGCCCGCCCCTCCAGGACGTCGCGGATGTCGACCACGCGACTGGCCTCCCCCGCCCAGTGCGGCGGTTGCGGCCGCGCACCCGTTGCCAGGACCACGGCGTCGGGTGCCTCCTCGCAAAGCAGGTCGCCCGTCGCGACCACGCCCGTGCGCACCTCGACGCCGTACCGCTCGCACTCGGCCAGCAGGTTCCGCGTGACATCGAGGAACTCGGCCCGGCTCGGCACGCTCGCGGCCACCGCCACCTGGCCGCCGACGCGCGGGCGCTCCTCCCAGAGTGTCACGCGGTGGCCGCGCCGCGCGGCGATCGAGGCGGCCTGCAGGCCCGCGGGGCCCCCGCCGACCACGAGGACGCGCCGCCCCCGTACCCCCGGCGCCGGCAACGGGGTCGCCTCCTTGCCCGTACGTGGGTTCTCGATGCAGCCGAGCCAGCGGTTCAGTCCCATCCGTCCCACGCATTCCTGGTTGCAGGACAGGCAGGTGCGGATGTCGGTGGCCGCGCCGGCGCGCGCCTTGGCCGCGAAGTCGGGATCGGCGATCTGCCCGCGTACAACCCCGACGAGGTCGCAATGTCCCTCCTCCAAGGCCCGCTCGGCCTGCTGGGGGTCCTTGAACCGTCCGACCCCCACGACGGGCAGGTGCACCTCCCGGCGGATCGCGTTCGGGACGAACAGCGCGTACCCCGGCGGGATGTGCATGCTGGCCTCGATCATGTAGAGGGTCGAGGTGGCCACGCCGATCGAGGTGTTGATGTAGTCGACCCTGCCGGTCGCCTCGACCCCAGCCGCGATCTTGACGGCGTCGTCGATCGTGGTCCCGCCCTCGATCAGCTCGTCACCGCAGATGCGGACCCCGAGCGCCATCTCGGGGCCGATCGCGCTGCGGACCGCTTCGATGATCTCCATCAGGATGCGCAGCCGGTTGGGCAGCTGCCGCCGTACTCGTCGGTGCGCCTGTTCGTCGCCGGAGACAGGAACCCGCGCACGATGGACGAATGCGAGCACTGCAGCTCGATACCGTCGAAGCCGCCTTCGGCGCAGTGCCGCGCCACGGTGCCGTATCCCGCCACGACCTCGGCGATCTCGTGCCGTTCCAGAGCCTTGGGTACCTCCCGGAACATCGGGTCGGGCACCGCCGAGGGTGCCCACACCGGGAGGCGGGAGTACATCGACGAGGCCTGGCCGCCATTGTGGTTGATCTGGGCGAATATCGGCGTGCCGTGTGCGTGGACGGCCTCGGTGATCTTCCGGTAGCCGGGGACGACCGAGCGGTGGAAGCCGTGGATCAGCTTCTCGTAGGGCCAGTCCGTCGGGTGTGTCGAGTGTTCCTCGGTGATGATCAGCCCCGCGCCGCCGGCGGCGCGCGCCGCGTAGTACGCGGCGTGCTGATCGGTGGGGTGTCCGTCATCGGCGTAGTTGGTGAGGTGCGCCGAGAACACGATCCTGTTGCGCGCCACCACCGGACCGATCCGCTGTGGCGAGAAGAGATGGCGGTAACGGCCCTGTGCGCTCATGAACCACTCCTCGAATCGGGCACCGTCGAGATTGGGGCCCCTGCAAGGACCGTTGACGGCACGGCCTCGGCGGTGGTCTGGTCGGCGCCGATCCGCAGGGCGGTGCGGCGTCCCTCCAGCACGGCTTCGAGAACGGTGCGGGGCGTCACGCAGTCGCCGGCCCTGGCGGTTCCGGGCGCGGCCAGGTACAGCTCCTCCTCCGGCAGGCGGTGCCCGCAGTGGACGAGGACGGCGCAGCTGATGTCGCGCCGCTGGGCGGTCCAGCAGTCCTCCAGTACGGTGGTGCCGGCGCCGACCTCCCGCAGCAGGCTGCGCAGTTCCCGGGTGACCCCCGCGCGCTGCAGGCGGGCGTTGGCATCGGCGAGGTCGCCGGTGATGGCGAGCCTGGTTCCGGCGACCTGGTCCTGCGTGACGAGGCTGGTCCGCCGCCCGCGTTCGGCGAGCAGCTCGGCGATCCCCACACCCAGCGAGTCGCCCACGGGATCGAAGACCACGACCGGTCCCTCAGGCAGCGCGTCGAGATCGGCCAGCGCGTCGGCGGCCTCGACCACGGTGGTGCCGGGACGGCTCGCGTAGTCGCGCGGTCCCGGCGCGGAGCCGGTCGCCAGGACGACGTCGATGCCGTCGGACCGTGCCGCGCGCAGCCGCCCCGCCTCGACTTCGACACCGAGCCGCACGGCGACCCCCAACCGGTCGAGTTCGCCCTCCCACCAGGTGATCGCGTCCAGGAAGCGCCGTTTCCCGGGCAGGGCCGCGGCGAGCAGCGCCGCCCCGCCCAGCCGGGAGCCGCGTTCGGCGAGCTCCACCCGGTGCCCCCGGACGGCGAGGACACGCGCCGCCTCCATGCCCGCCGGACCGCCCCCGACCACGAGGACGCGTTTGGGAGCGTGGTCGGTGCCCGGCGGCACCACGTCGTGTGGCTCGTAGCCGCTTCCCGGTTCCACGACCGAGGTGACAACGGGGTTGCGGTTGTCCCGGACCATGCACGCCTGGTTGCACAGCACGCAGGGCCGTACGCGTTCCGGCGCACCCGCCCGGACCTTGCTCACCAGGTCCGGGTCGGCGATCTGGGCACGGGTCATCTCCACGAGATCCGCGGCGCCGTCGTCGAGCGCGTGCTGGGCCTGTGCGGGGTCGACCACCGAGCCCTGCAGGACGACGAGCGGGGCGTGGCTGCGCCCGATCCCAACAGCCGAACGGATTCCGCGGCACAGCTCGAGGCCAAATCCGGGCTCGGTGTGCCCGTCGGGACGGGTGGCCGATACCGAGAAGACCGAGCCGCGCACCACGACGAGGTAGTCGACCAGCCCGGCGAGCCGGGCCGCCTGCTCGGCGGCCGCCTCGGGTGTGACCCCGGCCCACGGGGCGAGCTCGTCGCAGCTCAGCCGCAGCCCCAGCACGCGCTCCCCGCCGATGCGGTCGCGGACCTCCCTGAGCACCTCCTCGGTCAGCAGCAGCCGATCCTGCCCGTAGCATCGCCGCGGTGGTTGGTCAGGCCGGAGTGGAACTGGCGCAGCAGCGCGTGCTGGCCGGCGTTGACCTCGACACCGTCGAGCCCACTGGTGGCGGCCAGCTCCGCCGCGTCAGCGAAGCCCTCGACGAGCGCGTCGATCTGGGGCCGTTCCATCTCCATCGGCATCTCGCGGCCGGCCGGGTCGGGAAAGCGGGACGGCGCCCACAGCGCCTCCTGGGAGAAGGCCGAGGACCCCTGCAGTCCGGTGTGCCCAAGGCCGGCGACGACCAGGCAACCGTGCGGCCGGCACGCCTCGGCGACGGCCGCCCACCCCTCTGCGCACTCGGAGGCCAACGGCGCGCGCTCGTAGGGCCAGTCTGACGGGTGCACGCTCGCGGTCTCGGTGACGAGCACGCCCGCACCGCCGCGGGCGCGCCGTTCGTAGTAGGCCACGTGGCGCCGGGAGAGCGCGCGCCCGCGGCCGAGATTCGTCTCGTGCGGGCCGAAGAGGACCCGGCTGGGCGCGGTCAGGGCACCAAGGGCCACGGGGTCGATGAGTGCGGCCTCCTGGTCGGGGTACCGGGTCATGGCATCCCCGCCAGCGGGCTCTCGTCGCACGCCCGGTCCGGGCGCCGGACTGACGGCAGCCCCAGCATCACCTGCTGCTGTCGGGCGCTCGGGCGCGAATGGTCCTGCGAGGGCCGGGGCGACGCCTGCGGATCGACGTTCTCCAGCGCGGCGGCGCCGTGTCCCTTGACGCACTCGGGGTCGGGGCCGTCCAGCGGCAGACCGGTGAAGAACTTCGCCGCCATGCAGCCGCCTTGGCAGGCGTCGTAGGCCGAGCACGACAGGCACGCACCGCCGGTCTGCGGTGTGCGGAGGTCGTTGAACAGCTCGGACTCCCGCCACACGACGCCGAAACCGGCATCGCGCACGTTCCCGGCGAGGAATGCGTCGTGGATCGCGAACGGGCACGCGTAGACGTCGCCCACCGGATCGATCAGGCACACAACGCGGCCGGCGCCGCAGAGGTTCAGGCCGGGCAGCGGCTCCGAACCGAGCGCGTTGAGGTGGAAGAAGGAGTCCCCCGTCAGGACGTTCTCGCCGTGGTCGAGGAGCCAGCGATAAATCCGCGCCTGCTGCTCGGCGGTGGGATGCAGCTCGTCCCAGACGTCGGCACCCCGGCCGGAGGGGCGCAGCCGGGTGATCCGCAGCTGGGCGCCGAACCGGTCGGCGATGCGCTTGAAGTCGTCGAGCTGGTCGACGTTCTGCCGCGTCATCACCACGGAGAGCTTGAACCCGCGCATCCCGGCCGCCGCGAGGTGCTCCATGGCCCGCATGGCCGTGTCGTAGGAGCCCGCGCCGCGGACGGCGTCGTTGACCTCGGCCGTCGCGCCGTCCAGGGAAATCTGCACGTCGACGTAGTCGGTCGCGGCGAGCCTGCGGGCGCGTTCGGCGGTGATCCGGTGGCCGTTGGTGGAGAACTTGACGCCGACGTTGTGGGCCACCGCGTAGTCGAGCAGTTCCCAGAAGTCCGGGCGCACGGTGGGCTCGCCGCCGCCGACGTTAATGTAGAAGACCTGCATCCGCTCCAGCTCGTCGATCACCCGCTTGATCTCGTCGGTGCCGAGTTCGTCGGGGTCGCGGCGACCGGAGGACGACAGGCAGTGCGCGCAGGACAGGTTGCACGCGTACGTCCATTCCCAGGTCAGGCAGATCGGAGATCGCAGTCCGAACTTGAACTGCTCGACGAGCGGCACGACCTCCTCCCGCTGCTCGCTCTCCGGTCGTGCTGGTGGGGTGTGGATCCGGGCGCTGCTCATGGTTGGACTCCTGGGGTGTGGGGGCGGGGGCGCTCAGGCGCGGACGATCATGTCGACCCGGGCCAGCGAGGCCAGCGCTCGCAGGTACCCGTCCCGTTGGCGTTCCGGGACCCCGTGTGCGGCCAGCGCGGCGCGCACCGAACGGTGCTCGTGCAGGTCCCGCACGATCTCTACGAGTCTTGGCGTCTTCAGGAACGACAGCCTGCGATTGCCGAAGTGGTAGGCCAGCGCGCCGAAAGGCTCCTCGCGCAGCGACACGTTCCGGCTGAGCCGGTAGGGGCTCTCCGGGGCGAAGGAGGGCTCGTGGTCGGCGGCGGGGTGGTCCCGTTCCTCCGGGGCGAAACGCCGCGCCCCGGAGGAACGGAGTTCAGTAGACACCGCACATCCCGTCGATGGAAACCTCCTCGACCAGGACCTCGGCCACGGTGTCGCCCTCCTCGGGCGGCACGCCTTCGGTGTGGGGTTCGGTCTCGGTGGTCGGGGTCGATGGATGGTCCGACATCTGGCGAAATCCCTTCCGGGCGAGTGCGAAGAGTGAGTGTGACCGCGGTCTCGTAGCCGCGTACGAATCGACGCTAACGCGCGGCCCGCCGCCCGTTCACCGTGCGCACGGGCGTTCTTGACCTGCCCGATCGGACGGGTGCAGCACCTCACCGGCCAGTCGGCCGTGGCGGGACGGCGGCGGTGCCGCCGCCGTCGGGCCCGTCCTCCCCGCCCGGCACCTGTCCCATCGGACGGGGCGGCGACCAGCCTGTCCGAACAGTTCTGAGTGTCCGGATTGCTGGTTTGTGCCGACAGGCCTATCCGCTGCGCTCCCGGCCGACCTAGCGTCGCCACCGACCGCTCCCCGTGACGCGGATCACGGGAGCACCGGTCCCGGTCGCGCGAGCGGTCTCGTCGTCGAAGCGTGGGGGCCGGCCCACCGCACGGCACGGGCGTCACGCACCCCGACCGGTGGGGCGACCCGCCACTGGCCGCTGGAAAGGAGCAGGGGATGAAGGTCGAGGATCTACTCAAGCCGTTTCCGCTCAAGGAGTTCCACCCGTTCCCCCGAGCGTTGATGGGCCCGGGAGCACACGAGATGATCGGCCCCGAAGCGCTCAAACTGGGCTTCAGCAAACCCCTGGTGATGACGTCCGGCCTACGGGGCACCGACATCGTCCACAACATCGTGGAATCGTTGAAGTACCACGGACTCGACCCCGTGCTGTACGACAAGGTCGAGTCCAACCCGAAGGACTACAACGTCATGGACTCGGTGGCGCTGTACCAGCAGAACAACTGCGACAGCTTCATCTCCATCGGCGGCGGGTCCTCCCATGACGCCTGCAAGGGCGCCCGCGTGTCGGTCGCCCACGACGGCCGCAACATCAACGAGTTCGAGGGGTTCAACAAGTCGGAGAACCCGAAGAACCCGCCGCACATCGCGGTGTCGACCACGGCGGGAACCGGCTCTGAGACCTCGTGGGCCTACGTCATCACCGACACCACGACGGACCCGGACAACCCGCACAAGTACGTCGCCTTCGACGATGCCTGTGTGACCAGCCTGGCCATCGACGACCCCGTGCTGTACTACGACTGCCCGGTGGACTACACAGCGCAATGCGGGTTCGACGTGCTCGCGCACGCCTCGGAGCCCTACGTGTCGCGCATCGACTTCCAGCCCTCTCTCGGCAACGCGCTGCACGCGATCAAGCTGACCTCCGAGCACCTGCGCGCGGCGACCTGGAACGGCCAGGACCTGGCCGGGCGCGAAGGGATGATGTACGCGCAGTACATCGCCGCACAGGCGTTCAACTCCGGCGGCCTCGGCATCATCCACTCCATCTCGCACGCTGTGAGCGCCTTCTACGACACCCATCACGGACTGAACAACGCCATCGCGCTCCCGCGCGTGTGGGCGTTCAACATGCCGGTCGCCTACAAGCGGTTCGCCGACATCGCCCGCGCGATGGGGATCGACACCCACGGAATGACCGATGTGCAGGCGGCCGACGCCGCGCTCGCCGCGTCGATCCGGCTGCTGCGCGACGTCGGCATCACCGAGCGGTTCCTGGATGTCAAGAAGGACACCTACTCCAAGAACCGCCTCGGTGAAGGACCCACGAAGTTCTACGAGCGGCGCGGGGAGATCAAGGGCGACGCCGCCGACATCGACGCGCTCACCAGGCACGTGCTCGGCGACGCCTGCACACCCGGAAACGCCAAGGAGTGCACGTTCGACACCGTCCGGCCAGTCGTCGAGCACTGCGTGCACGGTCAGCTCGACGACCTGCTGTCCTGACCTGCCCCGGCGCGGCGACCGGTACGGGTGCGGGCGCCGCGCCGGGGGCACCCGGCACGCCACCCGTGTCCAAGGACAGCACCCGTCCCCGATCAGGGACAGTGTCTACCAGCGGAGGAACCCGTGTCCCACACCACGAACCCGGACAGCGCCGCCAGCACAGGCGGCTCCCCCAGCGCGCCGTTCACGTCGGTGCAGGACGTCATCGACCGATTCACCGACCACGGTTACCTCGCCGACAGCCGGCTGGCCACCACGGTCTTCTTGACCACGCGGCTGGAGAAACCTCTGCTGCTTGAGGGCCCCGCCGGGGTGGGCAAGACCGAGCTCGCCAGCAAGCTCGCGGCCGTGACCGGCCGCCGGCTGCTGCGGTTGCAGTGCTACGAGGGCCAGGACGAGACCAAGGCACTCTACGACTGGGATTATGGCAAGCAGCTGCTCTACACCCAGATGCTGCGCGACAAGATCGGTGAGATCGTCGCCGACACCACGGACCTGCACGAGGCCGTGCAGAAGATCGGGACGCAGGAGAGCGTCTTCTTCTCCGACCGCTTCCTGGCATCGCGCCCGCTGCTCGATGCGATCCGGGGCGAGGAGCCGACCGTGCTCCTGGTCGACGAGGTCGACCGGGCCGACGAGGCGCTCGAAGCGGTGCTGCTCGAATGCCTCGGTGAGTACCAGGTGTCGATTCCCGAGATCGGGACCTACACGGCCACCACCGCGCCGTACATCGTGCTGACATCGAACAACACCCGCGACCTCTCGGCGGCGCTGAAACGGCGCTGCCTGCACCTCTTCCTCGACTACCCGGACGTGGACCGGGAACTGCAGATCATCCAATCCAAGCAGACCGGCCTCCCGGAGGCCGCCGCCAGGCAGCTCGTCGGAATCGTGCGCGAGATCCGCGAGCTGCCGCTGCGCAAGGCCCCCAGCATCTCCGAGACCATCGACTGGGCCCGCACGCTGGCGGTGCTCGGCGCCGAGCAACTCGACGCCACGCTCCTGGCCGAGACCGCGAACGTGGTGCTGAAGTACGAGCGGGATCTGGACAGGGCACGGGAGGCGCTGCCGCACCTGCGCGATCCGAACCGGCACGTACCGGAGTACGCGCACGGCCACGGCCACGGCCACGGGCATGGCCACGGGCACGGGCACGGGCACGGGCACGGGCACGGGCACGGGCACAGCGGTGAGCCTCCCCGCGACCGGCCCGAGCCCGCCGACGACGACGGCGAGCGGACACGGACCGCGAAGGATCTCCCCGGCAGGCACGACGACGGCTACTACGGCTCGCGAACCAGTGGCCCGCTGCAGCGTCCGTCGGTCGGGGTGAGCGCGGACCAGGCGAGCCGATCCTGGGCGCCCAACACGCGCAAGCGTCCCGTCTGAGTAGCGGCAACGAGCCTGGGGGCTTCGCACGATGGAAACCAGTCTGCACCGTTTCGTCCGGCTGCTCCGGCTGCGCGGGGTGCGGGTCTCGGTGGCCGAGGCCGCCGACGCGATGCGCTGCGCGTCCCAGCCGGGCGTGCTGTCCGATCGCGCCGTACTGCGCGACGCGCTGCGTGTCGCGCTCGTCAAGGACCGCAGGGACGACGAGGTATTCGACGAGGTATTCGCCGCGTTCTTCGCACTGCGCCCCGTGGTCGAGCAGCCGGCGTCGCACGGCCACGACCACGCCCACGACGACCTCGACGACACCGGTGAACTGGAGACGTTCACCGCCTCCGAGGAGCCCTCCGAGACACCCCAGGAAGGCCACAGCCACGACAGCCCCAAGGACATCCGGGACTACTTCGACCCCAAGGATCTCGCCCAGCAGTACAACCTGCACCAGGAGGCCAACAAGATCGACCTGGCCTCGCTCACCGACGAGATCGTCTTCTCCCAAGAGCAGGGCGCAACAGGGGACCGCGGCGGGGCCGACGTCCAGATCGAAACGTCGCGCCTGCACAACGCGGGTGCGCCGGGCCAGCTCGCACACCAGACCGGTCACCGGGTCGACACCGACCTGACCATCGCCGAAGAGCGGCTGCTGCTCGACTGGCTCACCGACACAGGCGAGGACCCCGACGACCAGCAGTGGGCCGAGCCGCGAGGCGGGTTGGCCGGCGTCCTGGACAACCTGCCGGAGATGCTCAGAAGGCACCTGCGCACGCTGGCGGAGCTGGAGCGCGCCGAAACCGGCACCGTGCACCCGGACGGCATGGTGGACCGCGTCGACGAGAGGGAACGCCAGGAGCTGGAGGACTCGCTGCGCAGGCTCGCGCACAGCCTTCGGGGCGCGCGCACCAGCAAGCACGTCAACAGCCCGCACGGCCGGGTCCACCCGGGACGGACGATGCGGCGCAACATGCGCTACGACGCCGTTCCGTTCCGGCCGGTCACCACCATGAAGGCCGAGGACAAGCCGCGCCTGGTGGTCCTCACCGACGTGTCGCTGTCGGTGCGGAGCACGGCCCGTTTCACCCTGCACCTGGTGCACGGCCTGCAGTCGCTGTTCAGCCAGGTCCGCACGTTCGCGTTCGTAGCCGAGACCGTGGAGATCACCGACCTGTTCGAGGAGCACCCGCTCGAACGTGCCCTCGGGCTGGTCTTCGACGGGCTGCCCGCTGGCGGCGTCCTCGATGTCGACGCCAACTCCGACTACGGCAGCGCGCTGCGCGGCTTCCTCGGCGGTCACGGTAACGCCCTGAACCGGCGCACCACCCTGATCGTGCTCGGCGACGGCCGGGGCAACGGCAACGACCCGAACATCGACGGTTTCGCCCAGATGACCCGGCGCGTGCGGGAGACCATCTGGCTGACGCCGGAACCCCGCTACTCATGGGGGCTCGGCCGCTGCGACCTGCCACTGTACGCCGAGTACTGCGACCGGGTCGAGGTGGTCCGCGACCTGGCGGGGCTGGCGCGGACGTCGATGACCCTCGCTTCGGAGGTGACCGGGCGGTGAGCGGCGTCGAGCAGCTCTCGGGCAGCACCCGGATCGACCCGTTCGCCGATTCGGCACCGGGACACTACAGCGACGGCCTGATCATGGTGGTACACGAGAGATGCCCGGCCACCGAGGCGGGCCGCCCCCCGATCATCGCGCGGACCCCGCACTTCTGCCTGCGACGCAGCGGCCACCGTGTCCGGCTCAGCCACCGCATCCCGCCGGAGCGGCTCGACAACGACCTGGCGGGCATGCTCACCGAGGAGCTGTTCACCCCCGGATGGCTCAGCGGCGCGGAGGTGTTCGAGCGGATCTTCACCGGAATCGTCCGTTCCACGGTGGACGACCCGGTGCGGGCGTGGTCGGTGTTCTACGACAACACGCTGCGCCGCATCAGGGACGCCTTCGGTACGGCGCCCGGCGGCACCGGTCCGTGCCACTCTTCGATCGCCGCGATGGCCCCGGTGTATGAGCGTGTGCTCCGCCTCGTCCCTGAGGGGCGGGTTCTCGACATCGGCTCGTGCTTCGGCTTCCTCGCGCTCCTGCTGGCCGAACGGCCCGAGACCTCCGTGATCGCCTCGGACATCGCGGACGGGACCGTGTCGCTGCTGCGCGCGATCGCGCGGGCGCGCGGGCTTCCGATGGGCGCCATGGTCTGCGACGGGGCCCGGGTCCCCCTGCCCGACAGGGCCGTTGACACGGTCACGGTCGTGCACCTGCTGGAGCACCTCTCACCTGAGCACGGAGCGGAAGTGGTCGACGAAGCGCTCCGGCTGGCACGGAGGCGGGTGATCGTGGCTGTCCCCTACGAGGACGTGCCGAACGCCGCCTACGGCCACGTCCGCACCTTCACACCAGACGACCTCGAGAGGCTCGGGAAGCGCAGCGGGCTGCCCTACCGGGTCGACGAGCACCACGGCGGTTGGCTCGTGGTGGACCGGTCCTGAACTCGCGCCGCCGCCCCCTTCGCCTCGCCGGCCTCGGCGGCGTGCACGTATCACCGCGTTTGGCCGGGGGCGCCTTCCGCGGGACCGGCGCGGGCGCAGGCGGGCGAACGGAGGCATGCGGTCGGGTACCGGAACGGTCAGAGCAGGCCCAGTTTGCTGGACTCGTATACGGCTTCGGCACGGCTGGAGACACCGAGCTTGCGCATGATGTTGCGGACGTGGAACTTCACGGTGGTCTCGGAGATGTAGAGCCGGCCTCCAATGCTCCGGTTGCTCAACCCGCGGGCCAGCAGGCCCAGGACCTTCAGTTCGCGTTCGGTCAGTTCCGGCGTCACCTGCTGCTTGTTCAGCGAGTGGACCATCGCGGCGGCCGAACGCGAGTCGAACGCGCTCTCGTGCTTGGCCACGGCCCGGATCGCCCGGACCAGCTCGGTGGTGTCGACGTCTTTGACCACGTACCCCCGCGCGCCCCGGTGGACGGCGTCCAACACGAGGTTGTCGTCGAGAAAGGTCGTCAGGACCAGCACCCGCACTTCTTCGTGCCGCCGGGTGAGCTGCTCGCACAGCGAAAGCCCTTCGTTGTCCCGGCCGGACGAGAGCTTCAGGTCGAGCAGTACCACCGAGGGGCGGCAGCGCGCGACGGTCGCGAGGGCCTCGTCGGCCGTCGACGCCTCCCCCACGACAACGAGGTCCTGCTCCCGGTCCAGGATGGACCGCAACCCCTGTCGCACGATGGCGTGGTCGTCCACGAGCGCGATCCGTACCAGGTCCGGCCGCTCGGCACGCGAAGCGTCCTGCTCGGGCACCCCCCACGCTCCGGGGGGCTCCGGTTCGCGGGTGCCGGGCGCACGCCGGTCCGGGGTCTCCCGGCCGGCAGCGCCCGGTCGTGCGGGTGACTGGCAGGACGGGGGCCCGGTGGATACTCGGAGCTCAGTCATCGGCGTCCCCTTCCGGGAGCGGTAGTGGGGCTTCCAGACGCATGAGCACGCCACCGAGGTCGGCACGTCCGATGGTCAGCTCACTGCCGAGCTCGCGCGCCCGGGCGGCCATGTTGCTCAACCCTCGGTGGCGGCCGTCAAGGTCGGTCATGTTCGCGATCCGCAGCGTCTCGCGGAGCTGGGCAGGGTCACCGTCGCCGTCGTCGGCGATCAAGAGCACCACCCGGTCCGGTTCGTAGCACAGGCACACCACGGCACGATCGGCGCGGGCATGGGCGGCGATGTTGAACAGCGCCTCACCCGTCAGCCGCAGCAGGGAGTGCTCGGCCTCGGCCGGCAGCGGAACCGGCGTCCCCTCGACGTGCACCGCGATATCGACATCGGTGGGGAGGTGGACATGGGAGAGGCGTTCGAGCAGCACCGGCAGCGTGGCCGATTCCTCGTCCGTGCCGTGGTGCAGTGCGTAAATCGCCGACCGGAGCTGGTACACCGCCTGCTGGGTGAGTTCCTTGGCCGGGACCAACCGCTGCGCCACCTGCCATGCCGCGGGGTCGTCCATGGCCGCCAACTCGGAGCGGCACACCTCGACCGTCATACCGGCGCTGAGAACCGCCTGAGTGACGCTATCGTGCAGTTCGCGGGCGATACGGTGCCGCTCGTCGTCGATGATCTGGCGCTGCACCGCCGCCGTGAGGCGCCTCCGGGCCTCCTGCAGTTCGGCGTTGCGTTCCACAAGGTCCTTGTTGTGGCGGGACGCCTCCTCGTTGAGCTGCTCTGCGCGGCCCCGCAACTGCGCCGTAGTGTGCAGGAGGTTCGAGTTGTACAGTGCGACGGCGGCCTGGTTGGCCAGGACGCGGATGATGGCCTGGTCGGTGCCGGTGACCTCAAGGTCCGGGCCGGGACGACCGACGAACCCGCCGACCGGCTCCCCTTCGAGCGTCATCAGGGCGCGCACACACCCCGCCTCCGAATCACCCGATTCGAGTTCCCAGGGCCGCTTGCGGATGATCTTGAGCTGCTCGCGTACCTCGTCGGGCAGGTGCGCTTCCTTGTCGATGAGTTGACCGTCCGTGGCCAGCAGGAAACCCGGCTGCATACCGTACAGCGGGCCGTCTGCGATCGCGAGGAGCACCCACTCAGCCTGCAGGTGCTCCTGAGCCGTGGTCACCACCGCCTCGATCAGCGCCCGCGGCCCCTCGGCCGAGCGCACCACCGCCCGGGAGATCTCGTCGAGCGCCTGCACCGCGAGCGCCAGACGCTCGTTGGAACGGCGGTACTCGGGATAGAAGGAGCGCTTGCTCGACCGCACACCAGTCAGTGCGCCGAGCGTGGCGCCCTCGTCCTCTGTGGTGAACGTTTCCCGGCCGGACACGGCGCCCCCTCACATCGCCTCGCGAAACAGCGCCTCGATCTCGGCCTGGTCGGCATTGCGCGGGTTGGTCGCCAGGCATGCGTCCTTCATCGTCGTGCGGGCGAGGTGCCCGACGTTGTGTTCGCCGACCCCGAGCGTGGCCAGGCCCTTGGGGACCCCCACCGAGTCGGCGAGTTCCCTGACACACTGCGCGAAGTCCTCGGCGACCTCGCGGGCCGGCCGACCGTCGACATCGATGCCCGCGGCCGCCGCGAGCGGCACGTACCGGATGGGGTCGCCTTCGGCGTTGAAACGGATGACGTGTGGCAGCAGCACCCCGTTGATCACGCCGTGCGGGGCGTCGAGAAGGCCGCCCACCTGGTGGCTCATGGCGTGGGTGGCACCGAGGATCGCGTTGGTGAACGCCATGCCGGCCTCCAACGCGCCCTGTGCCATGGCGCTACGCGGCTCGCCGAGTTGCGGATCGAGCAGTGTGTGCAGCAGGTTCTGGGTGACCAACTGGACCGCGTGCAGGGCGTGGTGATCGGTGAGGGGGTTGTGCGCCAGGGAGACGAACGCCTCGACCGCGTGAGTGAGCGCGTCCAGGCCCGTGGCCGCGTTGAGCCAGTCGGGCATCGTCGTCAGCAGCCGGGGGTCGACGATCGAGATTTCCGGGACGAGAGTACGGCTGATAATCGTCACCTTCGTCGCGTTCTCGGTGTCGGTGACCACGCAGAACTGCGAGACGTCGGCGCCCGAACCCGAGGTGGAGGGCGCCATGACCAGCGGCGGGATCGGGTTGACCACCCTGTCCAGGCCTTCGTAGGACAAGATGTGGCCGCCGTTCGCGGAGAGGATCGCGACACCCTTGGCCGCGTCGATGCAGGAACCGCCCCCGACCCCGATGATCACATCGCTGCCCACATCGACGTACCGCTCATACGCGGCCTGGATCTCGTGGTCCTTGGGGTTGGGCGTCAGATCGTGGTGCACGGTAGGGCGGAGCCCGACGTCAGCGAGGTGGGAGACGGCCTCGTCGACCCAGCCGGCCGCCACAATTCCCGGGTCGGTGACGAGGAAGGGGCGTCGAGCACCGACGCGGAGCGCCGAGTGACCGAGCTCGGCCAGCGCCTCCACGCCGAAGACGATCTCGGGGGCGTGGAACTTGGCCAGGGCAGGACGCTTTTCACCATGAGGGCCGACGCGCGGTGCGGCGGGCCGGCGGAACACACCAGAGGCGGTGTGCGGGAAGGAAGCGATCTCCTGCTCTGGCATGGTTGCTGACCCTCCTGAGGGCGGATCGTCACGGAGACGCCGTTCGTATCCGGCTCCGTTGAAGGACACGCCGGTCCTCCCCGCCGGCCCGCGCCGCCCGCTGGCGCATCCCGGCACCTGCCCCCGTCCCAGTAGAGCATCGGTGGTAGCCATGGTGGGTCCTGGCTTCTCTGCCTTATTCAGTACGGCACAGGCACATCGCGGCCCTGCTCGCGCGGGTCCGGCGCTTACGACCCAGCCTAGATTGTTTCTGTGTCGTAAACCACAGGGAAAGCCGAGGTAGGTACACGGCTGAGCGGGGTCCTCCACCGAGGCCGCGCCCGAGGAGTGCGGCGATGCGAGCCTCACAGGAGTCGCCTCCCATGGGGGTGGATGGGCGGTTGTCAGCGAAGGTACGGCACGCGACGTTTCGGTGACGTTGCACGGACGCGTCCGCGCGCCGCCCGGCTACACAGGCGGTGAGAGAACCGCCTCCCAGAAGGGCACCGAGGCCCCAAGGAGGTGACCGCGGTAGAAGTGTCGTCCGCTCTCGCCGGGGCCGGAGGCCGAAGTACCGCGCAGCCTGCCGTAGAGACCGACAGAATCCAAGCCGCCCTCGCAGGGTTCCAGATGTCCCCAGAGCCGGTACCGCCAAGTCCGGTCGCCGCTGCCACCGTGGTGGCGGAGTCACCGGAGAGCATGATGCGCTCCGCACCGACATCGCCGCTCTCCACGGAGGAAGCATCGTCCATGAACCCTCGGCGGCCTCTCTGTATCCATCTTTCGATCGCTGTTTTCCGGTTGGTGCGTATCGGCTCTGACGCCAACCGCAGCACACCAAACCGGTCTTGCAGCGGAAAGAAAGCGGTCGCAATGGGATCCCGCTGTTGTCTGTGCGCTCCGTGTGTGCTCGGTTGTTCTGGACGCGGGCGGTACGGAATGACACAGGGCAACAGGAAACAGCATGTGCGCTGGGAGAACGCGGCACACACCACGGGCTCTACAAAACCCAGTACAGGTCACCAGTGGACGAGCCCGTGGGCGCCGGAGTCCCCGCGCCCAGTATCCTCGCTGGACAGCTCCGTGCGGCTACACTGGCAACTCCAACGCCGTCCCGTGGGCGAACCGAGTCGACAGGGAGCGCTCGAGGCGCGATGAGGAAACTGGAAACAGTCGACCGCGCGCTGCAACTACTACAGGCGTTCGAGCGCCCCGGTCAGGAGCTCACCGTAAGCGCGCTGGCTTCCCGGCTGGGTCTGCACCGGAGCAACGCGTCGCGGTTCGCGGCGACCCTCGCCGACCGCGGGTTCCTCGAACGCGCACCCGGCGGTGATGCCTTCCGGCTGGGCCCGGAGATCGGCCGATTGGGCATGCTCGCCATGGCTTCCCGCGATCTCGTGGTCGACGCGCGGGAAGCGATGGTGCGGCTCGCCCGCGAGACCGGCGAGACCGTTGTGCTGTCGGTGCTGGACAACGGCGAGACCCTCAACATCGCACAGGTCGACGGAACCCACTTGGTGGGGGCGCGCCGGTGGACCGGTCGGCGAGCGGCACCCGAAGAATGCTCGGACGGAAAGGTGCTGCTCGCGTTCGGCAGCGCCTCTCCCGGGGACCAGCGCTTGTCCGCGAGGTTGCGCACGGAACTCGATGCGGTCCGCTCCCGGGGCTGGGCCTTCTCAGTCGGCGACCTGGAGCCGGGACTGAACGGTGTCACCGTTCCGGTCCGTGATCACATGGGGTTGTGCGTCGCGGCCCTGACCGTGTCGGGCCCCGAGTACCGTCTGTCGGAGGACAAGCTCGCGGAGTTGGCGGCGGCCGCGCGCACGGCCGCCGCGGAGATCAGCGCCAGGCTGGGCTACGTGCCGCACGCACACTGAGACGGACCAAGGGCGCTCGTCCCGTGCGGGCCTCTTCGTCGATGGCGAGCTGTCGGCCACCCGGAGTCCGTCGCTCACCGGCGAACGAGAACGCTCTGGGCGGCCGCGCGCGGTCTTCTCAGGGAACCTCAAAGGATGACCATGACCTGGCCGTCCTCGACGACGACCGGGTAGGTTCGGGCGCGGACCGCGGGATCGGCGATGGCCGCGCCGGTCGTGATGTCGAACTCCCAGCCGTGCCAGGCGCAGCGCACGATCTCGCCGTCACGGCCGTAGACGAACGACCTGTCTTCCGTGGGGAGCGTGGTTCCGCAGACCGGCCCCTCGCACAGCGCTCCGCCCTTGTGCGGGCAGCCGTTGCGCAGGGCGTAGTAGCTGCCGCCAACGTTGAACACACCGATGCTGCGCCCGTCCACCTCGACGATGCGGCGTTGCCCCGGCCGGAGCTCGCCCACCGTGCACACGGCGTGGCGGCGCCCCCGTTCGGGG
>NZ_LAJC01000088.1 GCF_000981225.1 Allosalinactinospora lopnorensis
CGCGAGGAGAGCCGTGTCGTTCACCCTGCGCGCGGCCCGGCGGTCCGGAGCGGGCCGGCTCCCCGAGCGCACCCGGCTCGGGCCCGGTGTAGCGAAGCTCACCGGCCGCGTTCCACAGCAGCTCGGCCAGCAGCCGGGCGCAGGCGCGCGCGTCGCCGAGCGCGGAATGGCGGGCCGTGGGCCACCGCCCGTTCAGCACGTAGCTGGCGCGGGCCAGCGAATACTCCTCCAGCTCCACCTGGGAACGCAGGGTCAGCAGGGTGCACAGGCCGGGCAGGCTCTTGGGAAGCCCGGCCGGCAGGAACTCGGAGTCGAGGAACCGCGCTGTGGTGGCGAGCCCGTGGCCCGCCACCACCGCCTCGGAGAACAGTTCCGCCACGTCGGGCACGAGTTCGGCCACGCTGGGCGCGCCTATGACGTCGCTGCGTCCGATGCCGTGCGCCCCGCTCCAGGTGACCGATACCCGCGGGTCGACAAGCGTGCTGAACTCGCGCGTCACCGCCCCGTCGCCGCGCATCCGCACCACCGCGATCTCGCACACCCGGGCGTCCGCGGCCGGTCCCGTTGTCCGCACGCCGATCACGGCGTAGTCGAGTTCCCTCGCCCGGCGGCCGTACCGGCGCCGGGTGAGGGCCCCCATGCGGAGTGCCCCGTCGCCGGGGCGCCCCTCGTCCAGCACGTCATCCCCCGTCTCTTGAGGTCCTCCAGCTGGCCGAAACCGGGGGTCTGCGCCGCTGGAGGTCCCCATCGACCGGACCGTCGGTTTCGCGGTGCGCAGACCCGCCCCCCGTAATCGACCCTATCCACTGATCCGCCGCGCCCGCCCGAACCCCCGCCCGCGGAAGAGGACCGGTCTTCGGAACGTTTATTCTCCTTGCCGACCCGCAGGACGAATCCGTACACCCGGCGGCGAACGCCGCAAACCCCGCCAGGAGGCCCGATGCCAGAGACTCCGCCGCCCCACTACGTCCCCCTGGCCGAGGTGGTCCGCTGCGGCTTCCGCGAGGGCGTGCACTACGGTGCCGCTGTCGGGCTCTCGGCGGCGGGCGGGGTCGGCTACATCCGCGGCACGGTCGACGACCCGATGTTCCCCCGATCCGCCGCGAAACCCTTCCAGGCCCTGGCCGCGCTGCGGGCCGGAGCCGACATCACGGGCCCCGAGCTCGCCGTCGCCGCGGGCAGCCACAACGGGCAGGGGATCCACGTCGCCGCTGTCGAGAAGATACTCGCCGACATCGGGCTCACCGCCGGGTCGCTGGGCTGCCCCGCGGACTGGCCGATGGGATCGCGGGCGCGCAGGGCGCTGCTGCGCGCAGGCGGGAAGCCGGGCAGGTTGCTGATGAACTGCTCGGGCAAGCACGCCGCGATGCTGACCGCCTGCGTCCGGCAGGGCTGGGACGTC
The DNA here is from genome assembly GCF_000981225.1 of Allosalinactinospora lopnorensis. Classification (GTDB taxonomy): domain Bacteria; phylum Actinomycetota; class Actinomycetes; order Streptosporangiales; family Streptosporangiaceae; genus Allosalinactinospora; species Allosalinactinospora lopnorensis. The sequence continues at coordinate 1,403 of NZ_LAJC01000088.1, forward strand.
GACGACTACCTCCATCCCGCCCACCCGCTCCAGGCCATGGTCCGCGAGACCGTCGAGGAGCTGTGCGGCGAACCCGTCGCGCACACGGCCACCGACGGCTGCGGTGCGCCGCAGATGGCGGTCAGCCTGCTCGGCCTGGCCCGCGGACTGCAGGCGATGGTCCTCGCGCCGGAAAGCTCCCCCGAGGCGGCGGTGCTACGGGCCATGCGGGACTTCCCCGAGTACGTGGCCGGCGAGGACCGCACCGACACGCTGCTCATGCGCGGCCTGCCCGGACTGGTCTCCAAGATCGGCGCCGAGGGCGTACTCGTCCTGGCCGCTCCGGCCGGCGAGACCGTCGCGGTGAAGATCAGCGACGGCGACGCCCAGCAGCGTTCCCGCGCTATGGCCGGACTGACCGCGCTGGAGGCTCTCGGAGTCGACATCACCCCGGTATCGGGCATGCTGAGCGTGGACGTCCTGGGCGGCGGGGAGCCGGTGGGGGGTGTCCGTCCGATCTACTAGAAGCGAACGCGGGAGAGGGGACCGGAAAATGCGCGACGTCGTCATCGCCGGTGCCGGCATGGCCGGGCTGCACGCCGCGGAAGCGCTGCGCGAAGCCGGGTTCGACGGCGGGCTCACGCTGATCGGGGAGGAGCCCCACCGCCCCTACTCCCGTCCCCCGTTGTCGAAGGAGATCCTCACCGGCAAGGCTCGGAGAAGAGTCTGCCGCTGCGCGACGACGCCGACCTCGACGCCTCCAACTCGACCTGCGGCTCGGGCAGCGCGCGGCCCGGCTGCGCCCGGCGGACCGCGCGGTGGAACTCGACGGCGGGGCGGCGGTCGGCTACGACGGCCTCATCATCGCCACCGGCGCCCGGGCCCGCCGCCCCGGAACCGACCTGAAGGGCGTGCACGTGCTGCGCACGATCGAGGACGCCGAGGCGGTGCGCGCGGCCTTCGGCGAGCACGGGAGCGTCGTGGTGGTCGGTGCGGGCTTCATCGGCGCGGAGGTGGCCGCGAGCGCGCGCACGGCCGGGCTGGAGGTGACCCTCATCGAGGCGGCACCGACCCCGCTCACCCGCGTCGTCGACCCGCGCATCGGGGAGGTCCTCACCGAGCTCCACCGCGACCACGGGGTGGACCTGCGGCTCGGTGTCGGAGTCAGCGGCTTCGAGGGCTCCGGGCACGTCGAGCGGGTGCGGCTGGACGACGGCACCGCCGTGGACGCGTCGCTGGTGGTCGCCGGGCTGGGCGTCGAGCTGAACACCGAGTGGCTGCGCGGCTCCGGGGTGCGGCTGGCCGGCGACGGCGGCGTCCTCTGCGACGCGTTCTGCCAGACCTCGGTGCCCGGCGTCTACGCGGCCGGCGACCTCGCGAACTGGCCGCACCCTCGCTACGGCGGCCGGATCCGGCTGGAGCACTGGACCAACGCCGGCGAACAGGCCGCCGCGGCGGCGCGCAACCTCCTCGCGGGGGAGGGAACCCGGCAGGCCTACACCCCGGTGCCCTATTTCTGGTCCGACCAGTACGGCCGGAAAATCCAGTTGCTCGGGCAGGCCGCCCCCGCCGACACCGTGCGGATCGTGCACGGGTCCCCCGAGGACCGCAAGTTCGTCGCGTTCTTCGGCCGCGGCGGGGTGCTGGTCGGGGTTCTCGGCCTGCGTTCCACCCCCAAGGTCATGCGCTACCGCCCCCTCTTGGCCGAGACCACGACCTGGGAAGGAGCGCTGTCCGCCGCCGGGGTCACCCCTCGATCGTGATGGCCTGCTTGGGGCACATCCGCGCGGCCTCCTCGACCGCGCCGCGCAACTCCTCCGGCGGCTCCTCCCGCAGCACGTACAGGAAGTCGTCGTCGCGCACCTCGAATACGGAGGGCTCGATGCCCATGCACACCGCGTTGCTCTCGCAGAGGTCGAAGTCGACGTTCACCCGCATGTGGCGCTCCTCACTCGTCGCCCGGCGTTCATGGTCCCAGTCTCGCGGCCGCGGCCGCGGCTGTCAGGCGCTGAGGGGCCGGCGCTGCGCGAAGGTGTCGGTGGCCTGGATGAGATGGTTCAGGATCCCGGGCTCGTTGAACGCGTGCCCGGCGTCGTCCACGAGGTGGAACTCCGCCTCGGGCCAGGCGCGGTGCAACTCGAACGCGGTCATGACCGGGGTGCAGACGTCGTAACGCCCCTGGACGATGACGCCGGGGATGGACCGCAGTTTGGCGGCGTTCTCGATGAGCTGGCCCGGGGCGAGGAACCCGCCGTGCGCGAAGTAGTGGTTCTCGATGCGGGCGAAGGCCAGCGCGTAGTCGGACTCGGCGTGCTGGGCGCGGACCTTCTCGTCGGGCAGCAGGGTGATCGTCGACCCCTCCCAGACGCTCCACGCCCGCGCCGCCTCAAGCCGGACCTGCGGATCGGGGGAGCTCAGCCGCTTGGAGTAGGCGCCGATGAGGTCGTCGCGCTCCTCCTCGGGAATCGGCGCCAGGTAGGACTCCCAGATGTCGGGGAACAGGTAGCTGGCCCCGCTCTGGTAGAACCAGCGCAGTTCCTCATTGCGCAGTGTGAAGATGCCGCGCAGCACCAGCTCGCTCACCCGCTCCGGGTGCTCCTGGGCGTAGGCCAGTGCCAGGCAGCTCCCCCAGGAACCGCCGAAGACCTGCCACCTGCCGACGCCGATCATGGTGCGCAGCCGCTCCATGTCCTGGACCAGCGCCCATGTGGTGTTCGTGGACAGCTCGACGTCCATGCCGCTGGCGTGGGGGGTGCTGCGCCCGCAGTTGCGCTGGTCGAACAGCAGGATCCGGTAGCGCTCCGGGTCGAACAGCCGCCGGTGGTCCGGACTGCAGCCGCCCCCGGGACCTCCGTGCAGGAACACCACGGGTTTGCCGTCCGGGTTGCCGCAGAGCTCCCAGTAGATCCGGTGCCCATCGCCGACATCAAGCATCCCGGAGTCGTAGGGCTCGATGGGCGGATACAGCGTGCGCATGAAAAAGACTGCCCTTCTTCGCATTCGTAGCCAGTGGTGTCGGAAAACGCGGGTGGCTCTGACCGAGAAGGCCCGGTCAGAGCCGGCGCAGGAGTTCGGTCTTCTTGAAGGTGAACTCCTCGTCGGTGAGCAGCCCCTCCTTGTGTAACCGGCCGAGCTCCCGGATCCGGTCGTAGACGAGCCGGCCGTCGTCACCGGCGTTCGCGGCGGTGACCGCAGGGGGTTCCGTCCCGCCCCCTGGCCGTAAGTAGGCGGTGATGGCCGCGGCCATCATGAACGTGTGCGCCTGGCCCTTACCGCCGTGGCTGCACAGGCAGGTGAGATCCTCTTCGGGGTCGGCCGGGCGTTCGGCAGGCCTGCCCCGCACAACGAGCCGCAGGAACCCCACCTCAAGGCCGATCTGCGGCTCCCACTCGACCTTCGCGATGTCCTCGGCCGCGAAATCCCGCGTCCGCTCGTGTCCTTTGGCGCTCCCGGCCAGCACCCCGTCCCACCGCAGCCGCACGGTCCGGCCGTCGAAGGAGGCGCTGCCCTCGGCGGTGCGGATCCGCAGCGGCAGCCGCAGGACGAGCCCGCGCGCCGCCTCCGCGGGGTCCGCCCGGCCTTCGGAGTCCGCCTCCCCGTCCGGGACGGCGAGGCCGATCTGCTCGGAGAAGTACTCGGCGATCAGCTCGGAATCGGCCGGTCCGGTCAGCGAGAAGGGGTCGCTGTCGTCGTCGGGGAACGCCGTGACCGCGCTGTAGGGATCCGCGCCCTCGACCAGGCGCAGCCGCAGCCGCCAGCCGGCCTTCCTGTCGCCGCGCTGGAACTCCACGGCCCGCACCGCGTCCATGGGGACCCGGCACTCGCCCAGCGCCCGGAGCAGGGCGGGCGTACCCCGGCGGGTGTGGTAGCGCACCAGGACCGTCCGGCCGTCGAAACGCCACGCGCCCTGGTCCCCCTGCAACTCGTCCATCGGGCCAATCCTAGACATGCTCGGCGAGGCGGACCATCCTGGTTCGCGGCGACTCGGCGGCCCCGGCGGCCGCTCCGCCGGCGGCCGTGCCCGGAAAGGTGCGATGACATCGGGCGATCATGGGTAGGTGATCCCGCGTCATGGCGTCAACGCGGAGGTGGTCACCCATGTCGAGCACGGCGACCCGGACATTCCGTTCCGCCCGCGACCTGCTGCTGGAGCACCGCGAGGACCAGGGCCGAGCCCGCGGCGAGTTCGCCTGGCCGCGCCCCGAACAGTTCAACTGGGCACTCGACCACTTCGATGTCGCCGCGGATGAACACCCCGACCGTCTCGCCCTGTGGATCATCGACGAGGACGGCTCCGAGGCCCGGATGACCTACCGCGAGCTCGCCGAACGTTCCGGCCAGGTCGCCAACTGGCTGCACGCCCAAGGGGTGCGCCGCCACGACCGGATACTGATGATGCTGGGCAACCAGGTCGAGCTGTGGGAGACCACACTCGCCGCGATCAAACTGGGTGCGGTGATCATCCCCGCGACTCCCCTGCTGACCCGCACCGACATCGCCGACCGGATCGAGCGCGGCAGCGTCGCCCACGTGATCGCCAACGCGGTGGACGAACCGAAGTTCGAGGGGCTGCACGGGCACTGGACCCGCATCTCCGTCGGGTACATGGAGGGCTGGCTGCCCTACTCCGACTCCGAGCACGCCGGCTGGACTTCGCCCCGGACGGGCCCACCCGCGGCGACGACCCGCTGCTGCTCTACTTCACATCGGGGACCACCGCCCAGCCCAAGCTCGTGGAGCACACCCACCTCTCCTATCCGGTGGGGCACCTGTCGACGATGTACTGGGTGGGCATCCGCCCGGGTGACGTCCACCTCAACATCTCTTCCTCCGGCTGGGCCAAGCACGCCTACAGCAGCGTCTTCGCCCCCTGGAACGCCCAGGCCACGGTGCTGGTGGTGAACCAGACCCAGTTCGACGCCGCCCGCCTGCTGGACCGGATCACCGACTGCGGCGTCGACACCTTCTGCGCCCCGCCGACCGTGTGGCGGATGCTGCTCCAGGCCGACCCGGGCCGGTGGGACGTCCCCGTCCGGGAGGCCGTCGCCGCGGGCGAGCCGCTCAACCCCGAGGTCATCGAGCAGGTGCGACGCGCCTGGGGAATCACCGTGCGCGACGGGTTCGGCCAGACCGAGACCACTCTCCAGGTCGGCAACGGGCCCGGCCAGGAGGTCCGCCCGGGCTCGATGGGCCGGGAGATGCCCGGATACACCGTCGTGCTGGAGGACCCGGTCACCGGCGAGCTCGCGGAGCAGGGCGAGCTCTGCCTGGACCTGGACGAGGCCCCGCTGGGGCTGATGACCGGCTACCGCGACAGCGAGGAGCGCACCAAGGACGTCATGCGCAACGGCCGGTACCACACCGGGGACGTCGCCTCCCGCGACGCCGACGGCTACATCACCTACATCGGCCGCGCCGACGATGTGTTCAAGGCCTCCGACTACCGCATCTCCCCGTTCGAGCTGGAGAGCGTCCTCATCGAGCACGAGGCCGTCGCCGAGGCCGCCGTGGTCCCCTCTCCCGACCCGGTGCGGCTCAGCGTGCCCAAGGCCTACGTCACCCTGGCCGAAGGCGTCGTCCCCAGCGCCGACGTCGCCCACGCCATCCTGGCCTACGCACGGGAGAACCTCGCCCCCTACAAGCGGGTCCGTCGTCTGGAGTTCACCGCCCTGCCAAAGACGATCTCCGGTAAGATCCGCCGCGTGGAGCTGCGCGCCGGCGAGAACGAGCGCGGCGCGGTGGACGACGGCGCCCGCAACGCCGACGAGTACTGGGAGGAAGACTTCCCGGGCCTCAAGGAGTGATCCCCGGGGCGGAACGGCCCGCTCACGGCCTGTCCCGCCGTTCGCCCTCTCCCCACGGTGATGTGTACCCAGGCACGGGATCCCGGGAAGCCCACCGTGCATGATCGCTTAGTGTTCAGGTGAGCCGCCTCGGAGAGGGAAATGGGAACGGACATGCCGAGTACCAACGACACACGGGTCGACAGCTACCAGCCGTTAGTGGCGCCGCAGGACATCCTCGCCGAACTGCCCATGGGACCGGAGCGCGCCGCACTGGTTGAGGACGCCCGGGCCGAGGTCAAGCGGGTGCTCGACGGCGACGACGACCGGCTGCTGGTCGTCGTCGGGCCGTGCTCCGTCCACGACACCGCCGCCGCGATCGAGTACGCCGAGCGGCTGCGGAACCTCGTCCCCTCCGTCAGCAGCGACCTGTGTGTCGTCATGCGGGTGTACTTCGAGAAGCCCCGCACCACGCTCGGCTGGAAGGGCCTGATCAACGACCCCGGTCTGGACGACAGCTACGACGTGCACCGCGGCCTGCGCACCGCGCGCAAGCTGCTGCTCGACATCGGCTCCCTCGGCATCCCGGCCGGAACCGAGTTCCTCGACCCGATCACCCCGCAGTACATCGCCGACGCAGTCACCTGGGGCGCCATCGGGGCCCGCACCACCGAGAGCCAGGTGCACCGCCAACTCGGCAGCGGCCTGAGCATGCCGGTGGGCTTCAAGAACGGCACCGACGGCGACGTCCAGGTGGCCGTGGACGCCTGCGGCGCGGCCGCCGCCTCGCACACCTTCTTCGGCGTCGACCCGGCCGGCGCCGGCTCCGTCGTCGTCACCCGGGGCAACCCCGACTGCCACGTGATCCTGCGCGGCGGGCGCTCCGGCCCGAACTTCGACACCGGCAACGTGGACGCCGCGCTGGAGGTCATCAAGGGGTCCGGCCTGCCCCGCCGGCTGATGATCGACGCCAGCCACGCCAACAGCGGCAAGGACCACAAGCGCCAGCCCGCCGTCGTCGAGTCCGTCGCGGCCCAGATCACCGACGGGCAGCAGGGCATCGTCGGTGTCATGCTGGAGAGCTACCTGGTCGAGGGCGCGCAGAAGCTCACCGAGCCGTCCCGGCTCACCTACGGGCAGAGCATCACCGACAAGTGCATGAGCTGGGAGACCACCGAGGAAGTGCTGGCCGGGCTGGCCGAGGCCGTCCGCCAGCGGCGCAAGACCGCCTGACACCCGGCACCGGCTACCCCGGTCTCGCGGAGATCCGGGCCTTTCCGGCGATGGGAAGGCCCGCCCCTCTCAGGACGATGCTTCTCATAGTCGCCTGACCATCGGATATGTTCGTTTAGTGCAGAGACGGCGGGTTCTTCTCGTATCCACCCGCATCTGGCCGTGGACCCGTGTCGGCGGCCTCGCGCAGACTCAGCCGTCCTTCAGTGACTCCTGATACACCACCGATGACGAGAACCGCGTGCGAACATACTGCGCCACCCGATGACCTAGGGAATCCCGGTGCTCTCCGATTTCACTGACGCCGTGCCCCTCCGCGACGCCAACAGCCGCCGTCCGCCGGAGCCGCGCGGGCACGGCCCGCGGCCTCCGTCGTGGACGGCGCTGGCCGCCGCCCTCGACGGGGTGTCCGAGGCCGTGGTGATCACCGACCTCGGCGGTCTGGTGCGCTCGCTGCACGGCACCGCCCGCGATCTGCTGCCCGGACTGGAGCCCGGCTCGGACATCGCCCCGTTCCTCACCGCGGCCCCCGGCGGCGACACCCCTGCTCAAGGGGCGGGCAGGGGCCGGTACAGAACCCCGGACGGCACCGCGGTGTCCGCGCGCATCACGCGCTTGCACGACGGCATGGTCTGGCACCTGTCCCGGCCCGAGGCCGAGCGGGACGCCTGCGCCCTCCGCATGGAGTTCCTCAACGAGGCCGCCCGGCAGCTCAGCGCCTCCCTGCAGCTTGGCCGGGTCACGCGCCTGGCGGCCCGGCTGCCGGTACCCCGGCTGGCCGGCGCGTGCTGCCACGTCGCACTGAGGCCCGAGGGCGGTGCCGACTGGACCTGCGCGAGCGCCGCTCCCGGCACGGGCCCGCCCGCTCTCGACACCACCACCGCCGGGTACTGGGACGCCGCCGCCGTCGCCGGCACGGATTGGCTGTCGGACCTCGCCGGCGGCTACGAGGGCCGGATCGAGCTCCGGCCGGGCGATTTCGGCACGGAGCCGGAGAAGGTGCTGCCCGCGCCGCCGGGCGGCCTCGGGCCGATGCTCGCCGTCCCCGTACACGGGGTGACCGGGACCATCGGCGCCCTGCTGTTCGCGCGGGGCTCCGGTGACCCCGGGTTCACCGGAGCCGAGACCGAGGTATTGACCGAGTACGCCGAGCGGGTCGGCATCGCGGTCAGTGCGGCGACGCTGTACCAGGAGCAGTCGCGCACCGCGGACACGCTCAAGTCGGCCCTGGTCCCCGCCCCGCTCCCGGACCTGGAGGGGATCGGGCTCGGCTCCGCCTACCGGTCCGCGCGCGAGACCGACCTGATCGGCGGCGACTACTACGAGGTCGCCGAAGCCGAGGACGGTATCGAGTTCCTCTTCGGCGACGTGTCCGGCAAGGGCATCGACGCCGCGGTGCTGACCGGCATGGTCCGCCAGTCGGTGCGCGCGCTCCGGCTGCTGGAACGGCGCCCGCTGCGGCTCCTGGAGCTGCTCAACGAGGTCCTGCTCAGGACAGGGATCGAGGAGTTCAGCACCGTGGTGCTCGGCCGCGCCGCGCGGCTCGGCGACGGCGGCCTGCGGGTGGAGATGGCGGCGGGCGGGCACCCGCCTCCGCTGCTGCTGCGCGCCGACGGCACGGTCGAGGAGATCGAGCTGTCCGGAATGTTCGTGGGCGCGATCGGCGACGCGGTGTTCGACAGCGTGAGTTTCACCGTCCACCCCGGCGAGTCGCTCCTGCTGTACAGCGACGGGGTCACCGAGGCCCGCAGCGGCCTCCTCGACGGGGAGATGTTCGGCGAGGAGCGGCTGGCCCGGCTGCTCGCGGACTGCGCGGGCATGCCCGCCGCGACGGTCCCGGAGCGGATCGAGCAGGTCGTCGAGGAGTGGCTCGACGACGGTCCGCACGACGACATCGCGGTCCTCGCCCTGCAACCCGGCGGAAGCCGGCCGCCCTCGCCCGCCGGTTAGCCGACTCCCGAGCACACGCAAGGTCCGCCCGCCATGCGCACACCCGCTTCCGTTTCCCGCCCGCACTCGCCACGCTGCGCGAGAGCCGGGCCGAACCGGCCGACTGAGCCCCGGCGGTCTTGAGGGAAGCGTTCCTTCCGAGCGCGGAACGCTCAAGATCACCGGGAGTCGATCGGGGCTCACTCGCGCGGATGGAGAACGGGCGCGGTCATCGAAGGACTTCCCCGGTTGCGAACTCGGCCCATACGGCGGTGCCCAGGTCGGCGCAGAACGGGAACGGCACGACGGGGTAGCCGCCCCAGGCTGAGGCGAGGTTGTCGATGAGCAGCAGGCCGCGCCCGTGCTCGGCGGTTTCCCACTCCCGCGCGGTGCGCTGGCGCGGGACCCGCGGCGCGGTGGCCGTTGCGCCGTCGTCGACGATCACCAGCCGCACCCTGCCCGGGGCGGGTACGTGGAGGGCGCGCACCACCCGGCCGCCGGGCCCGCCGGAGCGGGTGTGCTCGACGGCGTTGGCGAAGGCCTCGCTGGCGCACAGCACGGCCGCCTCCACCAGGTCGGCGCCGAACCCGGCGAGATCGGCGCGCAGGTCGGCGCGCAGCCGAGAGGTCTGGGCCAGCTGACCGGGGTAGATACGCGGCGTCCACCGGGGCCCAGCGGCGACTCCGAGGATGGACGAGATGATCGCGGTGTGCGGCACAATGGCCATGTCGGCAACTCCGTTCTTCCAAGGAATCCGGTTGCTGGCCGTGCTCTGGGGGTGTTTCCGGCACCCGCCAGAGTCTTCCTGTCTTGTGTGACGCCTGCTGGGCGGAGTTTGTTAGTCGGTAGTGGCCCGGACCTGGACGGTGTGGCCGAAAGCGGCCGCGGTGGCGGTGCTTCCGGTAGCGCCGGTGGTGAGGGCCGGGCGGGGGCGGTCCCGGTCGATGGCCTGCTCCAGCAAGGCCAGGGAGGCATCGGCGGGCAGGGCGGTGCCCTGCAGGGTGGCGAACAGGTCCACGTAGCCCTTGATGCGGGTGGCGTCGGTGACCAGGTGGCCGGGCCCGCGCGGGGGCGGGGTGTAGGCCAGGGCGGGGCGAGAAGGACAGCGTCCAGAACGCGCCGCGCAGCCCGGGGTGGGCACCGCCGGCGGGGATGAGGGGCACGGTGATGTGGCCGGCCTGGGCCAGCTTGTGCAGGTGGGCCAGTTGTTCGGCCATCACCTCGGGGTTGGCGACCCTGCGGTGCAGTGCGCTCTCGTCCAGCACCAGGCAGTGGAACGGCGGCCCCGACCCGGTGGCCATCAGCCCCACCAAGCGGGGCCGGTCCCGGGTGAGGTAGCGCGGCTCCATCGGGCGTTCGATGGCGTTCAGCGCGCGGGCATAGGCCTGAGTCTGGTAAGGCTCGGGGAGCAGCAGCGGCGCATAAGCGCGGATCTGGGCGGCCTGGCCCTGGACCTGGTCGACGCGCGAGCCGGCGCGCACGTGCTCGCTGATGTGCACCTGGGCCCAGGCGTCCAGCAGCACCCCCTCGGCGCCGAACTCGGCGTCTGCTTCAGGGCGACCTTGAAGTCCTGGCGGTCCTGGACGAGAGCGCACTGCTGCGGTTGACCCACGAGCCCGATGTAGCCAAACCTCAGCTCGCCCGTCTCATCGAACTGGGAGAAGGGCTTAACTGGATCACCCTCCAAATACTCCCACTCAGCACTGGCCTTCATGCCTCAATGGGATCGGGCTTCGTCATCCTGGACTACGCGGACGAACTCGATCCCTCCCTCGTCTACATGGAAGGCAGAACCGGAGGAACCTTCCTCGAAAAGCCCCAGGAACTCGATGACTACCGCAAGGTCTTCGCATCCCTCATGCGTTCAGCGCTCAGTGAGGCTGAGACAATCAAGTCTCTCAAGAAGCTGCTGAAAGAGGTCTGAAATGGAATTTCGTAAATCCTCCTACAGCGCGACCGAGAGTCACTGCGTCGAGGTGGCCAACTGGGAAGCAGGCGCCGCCATCCGCGACACCAAACACCGGGACCTCGGCGCACTGGTCTTCCCCTTAGCCGAGTGGCGCGCTTTCCTCGACACGGTCAAGCGCCGCGACCTTTAATCCCTCGGGCAGCACCATGCCGATCTTGAGCAAATCGTTGCTATTTCCGCTGGTGAAGGAACGATTTCGTCAAGATCGACGGAATTCGGAGACGTGACGGGAACCGTAGTCGTCGGGTGACGATAGCAGCGCTGGATGGTCGACCACCCCCACGTGCGTGGGGCTTGGTCTTCGACCTTGGCCATGACCGCGTTCCACGCGGGATCACCCCCACGCACGTGGGGGTGATCCGAACCCGCACCGTGAAACGGTGCGGGCTTGTGTCCGCGCCCCACGCATGTGGGGGGACTCGTCTTCACTACCGAAACCCAGCGGGGTGACGAAACCGGGACCGTTTCCACTGGGGAGGGACCGGTTTGCGCAAGCTCAGCGGGGCAGCGGCCCAAGTTCCGGGGGCACCATCTGGGCCGGTTGGGCGGGCGCTGCTAGGCTGATTGGCAGTCACCGACCCCGTACGGGAGAGTGTCCGCGCAGCCAGCGCGGGACGCCGAAGGAGCAATTCCTCCCCAGAGAACCTCTCAGGCGCAGCGGACCGTACGGGTGAGACCACTCTGGAAAGCAGGGGCGTCCGCGCCCCTCGCCGAAGGTGCAAGTCGCGTAGCGCGCGGTGAAGCTCTCAGGCACAGATGACAGAGGGGGAGGATGGCAGCGCCTTGTCGACACGACGTCCATCCTCTCGGGAGTGCCCATGACAGCGCTTGGCAGCGAGGCGGCTCCGTCCCCGCGCAGGACACCGCTCTACGAGGTCCACCAGCAGCTCGGAGCGAACCTGGTCGACTTCGCGGGCTGGCTCATGCCGCTGCGCTACGGCAGCGAGACCGCTGAACACAAGGCCGTGCGCAAAACCGCAGGCCTGTTCGACCTCTCGCACATGGGCGAGATCCACATCACCGGGCCGCAGGCCGCCGACCTCCTCGACTACGCGCTGGTGGGGCACCTGTCGAAGGTCAAGGTGGGCCGCGCCCGCTACACCATGATCACCGCCGAGGACGGCGGGGTCCTCGACGACCTGATCGTCTACCGGCTGGCCGAGGACGACTACCTCGTCGTCGCCAACGCCGCCAACCAGGGCACCGTCCTCGCCGCGCTCACCGAACGCGCCGCCGGCTTCGATGCCCGGGTGGACGACCGCTCCGCCGACTACGCCCTCATCGCGGTGCAGGGCCCCGAGGCCGTTCGGATCCTGGCCCCGCTCACCGACGCCGACCTGTCCGAGATCAGGTACTACGCCGGCTACCGGCACACTGTCGCGGGCCGCCCGGTGCTCCTGGCCCGCACCGGCTACACCGGTGAGGACGGTTTCGAGATCTTCGTCGAGCCCGGCACCGAGGCCCTGCACATCTGGGACGCGCTGGTCAAGAGCGGCGAACCGTACGGGCTGACCCCGGCCGGGCTCTCCGCGCGCGACACGCTGCGCCTGGAAGCCGGCATGCCGCTCTACGGCAACGAGCTCAGCGCCGAGACCACCCCCTTCGACGCCGGCCAGGGCCGCGTCGTCAAGTTCGAGAAGGACGGCGACTTCGTCGGCCGCGCCGCGCTCCTCCGGGCGGCCGAGAACGACCGCCCCCGCAAACTGGTGGGGCTTATCGGCCACGGCCGCCGTGTGCTCCGCAAGGGGCACACGGTCCTGTGCGATGGTCAGGTGGTAGGGGCCGTCACCAGCGGGGCGCCCTCTCCTACTCTGGGCAACCCCATCGCGATGGCCTACGTCGATGGAGAGCCCGACATCACGGCCGGCACTTTCACCGTGGACGTGCGTGGACGGACCGAAGAGGTGGACGTTGTAGAACTCCCCTTCTACAAGCGGGACCGCTGACGGTCCGCCGGCGAGGACCATGGCGCCAGCCATAGGTGCGGGCCGCGCCGGGCACCCGGCACAATTCCGGGTGGCGTGATCCGCGCACAGTGCAGACCGGGGCCGCGCGCGACAGCGTCGCGCCGCGCCGGACAATGGAAGATCTCTGGAGAGTTGAATTGAGCGTTCCCGCGGAGCTGAACTACACGAGCGAGCACGAGTGGGTGGCCATCAACGATGGTGTCGCCACCATCGGCATCACGGCCTACGCCGCCGAGGCCCTGGGGGACATCGTCTATGTGGAGCCTCCCGAGGTCAGCGCCACCGTTCGTGCCGGTGACACCTGCGGCGAGGTCGAGTCGACCAAGTCCGTGAGCGACATCTACTCCCCGGTCAACGGAGAGGTCGTTGATGTCAACCGCACGGTGGTCGACGAGCCGGAGCTCATCGGGACGGACCCCTACGGCCAGGGATGGCTCTTCAAGGTGGAGCTCGCCGAGGAGCCGTCCGATCTACTTACCCCGGAACAGTACACACAGCTGACCGAAGGTGAAGGGTAACCAGATGCCATCCGAGAACAACCTTCTCGACACGTCACTGGACCGGCTCGATCCCGAGGTGGCGGCGGCTGTCGACGCCGAACTGGCGCGCCAGCGCGACACCTTGGAGATGATCGCCTCCGAGAACTTCGCCCCGCAGGCGGTCCTGGAGGCGCAGGGGACAGTCCTCACCAACAAGTACGCCGAGGGGTATCCCGGCCGGCGCTACTACGGCGGTTGCGAGCACGTCGACATCGTCGAGCAGCTCGCGATCGACCGGGCGAAGGCGCTGTTCGGGGCCGAGCACGCCAACGTGCAGCCGCACTCGGGCGCCCAGGCGAACACCGCTGTCTACTTCGCGCTGCTCAAGCCGGGCGACACCATCCTCGGCCTGGACCTGGCGCACGGCGGCCACCTCACGCACGGCATGCGGCTCAACTACTCGGGCAAGATCCTCAACGCCGTGGCCTACCACGTCCGCGAGGAGGACGGCACCGTCGACTACGACGAGGTCGAGAAGCTCGCCAAGGAGCACCAGCCGAAGATGATCGTGGCCGGCTGGTCGGCGTACCCGCGGCAGATGGACTTCGCCCGGTTCCGGCGGATCGCCGACGAGGTGGGCGCGCTGCTCCTGGTGGACATGGCGCACTTCGCGGGTCTCGTCGCGGCCGGGCTGCACCCGAACCCGGTGCCCCACGCCGACGTCGTGACCACCACCACGCACAAGACGCTCGGCGGCCCCCGCGGCGGTCTCATCCTCGCCAAGGAGGAGTACGGCAAGAAGATCAACTCCGCCGTGTTCCCCGGTATGCAGGGTGGGCCGCTGGAGCATGTCATAGCGGCCAAGGCCGTGGCGCTGAAGATCGCCGCGGGCGAGGAGTTCGCCGACCGCCAGCGGCGCACCGTCGCCGGCGCGCGGATCCTCGCCGACCGGCTCACCCGGCCCGACAGCGCCGAGGTCGGCGTCAACGTGCTCTCCGGCGGCACGGACGTCCACCTGGTCCTGGTGGACCTGGTGAACTCGCAGCTGAACGGGCAGGAGGCCGAGGACCGACTGCACGAGATCGGCATCACGGTGAACCGCAACGCGGTACCCAACGACCCGCGACCGCCGATGGTCACCTCCGGGCTGCGCATCGGCACCCCGGCGCTGGCCGCGCGCGGTTTCGGCGAGGAGGACTTCACCGAGGTCTCCGACATCATCGCCGAGGCACTGAAACCCGGATACGACGCTCAGGCGCTGCGCGGGCGTGTCCAGGTCCTGGTGCGCAAACACCCGCTCTACCCTGGGATCTAGGGCTTCCTCAGCGGTCCCAGAACACGTAGCCGGGTTGTACGCCGCTCTTCGCGAAGAGCGGCGTGTGGTCCGGCTACGGCCGTTTCCACCGGTTTTCCCTGTGCTCGACGAGGAGGGCAGGAACCATGGCCATCAGCGTCTTCGACCTGTTCAAGATCGGTATCGGCCCGTCCAGCTCGCATACCGTGGGCCCGATGAAGGCGGCCCGGACGTTCGTCTCCGGGCTGCGCGACACCGGGCTGCTGACGCGGGTCGCGAGTGTGCGGGCCGAGCTCTACGGCTCCCTCGCGCTGACCGGCAAGGGCCATGGCAGCGACACCGCGGTCATCCTCGGCCTCCTCGGCGAGGCCCCCGAAGACGTCGACGTCGACAGCGTGCCGCAC
Source organism: Allosalinactinospora lopnorensis (assembly GCF_000981225.1). Taxonomy (GTDB): domain Bacteria; phylum Actinomycetota; class Actinomycetes; order Streptosporangiales; family Streptosporangiaceae; genus Allosalinactinospora; species Allosalinactinospora lopnorensis. The sequence goes on from NZ_LAJC01000088.1 coordinate 16,440, forward strand.
CTGCTGGGACAGGTCCGCGACGGCGGGCGGCTGGCGCTGGGCGGCGAGCGCGAGATCGGTTTCGACCCCGCCGAACAGGTGGAGTTCCGCCGCAGGGAGAGCCTGCCGGGCCACCCCAACGGCCTGCGGTTCCTCGCCTTCGACGAGGACGGCGCCGAGCTGCGCGCGAGGACCTACTACTCGGTGGGCGGCGGGTTCGTCATCGACGAGGAGGCGGCCGGGGCCGACCGGATCAAACCCGACGACACCCCGCTGCCGTACCCGTTCAGCACCGCCTCGGAGCTGCTGCGGACCTGCTCCGACACCGGCATGTCCATCAGCGCGATCATGCTCGCCAACGAGCAGGCGTTCGGCCGCACGCCTGCGGAGATCCGCTCCGGGCTGCTGGAGATCTGGCGGACGATGCGCCAGTGCGTGCGGCGCGGTGTGACCAGTGAGGGGACGCTCCCGGGCGGGCTGAAGGTGTCCCGGCGGGCGCACCGCCTCTACCGGCAGCTCGGCGGCGGATGCGACGAGTCGGGGCTGGTCCGGCCGTCCGTGGTGGAGCGGGACCCCGACCCGATGCGCGGCAGCGACTGGATCACGCTGTACGCGCTGGCGGTGAACGAGGAGAACGCCGCCGGAGGGCGCGTGGTCACCGCCCCGACCAACGGGGCGGCGGGCATCGTCCCGGCCGTACTGCACTACTACCTGCACTTCAGCCCGGGGGCCGATGACGAGGGCATCGTGCGCTTCCTGCTCACCGCCGGGGCGATCGGCATCCTGTTCAAGGAGAACGCCTCGATCTCCGGTGCCGAGGTGGGCTGCCAGGCGAGGTCGGTTCCGCGTCGTCGATGGCCGCCGGCGGCCTCGCCGAGGCCCTGGGCGGAACCCCGGCCCAGGTGGAGAACGCCGCCGAGATCGCCATGGAGCACAACCTGGGGCTGACCTGCGACCCGATCGGCGGCCTGGTGCAGGTCCCCTGCATCGAACGCAACGCGCTGGCCTCGGTGAAGGCGATCAGCGCCACCAGGATCGCGCTGCGCGGCGACGGCAACCACTTCGTGTCCCTGGACAAGGTCATCAAGACGATGCGCGACACCGGCAGGGACATGATGGACAAGTACAAGGAGACCAGCCGCGGCGGCCTCGCCGTCAACGTCATCGAGTGCTGACGGACCCGCGGGGGACTCATCGTCCACTCGGCCCGCAATGGTGGAATGCGCGCAGGACAGCCGCGATCTCGGCGATGTCGTGGAGTTCGCCGGTGGTGACGTCGAGAACGAACCGCTCCGCGCGGTCCTCATCGAGTGGATCGGTCAGCGGCGCTCCGTTGACCTCCAGGAAAGTGGCCGCGCAGTTCCATGCGGCGCGCTTGTCGCCGTCAACGAAGACAGGGTTGCGGGCCAGGGAGTGCATGAGGGCCGCCGCCTTCTCGAAGATGTCCGGGTAGTGCTCGACCCCGAACGAGGAAGAGCACGGACGATGCGCCGCGCTCTCCAGTAGGCCGTAGTCGCGGACCACCGCATCGCCTTGGTCGTTCTGGTGGAGGGTCAGGGTGGTGATATCGATGATCAGCTCTGTGGTCAGGTAGATGGGGGAATCAGATGCCATCTACCGGGCGAGCCTCTTGTTCAGCCCTGACGAGACACGGGTGACCCGGGCCGCTGCTTCCATGACCCGGCGACGGTGTATACCGGCGAGGATGCTGGCGAGATTTTCTCCAGCGCTTTCGCGGAGTTCAGCGGGATAGCGCAACACAGGGACACCCGCGGGTCCGGCCGCACCGAATGGCAGTGGTTCCGCGACACCCTTCTCGCCAGCGGGCTCCAGGCGGCCGAGGAATGCTTCCCCCGTTCGCCCCCGGCTACCGCCGTGTTCGCCGGCAACGCAGAGCGGTACATGGGTTAGTATTGGTACATGTCGATGAAGAGGACGAACGTGTACGCGGATCCAGAGGATCTCGCTCTCATCAAGGAAGCCGCACAGCGCCGCGGTATTCCGGAAGCGGAGATCATCCGCGAGGGCATTCATCTGGCGGCCATGGCGAACCGCGTCTGGGACGACCCTCTCGACTGGCCCACCTTCGACGGTAGCGGCGAGACGGCCTCCAGCGAAGAGGTCACCGCGACGGTGGCCGGAGGTGCCGCCGACCGGTGATCGTCATCGCCGATACATCCGGTGTCATCGCAGCCTCCGACCGCAACGCCGCCGAAGCCGCCAAGTGCCGGGGCGTGCTGCGCGAAGCCGGAACGGTGATCATCTCTCCCCTGGTACTCGCGGAAGTGGACCACATGGCCAAGGCCCGGTTCGGTTCCGCCGCCCGAACCGAGATCATCGCGTTCATCCTTGCGCAGGTCCGCCGACTGCGATTCCGGGTCCCTGAGATCGGCACCGGAACCCTGGACACCGCGCAGACCGTCCAGAAGGGATACGCCGCCCTCGACCTGGACCTCGCTGATGCGGTGAATGTGGCGCTGGCCGCCGAATACCGTACTGACGCCGTCCTGACGTTGGACCGCCGCGATTTTCGGGCCGTACGGCCCCTGACCCCGCACAGGGCGTTCCGCCTGCTGCCCGACGACCTGTAGCGGGGAACACCACGCACTCTGGGCACGGGCGGTCAAAGACGAGCGCCATCAGGGCCGTCCGGGGCTTTTGCGCCGAACGGCCCGAGAAGACGCCGCAGGTCGGATAGCGTACGTGGCGACAATGTGAGTGGACTGAGGGGGGTTCATGGGTACGCTGCTGGTGCTGTGGGACATCGACAAGACGCTGCTGGACGTCGACGGGGTGGGGTTCGAGATCTTCTCCAGCGCTTTCGCGGAGTTCAGCGGGATACCGCAGCACAAGGACACCAGGGGGCCCGGCCGCACCGAATGGCGGTGGTTCCACGACACCCTCCTCGCCAACGAGCTCCAGGTGACCGAGGAGTGCTTCCCCCGCTTCCTGCGCCTGCAGGACGCGCAGTTCGAGGCCCGCGCCGCCGACATCACGCAGCGCGGTCGGGTACTGCCCGGCGTCCCGGAGATCCTGCGCTACTGCGCCGACACCTCCGACGTCGTCTCCTCGCTGCTGACCGGAAACGCCCGCAGGAACGCCGAACGCAAGCTGCGCGCCTTCGGACTCGACCACTTCGTGGACTTCGATCTCGGCGGTTACGGCGATGACCACATGGAGCGCGGCGAGCTCGTCGAGATCGCCCGCCGCCGCGTCTACGAGCGCACCGGGACCCAGTTCACCCCCGCCACCACCGTGATCGTCGGCGACACCCCGAACGACGTCCGCGCCGCTCTCGACGGCGGCGCGCGGGCCGTCGCCGTGGCCACCGGCGTCACCGCCGCGGCCGATCTGCGGGCGGCCGGCGCCGATGTCATCCTGGACGATCTCGCCGACACCGAGGCCGTACTGGAGGCCCTGCTCGGCTGAGGGG
>NZ_LAJC01000089.1 GCF_000981225.1 Allosalinactinospora lopnorensis
GGGTGCGATCGCCACCGCCATCAGGTGCGGGCTCGCGCCCAGCAGTGCCGGTTCGGCCTCCACCCGGCGGATCGCCCGCAGCAGCGGCTCGCGCGTCGCCGGGTCATCAAGGGCCGGACCGGCGTCGCAGAACACGCCGGCGCCTTCCACCGCCAGGATCCGCGCGTCCTCGAACCCGGCGCTCCGGATCTCCTCGCCGAACTCTTGCGGATCGTGCATGTAGGCCAGGGTGAACCGCTCCGGTCGCCCCACGGGATCAGGATTGTGGTGTACCCCGTCGCGGAGATCGCCCTCCACGATCGCCTCGAAACGGGGATCGGCGATCGCGCCGGAACGCACCCCGTCGATGGTGGAGGCGAAGCGCGAGATCGCGACGGCCATCACGACGCCGCCCGGACGGAGGACCCGCATGGCCTCGCCGAGCGCCCGTTCCCGCTCCACGCGTTCCAGCAGGTGGTAGAGCGGACCGAACAGGAGCACGCCGTCGGCGCTGGTGTCCCGGTACGGCAGTTCGCGCGCGTCGCCGGCCTCCGCCGATGCCAACGGCGCGTCCGGTTGTGCGACCGAACCCGCACGGGCGGCCTCGATGCGGGGAGGCCACGCGTCGAGCAGGTGCACGGTGTAGCCGCCGTTCGCGAGCGGGAGAGCGTAGGCTCCCTCCGCACCGCCTACATCGCACACGACCGCGGGAGGCGGCGGTAGGAAGCGGCGCAGCAGCTCGCGCGTACGCTCGGACTCCAGCCGCCCCCAGGTCGCAAGGCGGTCCCTCTCCACCCCCAAGGCGTAGTGAGCCCCGATGCCCGGGGCCAGCTCGTAGGTCACGGCTCCGACGCTATCGCCGCTTGGCACGGTGATCACGCGGTTTTCCGCATGAGGGGCACGGCTACTCCGATCGCAGCTCCGCCACCGTCGCCGAAACGCTCGGCTCCTTCGCGAAAGCTCAGGAGCGGCTCACCCCTCGGTGGAGGCCACGCCCACCGGGCAGGTCTGGCCGGTGCCGCCGACCCCGCAGTAGCCGCTGGGGTTCTTGGCCTCCGACAGGTACTGCTGGTGGTAGTCCTCGGCGAAGTAGAAGGGACCCGCGGCGGTGATCTCGGTGGTGATGGCGCCGTAGCCCGCCCGGGTCAGGACCGGCTGGAAGAGGTCTCGGCTGTGCTCGGCGGCGGCCTTCTGCTCCTCGCCGTGGTAGAAGATCGCCGAGCGGTACTGGGTGCCCACGTCGTTGCCCTGCCGCATCCCCTGGGTGGGATCGTGGCCCTCCCAGAAGACCTTCAGCAGGTCGGTGTAGGAGATCTTCGCGGGGTCGAAGACCACGCGCACCGCCTCGGTGTGGCCGGTGAGCCCGGTGCAGACCTCTTCGTAGGTGGGATTGGGTGTGTAGCCGCCGGCGTAGCCGACCGCGGTGGTGATGATGCCGTTCTCGGCCCCGATCCGCCAGAACGTGCGTTCCACGCCCCAGAAGCAGCCCATGCCGAAGTCGGCGATCTCGCCGCCTTCGGGGTAAGGCGGGGTCATCGGGGTGCCGAGCACCTCGTGGCGGGGCGGCACCGGGATCGGAGTGTCGCGGCCCGGAAGTGCGTTGGCGGGATCGACCATCGTCAGTTTGCGCCCGAACATACCTCCAGGCTAGCCGCTGTCCTCCGCCGCCGACCGGGGTGGTACGGGGTTGAGGTGGCCCAATTCGTCGGGGTTGACGACCGAACTCACCGCCCGGACCCGGCCGTCCGCGATGTCCAGGGCTATCACGCTGATGAGCCGACCCTCCGGACCGAACGCCATCGCGTCCGGCTGACCGTTGACGCCGACCCGGGAGAGGAAGAGCCCGCCAGCGCGTCCCCAAGCGAGGAGGGTCCGGGCCACTTTGCTCCGGCCGTGCCCGCGTCCATCGCGGCGACCGTGAGTTCCACCGGAAGCTGTTCGGCCGGAGCGTCGGCACCGGTCCAGCGGCGCAGAGACGCGAACATCTCGTGCTGGACGAACCGGGGTGTCGGGTGTTGCGTCCACACGTCAATGATGGACAAGGATCTTCTCCTCCTGGTCGGTCCCCTCCGCCGTTCCTGGCGCATCAGACCCCGAAACGGCGGTTCCGCCCCGGCAGTGTCGCGGCCGCCGAGGTTTTTCGAGGCACTAGTACCCGCCGAAGTCGCACTGGTAGATGCGGTGCACCGCCCGGCCGTCGCCCAGTTCCGGGCGTGCCTGCGGAGTCTCGTGGTAGAAGCGCAGCGCGTGGAACAGCACCGCGGGGTCGATCATCAGCCGCCTGGGCAGCATCGCGAGGTCCGGCTGGAGATAGTACTCATGCCCCTTGAGTACGCGCGACAGGCTCACGTGCTGCGCAGCCCCCGGGAAGAGCACAGCGAGCGTGAGGTGGGGGTTGAGCTTGACCGTACCGGCCTCGACGACGCCTACGTTGCTCCACGGGACGGTCGACACCGACCCCCACCCCCGGTGGACGACCACCTCCGGGGTGAGCACCAGCCGCCCGCGCGCCACCCTGCCCCTGGCGATGTCGACCGCGACCCACAGCAGCCAGCCGAGAAGGAACAGGGAGCCCCCCGCCACCACGAGCAGCCTGCCGAGATAAGGCTGCTCGCTCATCACCGCCCCGGGGAAGGTGAGAACGAGGACCGCGAACGCGAGAAAGGCGGCGCCGAGAAGCCCTAAGGAAAGCCAGGTTGCCCTCCGCGAATACGGGATCACCACACCGTACGAGCCGCAGCCGTCCACCCACTCGACACTGATCCGCCAGCTCTCGCGACGGCGGCGGCGCAGGAAGGCCAGCCACGGCAGCAGCGCGGCCACGAAGATGACGACCGATAACGCCAGGAGGAACGACGCCCCCCACCGCGCCGAGACGTACTGCGCCACGACTCCGGAAACGAGCATTCCCAAGGCGATGAGCAGCAGGAAACCACTGGGCGCCAGGTGAGCGAGGCGCGGCCCCGCCTGCCACTCCTGGGGCAGCGGCAGCGGCTCAACGTCCGGGTGTCTCACACGCCCTCCCCGGGACCGGCCTAGCGCGGCTCCGGAACCGCAGGGCGCCGCTCCCGGAGGATCGTAGCGCGGGGTCTGCGCGGCCGGCACCCGCCCGCGAGGGAGGCCCTGTCGCCCGCCGCCCCGGCGGGCTCTCCGCCGTCACCGACGTCCCGCGGAACGGTCGTGCCACCCTTTGGTTTCCCGCCGCTTCAGGGACCGGGTAAGCATAATTAACTATTCATAGGATGAATCTTTCCATAGCCTGAACAACGTGCCCGACTCACAGAAAGGCCTGCTCTTCGGGGCGAGCGCCTACGTCCTATGGGGATTGTCCACCCTCTACTGGCCACTTCTCTCCTCGACCTCGGCGATCGAGATCCTCGCTCATCGGATGATCTGGTCTTTGCTGGCCATGCTGCTCATCCTGGTGATGCTCCGTCACTGGCGGTGGATACTCGGCGTGCTGCGCTCACCCCGGCAACTCCTCCTCATCGCCAGCGCCGCGACAGTGATCTCGATGAACTGGGGGCTGTTCATCTACGCCGTGAACAGCGGAAACGCCCTCCAGGCCGCCTTGGGATACTTCATCAACCCGCTGGTCAGCGTGGTCTTCGGAGTGATCGTCTTCACCGAGAGGCTGCGCCCCCTGCAGTGGACCGCCGTGGCGCTCGGCGCGCTCGCGGTGGTCGTACTGACCTTCGACTACGGCGCTCCCCCGTGGCTGGCGATCGGGCTGGCCCTCTGCTTCGCCACCTACGGCGTGCTGAAGAAGTTCGTCAAGCTCGGCGGTGTCGAGAGCCTCACCAGCGAGACGATGCTGATGTTCCTGCCCGCCGCCGGCTACGTGCTCGCCCTGCACGCCATGGGCGCGGGCACGTTCGGACAGGTGTCGGTGGCGCACACGCTGCTGCTGATCGGGGCGGGCGCCGTCACCGCCCTCCCGCTGCTCTTCTTCGGCGTCGCGGTGGTCCGGATCCCGCTGAGCATGATCGGCCTGCTGCAGTTCATCGTGCCGGTGATGCAGTTCCTCATCGCCTGGCTGATCTTCGGTGAGGACCTGCCGCCCAGCCGCTGGATCGGGTTCGCCATCGTGTGGACGGCACTGCTCGTGTTCGCGACGGACCTCGTGCGCAACGCCCGCGACCTCGCGGTGGCCCGGCGGGCCGCGGTGGGCGCACCTTCCCTGAGCGCCGAGCGCCCCTGAGGCCGCTCACCCCAGCATGCCCCTTTCGTGGAGCTGGTCCATGACCAGCCGGACACCGGGAGCGCAGCGGACGCGCTCGGCATAGCCCAACCAGGCGAGTTCGGCGATCTCTCCCTGCTCCGCGGGTTCGCCGTCGCCCTCGGCGAGGAAGCAGGCCAGGCGGACCCGGGTGCCCTCGGGGTAGCCGTGCGCGGCCTCGTGGACGACGGTGAAGGGGGTGACGGTCTCCGGCCGCAGCCGGACCGCCGTCTCCTCCTTGACCTCGCGCACCACCGTCTCCGCGTCGGTCTCGCCGGGCTCGCGCTTGCCGCCGGTAGGTAGAACAGGTCGTTCCCCCTCGTCCGCGCCGCGAGCATGCGGCCGTCGCGGACGTGCACCCAGGCGAGCACGTCCAGGACCGGCTGGGCAGCGCTCTCCAGGGACGGGTCGGGCGCGTTCCCTCGCGGCACCGGCGGCCGGTACTCGGCGAACCCGTCCAGCAGGGCCGCCGGATCGGTGCCGAACAGCAGCATGTCCCGGGGTCCGGCCTCCAGGAACCCCTCGCCCACCATGTGATCGACGAACCCGCGGAGCGGCCGGTAGAAACCGTCGACGTCGAGCAGGGCCAGCGGCTTGTCGTGCAGCCCGAGGTGCGCCCAGGTCCAGACCTCGAAGAGTTCCTCCAGTGTCCCGATTCCGCCCGGCAGTGCGATGAACCCCTCCGCCAGTTCCGCCATGAGGGCTTTCCGCTCGTGCATGTCGGCGACGACGCGGAGGTCGGTGAGGCCCTGGTGCGCGACCTCCCATTCCACCAGTTGCCGGGGGATGACTCCGATGACCTCGCCGCCGGCGTCGAGCGCGGCGTCGGCCAGCTCTCCCATGGTGCCGACACCGGCGCCGCCGTAGACCAGTCCGATCCCCCGTTCCGCCAGCAGCCGGCCGAGTTCGCGCGCCGCCGTGACGTACCGGTCACCGCGACCGGTCGAGGACCCGCAGAAAACGCAGACACGCATGGGGATCATCCTACGGCCGCCCCGCGGGGCGGCAGGCGCGGGCGGCGCATCGGGACGCGGGGATATCCTGCCCCGCCGCTGGGCGGCTATCCACACCGCGGTGCCGGCGTACCCGCTCCCCAAAGGGGAAAAGCTATGCGGAGCGTGACGGGCACGGTAACCGGAGGAGGCTGGATGTGTGCCCAACCGGTCCCTGACTGGATGATCCCTCCACCGGAGGGGCTCACCGCTGAGGACCTCGATCGGCTGCCCGGCCTGCCCCCGCACACCGAGCTCATCGACGGGAGCCTCGTCCTCGTGAGTCCGCAGAGCATTCTTCACTCGCTGGTGATCGACCTGCTGGCGCTGGGGCTTCGCGGCTGCCTTCCCGAGGGGTTTCGCGTGCGGCGCGAGATCACCGTGATCCTCGACGAACGCGAACGGCCAGAGCCCGCCCTCATGGTAGTGCGCCCCTCGCCCGCCGTCGGGCCGAGCCGGACCGCCTGTCCGCCCGAAGCCGTGGAGCTCGTGGTGGAGGTCGTCTCCCCGGAGTCGGAGAAGCGCGACCGGGAGCGCAAACCGCAGTTGTACGCCCAGGCGGGGATCGGGCACTTCTGGCGGGTCGAACTCAAGTCGCAGCGCCCGGTGGTCTACGTCTACGAACTCGACCCCGCGACCCGCGCCTACGGACTCACCGGTATCCACCACGACCGGCTGAAGGTCGGCGCCCCGTTCCCGATCGACATCGACCTCACCGAGATCGACGAGATGTGAGCCGGACGGCGCATCGCCGACCGGCAGACGCGCCGCTTCCGGCGCTGCCGGTGTATCCCGGATTGGAGCCCTCCGCGCGGTCCGCCCGCGATTGAGCATGCCACCGGACCTGCCGGGGCGCGGCGCGAGCGCCCTCAGAGCCCACCGCCTCCTCGCCGGAGGGACGGCTCATACCTTCATTGCCGGATCCCCGTTCCCGCCCCGCATGATCGCGCGTCAGCCGTACTGGCGGCAGTGACCGGTGAACACGGCCGCGATCTCGGCGCGCAGGATCTCGGTCGCCGTATCGTCGGCGGGGACCACGGAGTGCTCCGGAGCCCGGTAGAGGCGCGCGGCCAGTCCTTCGGTGACGGCCGCGAGCCGGAGTGAGGTGACTGCCGGGTCCGCCCCCGGATCGACCTCACCGCACTCCTTCCCGTTGTGCACCGCCTGGGCGATGTCGCGACGCACGCCCTCGGCCGTTTCGGCGTCGATGTCGGCGAGAGCGGGGTTGTCCAGCGACCTGGCGCTGAACGTCCGCGCCACCCGGAACTCGGCGCGGCGCTCCTCGTCGAGGGGCAGTAGCTCGCACACGGCGTCGAGCAGGATGGCCGATATCGGCCTGCGGTGGGCGCTGCCGGCCCGTATGTGTTCGCCGACCCGCGCCCGGATCCGCGAGCCGGCCTCGTGGAAGGCGCGCAGCAGCATGTCGTCCTTGGTGGGGAAGTAGTGCTGGACGAGGCCGACGGAGACCCCTCCGCGCTCGGCGACGCGCGCGACAGTGACGGCCCGCATCCCGCCCTCGGCGATCAGTGTGCAGACCGCGCGGGAGATCTGGCTCCGGCGCGCGTCGTGGTCAGCCGTACGTGGCACTCCATAACCGTATCATTGTACGGTAATAGCAATATGAACATACGGTTATTCGGATGACCAGTGGAAGGCCGCGACATGGAAACCCCTCTCCCCACCCATCCCGCCCCCGGCTCCGTACCGGCACCGCGCCGTGTCGCCACGGTGCTGCTCGTCCTCCTCCTGGCCTTCACCTCCACCGGAGCCGCATGGGGCCGGCACATCGAGCGCCACACGCACTCCAAGGCCGATCTCCACCGCCTCGACGAGTACGCACGCCAGCGCATGGCGGCTACCGGAACGCCCGGCCTGGCATACGCGGTCGTCGCTCCTGAGGGGATCGTGCACGAGCGCGCCTGGGGCCACGACGGCAATGGCTCCCCCGTCACCCGCGACACCCCGTTCCTCTGGGGGTCGGTCGCCAAGCCGGTCACCGCCGCCGCCGTCCTGACGCTGGTCGAGGACGGCCGTGTCGAGCTGGACGCACCGGTTCGCCGCTACCTTCCCGGGCACCGGCTGCCCGGTGACACCGAGACGACCGGCACCACCGTGCGGCAACTGCTCACCCAGACCAGTGGGATCCCGGGGTCGGCCACCACGCGGGTCGGCGACGTCTACGGACCGGAATCCGCGGACTTCGCCCCCCGCCTCGGCGCCCTCAGCGAGATCTCCGGCTCCGAGGCCGGCGGGGAGCACGTCTACACGAGTGCCAACTTTCTCGTGTTGGGTGCCCTGGTCGAGGCGATCACCGGCCGCTCCTTCGGCGATTATCTGCACGGTGCCGTACTGGAGCCCGCCGGTATGGCGGGGGCGATCCACGACGCGGCCTCCGCCCGGCAACGTGGCCTGCCCCCGGGCCATCAGCGGCTGTGGGGACGCCCTACCGCGGTGGCCTCGGGATTCGACACCGCCGGTGTCTCCTACGGTTACCTCGGCGGCGACCTCACCGATCTGAGCGCCTTCGCCCGGCTCCAGCTCACCCGCGGTGGGGCGGAGGGCGGCAGGGTTCTCACCGCGGAGTCGCTCCAGCGGGCGCACAAGGGCAGCGCGCCTGTCGGCACCGGCGGGCAGTCCTACGGTCTCGGCTGGCGCGACGGCTTCCCCGGAGCCGGAACCCGTATGGTCTGGCACGGCGGCGCCACACCCGGCTACGCGACCATGCTGTTCGTACTGCCGGAGGTGGAGCGCGCCGTGGTCGTACAACAGAACCTGTACAACCCGCTCCAGGACGCCCGGATCCAGCAGGTGGGGATCGGACTCGCGCACATGGTAGGAGGCGACGATCCGCCCGGAGGCGACACCCGGCCGGCGGACACGGCCTACGGGGCCCTCATCGCAATCGTCTCGGCCGCCACCGCGGCACTGGTCGCCGGCGTACTCGGGTCGACCGCGCGCCTTCACCGCCCCTACCGGCGGAAGGTCCGTTCACGGCGGTCCGCGGCCGCAACGACCGCCCCGTGGACGCTCATCGCGGCGGTCCCGCTGGCGGCCTCCGGCTACCTGCTGTCCGGTTTCGGCGGCATTCGGCAGGCGATGAACTGGCTGCCCGATGCCACCGCCGCGGCCCTGGGCGGCGGCGCGGTCGCGCTCGCGGCCGTGGGCATCGTACGGGCGGCGCGATCGCGCGCGGCGACCACCTGACGATCGCCGGAGCCGCTCCGGACGCTCGGAATCGGCGGGGCCTCGGCGCGGGTCCGTGCGCGTCGCACGGACCCGCGCCGGCGGCTTCCCTACGGGGGCGGCGACGCGTCGCCGCCCGGCCTGATCAGCCGTTCCGCCCGTCGCCCGCCGCCTTCCCGGTGCCGCCGGACCACCGCTCCTGCCCGCCGTACACCCCGATGCGCTGCCCGGATTCCGCTGCGTACCCCCCAGTCGGCTGTTCCCCGGGTTCCGCGGCGTCCCGGGCCCCATCCGCGTGCGCGGGCCTCTTGGCGTGCTTGCCCCGCGGCTGCCAGTCCTGCTCCTCCGCACTCCGCTGCCCGGGAACCTCGGGCTGCAGGCCGTAATGCCGGTAGATCATGTCCTCCTGGTACACCGAGAGATGCTCGTCGATCGCGAAGCTCGGTGCGTCCTTGATCTGGTCCCTCGTGTACGCCACCTGCAGGTCGTCGTCGACCGTGCGCGCGCCCCGCAACGGGACGAAGTTCTCGTTCGTGCCGAACAGTCCGGTGCGGACCGTGACCCATTTCGGAATGTCGGTCTGGTCGTCGAAAAACACCTGTCCGATCTTGCCGACACTGGTGCCGTCCCGGTCCAGCAACCGGTGCCCGATCAGGTACTGCGCTCCCATCTGTGCTGCCACGGCGATTCACTCTCCCCCGTATCGCGAACCTCGCCGACGCCGTTCTCTGCGGTCCCGTTGAGTTCCCCTTGGACCACGGAACGCCACTTCGCAGATTCCCCGGCCGGCCGGGCGCAACGCTGAGGCTTACCTCCGCGATACCAAGAACGAACTCACCGATTACCCAGCGTGACACACAGGGGGGACCCGCCCGGAAGGCGGGTCCGCGCGTCGAACGGGAGCCCGCCGCGACCGGTGAGCGGGGGTCAGGTGGTCCGTTCGACCACGTAGTCGCAGAGCGACTCGAACGCCCACCGAGGGGGGAGGTCGGGCAGGGTGGCGAACTCGGCGCGCGCCTTGTCCGCCCACGCCCGGAGGTCGGAGTACGCGGCCTCCATCGCCGGGTGGGCGCGCAGCAGCCGCAGCGCCTCGTCCGCCTCGGCGTTGTCGAGAGGCCGCCCCAGCAGCTCCTGCAGCCGCTTGTCCTCGGGGGAGGTGCTTCGCTGCGCATAGAACATCGGCAGCGTCAGCACGCCCTCGCGCAGGTCGGTGCCGGGGACCTTGCCCGATTCCTCGGGACTGCCGGCGACGTCGAGAATGTCGTCGGAGAGCTGGAACGCTACCCCCAGCGCCTCGCAGGCCCGGGTGACGGTCTCGATGACACCGGGGTCGGCCTTGCTGAACATCGCGCCGAACTCCGCGGAGGACGCGATCAGCGATGCGGTCTTGTCCGCGATGACCTGCAGGTAGTGCGTGAGCGGGTCGGTACCGGGACGCGGTCCCGACGTCTCCAGGATCTGCCCCTGGACGAGCCGGCCGAACGTCCTCGCCTGCAACCGGACCGCCTCGACACCGAGGTCGGCGAGCAGCTCCGAAGCGCGGGCGAACACGAAGTCCCCGGTGAGGATCGCGATGCTGTTCCCCCAGCGCTGGTTGGCGCTGCGCTTGCCGCGGCGCAGTTCGGCCTCGTCCATCACGTCGTCGTGGTACAGCGTCGCGACGTGTGTGAGCTCCACGACGACGGCCGCCGGGACCAGTTCCGGTGCGGTGGGATCGCCGAAGCGGGAGGCGAGCAGCACCAGAGTGGCCCGGAAGCGCTTCCCGCCGGCCGCCAGCAGGTGGGTGGCGGCCTCGTTCAGCATGGGGTCGCTGACCGCCACCGTGTCCCGGAGCACCTCCTCGACCTGTTCCAACCCGTCCTGGATCTCCCGGGCGAGGGTCGCGTCGACATTCGGCAGAGCGAGGAAACCGCTCGGGACAGCACCGCTCACCTGAAAGCTCCACATGTCAACTGGCGCGCGATACCTCCGCAACGGACATATCGCGCGCTCTCAGGATGGACATAAACCGAATAGCCAAGTTATCTGACCCCGATTGCACTGCCAAAGCGCTCCAGTGGGAGCCTCCGGCTACCGGGTGAACCCGTCGTCGGCCGCGGTCGGTTCCGCCTCCTCCCCTACTGGCTGCGGCAGCATCGTGTCCAGGACCGGCGTGGGGTACACGCCCAGCAGCAGTGTGGCGGCGACACCGATGCCGATCACCGAACCGGTGAGCGCTCCCGCCCTGATCACCGCCGGGCCGCTCCCCTCCGGCTCGGAGAAGAACATCAGGACGATGATGCGGACGTAGAAGAACGCGGTCACGGCACTGCTCAGCACGCCGACCACGACGAGCGGGGTCGCCCCCGCCGCGACGGCGGCCTGGAACACCGCGAACTTGCCGATGAAGCCGCTCGTGAGCGGGATCCCGGCGAAGGCGAGCAGGAAAAGCGCGAGCGACCCGGCCAGCAGCGGCGAGGTCCGCCCGAGTCCGGCCCATTGGGCCAGGTCCGCCGCCTCGGGGCCGTTCTCGTGCGTTCGCACCAGGGTGATCACGGCGAACGCCCCGATGGTGGTGAACCCGTAGGCCGCGAGGTAGAACATCGCGCCGGCCAGTCCCTCCGGGCTGGCCGCGATGACCGCGGTCAGCACGAACCCGGCGTGCACCACCGAGGAGTAGGCCAGCAGCCGCTTGATGTCGCGCTGGGTCACGGCGATGACGGCGGCCAGCACCATGGTGAGGATCGCCACCACCCAGAGCATCGGCCGCCACTGCTCCACCGACGCGCCGAAGGCCATGAGGAACACCCGGAGCAGCGCACCGAACGCGGCGACCAGGACGGCGGAGGCCATCAGCGCGGTGATGGGCGTGGGCGCACCCTGGTACACATCGGGCTTCCAGTTGTGGAACGGCACCGCGCCGATCTTGAAGAGCAGACCCACGCCGATCATGGCGATCCCGACCAGCAGCAGGGGCTCGGCCGTGCCGGCGAAGAGCGGGGAACCCCCCTCACCGATCGCCTCGTTGATGTCCGCGAAGTTCACCGAGCCCGCGTAGCCGTACACCAGCGCGATGCCGAACAGGAAGAACGCCGAGGAAAACGCGCCGAGCAGGAAGTACTTGACCGCCGCCTCCTGGGAGAACAGCCGCCGGCGGCGCGCCAGCCCGCACAGCAGGTACAGCGGCAGGCTCATGACCTCCAGCGCGATGAACATGGTCAGGAAGTCGTTGGAGGCCGGGAAGAGCTGCATGCCCAGCACCGCGAACAGCACCAGCGGGTAGACCTCGGTGTGCTGCGAACCCGCTAGGACGTGCGAGCGCTCCTCCTCGCTTCCGGGCACGGTGGCCGCCTGTGCCGCGAACGCGCTCTCGCCGCTCCGCTGCTCCGCGATGAGCAGCAGGCTGATGAACGCCAGCACCAGGATCGTCCCCTGCAGGAACAGCGTGGGCCGGTCGATGGCCACGCTCCCCAGCGCCGTCGTCACCCCGGCCTCGTCCGCGGGAAGCGCGCCGACCTGCAGAACGGTCAGGACGAACGCGCCCAGCACCGAGGCCAGCGCGAGTCCCAGCTGCAGCGAGCGCCGCTGTGCTTTCGGCGCGAACGCCTCGATCAGCACGGCGATCACTCCGGCGGCGAAGACCACCAGCATCGGGGAGAGCAGCCCGTAGTCGATGGCGGGCGGTTGCTCGGTGATGACCGGCGAGGCGAGCACCGCCGGCGCCGAGTCAGTCAGGGGGATCACTCGCTCGCTCCTTCCTGCTCGTCGGCGGCCTGGCCGATCGCCGGTTCGGGGTCGGTGACGTCGATCTGCTGCATGGTCTGTTCCACAGCGGGGTTGATGGCGCCCAGCAGCGGCTGGGGCTGCACACCGAAGAGCACGATCAGCGCGATGAGCGGACCGACCGCCCACGCCTCGCGCTTGGACAGGTCTTTCAGCCCGGTGAGCCGCTCAGGGACCGGACCGGTCATGGTGCGCTGGTACATCCACAGGATGTAGAGCGCCGCCAGCACCACGCCGGCGCCGGCGATGATCGCCGGTACCGGTTGGAAGGCGTAGGTGCCGACGAACACCAGGAACTCGCTGACGAACGGAGCGAGCCCGGGAAGGGACAGCCCTGCCAGCCCCGCCACCAGGAAGACGCCGGCGAGCTTCGGCGCGACCTGCTGCACACCGCCGTAGTCCGCGATCGCAGCCGACCCCTGGCGGGCTATGAGGAATCCCACGATGAGGAACAGCGCGCCGGTCGCGAACCCGTGGTTGACCATGTACAGCGCCGCGCCCGCCTGGGCCTGCGATGTCATGGCGAAGATGCCCAAGGTGATGAACCCGAAGTGGGACAGCGAGGTATAGGCGATGAGCCGCATCATGTCGCTCTGCCCGATCGCCAGGATCGCGCCGTAGATGATGCTGATGACGCTGAGGACCACGACCGGCCAGACGAACCAGCGCGCGGCCTCGGGGAAGAGCTCCAGGCAGTACCGCAGCATGCCGTAGGTGCCGACCTTGTCCAGCACGCCGACCAGCAGCACCGCGGTACCCGGGCGCGAGGAGCCGGCGGCCGCGGGCAGCCAGGTGTGCACCGGCCACATCGGGGCCTTGATCGCGAAGGCGACGAAGAACCCGAGGAACAGCCAGCGCACCACCGAGGTGTCGGCCGCGGCCAGCTCGCTTCCGGGCCCCACCAGGTCGCTCCACAGGAACGTTCCGGCCAGGACGTACACACCGATCACGGCGACCAGCATCAGCAGCCCGCCGAACAGGCTGAACAGCAGGAACTTGATCGCCGCGCGGCGGCGTTCCGCCCCCCGCCCGTAGCGCCCGATCATGAAGTAGACCGGGACCAGCATCGCCTCGAAGAAGACGTAGAAGAGGAAGATGTCGGTGGCGGCGAAGACGCCGATCATCATCGCCTCAAGGGCGAGGATCAGCGCGAAGTAGCCTCTGGCGCCGCCGGCCGCGCCGGAGCCCTCGTCCTCGTTCCAGGCCGCCAGTACCACCAGGGGCACCAGCAGCACCGACATCAGGATCAGCACCAGCGCGATGCCGTCGACACCGACCGCGAAACTGACGCCGAACCGCGGGATCCACGGGTAGACCTCTTCGAACTGCAGCCGGCTCGCGCTCGTCGGGTCGAACCGGAGTGCCATGGCACCGACGAGGAGCAGCGTGCCCAGGCTGACCCCGAGGGTCAGTCGCTTGGCGAGCTCGGGCCTTTCGCGCGGGAGCAGCCCGACGACGAGCGCGCCGAGCGCCGGCAGCGCGACGGCGAGTGTGAGCCAGGGGATGTTCATCTAGAACCTCACCACCAGAATGGCGACGACAATCGCCGCGCCGAACAGCATCGTCAGTGCATAGGTCCGGGCGAATCCGGTCTGCAGCCTGCGCAGGCTCAGCGAGCCGTCGCGCGTGCCGGTACCGACCCCGTTGACCAGGCCGTCGACCACCTTGTCGTCGATGGTGACCATGGCCCTGGTGAGGGCCTGGCCAGGGCGCATGAACAGCTCCTCGTTGATGGTGTTGCCGTACAGCTCGTTTCGGGCGGCCTCCGTGATGGCGTTGCCCTTGGGGGCCGTCTCGGGCACCTCGGCCCTGATGTAGCGCAGCCACGCGACGGCCACCCCCACGACCAGCACCGCGATCGCGGCCAGCGAGTACGGGGCCGTGAGCATGTGCGCCAGGTCGAACTCGTGCGCGTGGTGGTGCACGGCCGGCGAGAGGAACTCCGCGAACCGGTAGCCGTACACGAGGACCGCGCCGAGCACCACCGCCCCGGCCGCCAGGATGACCATCGGGACGGTCATGGAGGCCGGAGACTCGTGCGGGTGGGCGTCCTCGGCCCAGCGCTTCCCGCCGAAGAACGTCAGGAACATGATCCGCGACATGTAGAACGCGGTCAGCCCGGCGCCCAGCAGCGTCGCACCGCCCAGGATCTGCCCGGTGACACCGCCGTAGGCGAAGGTCGCCGAGATGATGCTCTCCTTGGTCCACCATCCGGAGAAGAACGGGATCCCGATGATGGAGAGGTAGCAGAGGCCGAACGTGGCGAAGGTGACCGGCATGGCCGTGCGCAGCCCGCCGTACCTGCGCATGTCGACCTCGTCGTTCATGCCGTGCATCACCGATCCCGCCCCGAGGAACAGCCCGGCCTTGAAGAAACCGTGCGTGATGAGGTGGGCGATGGCGGCGGCGTAGCCGATGGGCCCCAGGCCCGCGGCCAGGACCATGTACCCGATCTGGCTCATGGTCGACCCGGCCAGGGCCTTCTTGATGTCGTCCTTGGCGCAGCCGATGATGGCGCCGGCGAGCAGGGTCGCCGCTCCCACGATGGCGACGGTGAGCTGCGCCGCGGGCGCGGCCTCGAAGATCGGGCCCGCGCGGACGATCAGGTAGACGCCGGCGGTGACCATGGTCGCCGCGTGGATCAGCGCCGAGACCGGTGTGGGGCCCTCCATGGCGTCCAGCAACCACGCCTGCAGCGGCAGCTGCGCGGACTTGCCGCACGCGCCCAGCAGGAGCAGCAGGCCGATCGCCGTCAGGACCCCCTGGCCGATCTCGTCGGCGGCGCCGAAGACTCCGCTGAAGGCGACCGTGCCGACCGTCGTGAACACGATCATGATCGCGATCAGCAACCCCAGGTCGCCGACCCGGTTGATCAGGAACGCCTTCTTGGCCGCGACCGCCGCCGCCGGCTTGTACTGCCAGAACCCGATGAGGAGGTAGGAGGCCAGGCCCACGCCCTCCCAGCCGAGGAACAGCAGCACGAAGTTGTCGGCCAGCACCAGCACGAGCATGGCCGCGAGGAACAGGTTCAGGTAGCCGAAGAAGCGCCGCCGCCCCGGGTCGTGCGCCATGTACCCGATCGAGTAGATGTGGATCAGCGAGCCGACACCGGTAATGAGCAGGGCGAAGCTGATCGACAGCGGATCGAGGAGCAGGCTCACTTCGGCGGAGAAGTCCCCGACGGAGAACCACTCGTAGACCGGGACCGTCTGGCTCCGGTCGGCCGGGTCCATCCCAAGGAGTTCGATCAGGGCGAGCACCGCCCACCCGAAGCTCGCCAGGGGCAGCAGGACCGCGAGCCAATGGCCCCAGCCGTCGGTGCGCCGACCTCCCAGCAGGAGGACCGCGGCGCCCAGGAGGGGGAGCGCGATCAGCAGCCAGGCGTTGGAGAGGATCGCGCCGCCAGCCTCCGCGGCCGCGGGAGGAGCGGCGGCGAGGTATACGTCAGTCGCAGTCGCAGACACTGTCACGTCGCCTTCTAGTGCTTGAGCAGATTGGCATCATCCACCGACGCGACCTGCGGGTCCGGAAGATCTGCATGATGATCGCCAGTCCCACGACGACCTCCGCTGCGGCCACGATCATCACGAAGAACGCGATGACCTGACCCTCGATGTCTCCGTGCATTCGAGCGAAGGCGACGAACACCAGATTGCACGCGTTGAGCATCAGCTCGACGCACATGAAGACGATGATCGCGTTGCGCCGCACCAGCACACCGGCGGCCCCGATGGTGAACAGGACGGACGCAAGCAGGATGTAGTTCATCGGGTCCATGAGGGCCCATCCTCCCGTCCACCGGTCGTACCGTTGCCGCTGTCGCCGCCGCGCCCGTCCGGCGGCGCCTCGTCCTCGGCGCGCGCCTCCTTGGAGCGGGCGGAGTCCGACGCCCCTCCGGGCTCGGGCAGCGAACCGAGTTGGACGTCGCGCGGGACGTCCGACTGGAGAGCGGGATCGCGCGCGGTGAGCACCGGGTTGAGCGACAGGCTCGACACCGATCCGTCGGGCAGCAGCGCCGGCATGTCGATCGCGTTGTGCCGGGCGTAGGTACCGGGCCCGGGCAGAGGCGTCGGGTGGTCGCTGCGGATCCGCTCTCGCGAGATCACCTTCTGGGTGCGCCGCTGCTTGATCCGGGTGGCGTGCGCCAGCACCAGGGCGCCGAGCACCGCCGTGATGAGCAGGGCCCCGGTCGCCTCGAAGGCGATGACGTAGCGGAAGATGACCTCGCCGGCGATCCACGGGACGCTGCCGCCCGCCGCGGCGATCCCGGCGGCCAGTCCGGCCGGGTCGCCCACGGTGATGCGGGTCAGTCCCAGGGCCAGCGCTCCGATGAAGCCGAGCGCGACGATCGCGGTGAGCACGCGCTGTCCGCGTACCGTCTCGACCAGCGAATCCGCGGAGCTGACCCCGACGAGCATCAGCACGAACAGGAACAGCATCAGAACAGCGCCGGTGTAGACGACGATCTGCACGACCATCAGGAACGGCGCCTGGTTCATGCCGTAGAAGATGGCCAGGCCCAGCATGACGATCGCCATCATGACCGCCGAGTGCACGGCCTTGCGGCTGAGCACGACGCCGATCGCGGCGAGCACCACGACGCTGCCGATGGTCCAGAAGGCCACGGCCTCCCCCCCTGAGATGGGGGCGGCCAGGGTTGCTGCTTGCAGGGGGATCGCGGTCACCGAACCGCCTCGCTGTCCTTGTCGCTCTCAGTGCCGGCGTCGGCCTGCCGGTCGGCCCCGCGGCCCGAGCGGTAGTAGTCCTCCTCGGTCTCGCCGAGCCGCATGGGGTGGGGCGGCGCCTCCATCCCTTCGCGCAGCGGCGCGAGCAGCTGCTCCTTGGTCCAGATCAGGCTCTGTCGGTTGTCGTCGGCGAGCTCGTACTCGTTCGTCATCGTCAGCGCGCGCGTTGGACACGCCTCGACGCACAGCCCGCACAGAATGCACCGCAGGTAGTTGATCTGGTAGACGCGGCCGTACCGCTCGCCCGGGGAGTACCGCTCGTCCTCGTTGTTGTCGGCGCCTTCCACGTAGATGGCGTCGGCCGGGCAGGCCCAGGCGCACAGCTCGCACCCGATGCACTTCTCCAGGCCGTCGGCCCAGCGGTTCAGCTGGTGTCGTCCGTGGAAGCGCGGCGCCGTGGGACGCGGCTCCTCCGGGTACTCGATCGTCGGCACCTTCTTGAACATGGTGTGGAAGGTGACGCCGAACCCCTTCACGGGGTTGAGCCAGTCAAGCACCGGTAACCTCCTCACGCTTGCCGGTCGAGGCCGGTGGGGTGTTTCGGGGCTCCTCAGCGGGGACACTGCTGCCGTAGTGCGGGGCCTTCTCGGGCGGTACCGGGAAACCGCCGTACTTCGGGTCCTCGCGCATCCGCCGCATCTCCTCCGCGTGCTCGGCCGCCTCGGCCGCGCGCTGCCGCTTCACCGCGCGGCCCCACCCGTACAGCGCGGCGATGAACAGCACGGAGAAGGCGACGATCACGCCGGCGGTCACCGAGGCCGGAGCGCCCTCGTTGACGAGCATCCGGACGGCGGCGACGGCCGTGATCCACACCAGCTGCACCGGGATGAGGATCTTCCAGCCGAGGAGCATGAGCTGGTCGTAGCGGATCCGGGGCACGGTTCCGCGCACCCAGATGAACAGGAACATCACGCCAAGGAACTTGAGCAGCCACCAGAGGACCGGCCACAGGCCCTCGTTGGCGCCCTCCCAGACCATGGTGACCGGGGGCGGTGCGTGGTAGCCGCCGAGGAAGAAGGTGACCGAGACCGCCGCGACGGTCACCATGTTCACGTACTCGGCGAGGAAGAACATGGTGAACTTCATGGAGCCGTACTCGGTCATGAAGCCGCCGACGAGCTCGCCCTCGCCCTCGGCGAGGTCGAACGGCAGCCGGTTCGTCTCACCGACCATCGTGACCAGGTAGACCAGGAACGACGGGAAGAGGATGAGGGCGAACCAGACCGGTTGCTGTGCCTCGACGATCCCCGACGTCGTCAGCGTCCCCGAGTACATGAACACCGCGACGAACGACAGAGCCATGGCGATCTCGTAGCTGATGACCTGCGCGGAGGCCCGGAGCCCACCGAGCAGGGCATAGGGCGACTGGGAGGCCCAGCCGCCGAGCACGATGCCGTACACCCCCATCGCGGCCGAGGCCAGCACCAGCAGCCCTGCGATCGGAAGGTCGGTGAGCTGGATCGGTGTCACGAGACCGAAGATCTCGACCTCGGGGCCGATCGGTATCACCGCGAAGGTCATGAAGGCCGGGACCGCGGCGATCATCGGGGCCGCGATGTAGAGCGCCCGGTCGACCCCTCTCGGGATGACGTCTTCCTTGAGCGACAGCTTCACGCCGTCGGCCAGCGACTGCAGCAGCCCCCAGGGGCCGAATCGGTTCGGGCCGTGCCGCATCTGCATCCGGCCCATGACCTTGCGGTCCGCCATGATCATCATCAGGACGCAGACCATCAGGAAGACGAAGATGACGACCGCCTTGAGCAGCGTCACCCACCACGGGTCATGGCCGAACGCCTCCAGCGTCTCCTCGGCGGCCAGAACGGCGCCGCCTCCCGCGGATTCAAGCGCAGTGGCCGTCACTTCTCGCTCCCAGCATTCGTCGTCGCCAGCGACACGATGGATCCGGAGGCCGACCCCAGGTCACGCTGGACGTCGCATTCCTGTCCGTTGGCGGGCAGCCACACCACACCGTCCGGCATCTCGGTGATGACCGCGGGCACACTGACCGATCCCCGGTCCCCGGTGACCTGCACCGTTCCGCCTCCGGGAGCCCGATCGCGGTCGCCGTCGCCGCCGAGACCCGAGCGGCCACGGGCCGGGCGGTACCGGCGAGGTAGGGCTCGCCGTCCTCCATGCGTCCCCGGCCGAGCAGTTGGCGCCAGGTGGCGAGTACCGCCTGCTCCTTGCCGGACCGGTTCTGCGGGGCAACGGGTCGTGCCACCGGGTCGGGGGTCCGTTCCCCGGTCCACCGGCCGAGGTGTGCGAGCTCGTCGCGTGCGGTGGCGGCGTCGGGCAGTCCCAGGTGGACGTCCATCTCGTCGGCGATCGCCCCGAGTACCCGGAGATCGGAGAGGGCTCCCTGGATCTTCAGGGCATTGCCGAAGGGTCGTTCGCGCCCCTCCCAGTCCACGAAGGTCCCGGCCTTCTCCGCAACGGCGGCCACAGGGAACACCACATCGGAGCGGTCGGTGACGGTACTCGCCCGCAGCTCCAGGCTGACGATGAACGGCACCGCAGCCAGTGCCTCGCGGGCGCCTTCGGAATCGGGCAGGTCTTCGAGGTCGACCCCAGCGATGACCAGTGCTTCCAGCTCACCGGCCGCGGCCGCGGCGAGGATCTCGGCGGTACCGCGCCCTTCCGCCTCGGGCAGCGACGCGATGGACCAGGCCCGCGCCACCTCGGCCCTGGCCGTGGCGTCGGAGACGGGACGCCCGCCGGGCAGCAGGTTGG
>NZ_LAJC01000090.1 GCF_000981225.1 Allosalinactinospora lopnorensis
GGCGGCCGGGACACCGATCTTGGGCATGCCCAACAGCACGCCCGAGGCTCCGGTGCCACCCCGTTCCGGGCGGCCCAGGCGTCGCCCGCGCGGGTGCGGCGCACCGCCCGCACACCGGAGTCGGCGACGAGGTGGTGCGGCGCGGCGTAGGTGATGGCGACCGTGGCCATGTCACCCGGACGCAGAGCCGAGTCCTCCTCGACGGCGAAGTGCACCAGGCGGTTGTCGGGCGCGCGGCCGGAGAGCCGACGGTGCACACCGTCCTTGCGCCCTTCGCCCTCGGCCACCAGCACCTCCACCTCGCGGCCGACGAGTTTCCGGTTCTCCTCAGCCGAGATGGCGTCCTGCAGTTCGACCAGGCGCTCGTATCGCTCCTGCACGACCTTCTTGGGCACCTGGCCGTCCATGTCGGCCGCCGGGGTCCCCGGCCGCTTGGAGTACTGGAAGGTGAAGGCCATCGCGAAGCGGGCCTCGCGCACCACCTTCAGCGTCTCCCGGAAGTCCTCCTCGGTCTCGCCGGGGAAGCCGACGATGATGTCGGTGGTGATGGCGGCCTCCGGCATCGCCTCGCGGACCTTCTCCACGATGCCGAGGAAGCGCTCCTGGCGGTACGAGCGGCGCATCGCCTTCAGCACCCGGCTCGACCCCGACTGCAGCGGCATGTGCAGCTGCGGCATGACGTTGGGGGTCTCGGCCATCGCCTCGATCACGTCATCGGTGAAGTCCCGCGGGTGCGGCGAGGTGAAGCGGACCCGCTCCAGTCCCTCGATCTCCCCGCAGGCGCGCAGCAGCTTGGAGAACGCCTCCCGGTCGCCGAACTCCGCACCGTAGGCGTTGACGTTCTGCCCGAGCAGCGTCACCTCGGTGACGCCCTCGTCCACCAGGGCGCGCACCTCGGCCAGGATGTCACCGGGGCGGCGGTCCTTCTCCTTGCCGCGCAGCGCGGGGACGATGCAGAAAGTACAGGTGTTGTTGCAGCCGACCGAGATCGCGACCCACGCGGCGTAGGCGGATTCGCGGCGGGTGGGCAGGGTCGACGGGAAGGTCTCCAGCGACTCCTCGATCTCCACCTGGGCCTCGCGCTGCACCCGGGCCCGCTCCAGCAGCGTGGGCAGCGCCCCGATGTTGTGCGTCCCGAACACGACGTCCACCCACGGCGCGCGACGCACGATCTCCCCGCGGTCCTTCTGCGCCAGGCATCCGCCGACGGCGATCTGCATGCCCGGGGTGGCGTCCTTCACCGGACGCAGGTGCCCGAGATTGCCGTAGAGGCGGTTGTCCGCGTTCTCCCGGACCGCGCACGTGTTGAAAACGACGACATCTGCTGTGGCGTCCTCGGCTGCGCGCTCGTACCCAGCATCCTCCAGCAGACCGGACAGGCGCTCGGAGTCGTGGACGTTCATCTGGCAGCCGTAGGTCCGCACTTGGTAGGTACGACTCTGGCTCACCCCTCCAGGCTAGATGCTTCTGCGACCCGGGCGGTCCGCGCGGGGCTGACGGGGTCCCGCGCGGACCGTCTCACGTGGCGGCGGAGGCGGGGGCGGCCTCACCGGTACTCCGCGCACCGCGGCTCACCCACCACTGCTGGGCGAAGACCGCGCCGGCCGCGGCCAGACCCGCCAGGTCGCTCAGCCAGCCGCTGTAGAGCAGCGCGATCCCGGCGACGACGAGAAGACCCCGCAGGACCCAGGGCACCCGGCGGTTGATGTAGCCGACCACACCGACCCCGACGAGACTGGCCCCGATCACGCCGGTCGCCGCCGCGAGGGTGCCGCTCACCCAGGTGACGTCCTGCAGCAGCAGTTCCGGGGAGAGCACGAACATGAACGGGACCACGAATCCGGACACGGCGATGCGCACCGACTGCACACCGGTCATGATCGGGTTGCCGCCGGAGACCCCGGACGCGGCGTAGGCCGCCAGGCAGACCGGCGGCGTGATGTCGGCCATGACCCCGAAGTAGTAGACGAACATGTGCGCCATCAGCAGCATCGCCACCGTCGGCGCCTCCAGGTCGCCCTGCAGGATCGTGATGATCGCCGGCGCCGCCAGCGTCGCGGTGATCACATAGTTCGCGGTGGTCGGCAGCCCGATACCGAGGATCAGGCAGGCCAGCATGGACAGGACCAGCGTCGGGATGAGCATGCCCTGGGCCAGGTCCACCAGGCCACCGCTGAGCTTCAGACCGAGGCCGGTCAGCGTGATGACCCCGGCGATCATGCCGGCGGCGGCGCAGGCCACAATGATCGGCAGTGCGATGCGGGTCGCCGCGACCAGGCCGTCGAGCAGGGAATTCAGGGTGAGCTTGTCCTCGTCGGAGTTCCGCCAGCCGCGGAAGGCGAAGGCGACCAGCGCCGCGATCACGCTGATTCCCAGCACGATGACGACGATCTGGTTCGAACGGCCCAGTCCCTGGGTGCTCGCGGTGACGCCCTCCACGATCAGTGCGGCGGCACCGGCCGACAGGATGATCGGCAGCGACAGCCGCACCGCGCCTGTCGCCATATCGCGCAGCGGGCGCAGCCCCAGCCGGCCGTCCACCGTGCGCACCGGCAGCACCAGGAACTGCACGAGCAGGTTGATTCCGACGGTGATCCCGATGGCCCCCATGGCCGCCCGGATGGGCGAGTACCCCATGGACAGCAGCACGAAGATGGCCACGATCGGGGCCAGCAGGTACCCGCGGGTCAGCAGCAGGCGGCGGACACTGGGCAGCAGCCGCTTGGGCACCCCCATGATGCCCATCCGCTTGGAATCGTAGTGGATCACCACGAACTGGGCCACGAAGAACAGTACGGCCGGGACAACGGCGGCCTTGATGATCTGGAGGTAGGGCACCCCGGTGAACTCGATCATGATGAACGCCGCGGCGCCCATGATGGGCGGTGCGAGCTGGCCGCCGGTGGAGGAGGCGGCCTCCACCGCGCCGGCGTACTCCCGGTTGTAGCCGGACTTCTTCATCATCGGGATCGTGAACGCGCCGTTGCTGACGGTGTTGGCCACCGAGCTTCCAGTGATCGTTCCGGAAAAGGCGCTGGTCACGACGCCGACCTTGGCCGTCCCACCGGTCGCCCAGCCGGTGCTGCCCAGCGCCAGATCGGTGAAGAACCGTTCCATTCCGGTGCGCTGCAGCATCGCGGCGAAGATCAGGAAGAGGAAGATGAAGGTCGCCGAGATCCCGAGCGGCGTGCCGAAGACGCCCCCGGTACCCAGGAACGACGTCGAGATGATCCGGTCGATGGTGTACCCGCTGTGCCGCAGGAACCCCGAGAAGTACTCCCCCAGGTAGGCATAGCCCAGCATCACGCTCGCCAGGACCACCAGCGCGGTTCCCAGCGTCCGCTGCGCGGCCACCAGGATGAGCAGCACCCCGACGGTTCCCACAGCGACATGCACCGGGTCGATCAGCCCCGGAGCCCGGACGATGTCCTCGTAGAACACGAACACGTACAGCCCGGACCCCGCCCCCAGCAGTGAGAGCAGGATGTCGGCGGGCGGAATGCCCAGCACGGTCCACGGCAGGTACCGCGCGGCCTGCACAGTAGCCAGCACGGCAAGCGCGGGCAGCACGACGTAGAAATCGGCCGCGCCGTCGATCGCGAGATAGCCCAGGAGCCCCACACCCGCGGCGACCAGGGCCCACCCGAACTGCCGCTGCCGCTTGGTCTGCTGCGGTTTGGCCGGGTAGATCAGGAACACCAGGGCCAGGGCCAGCGCGAGGTGGAACGACCTCTGCTGCAGGCCGGGCAGGGTTCCGAAGAAACCGGTGTAGAGGTGGAAAAGCGCCAGAACCAGGCCGCCTCCGAAGGCCACCCGGCGCCACAGCCCGTGCAGATCCAAGCGCGTCCCCGACTCCGGAGTGTCGGCGAAGCTGTGCTTCTCCAGGTCGGCGACGTCCCGCTCCCACTCATCCCGGTCGCCGTCCTCCAGCTTCGCCACCGGCTTCGGATCCGTCGTCATCGTGTCGTCCTCCTCAACCGCCTGCCTTGTGGGGGAGCAGCCCGTACGCGGACCGGGACCCCGGCACGCCACGGAGCCCGATCTCCACGAACGTCCCCCTGGGCACGATGTCCAGCAGCCGGACACGCTCACCGCCGGGGAGCGTCACGGTGTGGCCGACCTCCGGCCCGCCCACCCGAAGCCGGACCGTGCCGATCGGGCGGCCGTGGTGCAGCACCCGGTAGTGCCCGTCCCCTCGAACAAACGTCGTCGTCACGTCCCCGATGCGCTCCGGACCGGCCGGTAGGTTCGCGCCGAACGTATCGAAACGCAGCTCCTCCATGGCGAGCCCGCCCCGGCCGCCGACCGAGAAGACCTCCTCGACCGGGCGTTTCGTCACCGAGTGCGTATGCTCCAGCAGCAACCGGTCGCCGGCGGCGACATGGCGGGTGAGGAGCAGCCTCCGCTCCGAGTGGTCGATGATCTCCAGGCGCGGCCCCGCCCCCGCGTCACCCGCGAGGGCGGCGACCAGCACCAGAACGGCGGCGCAGACCAGCGTCCGGCGGGGACGCCGCGGTCTCCGGCCGGGCCGGAGCCCGCGGCTGTTCCCTTGGATGATCAGTCGAGTTCGCCCTCTTCCTGGTAGTAGCGCTCGGCGCCCGGGTGCAGCTCGATCGGCCCCAGGCCGTCGAGCGCGGTCTCCAGCTGGATGTCGCCGCCGACGTCGTGGCCGATACTTCCGGCCCCCTCGTACATCTCCTTCGTGAGGTTGTAGGCGACCTCCTCGTCAAGGTCGGCCTTGGTGTAGAGGGTCGCCCAGTTGGTCAGCGTCTCGACCGGTTCGTCCACACCCTGGTAGGTACCGCCCTCGATCTCCATCACGCTGTAGCTCTCGTCCTCCGCGATGAGCTGCTCGGCCGGCTCGCCGGAGATCTCCACCAGGTTGACGTCGGTGCCGGTGGCCACCTGCTCGATGCTGGAGGCCGGCACCGCGAGGATCGCGAAGGCGGCGTCGACCTGGCCGTCGCTCAGATTGCTCGCGGCGTCCTCGAAGTCGCTCTGGAACTCCGTGACGTCGTCGATACTGATCCCGTAGGCCTCGAGGATCTGCCGTGCGGCGACCTCGGTGCCGCTGCCCGCGGGGCCAATGTCCACCCGCTGACCCTCCAGGTCCTCGACGGTCTCGATGCCCGACTCCTCGGTCGCGACGATCTGCATCACCTCGGGGTAGACGTTGCCGAGTGCCCGGATCTCCCCCGGCTCCGAGAGCGATTCCTCCTCGAAGTCGGACGTCCCCTCCGCGGCGCTCGCCGCGACACCGTTCACCGCCATGACGAGCTCGGTCTCGTCCTGGTCGAGCAGGTGCATGTTCTCCACCGAAGCGCCGCTCGCCTGGGTGCTCACGTTCACGCCTTCGATGTTGTCGCTCCACACCTCGGCGATCTCCCCGCCGAGGGGGTAGTAGGTACCTCCGGTGGACCCGGTCGCCATGTTCAGGTTGGTACCGCCGGCGCTGCAGCCGGCGAGCGCCACGGCCCCGGCCGCCACCACCGCGAACACGGACGGCAGGCGTCTAATCGCAGGTCCAGTCCTCATCCCGGGCATCCTCTCTAGATGATGTGTGCCGTCCCCGTCCCCGACCGAGGGGATGACCAAACGGGTGTCCTCGAAACGCCCACTCCCCCTGAATGCTGGCTGGACTATAGGACCACCGCCAATACACGGCCGTTCCGGCGGCGTCACGAATCGGGAACGATGCGCTACCCGGGAATTCGCGTTCCGCGACGGGCCGGCGGCCCCGCGCCCGCTCACCGGACCTGGGGACACCGCTTCGCGGGGCGCCCGCACCGGGCGGCGAACACGGAGACCTCACCCCCAGTCGGTACCGTCGTGACAGGGCGCCTTTCGGAAACACGCATCACAAGGTCCCCTCGGGCCTCGTGCGATCGCCCCGTCGGCCATTAGGGTCGTCCTCGTCATTTATTTCAATCGTCTCAGTACCCCACGAGTGCGAAGTTTCGACATGAACGATCGCCTGACGACCCCCTACGGCGCATGGCCCTCGCCCATCGCCGCAAGCGACGTGGCCCGCGGAGAAAGACGGCTGGGCTTCCCCTCCGTCGCGGGCGCGGAGATCTGGTGGGAGGAATCCCGCCCCGAGGAGAACGGACGCAACACCGTCATGCGCCGGGGCGCCGACGGGGCCGCCACCGAACTCCTCGGCGCACCCTGGAACGCCCGCACCCGCGTCCACGAGTACGGCGGTCGGTCCTACCTGCCCGTACCGCGCGGCGACGGCGAAACCGCAACCCAGCACGGCATCGTCTTCGCCGAGTTCACCGACCAGCGCCTCTACCTGCTGGACACCGACACGCCTCGCCCCCTCACGCCCGCCCCCACTGTGGCCGGAGGCCTGCGCTACGCGGACTTCGCGCTCAGCAGCGACGGCACGCAGATCATCTGCGTCCAGGAGCGCCACGACGACGAAGGCGGCGTCCGCCGCGCCATAGTCTCGGTCCCGCTGTCGGGCGAGGCCGCCGAGACCCCCGGCGCGGTCACGGAACTCGTGACCGGGGCGGACTTCTACGCTTCCCCCACCCCCTCCCCGGACGGCCGGCACCTCGCCTGGATCTCCTGGTACCACCCGCGCATGCCGTGGGACGGGACCGAACTGCGCGTCGGAACCCGCACCGAGGACGGCCGGATCACCGGCACCTACACGCTCAAGGGCGGCGTCAACGAATCCGCCCTCGCCCCGGTGTGGCGCGACAACGAAGCGCTGTACTTCATCACCGACTGGTCCGGCTGGTGGAACCTCTACGAGATCGGGCTCACCGGCCAGGCCCTTCCGCTCTACCCCGCCGAAGAGGAGTTCACCGGCGGCCCCGGGGAACTCGGCGCGGCCCCCTACTGCCGGCTCGACGACGGCCGCCTCGTCGTCCTGCACGGAAACGCCGACCTGCGGATATCGGTCTACGACCCCGAAACCGCCGAACTCGAACCGCTCGACACCGCCCTGACCTCCTGGGAGACACTCGCGACCGACGGCACGACGGTCGTGGGGCTGGCCTCCGCCCCCGGCACCCCGCAGAGCCTGGTCCGGCTCGCCCCCGACACTCTGCACCCCGAAACACTGCGCGGCTCCCTGGACGAGCCGCCCGACCCCGAATACCTGCCGGCGCCGCGGCACGCGTCACTGGACGGACGCTACGGCGGCACGATCCACGCCAACGTCTACCCGCCCACCAACCCCACCGCCACCGGGGACGGCCCCGCGCCCTACGTCGTGTGGGTGCACGGCGGCCCCATCGCACACGCCTCCTCGCGGCTGGACCTGGCCAAGGCCTACTTCACCAGCCGCGGAATCGGCATCATCGACGTCAACTACGGCGGCTCCACCGGCTACGGCCGCGCCTACCGGGAGCGGCTGCACGGCCAATGGGGCATCATCGACGTCGAGGACGCCACCGCCGCCGCCCAAGCCCTGGTCGACGAAGGGAGCGCCGACCCGGAACGGCTCGCGATCCGCGGTGGAAGCGCCGGAGGACTCACCACACTGCTCGCACTCACCGGAACCACGTTCGCCTGCGGAGTCTCGGCCTACGGGGTCACCGACCTGCTGCGGCTGGCCGCCGAAACCCACGACTTCGAGTCGCGCTTCCTGGACTCCCTGATCGGACCGCTCCCCGGCTACGCCGCCACCTACCGCGAACGGTCCCCGATCAACCGGGCCGGTGAGGTGCGGGCCCCGGCACTACTCCTGCAGGGATCGGAGGACACCGTAGTGCCGCCCGCGCAGGCCACCGAGTTCGCCAAGGAACTGGGCGAACGCGGCATCCGGCACGCCCACATCGAGTTCGGCGGCGAGGCGCACGGCTTCCGGACGGCCGAGTCCCGGCAGCGCGCGCTGGAGGCCGAACTCGCCTTCTACGGGGAGATCCTCGGATTCACCCCACTCGACGTGCCCGGTATCACGCTGGTAACCGGACACCAGGGGAACGAGGCGATACCGGAGGCGGACACCGGAACGGACACGGACGAGGAGCCGACCGAAACCGGAACAGAGGAGAAACCGGAGGAGAGACCAGCGGCCGAGAGATCCTAGACCCGCCGGGCCCGCCCGATCGGCGGGCACGGCGCGCCCGCGCGCAGCAGCGGAGAAGCCGGTCCCGCAGGCCCAAGCACGCCGCCGGGCCGCCCGCAGAGCCCCTCGGCGACTCCGGGAAGCTCAGCGCGCGGTCTCGGAGGCCCGCGACTCGCGGACGACCGTCACCCGGATCTGCCCCGGGTAGGTGAGCTCCTCCTCCACCCTCTTGGCGACGTCGCGCGCGATCACCTGGGCCTGCACATCGTCCACGGCCTCCGGCTTGACCATGATCCGTATCTCCCGGCCCGCCTGCATGGCGAACACCTTCTCCACGCCCTCGTTCGCGCGGGCGATCTCCTCCATCCGCTGCAACCGCTCGACATAGGCCTCCAGGGACTCCCGGCGCGCTCCCGGACGGCCACCGCTGATCGCGTCGGCGGCCTGCACCAGCACCGCCTCGACCGTGCGCACCTCGACCTCGTTGTGGTGCGCCTCGATGGCGTGCACCACGTCCTCGGACTCGCCGTACCGGCGGGCGATCTCAGCCCCGATGAGCGCGTGGCTGCCCTCGACCTCATGGGTGAGTGCCTTGCCGATGTCGTGCAACAGAGCGCAGCGCCTCAACTGGCCGGGGTCCAGGCCCAGTTCCGCGGCCATCATCCCGGCCAGGTGCGCGCACTCGATCAGGTGCTTCAGCACGTTCTGCCCGTAGGAGGTGCGGTAGCGCAGCTGGCCCAGCAGCGTCACCAACTCGGGATGCATATCGGTGAGCCCCACGTCGACCAGTGCGTCCTCACCGGCCCGCACGCACAACTGGGTCACCTCGGTCCGGCTGGCCTCGTAGACCTCCTCGATGCGGTGCGGGTGGATGCGCCCGTCAAGCACCAGCTTCTCCAGAGTGAGACGCCCCACCTCCCGGCGGACCGGATCGAAACACGACAGCAGTACCGCCTCGGGCGTGTCGTCGATGATCAGGTTGACCCCGGTGACCGTCTCGAAGGTGCGGATGTTGCGCCCCTCGCGGCCGATGATGCGGCCCTTCATGTCATCGCCGGGAAGATGGACCACCGAGACCACCGACTCCGTCGTCTGCTCGGTGGCCAACCGCTGAATAGCCAGCGTGATGATCCTGCGCGCCCGGGCCTCGCCGCTCTTGCGCGCGTCCTTCTCGATGTCGCGGACGATCAGCGCCGCCTCGCGCTTGGCCTGCGCCTCGACCGCCTCCACCAGCTCGGCCTTGGCCTCCTCCGCGGTGAGCGCCGCCGCGGCCTCCAGGATCGAACGGCGCTCCTCCTCCAGGCGGCCCAGCCGGTGCTCGCGCTCGTCCAGCCGCGCCCCCCGTTCGTCGACCCGCTGACCGGCCTCGGACAGGCGGTGCAACTCGGCGTCGAGCCGCTGCTCGCGCTCGTCCAGCCGCGCCTGCCGCCGCTCCAGCTCCGCCCGCTGCTCCGCGAGATCACCTTGAGCCGTCCGGATCTTCTGCTCAGCGGCCGTTTCGGCCTCCGAACGGATCCGCTCGGCCTGCGCGCGCGCCTTGGACAATTCCTCCTGGACGGCGTTGAAACGCCGCTCACGAGCCGATATCAGCGCTCTTCCCAGGATCAGAACGGCGGCTACGGTCACTGTGAGGGCCACGAGTCCCGTGATCAGCAGGCCGGTCGTCCCGTCCATGGCCCTCCCCAACCGTGCCCGCCGGCCGATGACCGCCCCGGGCCCGCTGCACGACCGGTGCCAACGGCCACCACTCCGGGAACCGGCGACCCTGACCTCGGATCACGCCGGCACGGCGAACGCGGCCGGTACACAACGATACGCACGTCACACGCCATAGCCGGGGCTATCAGCAGCGCACGACGCCAATTCGCCGCTGCCGCGAGATTAGGGCCCGTCGGCCTGCGGGAGCAACCACGACAGACGCACCAAGCATCGGCGAACCCGCGGGTAACAGCATCTGAATACGGCTTTCACCTGGAAAGACGTCGGGCCGTTCGGTAGCTGATCACCGAACGATCACGATCGCCCCGGGCTACTCGAGATCGGAGTCCGGGAGCTCGACGGCGGAGCCTTCGGCCTCCAGTTCCTCGCGGACCAGCCGGTAGGCCAGCTTCGCCGAATACCCCTTGCGCGCCAACAGGCCCATGACCCGGCGCACCCGCGCCTCGTCGGCCTTACCGCGCGTGGAGTCGAGCTTGCGCCGCACCAGGCTCCGGGCGGTGGCCTCTTCCTGCTCCGGACTGAGATCGCCGACGGCACCGCGGACCGTTCCCTCGTCGACCCCCCGCTGGCGCAGCTCGGCCGCCAGCCGCTCGCGGCCGAGGCTCCGCCCCGCGTGCCGGGAGTCGACCCAGGCCTCCGCGAAGGCGGTGTCGTCGATGAGCCCCGCCTCGCTGAAGCGCCCCAGCACGGATTCCGCGACGTCCTCGTCAATGCCGCGCCTCTCCAGTGCGTGCGCCAGTTGCACCCTGGTACGCGGCCCCGAGGCGAGCATCCGCAGGCAGATGGCGCGCGCCCCGGCCACGGGATCTTCCTCCGGCCGCCCCGCCCCGGCCGGAGGGGCCTGCTGTGCGTCGTCTCGCCGGTGGCGTGGCTCAGGCATCCGTCGATGGGGTGGTCTTGCTCTTGGTGGCCCGCTTGGCGGCCGTAGCCGCGCCGGTCTCCTTGGCGGCCGCCGCGGTCTCCTTGCCCTCCTTGCCCTCCGTGTCCTTGGTGGCCTTGGTGTCGGCCGGAGCGGACTCCGCGGAGTCATCCCCTCGGTTGGGTACCCCCAGCTTCTCCTTGATCTTCTTCTCGACCTCGTTGGCCATGTCGGCGTTGTCGCGCAGGAAGTTCCGGGCGTTCTCCTTGCCCTGGCCGAGCTGGGTTCCCTCGTAGGTGTACCAGGCACCCGACTTGCGCACGACGCCCTGCTCCACGCCGAGGTCGATCAGCCCGCCTTCGCGGGAGATCCCGACGCCGTACAGGATGTCGAACTCCGCCTGCTTGAAGGGCGGGGCGGTCTTGTTCTTCACGACCTTCACCCGGGTGCGGTTGCCCACGGCGTCGGTTCCGTCCTTCAGCGTCTCGATCCGGCGGACGTCCAGCCGAACCGAGGAATAGAACTTCAACGCCCGCCCACCAGTAGTGGTCTCCGGGCTGTTGTGCACCATGACGCCGTCGACGAAGTAGTTGTGGTTGCCCTCGACCTCGATGTCGAAGCGGTGCATGCCCCGTGTCTCCGGCTTGGTGTGGATGTCGAGGATCGGCGAGGCCATCAGGCGCTCCACGGGGTCGGTGAATTCCGGCTGCACGCAGCACCGGTTCCGGAAACGCGGAAGCAGCTTGTAATTCATCGACTCATGGACACAAGGAGCAACGATCCGTTGGAATTTCGCGGAGGCGTCGGTACTGAACTGGATGAATTCCTTCTTGGCACTGCCGCACTGGACCAGCTTGGCCTCAAGGCCGTAGGTATCGCGCAGGTGTTCGATCAGCCGCTGCCGGGATCCCGGGCTCATCGCCTCGACGCAGATCTCGATCCGGCCGCTTCCGCCCGCAGTCCGTTCCTGGACACCCTTGGAGCGCACGGTGAAGCAGCCGTCGTCCATGTACCAGACCGCCAGGGCGAGCGGAGTCAGCGACTTCAGGAACTCCCACGTGAGGTGCTTTTTTCCGTCCCCGAAATAGACCACTTCATGCAGTTCGTGGAGCTCGGGCAATGGGGCGAAGTCAGCGAAGACCGCGCCCTTGGCGTTGGTCGTGCGACTGTGGCCGATGTTGCCCAGGAGGGAGATCTTCCAGTCCAGGTAGTCAGCCTGTCCGGCCCCGTGTCCCATCCGGAACCGCACACCGGTGCGCCCGCGCTGGTTGGGAGAGAGGTTCCCGTCTCCCATCACCGACCCGTAGATGACCTGGCGCTGCTGTTCGCTCAAATAGTGCGTCTCGGCGGTGAGGAGGCGATCTCCCGGAAGAAGTTCGCCCGCCTCTCGCCAGCCGCCGGGGGTCCGGATCAGATGGTTGGGCGTCGCCCCGAACTGGGCCTTGCCATTCTTTGCCGACTTGGCGACGGTGAACTGCAGGAAGTGGTCGGTCTTTCCATTGTCGAACCAGTTGACGATACGCCGAGGAACGACCTCGTCCTGGTCCGGATCATAGGACAAGACCTCGACGTCCATTTTCTGATTGACGATCTTCCCGATTTTCTCCTGGGAACCGTCGGCGAGCGTAACCCGAGTATTATAATTCATACACCCGAACATTACGCCGACTTTCTCGCGGAGTTGGTTGATGAAGATGGCGGTGGTTCCGGTCTGGTGCAGCGCGCCCGCGATCTTCCGCAGGGCCTGGGACATCAGCCGGGCTTGGAGACCCACGTGGCTGTCGCCCATCTCCCCCTCGATCTCGGCGCGCGGGACGAGCGCAGCGACGGAGTCGACGACCAGGACCGAAACCGCGCCGGAGCGGATCAGCATGTCCGCGATCTCCAGCGCCTGCTCGCCGGTGTCCGGCTGGGACAGCAGCAGGTCGTCGGTGTTCACGCCGATCTTCTTGGCGTATTCGGGGTCGAGCGCGTGCTCGGCGTCGATGAACGCCGCGATCCCGCCGAGTTTCTGGGCGTTGGCGACCGCGTGCAGAGCGACGGTCGTCTTCCCGCTGCTCTCCGGACCGTAGACCTCCACGACCCGCCCACGGGGAATTCCGCCGATTCCCAGCGCGACGTCGAGGGCGATCGACCCGGACGGGATGGACTCGATCGGCGGGCGGTCGTCATCGCCGAGGCGCATGACGGAGCCCTTGCCGAACTGGCGCTCGATCTGCGCGAGCGCGGTTTCGAGAGCCTTCTCTCGGTCAGCAGCTGCCACGGGAAACCCCTGTTGGGTCGGTGTTTTCTTCTTCATCTCGGGAGTGACGCTACGCGGTCGCTACGACAGTTCACGACGGCTTTCGCCACCCTGTGGACGGCCGCCGCGCGGCCGCCGCCGTCCGGGCCGACGGGCGCCCGATGGACGCCGCGTGTCTCGCGCCGCTCCCCGGCCTCGGACACACCACCAGGATACCCGAACCTCTGTTCGATTTCCGGGACGGTCGAGCGGATTCTTCGGAGCCGGCCGCCCCTGCCGGCTCAGCGCGCCGTGGCGGGCAGGCCGAACGTGTCGCAGACCGCGCGCCACACCTCCTTGGCTCCGATGCCGTCGGCGAGCGCCTGCTGGACCGTGCGCGAGCGAGGGCGTCGATCACGTAGTCCCGCGCCAGGCTCTCGGCGTAGGCCTCACCGAAGTGCTCGTGCATACAGGCCCAGAAGTAGGAAAGTCTCATCGCCTACCAGTATCGGCGCCCGCCCGGTCGGTGTCACCTCGGCCTCCGCGTCCGGGGCGGACCGGCCGCGGTGGCCGACGCCGCCGCCTCCCGCGGCCGGTCCGCCCGCCCCGGGAATTGTCGCTCCCCCGTTGCAGACTGGGAGTATGGACTCTGCGAACGACCAGGGGTCCGCGGTGCCGGGCTGGGGACTGGACCGCTTCTCTCCCGCGACGCGGGCCTGGTTCGGCGGGGCGTTCCCCTCCGGGGCGACGCCGGCGCAGACCCGGGCGTGGGACGCGATCGCCGAAGGCGAGAACACCCTGGTGGTCGCGCCCACCGGGTCGGGGAAGACGCTCGCGGCCTTCCTGTGGGGGCTGGACCGGCTGGCGCGCACGCCCGTCCCGGAGGACAGAACGCGGCGCTGCCGGGTGCTGTACGTCTCCCCGTTGAAGGCCCTCGCCGCCGACATCGAACGGAACCTGCGCGCCCCGTTGTCGGGCATCCGCGGTGCCGCGCGGGAGCGCGGGGCGCCCGTTCCCGAGATCACCGTGGGCCTCCGGACCGGGGACACGCCGGCCCGCCGGCGCCGCGCACTCGCCTCCGCGCCGCCGGACATCCTGATCACCACGCCCGAGTCGCTGTTCCTGGTGCTGACGTCGCAGGCGCGCGCCGGGCTCGCCGGTGTGGAGACGGTGATCGTGGACGAGGTGCACGCACTGGCCGGGACGAAGCGGGGAGCCCACCTGGCGCTGAGCCTGGAGCGCCTTGACGCGCTCCTGGAGCGGCCGGCGCAGCGCATCGGCCTGTCGGCGACGGTGCGCCCCGCCGAGGAGGTCGCCTCCTTCCTGGGGGGTGCCGGGCACGTGGCCGGGGGTGAGGGGGTGCGGCCGGAGCCGGCCGCCATTGTGGCGCCGCCGCACGCGCCGAACCTGGAGCTGCGCATCGCCGTCCCCGTGGAGGACATGACGGAGCTGGAGGCCGGCGTCGCCCCGTCGCGGTCCGACGACGCCGCGGCCAAGGGACGCGCGTCGATCTGGCCGCATGTTGAGGAGAGGGTCCTCGACCTGGTGGAGTCGCACCGCTCGTCGATCGTGTTCTGCAACTCCCGCCGGGTGGCCGAACGGCTGTGCGCGCGGTTGAACGAGCTCGCCGGCGCCCGGCGCGGTGGTGGGCGAGCGGAGCGGGGCGGTGCAGGTGCTCCGGCGGGGCCTGTCCCGGCCGAGGTGATGGGCCAGTCGGGGCAGAGCAGTGGGGCGGGGAGAGTTGTGGCGCGGGCCCACCACGGCTCGGTGTCCAAGAGCGAGCGCGCCCTGATCGAGACGGAGCTCAAGGAGGGGCGGCTGCCCTGCGTGGTCGCCACGTCCAGTCTGGAGCTGGGGATCGACATGGGCGCGGTCGACCTGGTGGTGCAGGTCGAGTCGCCGCCGTCGGTGGCCGGCGGCCTGCAGCGCGTGGGCCGGGCGGGACACCGGGTCGATGAGGTCTCCCGGGGTGTCCTGTTCCCGAAGTTCCGCGGTGACCTGCTGGCGGCGACCGTTGTCGCGGAGCGGATGCGGGCGGGGGCCATCGAGGAGCTGCGCATGCCGCGCAACCCGCTGGACGTGCTGGCGCAGCAGATCGTGGCCATGGCGGCCGTCGAGGAGTGGCCGGTGGACGGCATCGGCGCGCTGGTCCGGCGGGCGGCGCCGTTCGCTTCGCTGCCCGATTCGGCCCTGTCGGGTGTGCTGGACATGCTGTCCGGGCGGTACCCCTCGGACGAGTTCGCCGAGCTGCGCCCGCGGCTGGTGTGGGACCGGGAGGCCGGGACCGTCCGCGGCCGGCCGGGGGCGCAGCGGCTCGCGGTGACCAGCGGCGGGACGATTCCCGACCGGGGGACGTACGCGGTGCACCTTTCCGGTGCGGCCAGGGGCGGGGCGCCCACGCGTGTCGGGGAGCTCGACGAGGAGATGGTGTACGAGTCCCGGGTGGGCGACGTGTTCGTTCTCGGCGCGAGTTCGTGGCGGATCGAGGAGATCACGGCCGACCGGGTGCTGGTCTCGCCCGCGCCGGGCCGCCCGGGCCGCCTCCCGTTCTGGAAGGCGGACACGCTGGGGCGTCCCATGGAGCTGGGCCGGGCGATCGGCGCGCTGGCGCGGGAGCTCACCCGGGTGGAGGCCTCCGCGGCGCGGGAGCGGGCCCGCGCGGGAGGGCTCGACGACTGGGCGGCGTCGAACCTGGTCGGTTACCTGGAGGAGCAGCGGGAGGCCACGGGGGTGGTTCCCGACGACCGCACGATCGTGGTGGAGCGGTTCCGCGACGAGCTGGGCGACTGGCGGGCCGTGGTGCACTCGCCGCTGGGGGCCCGGGTGCACGCCCCGTGGGCGCTGGCCATCGGCGCGCGGCTGCGCGAACGCTACGGGCTGGACGCGCAGGTGGTGCACGGTGATGACGGCATCGTTCTGCGGTTGCCCGACGTGGACGACCGGGGCGCGGGCGGTCCCCATTCGGGTGTTCTGGCGGAGCTGATCACGTTGCTCCCGGAGGAGGTCGAGGACGTGGTCGCCTCCGAGATCGGCGGGTCTGCGCTGTTCGCGGCGCGCTTCCGGGAGTGCGCGGGGCGGGCGCTGCTCCTGCCCCGCCGACGGCCCGGCCACCGTATGCCGTTGTGGCAGCAGCGGCAGCGCTCGGCGCGGCTGCTCGCGGTGGCCGGCGGGTACGGCTCCTTCCCGATCGTGCTGGAGGCGGTCCGGGAGTGCCTGCGCGACGTGTTCGACGTGGCGGGGCTGGCGGAGCTGATGCGGGACGTCAGCGCCCGCCGGGTCCGAATGGTGGAGGTGGAGACGCCGCGCGCCTCGCCGTTCGCCCAGTCGCTGCTGCTCGGGTACACGGCGGCGTTCCTGTACGAGGGCGACGCGCCGCTGGCGGAGCTGAAGGCGCAGGCGCTGACACTGGACTCGGCGCTGCTCTCCGAACTGCTCGGGCAGGCCGACCTGCGGGAGCTTCTCCGACCCCGATGTCGTCGCCGAGCTCGACGCGTGGCTGCAGCGCCTCGCGCCGGAGCGCAGGGTGGGCGCCGGCGATGGCATCGAGGAGACCGCCGACCTGCTGCGGGAGTTGGGGGCGCTCAGCACCGAGGAGGCGCGGGTACGCGGGGTGGAGCCGGAGTGGCTCGCCGAACTGGAGGCCCGGCGGCGGGCGATCACCGTGCGGATCGCCGGGGAGGAGCGCTGGGCCGCGGTCGAGGACGCCGCCCGGTTGCGCGACGCCCTTGGCACCGGGCTGCCCGCGTGGCTGTCGCAGGGGCCGGATGTCCGGGAGGACCTCGCTGCGCCCGACGTGTTCGCCGGGAGGACCTTTGCGGGGACAGCGGCGGCGTTCGCCTCCCCGGTCGCCGACCCACTCGGCGATCTGGTCTCGCGCTACGCCCGCACCCACGGGCCGTTCACGGCCGACGACGTCGCGGCCCGGCTCGGGTTGGGCCGGGCCGTTGCGGCCGGCGCGCTGCGCGCCCTGGCCGGCAGCGGCCGGGTGGTCGAAGGGGAGTTCCGGCCCGTGGAGACCGCGGGGCGGGGCGGGACAGCACCGCGGGCGGGGAAGACCGAATGGTGCGATGCCGAGGTGCTGCGCCGGCTGCGCCGACGGTCGATCAGCAGGCTGCGGCGGGAGGTGGAGCCGGTTCCCCCGCGGGCGCTTGCCAGGTTCGTCCCGGCCTGGCAGCATGTCGCCGCCCCGGACCCGGCCGACCCGGGATCCGGTGGGGGGCTGCGGGGGCCGGACGCGGTGTTCACGGCCGTGGAGTCGCTCCGCGGCGCCCCGGTACCGGCGTCGGCGCTGGAGTCGCTGGTGCTTCCGGCCCGGGTGCCCGGCTACTCTCCGGTCCTGCTCGACGAACTCACCCTGGCCGGGGAGGTGCTCTGGGCGGGGGCGGGCCCGATGGCCGGGAACGACGGCTGGGTGTGCCTGGTCCCGGCGGACGAGGCCGGGGTGCTGTTGCCGGAGCGGGCGGAGGTGGAGCTCTCCCCCGTGCACGAGGCGGTGCTCGCCGCGCTGCGGGAGGGCGGGGCCCTGTTCTTCCGGGACATCGCCGACCGGGTGGTCCGGGGGGAGGGGGCCGCGGCGGCCTCCGACGCCGGCCTGGTGTCGGCACTGTGGGATCTGGCCTGGGCGGGGTGGGTCGCCAATGACACGCTCGCTCCGTTGCGTTCGCTGCTCGGGGCGGGCGGCACCACGCACCGGTCTCGTTCGCGCCGCCCGGTGATGCCGACCCGGACCGGGCCGCCCACGGTCGCGGGCCGCTGGTGGGTGCTGCCCGAACGCGAGGCCGATCCGACGCTGCGGTGGCACGCGAACGCCGCCGCACTGCTGGACCGCTATGGGGTGGTGACGCGCGGTTCGGTGGTGGCGGAGCGGCGCGCCGACGAGCGAGCGAAGCCGCCGGCGCCGAACCGCCAAGCGCCTGTTCTCGCGGCAGTGGGGCGGGGCGAGGAAACGCGCGGGGGCACGGGGTGGAATGGGGGTCGCCGCGAGGTGTCCTCGCCCCGCGTCCCGGGCGGGTTCAGCGCGCTCTACCCGGTTCTGCGGGGTTTCGAGGAGGCGGGCAAGGCGCGGCGCGGTTACTTCGTCGACGGTCTTGGGGCCGCGCAGTTCGCCCTGCCCGGGGCGGTCGACCGGTTGCGCTCACTGGGGGCGGCGCCGACCGCGGGGGCCGGACGGGGTGCTCCGTTGGTGCTGGCGGCCGCCGACCCCGCGAACGTCTACGGTGCGGCGCTCCCCTGGCCGCGTACTTCCGAATCGGGGGCGCGGCCCGGCCGCAAGGCCGGTGCGCTGGTGGTGATCGACGGCGGGGACCTCGTGCTCTATCTCGAACGAGGCGGGCGGACGGCGCTGACCTTCGGTTCGCCGACCGAGTCGCTGGCCCGTGCGGCGGCCGCCCTGGCCGGGATGGTCCGCGCCGGCCGCCTGGCGGCCTTGACGGTGGAACGCGCCGATGGCGAGCCGGTGTTCGGCACCGTCCTGGAGGGGGCCCTGGCCTCGGCCGGTTTCCATTCGACGCCGAAGGGCCTGCGTCTGCGTTCCTAGCGGTTCCTGCGGCGCCGGCCGATCGCCACCACCGCTGCGGGCCGGTCCCTGCCGCTCGGGGTCCGGCGAGCGATCGCGATGAGGTTCCTACCGATCCTCCGGCTCCGGTGGCGGGGGCCGACGGTCCGGTCGTGGCGCGTCGTCCGGTGGTGGGCCGGGGACCGCCTGCGTGGGCGGCTCCTCGCCGCC
>NZ_LAJC01000091.1 GCF_000981225.1 Allosalinactinospora lopnorensis
GCCGCGATTGTGGCCTCGCCCGATTCCGGAAGGCCTGGACGGCACGGGGCTCACGGCCACCGCTGCCGTGGCTGCGCGGTACCGGTGAGGACGCCAGGCCCTTACGCGGCGTCGGGCTCAACGCCGGAGGACGAAGAGAAGCGGAGGTCCTGCGGCACGGGCGGCCCCTGCTGCGGGGCGGTCCGGCGCGGGACCTCCGCTCCGGTGCGCGCTTGCCGGCCCCCCTCCGGCCGGCGAGCGCGCGTGTTACGGGAGCAGCTCGTATCGAACGGTCGTGCCGGAATCGAATCCGGGGCGGCCGGGTTTCAGCAGGCCTGTACGGGCGGGACCGTCCGGATCGGGTGAGGAACCGGGGACGGATTCAGCGCTCGGTGCCCCTCGCGTAGCCATCGTCCCTGTTCACCTCCTGCCGGCAGGAGCACGCCATCCTCGGACGGCCGGAGTTGTCCTCGCCCAGGTGATGCAGGTCAACGGCGGCCAGGAGCGGGAACACGTCGAAGTACGCGTCCAGGCCGGTGATCTCCAGCAGTCGGCTCATGTGCGGCTGCGGACCGACCAGGGCCAGCTCGACCCCGCGTTCCCTGAGGAGGCGGGCGGCGGCGACCAGGGCGTTCAGTCCGGAGGCGTCGCAGAAGTCCAAGAGGGACAGTTCCAGGAACACAACGCCGCCGGGAGGGGCGTCCACCGCCTGCAGGCCGATGATGAGATCCGGCGAGGTCGCCAGATCGGCCTCCCCCCTGACCTCGACGATCACGGCGTTGTCATGCCGGGTAAGAGTGGACAGCTGCATCAGATCCATCAATGTGGCAAGAGGCTCCATAGTCGGGTCGTCTTCGCCGGGCGGGCCGTCTTGCTGGACGCGGCGGCTGGGCAGTGCTAGCCGTGCCGCTCGCTGAGCAAGGTCTGGACGTTTCACACGCCGCCCGGCGAGGGTCTGCCGACAACGCCGGAGTCGGGCGCCGGAACACCGGTCAGCCCCAAGGAGGCCTGGTGAAGGCGGGATGTGGAGTCGGCCACGGTGCCTCCTTGCGCCTGTTCCGAGAAGCTGAGTCCGCTGACAATTCAGTGATACTGTCGTCAAATAAACATGTTTTCCACACTGGTTCAACAACGGATCAACTTCGCTGGGTGACCCATGTTGCTCCATCCGGAGTCTGATGACACCGCTGACGCCGCCAACGAGACCCTGCGCGGTCTGCGACCGGTGGTCGCGCTGATCGAGGACGAGGCCGACCTTGTCGCGATGCTGCGGGCGTATCTGGAGCGCGACGGTTTCGCCGTGGTCGATGCGCCCGATACGCGTGGCGGGCAGGACGTGCTGCGCCGCGAGCGGGTCGACCTGGTCGTGCTGGACCTGGGGCTGCCGGACGGCAACGGCCTGGACCTGCTGCGCGGCCTCCGCCGTGTCGGAGAGCTCCCGGTGATCATCGTCAGCGGAAGCGGCGCGGAGACCGATCGGGTGGTCGGACTGGAGGTGGGGGCCGACGACTACATCGTCAAGCCGTTCTCCCAGCGGGAGCTCGCGGCCCGGATCCGCGCGGTGCTGCGGCGGACGGCCACCAGGAACGCGCCCGCCAAGTCGGCGGTAATGAACCTCGGCGAGCTGACCATCGACACCGGGGCCCGCCAGGTCCGCAGCGTCGAGGGGCCGATCGAGCTCACCCCGCGCGAATACCAGCTTCTGGAGTTCCTGGCGGCGGCGCCGGGCCAGACGTTCTCTCCCCAGCAGCTCCTGGAGCATGTGTGGGACGCGGGGGGATGGCAGGTGCCCTCGACCGTGGCCGAACACGTCTACCGGGTGCGGCGCAAGCTGCACGCCGCGGGTGTCCAGGGACCGAGGATCACAACGGTGCGCAGTTTCGGGTACCGGCTCGACGCGTAAAGGACGCGGATGGCGCTGGACGAACACCGCGGAAGCGTCGCCTGCGGCGCGGGGACCGGGTTGGACTACCGCAGGCTGTTCCACGCTGTTCCATCGCCGTGCGCCGTGCTGACGCCCGACTTCACCATCGTCGACGTCAACGACGCCTACATGCGGGTGTCCGGACGCGACCGGGAGGATCTGATCGGGCGCTACGTTTTCGAGGCCTTCCCCGACAACCCGGCCGACCCCACC
This sequence comes from Allosalinactinospora lopnorensis, assembly GCF_000981225.1. Classification (GTDB taxonomy): domain Bacteria; phylum Actinomycetota; class Actinomycetes; order Streptosporangiales; family Streptosporangiaceae; genus Allosalinactinospora; species Allosalinactinospora lopnorensis. The sequence continues at coordinate 2,117 of NZ_LAJC01000091.1, forward strand.
GCCGACGGCACGCGCAACCTGGGCCGCTCACTGCGGACCGTGCTGGCGACCGGCGAGGCCGACGCCATGGCGCTGCAGCGGTACGACATCCCGATCGGACCCGACGGGCACTTCGAGGAACGGTACTGGAGCCCCCTCAACACCCCCGTGCTGGACGAGAACGGCACGGTCACCCACATCATCCACCGGGTGGAGAACGTCACCGACTTCGTGCGTATGCGAAGCGCGGGGCGGGAGCAGCAGCAGGCCGCCGCCGAACAGCAGATGCGCGCCGACCGGATGGAGAGCGACCTGTTCATCCGCGGCCGCGAGGTGCAGGAGGCCAACCAGAAACTGCGGCGCAGCAACGAGGCGCTGGCCACCGCCGGTGCGGAACTGCGCAGGCAGCAGCGGGCCAAGGACGACTTCATCGCCACCCTCTCGCACGAGCTGCGCAACCCGATCGCCGCGCTCCGCGCCGCGAGCGAACTGCTGGCCCTGGACAGTCCCGAGGGGCACCCGGCACTGCCCGTCCTGGAGCGCCAGATCAGCGTCATGGTCCGGATGATCGACGATCTGCTGGACGCGACACGGGCGCTGACCGGCCGTCTGGAGCTGCACAGCGCGCGGCTCGACCTCTGCTCCGTGACCGCCACCGCTGTCGAGGACATGCGGCCCGAATACGTCCAGGCGCAGCGCCGGCTGCGGTTGTCGATGGCTCCGGGGCCGCTCCCGGTCGAGGGGGACCGCGTCCGGCTCACCCAGATGCTGGGCAACCTGCTCAGCAACGGCCGCAAGTACACCCGGCCGGGGGGAACGGTGGTGGTAGGGCTCGGCAGCGAAGACGAGCATGCCGTCCTCACAGTGCGCGACGACGGCGTCGGGTTCGCTCCGGAGGCCACCGAGGCCCTGTTCGAGGCGTTCGGCCGCCCCTCGCAGAGGCCCGGCGTCGACGCCGGAGGTCTCGGGCTGGGCCTGCACATCGTGCGCGGCATCGCCGAGCAGCACGGCGGGTCGGTCCGGGCGCACAGCGACGGCGAAGGCGCCGGCGCGTGCTTCCGGATCCTGCTGCCCCTGTCCGCCTCCGCGCCGGGTCCCTCCGGGCCGGCATCCCCGCCGGCTTGGCCCCACCCGCGGCCGGCGCTGCGCGTCCTCGTCATCGAGGACAACACGGACCTGGCCGCGACCTACCAGACCCTGTTGGAGAGGCACGGCGACAGCGTGACGGTCGCCCGCACCGGTGGGGAGGGGCTGACCGCCGCCCAGGAGCAGACCTTCGATCTGATCCTCAGCGACCTGGCGCTCCCCGATATCAGCGGGCACGAGGTCGCGCGCCGGCTGCGCCGCACCCTCGAAGACGGCCACACGCGGCTGGTCGCCGTCTCCGGCTTCAGCCAGGACAGCGACCGCGACGAGTCAGTGCGGTCGGGGTTCGACGCCCACATGGCCAAACCCCTCGACAGCGCCGTTCTGAACCAGATGCTGGCCCGGTGGGCGAGCGAATAGCCATGACCGCGCCGGACGCGGGTCTTCCGCACCCGCGACACTGGTGGTCCGCGCCGAACCGCGCGGACCACCGCAACTCACGCTGCTACCAGCTCTGCTGCCCGTAGCCCGGGTACTGCTGGCCGTAACCGGGGTACTGGTGCCCGTAGCCCGGCTGCTGTTGCTGCCCGTAGCCCGGGTACTGCTGGTAGCCAGCCCCGTACTGCTGACCGTTCTGGTACTGGTAGCCGGCGTAGGGGTCCTGGGGCTGGGCGCCGGTGGGGTACTGCGGGTAGGCCTGCTGCTGGCCCGACTGGTTCTGCTGGGCCTGGGCGGGCTCCTCCGAGGCAGCGGGCGCGGGACGGAAGATGAACAGCCGGACCGCTCCGCCTTCCGGGCCCTCGCTGGGGGCGACCTGCTCCAGGTGCCATCCGGCCTCTTCGATCCCCTCGAGGATGCGGGTGAGCCCTGGGCGGACCTTGCTGGTGGAGTCGTCGTAGCTGTTGACGTCCAGTTGCACGATGAACATCTTGCGCTTCTGCTGCGCGGCGACCTTCGCGTGCTCGACGACGGTACTGTCCCTCACGACCTGCGTGACGCTCATTGCTCAACCGTACCCATCTGCTGTGTGGAGCTTGTCTACCCGTTGGGCGTCGCCGATCATCCACGTCCATCGCGGAGGCGTTTCGCCGGGCCACCGTCCCATGATGCCGTGTATGGGGGATTATGGCCACACAAGGAAACCGGGTGGCCATCGACCGGGCGGCGGTCAGACCGCGACCGTCCGGACGGCCTCGGCGATCGGCACGTCACCGCCCACCAGTTCCAGGACCTGGCCGATGGTGGCCGGATCGTCGAGCAGTGCAGCGATGACCGCGGCGACGTCCTCCCGGGGTACGTCCGCCCGCTCCGCTTTCGGCGCCAGGCGGACCCTGCCGGTTCCGGGCTCCTCGGTCAGTCGGCCGGGGCGCAGGATGGTCCAGTCGAGCTCCAGGCTCCGCTGCCGGAGGTCGTCGTCCGCGGCGCGCTTGGCGTTGACGTAGGCCGCCCACACCGGCTCGGCGCCGGGCGCGGGCCCCTCGTCGACACTGATCGCCGACACCATGATGTAGCGGCGGACCCCGGCGAGCGAGGCGGCGTCGGCCAGCAGCGCCGCCGCGGCGCGGTCCACGGTGTCCTTTCTGGCGGACCCGCTCCCGGGACCGGCGCCGGCGGCGAAGACGACCGCGTCGGCGCCCATGACCTTCTCGGTGAGCTGGGTGGCGGTGGCGGTCTCCAAGTCGATGAGGACCGGCTCGGCGCCGGCGGCGCGGACGTCGTCGGCGTGGTCGGGGTTGCGGATGAGGCCGACCGGGGTGTCGCCGCGCGCTGCCAGCAGCCGCTCCAGGCGCAGGGCGATCTTTCCGTGGCCTCCGGCGATGACGATACGCATGCCCGCAGGCTACGCCCCCGGCGACGGACCGCGCGACGGGCGGTCCCAGCGGCGCGCGATCGGCGGCAGGAACGTCCAGAGAAGCATCGTGGCGGCCAGGGTGAACACGCCCAGAGCCAGTCCTGCCGCGATGTCGCTCACCCAGTGCACGGCCAGCAGCGGGCGGCTCAGGGCGGTGCTCAGGGCGATAGCGGTGGCCACGGTCCAGGCGATCGGGTGGAACCGGTCGCGGAGCAGGGGCAGCGTCGCGAACAACAGGATTCCCATGCCGGTGGCGGCCATGAGCGCGTGCCCCGAGGGGAACGACGGGCCGACCCCGGTCGCGAGCGGTTCGGCGAACCCGGGCCGGGGGCGGTCCACAGTGAGCTTGAGGATCAGGCCGAACAGGTTGGCCAGGAAGACCGTGGCCGCGGCCCACGCCGCCGTGCTGAACTGGCGCCGCAGCAGCAGCCAGCACGCGGCCAGCAGCGAGACGATCCGCATCGACCAGGTGCCGAACGTCTCCGACCAGAGCTCCACCCCGTGCGCCAGGTCCGGGGCCGGGAGGACGAACTCGTACAGCGACACGGCGATCGCGCGGTCGAGGGAGACGACCGGCCCCCATTGGGCGGAGACCAGGGCCCACAGAGTCACGAGGGGAACGGCGGCGACGGTCATGACCACCGCCAGCACGCGGCGCTGCGCGGGCAGCGGGCCGGGAGCGGCGCGGTCGCGCTCGTGGTGGGCGGGATCGTTGCGGTCCATGCGCTCAGACGTCGAATTCGGGATCACAAGAACCGTAGGTCACCTTCAGGGGTCCACCCGGCGAACCGAAAGCGAACAATGGATGGACAAAAGGCGAAATCCGCGTTCGATCCCCGGGTGACCTCCGCCGTTACGCGGGAAGGGGGCGGGCCCCGCTCGCACCTGCCGCGCGCGTGCGCCGCACCGGCCCCGTCCGCGAAGGCCCGGGACGCGGCACGGCCGCGCACCGGAGACCGGTGCGCGGCCGTGCGCGAGCGAGCGGGTCTGGTCAGCCCACCGTCCAGGTGTCGCCGCTGGCCAGCAGAGCGGCGAGGTCGCCGTCGCCCTGCGTGGTCTCGGCCGCGGCGAGCTGGTCGGCCATGAGCTCGTCGTAGGTGGGGCGCTTGATGTCGCGGAACACTCCCACGGGGACGTGCTCGAACGCGGGGAAGTCCAGCCGGGACAGCGCGAACGCGTACCCGGAGTCCTCGCGGTGCGCGTCGTGCCGGATCAGCCGGTCCTCGCCGACCTTGGCGATGTCGGCGACGGTCAGCTCACCGTACTCGCCGGCCACCACGCCCCGGTCGGCGCCGACGCGCAGCGGCTCGCCGTGCTCCATACGGAGCAGCCGGGTGTCGCGCTCATCGGGGTCCTTCAGCGGCTCGAACGCGTCGTCGTTGAAGATCGGGCAGTTCTGGTAGATCTCGACGAACGACGCACCCTCGTGGTCGGCCGCGGCGCGCAGCACGCTCGTCAGGTGCTTGCGGTCGGAGTCGATGGTGCGCGCGACGAAGCCCGCCTCGGCGCCCAGCGCCAGTGAGACCGGGTTGAACGGGGAGTCCAGCGACCCCATCGGCGAGGACCTGGTGACCATCCCCCGCGAGGAGGTCGGGGAGTACTGCCCCTTCGTCAACCCGTAGATGCGGTTGTTGAAGAGCAGCACGTTGATGTTGACGTTGCGCCGCAGCGCGTGGATCAGGTGGTTGCCGCCGATCGACAGCCCGTCCCCGTCGCCCGTGATGACCCACACCGACAGGTCCGGCCGGCTCGCCGCGAGGCCCGTGGCGATCGCCGGCGCCCGCCCGTGGATCGAGTGCATGCCGTAGGTGCTCAGGTAGTACGGGAACCGCGAGGAGCAGCCGATACCCGAGACGATGACGATGTTCTCCCGCGGCACCCCGAGTTCGGGCAGGAACCCCTGGAACGCCGCGAGGATCGCGTAGTCACCGCACCCGGGGCACCAGCGGACCTCCTGGTCGGACTTGAAGTCCTTCATCTTGTACTCGACGTCGCCGCGGGGCACCAGCTTGAGGCCGTTCGGCACGTCCCCGTTGCCCTGCGCCCGCGCGGCGCCGGATCCGTTGTCACTCGGCACGGTCGATGACCTCCTGAACCACGCCCGCCAGTTCTTCGGCCTTGAAGGGCAGGCCGCGGACCCTCGTGTAGCTGATGACGTCGACCAGGAACCTCCCGCGCAGCAGCAGCGCGAGCTGGCCGAGGTTGATCTCCGGGACGAGGACGCGCTCGTAGCGGCGCAGTACCTCACCGAGGTTCTCCGGGAACGGGCTGAGGTGACGCAGGTGGGCGTGGGCCACCCTGCTTCCCGTACGCCGCACCCGGCGCACCGCGGCGCCGATCGAGCCGTAGGTGCCGCCCCACCCGAGCACCAGCACGTCGGCGTCGCCCGTGGGGTCGTCGACGTCGAGCGGCGGTATGTCGCGCGCGATCCCGTCGACCTTGGCCTGGCGGGAGCGCACCATCAGGTCGTGGTTGGCCGGGCTGTAGGAGATGTGGCCGGTGCCGTCGCTCTTCTCGATCCCGCCGAGACGATGCTCCAGCCCCGGCGTGCCGGGCAGCGCCCACGGGCGGGCCAGGGTCTCCTGGTCGCGCTGGTAGGGGTGGAACTCCCCGTCCGCACCGTTGGGCTCCGTGGTGAAGTCCACCGAGAGGTCCGGCAGGCCCGACACATCGGGGATGCGCCAGGGTTCGGATCCGTTGGCGAGGTAACCGTCGGAGAGGACGATGACCGGGGTCCGGTACTTCGTCGCGATGCGCGTGGCCTCGACCGCGATGTCAAAGCAGTCCGACGGCGAGCGCGGCGCGAGCACCGGGACCGGGGACTCGCCGTTGCGCCCGAACATGGCCATCAGCAGGTCGGCCTGTTCGGTCTTGGTCGGCATGCCGGTGCTGGGGCCCGCGCGCTGCACGTCGATCACGAGCAGCGGCAGCTCCGTCATCACCGCGAGCCCGAGTGTTTCGGCCTTCAGCACCATGCCCGGCCCGGACGTCGTGGTCACGCCGAGCGATCCGCCGAACGACGCCCCCAGCGCCGCGCCGACACCGGCGATCTCGTCCTCGGCCTGGAAGGTCCGCACACCGAAGTGCTTGTGCTTGGAGAGCTCGTGCAGGATGTCCGAAGCGGGGGTGATGGGGTAGGAGCCGAGGAACAGCGACAGCCCCGACAGCCGCGAGCCCGCGATCAGCCCGTAGGACAACGCGAGGTTCCCGGTGATGTTGCGGTAGGTCCCCGGAGGGAGCTCGGCCGGCTTGACCTCGTAGGAGACCGCGAAGTCCTCGGTGGTCTCGCCGAAGTTCCAGCCGGCGTTGAACGCCGCGAGGTTCGCGGCCAGGATCTCGGGCTTGCTGGCGAACTTGGACTTGAGGAAGTCGCGGGTGCCTCGGTGGGCCGGTTGTACATCCAGGACAGCAGGCCGAGCGCGAACATGTTCTTCGCGCGCTGCCCGTCCTTCTTGGAGACCTCGAAGTCCTCCACGGCTTTGAGGGTCATCGACGTCAGCGGCACCTGGCTCACCTTGAAATCCGACAATGAGCCGTCTTCCAGGGGGTTCGCCTGGTAGCCGACCTTGGCCAGGCTGCGCTTGGTGAACTCGTCGGTGTTGGCGATGATGGTCGCGCCCTTGGGCACGTCGCCGACATTGGCCTTCAGCGCGGCCGGGTTCATGGCCACCAGGACGTTCGGGGCGTCACCGGGAGTCATGATGTCGTGATCGGCGAAGTGCAGCTGGAAGCTGGAGACGCCCGGCAGCGTGCCCGCGGGGGCGCGGATCTCCGCGGGGAAGTTCGGCAGCGTCGACAGGTCGTTGCCGAACGAAGCGGTTTCCTGGGTGAACCGATCGCCCGTCAGCTGCATTCCGTCGCCGGAGTCGCCCGCGATACGGATGATGACGCGATCGAGTTGCTTGACCTCTTTGGTCACTGAGATCGCCGACCTCCTATGTGAGCCGCCGGTGGCGGGGGCCGCGGCTCAGGTTGCTTCGGGGCTCACCGCCAGAATATGAGACCGGGTGTTCGCCGGGCGGGCGGTGAGACTCATGATCTTCAACCTACGCACACGTCGCCCGTGCGGTAGGACGGTCCGAGGGGGCGCCCGGATATTCGGAGAGGGCCGCGGACTCAATGGTGCCGCGCGGATGATGCCGGCTCAGCCGCGACACAGGTCGCTGGAGATGCGTCCCAGATCCACATGCCGCCGGCCGACGAGCATTGCTCCCGGCGAGGCGATCAGAGCGATAACGGCCACCCGTACAACTATAGGCGGTATGCCCACCCCTCCGGAGGGCGGGTGGGTGATGTCACACTCTCGGAGCGCGCCGGAGACCCGCCGTCGCCCCGCCGCGTGCGGCGAAGGCGCCGAACACCGGAGGGCCTCCCATAAGGCCCGGACCGGCGGACCCCGGACCGGTTCCGCCCTCTGGCGCCGTTCTCCTCGCGTGGAAGGGCATTGCGGCCGGTCCGCGCCGGTCGTCCCTGGTATGCGTGACGGTTGCCGCATTCGACCGGGAACGCCAGACCCCGACCCGCACGTTTCTAACGGTGGACATGCCCGGAGGGGCCTGGAGCCGAAAGGGGCTACGAGTCGCCGTGCACCGCAACACGATCCGCGTAGTCGGCCTCCTCGCCGGCGTGTCGGCGCTGGTCGTCGTGGCGTGCTGGACGTGCGGCGGCCTTGTCGGCCTGCAACTCGGCGTCATCGCGGCGATCGGGCTGAACGGCCTCGTGTTCTTCTTCGGCGGCTCCCTGGCGCTGCGGGCGATGCGCGCCCGCCCTGTCAGCGAGATCGAACAGCCCGAGCTCTACCGGATCGTGCGCGAGCTGGCCACGGAGGCGCGGCAGCCGATGCCGCGGCTGTACCTGTCGCCCACGCCGGCGCCCAACGCCTTCGCCACCGGCCGCCGCCCGCGCAAAGCGGTCGTCTGCTGCACCACCGGGCTGCTGCGCCGCCTGAACGAGCGGGAGCTGCGCGGTGTCCTGGCGCACGAGCTCGCGCACGTCCGGCAGCGCGACACGCTCGTCTGCTCGGTGGCCGCCACCGTGGCGACGATCATCACCTCGCTGACAGCGCTGGCGCTGCTGCTTCCACTGGGCGACTCCGAGGACGAGGACGTCCCCAGCGTGCTCGGCGCCCTGCTGTTCCTGCTGCTCGGCCCGCTCGCCGCGCTGGTGATCCAGCTCGGCGTCGCCCGCGGCCGGGAGTACCGCGCCGACCTCGCGGCGGCCGAGCTCACCGGGGACCCGATCGGCCTGGCCGACGCGCTGCGCAAGATCGAGGTGGGTACCCGGACGCACCCGCTGCCCGCCGAACGTCCTCTTCTGACGGCGGGGCATTTGATGATCGCCCATCCGTTCCCGGAGTACGGCATGAGCAGACTTTTCGCCGCGCACCCGCCAATGCCCGAGCGCATCCGCCGGCTGCAGCGGCTGGCCGAGCAGTGGGGAATCCGCTGACCGTCGCCAGTGCCCGCCACCAGCACCCCATCACCACCCACCAACCCGCCGCTTGACATAGAAGCGTCGGCGCCGGTCAGCGGTGTACGGGGCGTCGCCGACCCGCGAGGGTCGGCTACTCCTCCGGCTCTTGGGGGCGTCGGTTGTACTTGTCCAGGGTTGCCTTCGTCGTCGAGGAGTCCTGGAACACCAACTCCCACGGGCCCGTGTTCACGTCGAAGTCTTTACCGAAGCCGATCCACTTCCCAGACATGCGGCGCCCGGTCGGATCGATCAGCAACTGAATCGCACCGTGGTACCGCGCGCCTGGTAGTAGCCGTCCTCGGCTGTCCGCTCAGTCCAGGTCCCTGTAATGACGTTGCGGTCAACCTCAAGATCCATCGTGAGCGGCGAGTCGGAAGACCCCGGCAGGCTGCGGACCGTGAGCCGATTGCCGTGCTGGAGGACCACCACATAGTGGCGCCCCGTGAATGTCGTATCCCGGCCGGAGCTGAAGTACTCGTACCGGGAGAGCCAGACACCGGAGTAGTTGCCGTATCCGTTGCCCGGTTGGGGCGCCGGTTCGCCGTTGGGCGCCACGACCTCACTAGGGGAAGGCTCCATGTGACTCCCTCCACTGCTGTCCTCAGGTGAGCGCAGCATAGGCACGGACGGGGCGAAGCCAAGAGCTTCGATCGGAGTTCTCAGCACACACTCTAGTGCCCGAGCGTGCATGGGTCGGGGAGCGGTGACATCCCCGGCCTCCCAGCGCTGGACAAGGCGTTTGGAGGCTCCGGACACCCCGGCCTCGCGAAGGGCGCGTGCCAGGTCGTCTTGGCTCATGAGCTGACCCATACGGGCTGCTCGTAGCGCGCTGTTGGGCGTACTCATGCAGGAATGCTAGCCGCGCGACCGATCAAATGACACCGAAATGACGCCCCGCATGTCATCGGAACGACGCCTTGACGGACGCCGCGCACCCAAAGTTCGAAGCGCCACCGTAAGAGAAAGACCCCGGCGAGTCGGATCAGGACTCCCGGGGCGTGGCCAACGCTGATAAGGAGCGCTGACATGTCCATCCTGCCACCGCGCCCAAGTGCGCGGATTCGCCCTTACCTGGTCGCGGTTGAGCAGCGGCAGCGGGCCGAGCGGCGGTTGCGCGCGGCGTGGATCGCCAGGCGTCAGTGTTGGGCCAGTGCCGCCGATCGTCTTCTCGGTCTTCTTCCCGAGGCGGTGACGGCGTGAGCGACATCGATCCCGGCCTTTACGTCCGGGCCCGGGAGGCCGCCGAGATCCTGGGCATCGCCCCCTCCACCATGCGCCAATGGGCGCGCAAAGGCCGCATCCGCTACCTGCGCAACCCCCACACCGGATGGCGGATCTACCGCGCGGGCGACGTCTACGCGCTACGCGACACCCACCAGGAGGCGCAGCGGTGAGGGCGCGCACCTACTGCGAGATCAGGCAAGTCGACACCATGGACACCCTGCGCGCATGGGCCACCGCCATGGAGGTTCCCGTCGAACAGCGCGGGGTGACACTGGAGGACCACGACGTCTACACCGCGACCCACGGCGTGACCACGCTCGTGTGCGTGGTCCCCAACCGCCGACACCGACGACCACCCCTGAACTGGGAATCGCCCTTCGAACGCATGTAGCCCCCGCGCGCCGCCGCCCCCAGCCCGCCCGGCCCCACTGCCCCATCCGGGGCCGGGCGGGCGGTCCGCGGACGTCTCCCCACGCGGTCGGCCAGTGAACGCGCTGGTCAGCGCGCCATAGATCGGATTCCTACCGGTAGTTGACGAACTGCAGCGCGATGTCCAGGTCCTTTTCCTTCAGCAGGTTGATCACCGATTGGAGGTCGTCCTTCTTCTTGGAGCTGACACGGAGCTCCTCGCCCTGGATCTGGGCCTTGACCCCCTTGGGACCCTCGTCACGGATGATCTTGGATATCTTCTTCCCGTCCTCGCTGGAGATGCCCTCCTTCAGGGCGATCGGGAGGCGGTACTCCTTACCGGATGCCTTGGGCTCGTCGGCGGCGTCGAGGATCTTCAGCGACACGCCGCGCTTGATCAGCTTCTCCTTGAACACGTCCAGGGCGGCCCGGACACGCTCCTCGGCGTTCGCCTTGATCTCCACACCCTGCTGACCGGACCAGGTGATACCGGCGCCGGTTCCCCTGAAGTCGAAGCGCTGGGACAGCTCCTTGGCGGCCTGGTTCAGCGCGTTGTCGACCTCCTGTCGGTCGAGCTTGGAAACGACGTCGAAACTGGATTCCGCGGGCACGCGAACTCACACCCCCGAGACGGTCGTGGGCACCCGCGAAGGCGCCCGGTGGTTGTTAGGTGGGCCGGCCGGTCCGGCACCGGCGTGCCGTCCGGCCACGGCATAGACCGAGCTTAGTCCCGTGGGCTGCTTCGTTGCGCGGCGACGTCGTAGAGCGGGGCGCGTGCGACGGCGGACCGGAATCGATTTCGTGTCCGCAGTCCAAGTCCGCTATGCTCATTCACGCGTCGCGGCCACAGGCCCGCGCACACTCCAGGCAGGTTGCCCGAGCGGCCAAAGGGAGCGGTCTGTAAAACCGCCGGCTCAGCCTTCCCAGGTTCGAATCCTGGACCTGCCACCCACGGGAAACACCTCCTGACCAGTGCGTCCACGGTCAGGGGGTGTTTTCGTTCGTCCGGCCGTGTCCGGTAAAGCCCGAGCGACTACGGATGGCTGTTCCCAATGCGTTCCCACGATTGTGGGCGGGTGGCGTCCCGGACGCGGCGTATGGCCTCTCCCCGATGCCCATAGAGCCCTGTCTTTCCTGCTCAGCATCGGGGTAGCCTGGCTGGGCGGAAAGTATGCACGATTACCGCGGGACCGCGCGCGAACCGGCGGCCGGCCGAAGCCGCGCCCCTGCGGGGGTGGATCGATGCGTACCGCGAGCTGTCGAGCTCGCCGGCAGTCGACCAGGTCGAGGCGGGGGTCTCCTTGATACACGCGACTGTGATGTATGGCGCCGGGGACGTTCGTATCAAGGGGAACGCCGGTGACCGGGACGAGCGAGTGACCGACGAAGAGTACGGCACCGCCCCGCAGTTCTCGGCTTACACCGCCACGGCGCCATGACGCCGCTCCGGCGCAGAACAGCGGCGGAGTCGGTGAACCGCCGCGCGTCCGGCGGCGGCCAGTCGCGGCCGTCCGGGCGCATGCTCCTCGCGCAGGTGGCCGAGCCGCTGCGGCGGTTTCTGGCCACCGAGGCGGGCAGTGCCGGCATGATGCTGGCGGCGGTTGTCGTGGCGCTCGCTTGGGCCAACTCGCCGTGGTCGAACGCCTACGAGTCGCTGTTGCACACCGAGGCGGTGGTGCGGGTCGGCGGCGCCGAGCTGGCGATGGATCTCGAACACTGGGTCAGCGACGGCCTGATGGCGCTCTTCTTCCTGGTCCTCGGGCTTGAGGTGCGCCGCGAGCTGTCGATGGGCGAGCTCACGGAGCGACGACGCGTCGTCGTGCCCGTGCTGGGCGGTCTGGCGGGCATGGTCCTTCCGGCGCTGCTCTATCTCGCCATCAACCCTTCGGGCGAGGCGGCGAACGGCTGGGGCATCGTGATCGCCACCGACACGGCGTTCGTGCTCGGCGCGCTCGCGATCGTGGGGCCGGCGTTCTCATCACAACTGCGGATCTTCCTGCTCTCGGTCGCGGTGTTCGACGACGTGGTCGCTGTCGCGATCATCGGCGTCGTCTACTCCGAATCCTTCGACCCGGTGGCGCTCGCCGGCGCGGGACTGGCGCTGGTGGTCGTCACGTTGCTGTCGTGGCGTGGGGAGTGGCGCTACTCGGTCTATGCCGCCGTCTTCGCGGTGCTCTGGGTGGCGACCGTCGAGTCGGGGCTGCACGCGTCGATCGCCGGCATGCTGGCCGGCCTGCTGATCGGGGCGCGTCCGCCCCGGCGCGCCGACGTCGAACGCCTCGACGTGCTCTTCCGCGCCTTCCGTCAGGCACCGCTGCCCGAGGTCGGGTACTCGGCCCGCAAGGGCCTCCAGCGCACAGTGTCCGCGAACGAGCGGCTGCAGGTTGTGCTGCACCCGTTGGTCGCCTACGTGATCGTGCCTCTGTTCGTCTTCGCCAACGCCGGCGTCGACCTGCGCGGCGGGTTGATCGGTGAGGCGCTGTCGTCGCCGATCACATGGGGGATCGTGCTCGGGCTGGTCGTCGGCAAGCTCGTCGGTATCGGGTTCACGTCGCTGATCAGTGCCCGGCTGGGCCTCGGCTCCCTGCCGCAGGGCGTCGGAGAAGGGCAGGTGCTCGGCGGCGCGGCGCTCTCGGGTATCGGCTTCACCGTGTCCCTGCTGATCGCCAACCTGGCATTCGACAGCTCGGAGCTGGTCGAGGAGGCGACGGTCGGCGTCCTGATCGCCGCCGTCCTCGCGACGCTGACCGGCTGGCTGGTGTTCCGGCTCGCCTCCGCGTTGCGCGGCGAGCGCACCGCGAGCCTGCCGATGGAGCTCGACCGCCCGGTCGAGCCGGGGCGTGACCACATCCGCGGCCCGGAGGACGCTCCGCTCACGCTCGTCGAGTACGCCGACTTCCAGTGCCCCTTCTGCAGCCGCATGACGGGCACGGTCGCCGCGCTGCACGACCGTTTCGGCGACGAACTGCGGTACGTGCTCCGCCACCTCCCGCTCCCCGAGGTGCACCCCGAGGCGATGCTGGCGGCGGAGGCCGCGGAGGCGGCGGCCGCCCAGGGCGCGTTCTGGGAGATGCACGACCGCCTGTTCGCCCGCCAGGACCGGCTCGACCCGGCGAGCCTGCTCGCCCACGCGGGGGCGATCGGCCTCGACGTCGAACGCTTCTCACGCGAGCTCGGCACCGGAGCCCACGCGGCCCGTGTGCGGGAGGACGTGGTCAGCGCCCAGGCGAGCGGAGCCCAGGGCACGCCGACGTTCTTCGTCAACGGCCACCGCCAGGTCGGCCGCTACGACGAGGAGGCGCTGGCAGCGGCGTTGTCCGGCGAGGAGCGGCAGCCCGCGCACGTCGAGGAGGGGACCGGCGAGGGTCGGCCGGAGGCGCCGCCGGGACTGCCCGCGATCGGCCGGCTCCGGACGCGCCTCGCGGAGCCCTCGCCTCTCGTGCTCGATGGCATCGAGGAGACCCCGGACCGCGGCGGCGCGTTCCCGCGCCTGACGCGGGAGCAGATCGCCACGCTCACGCGGTTCGGCGAGCGACGGCGGGTCACCGCAGGAGAGCCGCTGTTCGACGCGGGCGAGCCGGGCGCCGACTTCATCGTCGTCCTCTCCGGAGCGGTCGCGCTCATCGACGGCTACGGCCACGAGAACCAGATCCGCAACGTCCACGGACCGGGTCGGTTCCTGGGCGAGCTCGGCATCCTCAGCGGCGAGGCGATGCTCCTGACTCCCGTGGCCCAGCAGGCCGGTGAGGTGCTCGTCGTCCCGGCGGAGCGCCTGCGGGAGGCGCTCGGCGCCGATCCGCAGTTGCGTGACATCATCCTGCGCACGTACCTGCTCCGCCGATCGCAGTTACTGGGCTTGACGGCCGTGAAGATCGTCGGGTCCGGGCGGTCGCACCACGCGCAGCGGCTGCGCGAGTTCCTCACCGCCCGCGATGTCCTGCACTCGTGGCTCGACCTCGACACCGACGAGTACGCCGCCGAGCTCCTGCAGGAGCTCGGGGTCGGTGCCGACGAGACGCCGGTGGCGATCACGCGCGAGCGCCGCGTGCTGCGAAACCCGAGTGAGGCCGAGCTGGCCGCGGCTCTCGACATCGAGGACTGACTGTGAGGATGTGGTGGCTTCTCCGGGGATCTGAGTCTTGGACTGCCCGACACCCGCGGGTTGTCTTTAGCCGATTCGTCGGCCGGCTCGGGGAAGCCACCACGCGCGGGTGACCGCTTCGCCGCCGATCAAGTACACCCTGACCATGTCGCACCGCACGGTCTCGGTGCCCCTCCCGTGCCGTGACATGTCCTCGTCGATGTTTCTCCGGCACGGTGGATGCCGTGGCCGCTCAGAGGAACTCAGACGGCCACAGAGCGGCGTTGGGCGGTTGGGTGGGCCCCACACCTTAGGAGTCGGCGCTCTCCCGACAGGAGGGGCGCATCGCCGGGCAGTGCCGGCTCGTCCGCGCGGGTCAACCACCGTTTCCCGCTCCGCGTGTCGCGCGTCCAGTCGCCAATTCGCTAAATGCGTCTTTACCTGCGGGAGCGATCCTTCAGATCTTCGGAAAACAGAAGGGTCGGGCCGGTAAAATCACTTTCCATCTTTTATGGCGTTCTCGGAACAAATGTACCTGACCCGGCGAACCGGACATAATCACCTTGCGGGTTTCAGTGTTGACAGCGGCCGGAGTAGCTGTAAATGATTGTGACCGTCGACCGGGCCGAGGTTCCGGTCGCGCTGAATCGAACCGCGCATAGCCTCTCCGGGGGATCGCTATCTTGGAGAAAAACGGTGTTCACCACGCCGCTTCCGGTCAATCAATAGGGACAGGGCAGCGTGGCGGCGCGGATCTGATTGCGTTTTCATGCATCCTGTTGATTGGGCCGTGGAATGCCGGTGGCTGTACGCGCGGTCCGGTTGAGAGGAAGTGAAGACCCGTAGTCCAGGTTCCAGGGTCTTTTTCTGTTATTTCAGGGGGGTTTTATGTTCCGCAAGCTTGGTGTGGCCGGTCTGGTCGCTGGTGCTGTGCTGGGTATGGCTCTGGCCGCTTCTCCGGCGCAGGCCAACGACGGCCACAAGAAGGCTCCGAAGCTCATCAACGCGCAGCAGCAGGCGCAGGAGGCGAACAGCGTCAGCAACGCTGTCAGCGAGAACACCAACACGAACGCCAACGAGAACACGGCTTCCGTTGTCGCCGAGGCCGGTGTGGTCTAGCGGCGGTTTGTCGGGGCTGTTCATGGTTGTGTGAATGGTCTTGTGGTGTGGGGGTCTCGGGTGGCTGCTTCGGTGGTTTCCGGGTGGT
>NZ_LAJC01000092.1 GCF_000981225.1 Allosalinactinospora lopnorensis
CCCGCCCGGTGGCGCGTCCCCGGTCGGCCGCGTTCCCGGTCGCGCGGGAACGCGTCCCGCCGCGCGACGGCCCCTCGGTCGCGGTGCTCATGCGGCCCTCCCGGCTCTCGTCCCTTCCGCATCCCTCGAAGGGATGCGGTTCACGTCATCGACACGGCTTCCTCATCGCCGGCGCACCCGTTCAGCCACCCTCAGACGCGCCGAGGCGGCGCGGGGGTTCCGATCGCTCTCGTCCCGCGCCGGGGTCTCCGCGCCACGGGTGAGGATCCGGAGTTCGGGCTGCCGGTCGGGAAGCGGGATCGGCAGGTCAGGGGGGGTTGTGTCGGTGGCGAGCCTCGTCAGTGCCCGCTTGGTGCGGCGGTCCTCCAGGGAGTGGTAGGACAGCACCGCGATGCGCCCGCCGACCGCCAGCCGCGCGATGGCGGCGGGCAGCGCGCGCTCCAGGATGGCCAGCTCCGCGTTCACCTCGATGCGCAGCGCTTGGAAGGTCCGTTTGGCCGGGTTGCCGCCGGTGCGTCGGGTCGCGGCCGGGATGGCCTCCCGTACGAGATCGGCGAGGTGCCGGGTGGAGCGGATGGGGCGCCTGCCGCGTTCCCGCACGACGGCCTGGGCGATGCGGGCGGCGAAGCGCTCCTCTCCGTACTCGCGCAGGATCCGGGTGAGATCGGCGGCGGAGTAGGTGTTGACGACGTCGGCCGCGTCGCTGTCCTGGGTGCGGTCCATCCGCATGTCCAGCGGCGCGTCGTGGGAGTAGGCGAAGCCGCGCTCGGCCTCGTCGAGCTGGGGCGAGGAGACGCCGAGGTCCAGCAGGACCGCCTGTACCTCGGCGATACCGCGGGTGTCGAGGAGGGCGGGGATATCGTCGTAGACCGCGTGCGCGTAGTCCACGCGGTCGGCGAAGGGAGCGAGACGCCGGCGGCTGCGGTCAAGGGCGGCGGCGTCGCGGTCGACACCGATCAGGCGCAGGTCGGGGTGGGCCTCAAGAAGGGCTTCGGCATGGCCGCCGAGACCTAGGGTCCCGTCGACCGCGACAGCCCCCGGGGCCGACAGGGAGGGCGAGAGCAGCTCGACGGTCCGGTCGAGCATGACCGGAACGTGCGCCGCTTCGACGTCCTCCATGAATGTACTCTCCCCCTCGTGTACATCCCCTGACCTCCCCCAGGCCGGTGCCGCCTGGCAAGGCCTCCAGACGCGGCCCGTATCCGGACGCCACCTGGCGCCGGGGAAGATGCGCCAGCTAGCGGCCTGGGCACGTCTGAAGGCCCGAACCAGACAGGGCTATGACGGTGGTGGCTTGCGGTCCGCCGCACCGGGCGCCGAGGCCGGTTCCGCGATCCCGCGAAGTCACAGCACCCCCGGCAACACCTCCTCCGACAGATCCGCGAACGCCTGTTCCTGCTCGGCCTCGTAATCGGCCCAGGCCTGTTCAGCCCAGATCTCCAGACGCGTGTTCGCCCCTATGACGACGCAGTCCCGTTCCAGGCCGGCGTAGGCGCGCAGACCCGGCGGAATGGTGATCCGCCCCTGTTTGTCCGGGACCTCATCGGACGCGCTGGCGAAGAAGATACGGCTGTAGTCGCGAACCGCTTTGGCTGTGACCGGGGCCGAACGGAGGGCATCGGTGATGCGCTGGAACTCATCTACGGGAAAGACGTAGAGACAGCGCTCCTGACCCTTCGTGATCACCAGCCCCCCCGACAGTTCGTCGCGGTACTTCGCCGGAAGGAACAGTCGTCCCTTCTCATCGAGGCGCGGAGAGTGGGTGCCGAGGAACATCGGCCCAACCTCCCAAACCCCCTGCTGTGGAGCAGTCTCCCCCTCCACGATGCTCCACTGTACTCCACTCCTCCCCACGGTCAACAGAATCGACTCGCCCGCGAACCCGTTCTGGATAGCGAAAACACAGGTCATAGAGGTGGGGAAGAGTGGAGCGCCATTCGGTACACCGCACCGGGCCTGCGCAGCGACGGTGGCCTCCCCCACCGGAGGGGCGCACGGCCGCCCCGATCCGCGCCGCGGCGGCCAGCGGGCCGGTTGAGCTCTTGGTTTGCATTCCACCGGTTTGGCCCTAGCCTCAATCCCGTTGGCGCAGACGCGGCGAGAAGAGGCGGACACGTGTCACTCGGCACGCGATACAACGGTCAGGGCGGCGCATCCCCGGAGGACACCGGTGCGGTCATCGCCGTCGCCGAGCGGGTCGGGCGGGCCATCGAGACGGTCATCGAGGGCAAGCCTGATGTCGTGCGGATCGCGCTCACGGTGCTGATCGCCGAAGGCCACCTGCTCATCGAGGACATCCCCGGCGTGGGCAAGACGATGCTCGCCAAGGCGCTCGGCCGCTCGGTGGACTGCTCGGTGCAGCGGGTCCAGTTCACCCCCGACCTGCTGCCCAGCGACATCACCGGTGTCAGCGTCTACCACCAGGAACGGAACGAGTTCGAGTTCAACCCGGGACCGGTCTTCGCCAACATCGTCCTGGGCGACGAGATCAACCGGGCCTCACCCAAAACGCAGTCGGCGCTCCTGGAGTGCATGGAGGAGCTGCAGGTCAGCGTCGACGGCGCCACACGGCCGCTGGAACGGCCGTTCATGGTGGTGGCGACCCAGAACCCGGCGGACATGGAGGGCACCTACCCGCTGCCCGAGGCCCAGCGCGACCGGTTCATGGCCCGGGTCTCGGTGGGGTACCCCACCCCCCAGGCCGAGCTGGACATGATCGACACCCACAGCAGCCGCTCGCCACTGGACGACCTGGCCCCGGTGGCCGAGGCCGCCGACGTGCGCGCCATGGTCGAGCACGTCCGCGGCATCCACGTGGCCCCCGGAATCCGGCGCTACGTGGTGGACCTCGTCACAGCCACCCGCACGTCCTCGGCCCTCCGCTTCGGCGCGTCGCCGCGCGCCACTCTGCACATGGTCCGCGCCGCCCGCGCCTACGCCGCCCTGGAAGGCCGCCGCTATGTCGTCCCCGACGACGTTCAGGCCCTCGCCGTCCCCGTGCTCGCGCACCGGCTGCTGCCCACCCCCGAAGCGCGGGTGGAGCGCCGTACACCAGAAGACGTCGTCTCCGATATCGTCGCCCGGCTGCCCATCCCCGGCCCCCAGTAACCGGCCCGGGGAGGCAACGTGCACCGACTTCGCGTCTTCACCCCGCGCGGTCTGGGTCTGCTGTGCATCGGTGTGGCCGTTCTGGCCGCGGGCTCCCTGCTCGGGCAGCGCGACTTCGTCGCTCTCGGGGTGCTCGCTTCCTCACTTCCGCTGCTGTCGCTGCTGACGGTGGCGCGGGCACCGCGTACCATCACGCACAGCCGCGCGCTGCAACCGGCCCGGGTCTCCGCCGGCACTGACGCCCGCGTGCTGCTCCGGATCACCAACTCATCCGCCGCTCTGCCCATCGGCGGCCTGCTGGTCGAGGACACCCTGCCCTTTCCCCTGGGTCAGGAGCCCAGGTTCGCCATCGGATACCTGCGCCCGCGGGGAATGCAGGACCTCAGCTACCGGGTGCGCACCAACGTCCGCGGCAACTACCCGATCGGCCCGCTGAAACTGCGCTTCGTCGACCCGCTCGGCTGCGTCCGGCTGCGGCACCGGGTGGGGACGCACATGTCGCTGCTGGTGACACCGCCCATCGTGCTGCTTCCGGAATCCCCGCTGAAGGGCGGTTCCGCCGAGACCGGGCGGTCATCCACCCGGTCGGTGGTCGGTATGGGCGAGGACGACGTCATCCCCCGCGAGTACCGGCACGGTGACGACCTGCGCCGGGTGCACTGGCGCTCCACCGCCCGCTACGGCCGGATCATGGTCCGCCGGGAGGAGCACCAGTGGCGCGACCACAGTGAGATCCTGCTCGACATGCGGGCCGGAGCGCACGCCGGCGCCGGCCCCGACTCGTCGCTGGAGGCCGCGGTCAGCGCGGCGGCGTCCACCGCGCTGCACCTGCTCGGGTACGGCCAGGAGGTGCGCCTGGTCACTGATGACCGGGAGCTCCCCGCCCACAACGCGCAATCGGTCATCGACGCCCTCACTGTGGCGCAGCCCTCCGCGGCCGACTCCCTGCGCGGCGGGCTCGACCTGCTGTCCGCCGCGCCGGTGACCGGCGGGGGGCTGTTCGTCGCGCTGCTCGGAGCACTCCGGCCCTCCGAGAGCGAGGCGCTGGCGCGGGCTCGTGCCACAGCGGACCGCACCTGTGTGGCCGTCCTGTGCCGCAGGGCCGCCTGGCCCTCGCCCGAGGCACTGCAGCAAAGCGAAGAGGTGTTGCTCCAGGCCGGATGGACGGTCCTGGAGATCGGTTCGGCGGACGAACTGGCCCGGACCTGGCCGCGCCTGCCGGCCCGGGCCGGTGCCAAAGGAGGCTCATTGTGAGGGCGGTGCTGACATCGGTGACGGCGCTGGCGGTGCTGTGCACCCTGCCCGTCTTCGGCCCCCTCGTCTCCGGTGAGGGCTGGTGGGTCTCTTCCGCCGTCGCCGTACTCGCGGTCGCGCTGACCGGTGCCGCCTACCGCACCGCACACCTGACGCTGGCCCTGCTGCCCCTGCTCCAAGCCGGAGTCGTTGCGTGCACGCTGACGGCGATATTCACCCCCGGGGACGCCCTGCTCGGTTTCGTCCCCACCCCCCAGTCGATCGACACCCTGCTCGCCCTCATCGACGAGGGGCGGGCCCGGATCGAACACGACCCCCCTCCCCTCACGACTCACGCGGCGCTGTCCCTGATCATCGCGATCGGCTTCAGCCTGCTCGCGATCGTGGCCGACTTCTTCGCGGTGACCGCTCGGGCGCCGGCGCTCGTGGCCCTGCCTCTGGTCACTCCGCTGCTCGTACCGCTGGCCGTGCAGGAGCAGGGGATCGGTGTGCCGGCGTTCGCGCTGGCGGCCACCGGCTATCTGGTGCTGCTCGCCATCGACGGCTGGGAGCGCGCCGCCGGCTGGGGCGGGCGCCCCCAGCCGGATGACAGTGCCACGCCGGTTCTGGGCGCGGTCCGGCACGTGTCGACCGGCGCGGGCGTCGCCGTGGCTGCCATCGTGCTCGCCCTGCTGCTCCCGCTGGGCGTCCCCGGTCTGGCCAACACCGCGGTCTACGACCTGGCCGGAGGGGTCCGCCTCGGCAGCGAGACCGTGACCACGACCCACCCCATGGTCTCTCTCCGGCGGGACCTGGCCTCCCCCACCGACCGCGATGTCCTGGAGTACCGGACCCCGCAGGCATCCCCGGAGTACCTGCGCATGTACGTGCTCGACGTCTTCGACGGCGAGAACTGGACCATGTCACCGCTGAGCGCCTCCTCCGACAGCCGGATCGAGGACGACTCCCGGCTCCCCGCCCCTCCCGGCCGCGCCGACGACTCGGCCGAGCAGGTGAGCACCGAGATCACCCTCGCCGACGGAGGACGGGCCATGGACTTCCTGCCGGCTCCCTACCCTCCGCGCGAGATCGACGTCGGCGGTGAGTGGTTCGCCGATCCGGAAAGCCTGATGATCTTCACAACCAATGGTCCGGCCAGCGGAATGAGCTACGAGGTGACGAGTTCGCGGCTCGATCTCGGCCCGCGCGAGCTCGCCGAGAGCACGCCGGGTCCGCAGAACGTCGAGGAGCACCTGCTCGATGTACCGGGAAGCACCGACCCGCAGGTGGCGGAGCTGACCCGGTCGATCACCGAGGACGCCGAGAGTCCGCACGAACGCGCGGTCGCGCTGCAGAACTGGTTCACCTCCGGCAACAGGTTCGAGTACAGCCTGCAGCCCCCGGCCATTCCGGCCGGCGCCGACCCGCTGACCCATTTCCTCTTCGACAGCCGCGTCGGCTACTGCGAGCAGTTCGCCGCGGCCATGACCCTCATGGCGCGCCAGGCGGGCATCCCCGCCCGGGTCGCCGTCGGCTATACCGCGGGCGAGCGGGTCTCCGGCGACGAATGGGTGGTCACGGAGTCCGACGCCCACGCCTGGCCGGAGCTGTACTTCAAGGGGCACGGCTGGCTCCGGTTCGAGCCGACCCCGTCGTCGTCCGACGGGCAGGGCAGCGCGACCGTCCCCTCCTATGCCACGCCCTCCCCGGAGGACAGCAGCAGGGGCGGCTCGGACGATGCCGCTCCTTCTCCGGGGGAGAACGACGAGCCGTCCTCCTCGGAGGAGGAGGCCGACCAGGAGGAGGACACCCCGGAGTCGCCCGCCGACTCCGATCCCGACACCGACGGGGTCGCGGGCGGCACCGCCGACGAGGGGAACTCGTGGCTCCCGGCGCTGGGGACACTGGTGGCGGCGGCCTTGCTGTTCGCCGCGCCGGCACTTGCCCGCCTGGCTGTCCGGCGGTTCCGCTTCGCGACCGCCGCGACCTCCACGGGTACGGTGGAGGCGCGCGCCGCCTGGCGGGAGCTACGGGACGACCTGCTGGATCTGGGCCTGTCCTCGGACCCGGCCGAGAGCCCCCGGGCCATAGCACAACGGCTGGCCGCCGAACACAATCTGAGTGAGTCGACCCGCGAGTCCCTGTGGCGGATCGCGATGGCCGAGGAGAGCGCTCGCTACGCTCCGGAGCCCGACGGCCTACCCGGCGCCCTCAGTGCCGATCTGCGCGCGGTCCGTGCGGGGCTGGCCGCGTCGTTCCCCCGCACGCGCCGGGTGCGCGCGCTCCTCGCCCCCAGGTCGCTACTGCGCCTTCCGCGGTCGGCGGTGCGCCGCCGCGCCAAGACCAGCGCGGCGTAGCCGGGAACAGCGCAGACCCTCTTTCCTCGACGCTCGGGAGCGCCGGGGCCACGGTTCTCCGCGGTGGAGGGGGGCCGAGGACGGGCGCACATGCGCGAGCGCGCGCCCTCCAGCGGATGGGCGCGCGCTCGCGGCCGCAATGGTGCCGGCCTTTTCCGGCCTACCGTTCTAGTGGTCGCCTTCCTGGCGACGGCGCCAGCGCTCCTCGAAGCGGTTCATCATGCCGGGACGCTGGCGTCGCTGCTTGGGTTCGGCGGTGGCTCCAGTCTCGGCGCCGCCACCCGCGACGCGCCGCCACCCCGACATGCCCCACAGTGTGCACGCCAGCATCACGATGAAGCCTACGGCGCCGATCGCCGGCTGCTGGGCGATGACGCCGCCCATGAGCAGGGCGACACCCACGGCGAACCCGATCGATGCTTGATGATCCAGCGCTTGTAGTGGACCGCCGGGTTCGTCTCACGAACGGTATTGGCGAACTTGGGGTCCTCGGCATACAGCGCCCGCTCGATCTGGTCGAGCATACGCTGCTCGTGTTCAGAGAGCGGCACGGCGCCTCCCAATAGCAGTCCCCGATTGGGGCGACGGGTACTGAACAACGGTCTGATGGTCTGTGATATGCCCAGAATACGGTGCCTTAGCGCCCAGTGAAAAGAAAAGTTGCGCGTCTAGCTGAGCCACGTGGGCCACATTACCCTCACCCTCTACTCGGAACACTGGCCTTCTTGTCCTTCTTCCACATGTCCGATCAGGGGATTCACCGACTTCCGGACTCAGTGGGCGATAACTTCCGGTTGTACAACGAACGAACCGGCCCGGAAGTTGCCTCCTCACTGGTCGTCCTCGCCGCGTTCAGCGAGGGTCGCCGGCTGGATCACCCCGGGTCCGAACCTTCGGGTGACCCGGTCCATGGCCTGCTCGGCCTCGCGCCACCCCGCCTCTGGTTCGCCAAGGGCGAGCTGGCGGTGCACACCGGAGGCCTCGGTCACTCCCTCGACCCGCACCCCGACGAGGCGCAACCGTTCCTGCTCCATACCCGCCGAGGCGTAGAGGTCACGGGCGGCGCCGTTGATCTCCCGGGCGACGTCGGTGTACTCGGCCAGGGTGCGCGACCGGGTTACGGTGCTGAAGTCGGCTCTGCGCAGCTTCACCACAACGGTGCGGCCGACCTGGCCGCCGGCACGCAACCGGCGGGCCACCTTTTCGGACAGCCGCAGCAGCTCTCGGTGGATCACATCGACGTCGGCGACATCGGTGCCGAAGGTCTCCTCCGCCCCGATGCTCTTGTCCGGTGACACGGGCACGACCTGGCGTTCGTCGTGTCCCCGGGCCAGCGCGGACAGGCGCGAACCGAGCGCGTCCCCCAGTTCGCCCCGGAGCACATCGACCGGAACGTCGGCGACATCGCCGACAGTGCGCAGGCCGTGCCTCCTCAGGGCCTCCTCGGTCTTCTCCCCCACGCCCCACAGGGCACCGACCGGGAGGGGATGCAGGAAAGCGGTGGTCCGGGCGGTGGGGACGAGCAGCAGACCGTCCGGTTTGCACTGGGTGGAGGCGAGCTTGGCGACGAACTTGCTGCCGGCCACACCGACCGAGCAGGTCAGCTGCTGTTCCCGGCGGACCCGATCCCGGATGAGCTCGGCGACGCGGGCCGGCCCGCCCAGTCGGCGGCCCGCCCCGGAGACATCGAGGAACGCCTCGTCCAACGAAAGCGGTTCGACCTCGGGGGTGATGGAGCGGAAGATGTCCAAGACCGCTTCGGAAGCGCGCCGGTAGCTCTCCCCGTTGGGTGGGAAGACGACGGCGTCCGGGCACAGGCGCAGGGCGCGGACCATCGGCATCGCCGAATGCACTCCGTAGGTGCGGGCGATGTAGTCGGCTGAGGCCACCACGCCCCTGGGACCGGTCCCGCCGACGATGACGGGACGGCCGCGCGCCTCGGGATGCCTCAACTGCTCGACGCTCGCGAAGAACGCGTCCATGTCGATGTGCAGGATGTGGCAGGCGGCGTCGGCATCGGTCCTTGCCGGCAGGGGCTCGATGCCCTCCGGTCCGACCATCCCGCGCAGCACCGCCCCGCGCTCCAGCTGGCGCCGACTCATGCGACCAGTCTGGGAGCACCGCCATCGGCCGCGCCATCGCCGGACCGCGGCCCGGAAGCGCTAGTCACGCGGCCGGTAGGCGATGACGTGCAGCTGGGTGGCGATGCCCGAAAGCGCCGGGTGCTCGGCGGCGGTCTTCTCCAGTTCGACGAGCTGGCGTCCGATCTGCTGCTCCCCCTCGAAAACGCGTCCGGGCAACAGGTCGGCGAAGACGCGCACGCCGCGGACCGTGGGTCCGGTCAGGCCCGCCTGCTCGGTCAGCTCGACGAGCTGACCGACGGTGAACCGGCGGGGCATGGGGTCGCCTTCGCCCCAGCGCCCTTCGGAGTCCCCCAGCAGCCGCTGCGCCTCGTCGATGTGGCCGGCCAGGGCCCGGTGCAGCGCCCCGGCCACCGCGTTGGTGGCCAGCAGGCTGACAGCGCCGCCGGGACGCGTGATGCCGACGACGTCGGCCAGCGCGCTCAACGGATCGTCGACGTACTCCAGCACGTTGTGCACCAGGACCACGTGGGCGTGCTCGGGAGGCAGCAGTTCGGGAAGGTCTCGGGTCTCCCCCTGCAGTGCGCGGACGCGCACTCCCGCCTCGGCGGCACGCCGCTCCAGAGCGGCCAGGGAGTCAGGGCTGGGCTCCACCACGGTGACGTGGTGGCCGAGCTCGGCGAGCGGCACCGCGGCTCCCCCGGTACCGCCGCCCGCATCGACGATCTCCAAGGGAGCGTCGGATTCCGGTCCGAGCCCGGTCAGGATACTACGCAGGGTGTCCCAGACCACGGCGGTCCGCGCTGCGCTGGCGGCCCTGTGCGGCCCGAAGGAGTGCGTACCGTCCGCAGGCGCGTCCACGCCGCCGGCCTTGTTACTCACGCGAGAATCCTTCCCTCCGAGGACGTACGCGGCCCGCCTACAGCGCGAGCTTCGCCTTGTTCTCCATCAGCCGCGAGAGCAGGCCGTTGATGAAGGTGGGCGACTCCTCGGTGGACAGCTCCTTGGCCACCGCGACCGCCTCGGCGATCGCCACCCCGTCGGGGATGTCCTCGGCCCACAGCAGCTCGTAGGCGCCCATACGCAGGATGTTGCGGTCGACCACCGGCATCCGCTCCAGTGTCCAGCCGATGGCGTACTCACCGAGCAGAGCGTCGATGCGCTCGCGCCGTTCGTCGACCGCCGTGGCGAGCTGTTCGGTGAACTCGTTGATCGGCGGCTCGGGCTGAGCACGGCGGCGCTCGATCACCCTCGCCACGGTGATGTCGCGGAGCTCGGCCTCGTAGAGCACTTCGACCGCGCGTTTGCGTGCCTTGCGTCGCGCACCGCTCATCGGTCTCCCGCCAGGTGTTCCGGAGTGAGGGCGTAGGACGCCATCAGTTGACGCGGCCGAGGTACTCGCCGGTACGGGTGTCGACCTTGACCCGCTCGCCCGTGGTGATGAACAGCGGGACCTGGATGACCGCACCGGTCTCCACTGTGGCCGGTTTGGTGCCGCCGGTGGAACGGTCGCCCTGGACGCCGGGGTCGGTTTGGGTGATCTCCATCTCGACAGCGGCCGGGAGCTCGACGTAGAGCGGGCTCCCCTCGTTGATGGCCACCGTGACCATCGCGCTCTCCAGCAGGTAGTCAGCGTTCCTGCCGACGACCTTCGCGGGGACCTCGATCTGGTCGTAGGTCTCGGTGTCCATGAAAACGTAGACTTCGCCGTCGTTGTAAAGGTACTGCATCTCACGCCGGTCGACGTTGGCAACCTCGACCTTGGCCCCGGCATTGAACGTCTTGTCGACGACCTTCCCGGAGGTGACGTTCTTCAGCTTGGTGCGGACGAACGCACCCCCCTTGCCGGGCTTGACATGCTGGAACTCCACGACGTTCCAGAGTTCGCCGCCGTCGAGCTTCAGGGTCGTGCCGTTCTTAAGGTCGTTCGTCGTGGCCACTTCGGTCGTCTCTCCCAGAGGTCGGGCACGGTCGATGCTGGTCGTCAAGGGTCGGTGTCCGCGGCCGCGCCGGCACCCGAGGATGCCTGTGGCACGGTTGAGGACTGCGGCGAACTCCCGTCCGGAAGGACGGTGGCGCACGCCGTCGCCGGCCGTGTATTCGCAGTCTAGTGGGTTTCCGGTGTGCGGGCGTTCATGCGCTCACGGCTCCGTACGCGGCGTCCAGCAGCCCGGTGGAGGGACCGGCGAGGATCGCGGGCTTTGCGATACCGTCCAGCACGACGAAGCGCAGGGTAGCGCCGCGCGCCTTCTTGTCCACCCGCATGCTCTGCCGCAGTCCGGGCCAGGCCGCATCGGAGTAGGAGGTGGGAAGGCCCACCGAGGTGAGGATCGACCGGTGCCTGCGGACGGCCTCCGCGTCGAGCCGGCCGTCGAGCCGGGCCAGCTCGGCGGCGTAGACCATGCCGATGGAGACCGCGTAGCCGTGCCGGAACGTGTAGCCCTCCGCGCGCTCGATCGCGTGGCCCAGCGTATGGCCGTAGTTCAGAATCTCCCGCCGACCGCTTTCGCGCAGGTCATCCGAGACGACCTCGGCCTTGACCGCGATAGCGCGCTCGATCAGCTCGCGGGTATGGCGCCCTTCGGGGCGGGTGGCGCCTTCGGGATCCTCCTCGATCCTGTCGAGGATCACCGGATCGGCGATGAAGCCGGCCTTGACGACCTCGGCCAGGCCGCCGATGTAGTCGGCCGCGGGCAGGCTCGGCAGCGTCGCGATATCGCAGAGGACCCCCGCGGGTGGGTGGAACGCGCCGACGAGGTTCTTACCCTCCGGGGTGTTGATGCCGGTCTTCCCTCCCACGGCCGCGTCCACCATGCCCAGGAGCGTGGTGGGCACGAGAACGACGCGCACACCGCGCAGCCAGGTGGCCGCGACGAATCCCGCGAGATCGGTCGTGGCTCCCCCGCCGATGCCGACGACGGCATCGGTCCGGGTGAATCCGGCCCGTCCGAGCCGGCTCCAGAGGTCAGCGGCCACGGCGATGTCCTTGGCGGACTCCCCGTCCGGCACCGCCATGTCGTACACGGTGTATCCGGCCGCCTGCAGCGCCCGCAGCGCGGGACGCGCCACCTCGCCCAGACCTTCCGGCCGGACAACGGCGATCTTGGCGGCCTTCCCTCCCACCTGCTCGGGAAGCTCACCGAAGATGCCGCTGCCCACGACGACGTCGTAGGGCTCGGCGGCTCCACCGACTCCGATCCGCCGCGCCGTCACCGCTGGCCGCCTTCCGGCCGCGGGAGCGCTCCGACGATCGCGTCGACGATCTCCTCCGGGTGATAGCCGCTGGTCGGCACAGTCTGGCCGGCCACCCCCTCATAGATCGGGAGCCGCTCCTCGAGGAGTCCGCGCAGCTTGGCCCGCGGGTTGCCGGCCAGCAGCGGACGGGCCTGATCCATACCGACGCGCTTGGCGGCGTCGGTGAACTCCACCTGCAGGTAGACCACGTGGTGCTCGGCGAGATCGGCCCGGGTGCGGGGATCGAGAACGGCACCGCCGCCGAGCGCGAGGACACCCGGGTGGGTGGCCAGCGCCCACTCCACGACCTTGCGCTCCAGGGCGCGGAAGGCCTCCTCCCCGTCCTCCAGGAAGATGTCACCGATGGGCTTGCCCGCCCGCGCCTCGATCTCGGTATCGGTGTCCATCAGATCGGCGCCCAACCGATCGGCCAGGGCCTGGCCGATCGTGGACTTCCCTGATCCGGGCGCGCCCACGAGGACGGCGATCGGTGTGCTCATCGGCAGTCGTCCTTCTCCGCGACGGTGGAACCTCCGGGGTCGTTACCGAGGGGTGACTCCGTCAAGGTAGCTGTGCAGGTTACGGCTGGTCTCGGCAACCGAGTCGCCGCCGAACTTCTCCAGCGCCGCCTCGGCCAGCACCAGCGCGACCATCGATTCCGCGACAACGCCGGCCGCGGGAACGGCGGTGACGTCGCTGCGCTGGTGGTGGGCCTGTGCCGGCTCTCCGCTGGAGACGTCCACGGTAGCGAGCGCCCGGGGCACGGTGGCGATGGGCTTCATCGCCGCACGTACCCGCAGCGGCTCGCCGGTGGTCATGCCGCCTTCGACACCGCCGGCGCGGTTGGTACGGCGGCGGATGCCCTCGGAGCCGGGCTCGATCTCGTCGTGCGCGGCCGACCCCCGGCGCGCGGCCGTGCGGAAGCCGTCGCCGAGCTCGACACCTTTGATCGCCTGGATGCCCATCAGGGCGCCGGCCAGCCGGGAGTCCAGGCGGCGGTCCCAGTGGACGTGGCTGCCCAGTCCGGGCGGGAGGCCGTAGGCGAGGACCTCGACGACGCCGCCCAGCGTGTCGCCGGTCTTCTTGGTGTCGTCGACCTCGGCGACCATGCGGGCACTGGTTTCGGGGTCGAAGCAGCGGAGCGGGTCGCGTCGATGCGCTCCAGGTCCCCGGGGCCGGGGAGCGTGTCGGCGGGCACGTCGATCTCCCCCATGGAGACGACATGGCTGAGTATGTCCACTCCCAGCGCCTGGCGGCAGAACCGGCGGGCCACCTCGCCGATCGCGACCCGGGCCGCGGTCTCCCGGGCGCTGGCGCGCTCCAGCACCGGCCGGGCCTCGTCGTGGCCGAACTTCTGCATGCCGACCAGGTCCGCGTGTCCCGGTCGGGGGCGCGTGAGCGGAGCGCTGCGCGCCACACCCTCGAGCTCTTCAGCGGG
The DNA here is from genome assembly GCF_000981225.1 of Allosalinactinospora lopnorensis. Lineage (GTDB taxonomy): Bacteria > Actinomycetota > Actinomycetes > Streptosporangiales > Streptosporangiaceae > Allosalinactinospora > Allosalinactinospora lopnorensis. Next base: position 13,452 of record NZ_LAJC01000092.1, read on the forward strand.
GACCGGGTCGGGTGACATGACCTGTTCCCATTTGGGCCACTCGGTGTTTCCCACCTCGATGGCGACCGGACCGCCCAGTGTCAGTCCGTGCCGGACCCCCCCGAGGACCGAAATCTGGTCCTGCTCGAACTTCATCCGGGCGCCCCGGCCGTACCCGGCGCGTCGGCGGCGCAGTGCCGCGGCGATGTCGTCCGAGGTGACGGAGACGCCGGCCGGCATGCCTTCGAGGATCGCGACGAGTGACGGTCCGTGGGACTCCCCCGCGGTCAGCCAGCGCAACATGCCCCGATCTTCCCATGATCAGGGGGGTGATGGCACATCGGGCTCATCCGAGCAGCAGCGGCAGCGGGTCTCCGGTGATAATGACCGCGAACGCCCCGATGACCATGAACGGTCCGAACGGGATCTGGGACTTGCGCGTCGCCCGCCCCATGGCGATCAGGGTCAGTCCGAAGACGGCGGAGAGCAGGAACGCCAGGAAGGTGCCGGAGATTACACTCCCGAGACCGTTCCAGCCGAGGTAGAGGCCGAGCAGCCCCGCCATTTTGACGTCGCCCCACCCCATCCCCGCGGGTGGATGAACCACAGCACCCAGTAGAAGGCCGCGAGGCCCGCCATGCCGATGAGGGCCGCTGTGAGCCTGCCCGTACCGCCCGGCGTGGTCGCGGCGGCAGCGGCGAGCAGTACAAGCGCGACGGGATAGGAGGTCAGCACCAGGCGGTTGGGCAGCCGGTGCACCCGGGCGTCGATGATCGTGAGCAGCACGCCCCAGACCGCGAAGAAGGAGAAGGCCACGAACTCGGACGGGGAGCGTTCGCCTCCGGTGAGCGCGAGAAGCCCGAGGAACGGCGCCGCGAGCCACAGGGCGGCGGGCGAGCGGACCGCCGCCCCGCAGGCCTCGCACCCCGCCCTGGCGAGGAAGCGCAGCGGTAGCGGAATCCAGCGGGGCCAGGGCACCTCCGCACCGCAGTGGGGGCAGGTGGGGGGCGGTGGGCCGGAGTCGTCGTCGGGGTCGGGGTCGTGGCGGGGAAAGAGCGGGATCACGCGTCCGGCGGTCACTGCGGCCAGCCCACCGAGCAGGCCGAGGAAGAGCGTGAGGACGATGTCGGTGGGGGACGGCATGAGCGGAATCTATCGGAGATCCCCTGCCGTGAGCGGCATGCCGCCGGTCGAAGCGCAGGGTCACTCGCGGCGCTTGGCGCGCACCACGGCGCTGAGCTCCACACCACCCGGCAGCATCTGGGCGAGTTCGCTGGAGAGCCGGTCGGCGACTCTGCGCAGCGATTCGTCGTCTCGCCGTTCCAGTTCCAGCCGAACCCCGATATCGGCGCGCGCCGAGTCATGGATGCGAACGCGCTCGATGCCGAACTCGGTGTGCGTGATCCGGTAGATCATCGCGAGGATCTGGGGATCCTCCTTGGGGTCGGGAATCGTCCCGTGCGTGGCCAGGGCGCTGAGAAAATGGCCTTGGACGGCATAGCTGACCGGCCCCGCGACGTCGACGACCAGGCGTCGACGCCCTCGTCTATGGCCGCCCGGCAGGCGTCCACGGTGCTGACCGGAACCGGCCGGGCGTCCTCGCGCCAGGAGCGCATCGTCTCGGTGGAGGTGAACGCCAGGACCGCGCGGCGCCCGTCCTCACCGATCATCAGCGGCAGGGCGACCTCGCTGGTCTTGTCGTGCTGCGGCTCGCCGGCGTCCTTCTCCTCGGTCTCCTCGGTCTCGGCCGGCATGGCCACTACCGGAACGAGGAGCCGGGAGGGGGCGAGGGCGGCCAGCACCTGGCGGTCTCCCGCGCTGCCCCTGGAGTAGGCGTCGAGCTTCTCGCGCACATGCGGATCGGCGGAGCCGTCGTCGTCGTGAAACTGCTGCGCGCCGATGATGCTTGGTCCCGTCACACCAGGTCACTCTACCGATCCCAACGGCACAACAGGTGGAGGAGCGTGCGGGCCGTGTCCGGCCTTGCCCCCGCCATGAAGGACGGGGGCCGCGGCCTCGACCACCATGATCACTTCGCCCGTTCGCGCAATCCCTCTTCGAGGACGCCCATGATCGCGCCGAGCTGCGCCACGTGATCGGCGGAGAGCCGGTCGAACAGGTACTCGCGCACCCGGCTGACGTGATCGGGCGCCGCCGCCTGCAAAGCCTTCTCACCGGCGTCGGTGAGCACGGCCCACGCCCCGCGGCGGTCCTCCGAGCAGCTCTCGCGCCGCACCAGCCCGTCGCGTTCGAGCCGGGCGATCTGGTGGGAGAGCCTGCTCTTGGAGACGATGACGCTGTCGGCGAGCCCGCGCATGCGCTTGCGCTGCCCTTCCGCCTCCGAGAGGTGCACCAGGATGCCGTACTCCACGAGCGTGAGTCCGTGACGTTTTTGCAGGTCACGGTCGAGCTCCTCGTGCAGTAGCGAGTTCACCCGCAGGAAGCTCCGCCAGATCCGTTGCTCGCCGGCATCGAGCCAATTAACCGCGCTCATGGCGGTAATCGTACTTGCGTGTACTTGCGTCCCCCGATCGGCGGCACCTATTATCTTCCTGAAAAGATTCTTTTGAAGCAATGTTATGTACCGGCGACCCGCACCACGACGTGACAGCCGGTCCTGAACAATCGGCACCGCAGGGAGAACGATGACGGAACAGCAGCTCACACCGGGCACCTGGCAGATCGACCCGGCGCACAGCATAGTCAGCTTTTCGGTGCGGCACATGATGGTCAGCAAGGTGCGCGGACGCTTCGAGAAGTTCGACGCCACCCTCACTGTCGACGATGACCCGATGCAGTCCTCGGTGCGGGCCACCATCGACGCCGACTCGATCAACACGGACAACCAGCAGCGCGACGACCACATCCGCTCGTCCGACTTCTTCGAGGTCGAGACCCACCCCCAGTGGACGTTCACCTCCACCGGCGTGCGTCAGGCGGGTGAGGAGCTCGTCCTCACCGGTGATCTGACCATCAAGGGCACCACCCGCCCGGTGGACCTCACGGTCGAGTTCAACGGTGTGACGAAGGACCCGTGGGGAATGACCCGTTGCGGCTTCCACGCCGAGACCGAGATCAGCCGCGGCGCGTTCGGCGTCGACATCGAGATGCCGATGGACAGCGGAGGCGTCGTCGTCGGCGACCGGATCAAGATCGAGATCGATGCGGAGTTCACCCACCAGAGCGCCTGAGCCGTGCCCTCGCGGCACGCCGCCGGATATGGTCACGGGGGCCGCCGGAACCGGCGGCCCCCGTCCACTCTCCGGTCCGAGAGGCAGCGATCGTGATCTCCTCCGCGCCCTCCCCGTTCCCGCCCGAGACCGTGCAGGCCGTCACGGCGCACATGAACGACGACCACCCCGCGGAAACCCTGGTGATCTGCCGGGCGCTCGGCGGCTGCCCGGAGGCGACCTCGGCCCGGATGACCGGTGTGGACGGGGAAGGCGGCGACTACGTGGTCACCGTGAACGGGGCCGAGACCCCGCTCCGGATCCCGTGGGCGCGCCCTCTCACCGAACGCGCGCAGATCCGCCAAGAGGTGGTGCGGATGTACCGCGAGGCGTGCGGGCGGCTGGACATCCCGCCCAGCGGCGAGACCGGGCACTGAGAGGCCGCCCGGGAACCGGGACTCTTCGGGCCGCCGCAGCGGCCCTGTCCCCCTCCACCGCCGCCCGCTCTCGCCTACCCTGGTTCTGGAGAACCGTCCTTCGCCGTTCCCAATCCAGTACCGAAAGACACCGCCCGTACGATGGTCACACCCGAACCTTCGGATCCCAGCGCCCCGACACACAGGATCGAGCCGGCCACGCAGTCGCCCCGGCCCGATCAGGGCGATGGGCGGACACGCTGGGTCACCCAGATCCTGCGTCCCCGGAACGGGAGCCGGGCGCCCGAGCGCCCCGGCGACGCCGCACGCACCGCTGTACTGCCCGCCCGGACCCGGC
>NZ_LAJC01000093.1 GCF_000981225.1 Allosalinactinospora lopnorensis
AGTGAACATGCAGCACACGGTGCGCACCAGCGGCGGTCCGGTCCAGAGGATTCCCGCGGCCGGCGGTACCACGGTCTTCCGGGGGATTCCCTATGCCGCACCGCCGCTCGGGGAACTCCGGTTCCAGGGTCCGCGGGCCGCGGAGCCCTGGAAGGAGGTGCGAGACGCCACCGGGTTCGGTCCGATCCCGGCGCAGGGGCCGGCGCTGCCCGGCGCCCCGTCCTGGTCACCGCAGGACAGCGGGGACATTCTCACTCTCAACGTCTGGGCGCCCGAACAGCAGGTCGCCAAGCGCCCCGTTCTCGTCTGGATCCACGGCGGGGCCTACCTCTCCGGGTCCTCGGCCGACCCCCTCTACGAGGCGGCCGAGCTCGCCCGCGCCGGACTCGTGGCCGTGTCTCTCAACTACCGGGTCGGGTTCGAGGGCTTCGGACACCTCCCCGGCTGCCCGGACAACCGCGGGCTGCTCGACCAGGTCGCGGCGCTGCGCTGGGTGCGGGACAACATCGCCGCCTTCGGCGGCGACCCGGGCAACGTCACCATCGCCGGGCAGTCGGCGGGAGCGGGTTCGGTCGTCTCGCTGATGACGATGCCATCGGCGCACGGGCTGTTCCGGCGCGCTATCGCGCACAGCGTTCCCGGCGACTTCCTCTCGTCGGAAGCCGCCTGGGAGAACAGCGAGCGGATCGCCGCGGCGGCCGGGGTGCCGCCCACCCGCGATGCCCTGTCCGCGGTCCCACCGGAGGAGCTGGTCACGGCCGCCGAAAAGGTCATCGCCGACTTCCGGGGGGATCCCGACTCCGGTATCCGCTACTACTCCGCCACTCCCTACGCTCCGGTCATCGACGGTCACGTGCTGCCCGGCGCCCCTCTGCACGCCATCGCCGCCGGCGCCACCCGCGACCTCGACCTGCTGCTCTGCCACACGCTGCACGAGTGGCGGCTGTTCACGGCGCTCGACGCCGCACCCGCCGTCAACGGGGAGCGGGAGCTGGCGCACGCCGCCGCGGCCTTCGGCCTGCCCACTGACGGCATCGAGGGCTACCGCAGCCTGGACACCGCCGCCTCCGTCTCGGATCTCTACCACTCGATCGCCGGCGACGGCCTGTTCACCGAGTACAGCACCCGGATCGGCGAGGAGCACGCCCGCGCGGGCGGCCGGGCGTTCCTGTCCCGCTTCGCCTGGGAGAGCCCGGCGCTGGACGGCGCGCTGCGCGCCTGCCACGGACTGGATCTGCCGTTCGTCTTCGGCACCCTCGACAGCACGGCCGGTCGGCTCTTCCTGGGCGGCCCTTCGGCGGAGGAGCAGCGGGAGCTGTCGCGGCGGATGATCCGGGCCTGGTCGGACTTTGCCGCGAGCGGCGATCCCGGCTGGCCCGCGGCCACGCCCGACACGACCCCGGTGAAGATCTGGAACATCCCCGACGGGTTGCTCGCGGACGAGGACAGGACCGGCAGCCGGGCCCTGTGGCGAAACGCCGACTTCTGAGCCGCGCCTAAACCGCGCGCAGCTCCCCGGCCAGTCTCTGTACGCGGGTGTCGATGGCGTTGCGGATGGCGCGCACCTCGTCCAGGGGGCGCCCAAGCGGGTCGGAGACGTTCCAGTCCAGGTAGCGCTTGCCCGGGTAGACGGGGCAGGCGTCCCCGCACCCCATGGTGACGACCACGTCCGCGGCCCGCACAACGGCGTCGGTGAGCGGCTTGGGGTAGTCCTCGCCGAGGTCCGCCCCGACCTCCTCCGCGGCCTGGAGCACCACCGGGTCGATCTCGCCCGCCGGGGCCGACCCGGCCGAGCGGACGTTGGCCCCTTCCCCTGCGCGGAGCCGGAACAGGGCCGCCGCCATCTGGGAGCGGCCGGCGTTGTGGTCGCAGACGAACAGAACCTCGGGCAGGGGCGTGGGCAGCAGCCCCCTGCTCTGCGCCACCGCGGTGAGCTGCTCCGTCGCGAACCTCTCCGTGACGACCGGCAGGTGGGTCGTGATCGAGGCCGTTTGGGCCAGGGCCCGGTAGGCATCGCGTACGTGCCGGCGGACGGTCGGTCCGGAGAACACGCCGACGAACCGCTCGGCCGCCCGGCGGGCTATCCGGTCCAGTACCTCGTCATCGGAGGCCAGCCCCGGAAGTGATGGGTGAGGGTGCATGTCGTCCTCCTGCGCTGCGGCACCCGGCGATAACTCATTAATACCAGACTAATTCGATAGATGTCGATATGATGCATACACGGCGTCCCCGCCCGGAGCCGTTCTCCTCAGCCGAGCAGCCCGGGGATCTCCCAGTCCGTGAGCAGCGGGGAAGGCGGTATAGGCTATGTCGAAGCCTCGTTCGCCGAAGGTATGAGCACCGCCCGCGTGGGCATCGGCGAGGAGTTCGTCAGACTCGACCCGGAATCGGCCGGCGCCATCGTCGCAACCTCACTGCAGCGCGAAGGCAACGTCGAACACGACCACGCCCTGGAACTGGACTACAACACCCGCGAACCCGCCACCTACCCCATCGTGCTGGTCTCCTACCAGGTGGCCTGCCTCGGATACACCGACCCGCGCGAGACCGAGCTCCTCAAAGACCTCCTCAGCTACCTGATCAGCGAAGAGGGCCGATAGGCTGTCTCCGAGGAGACCGGCTCGGCTCCCCTCCCCGCCGATGTCCGCGACGAACCGCGCGCGGCCATCGGCGCGATACACACGCTGTGAGCCCTGCAATGCCTCAAGGCCACTGCGCAACCGAGCGCGAGCGCTGTGTGGGGTAGTCGCCCACTCAGAGTGGTGAGCCCGCATGGGAGCCGCACCAGAGCCCGGGCCGTTTGTCGGTAGAACCCGAAGGCTGCGCGGGAGGCCAGGCCGACGAGGGCACATAGACCAAACGGGTGGCTTCCGGTCTTGGGAGCCACCCGTCTTTCGGTCTCAGTCTCCTTCGGTGGGTGTGGCCGTGTTGGTGTGCTCGCTCTGGGAGGACGCGGTGGTGGAGGTTGTTTCGGCGGCAGTGGGCTCTTCGTCGGCGACGATTGTGACCTGGCAGCAGTCGCTGCTGGTGTCCTTGTCGCGGTTGAACAGGCGACCGAGCATTGTGTTGCCCTTCGACATGAGTGTTTCTCTTTACTCTTTGTTATGGGTGGGTCAGGTGAACTGGGGGATGAGGAATCCGCCTGCGATCGCGATGGCGAGCACGGAGGCAACGAAGGCCGCGACCAGGCGGGGCTTGAAAATGGCGGTGAGCATGCTGACCTCGGGGATGCTCGCTCCGGCGCCGCCCATGATGAGGGCGAAGACCGGGCCGAGTCCCATCCCGGCCGAGGTCAGTGCCAAACCGATGGGCAGGGCGGCCTCGGTGCGGATGTAGAGGGGGATGCCCACCACGGCGGCGACGGGAACGGCCAGCGGGTTGTCGGGGCCGGCGACGCCGGCGATGAAGGATTGGGGTACCGCTCCGTAGATGGCCGCTCCCACGCTCACGCCGAGCAGAAGCGGCAGCACAAGCGGCTTGAAGTCCAACAGTGCCGAGCGCCAGGCGCCCGGGGCTTCGGCGCGCAGTCCACCCCAGGGTTCCTCATGGTCGGCGGCACCCTCGACCCGAACGCGTTTGACGAAACGTTCCAGCCCCAAGGCGTCCCAGGCAAATGCGATCGCCAGGGTTCCGCCGAAGGCTGCCACGGCGTAGCCGGTCATGATCGACCAGCCGAACAGTAACCCGACCGCGCCAAGAATGATCGGGTTGAGCAAGGGCGAACCGATCAGGAAGGCAGCAGCGGTACTGAAGGGCACTCCGGCTTTGAACATGCCCACCAGCATCGGCAGTGTCGAGCATGAGCAGAACGGGGTCATCGCGCCCAGCAGCGCGCCCTTGACCGGCCCGATGAGGCGCCCACCAGCCAGCCAGGACTGGATGCGCTTGGCCCCCAGGCGCCGGTTGGCCAGTGCCACCAGGAACGAGATGACCAGGAACAGCGCGACGAGCTCCACGGTGATCAACCCGAAGGTGCGCGCCGTCTCGCTCCAGCTATTCATGCTCTGCCTCGCTGCAGCAGGCGGCCGCTCCCTCAGGGGTCAGAGCGGCCAGCGTGGCCAGCCAGCGCACCGGACCCACAAGCTGATCACAGCACAGCGTGTAGACGTTGGCCCGCCCACGTGGTGTGACCATCACCAGTTCCTGCTCGCGCAGGGGCGCCAGGTGGTGGCTCACCAGGGTCTGGCTCATCCCGGTGGCTTCCTGCAGTTCCTTGACCGTTCGCGGGCGTTCGGCCAGCAGCAGTGCGAGGGTCAGCCGGTTCTCGTCTGCCAGTGCCTTGAGCTTGGGCACCAACAGCCGAGCGCGTTCACGATCCGTCAACTCCGCCGAAGGCAGGAGCTGCACATCCAGCACTCTCTCCATACTTCGTTGATATCAACAGTAAACACTGATGTCAATCAGATTCACCTGTGTTAGGAGTGGGGGAACTGTAAAAGCAGTGCCAGGAAGGCTCTGCGAGCCTGAGAGGTCTTGACTGACTGGTCGAAGGGGTCAGCCGCACCGATATGCTCCGCATCCGCGACCGCGAACGTGTTCTTGGACGAGGTCTCTCGTCTCAGCTCCGGCCAGCGTGGTCTTATTCGCCCCTCTGGTTTCTCTGGCTGGGAGGCAGCGCAGCTGTCAGGCGTTTCCTGACGTTTCAGCCAGCCTCACCGACCACACAACGCAGCCGTCTCCGCCCGACTCACTCAGCCGAGCAGCCCGGGGAGCAGTTCGCGGCGGATCCTGCGGTCCACCTCATCCCGAATGAGCCGGATCACCGGCCGGCTCTCACCGAGCGGCTCGGGGATCTCCCAGTCGAGGTAGCGCTTGCCGAGGTAGACCGGGCAGGCGTCCCCGCAGCCCATGGTGATGACGATGTCGGCGCTGTGCACCACCTCGTCGGTGAGCGGCTTGGGGAACTCGGTGCCCAGGTCGATGCCGATCTCGGTCATCACAGCGGCGACGTCGGGGTCCACCCCCTCCCCGGGGGCGGACCCTGCCGAGCGGATCTGCACCCGGTCGCCGGCCAGGTGCCGCAGCAGGGCCGCCGCCATCTGGGACCGCCCGGCGTTGCGCACGCAGACGAACAGCACCTCGGGCACCACCTTGTGCAGCAGGCCCTCACACCGCGCGACCGAGGCCAGCCGCTCGGCGGCGAAGCGCTCGGTCAGCGCCGGCAGATGCGCGGTGACGGCCGCGCTGTGGGACAGCCGCTCGTAGGAGTCGCGCAGGTAGCGGTGCACGGTTTCGGGAGTGAACACTCCGGCGAAGCGGATGGTCAGCCGCTCCTGCACCCGTTCGAGAAGATCCTCGGGGTCCAGCAGTCCCGGCAGCGGCCGCTCGACGGGCACCTGCGCCGACGCGCCCGCTTCCTCCGCCGCCGGCCGCCACCCGCCGTCCAGCTCGTCCAAGACGCTGCGCAACCCCTCCTCCCGCTCGGCCGCGGCCTCGCCGGGAATGCCGCGCAGCACAGTGTGCAGCCGCCGGGCGGCGGAGGTGGGACGGTAGATGATGTGAGTGCCGCTGCGTTCCCGGGTCACCAGCCCGGCCTCGCCTAGCACCTTGAGATGGTGGCTCACGGTCGGCTTGGTGAGGTCGAACGCCTCGGCGACCTCCCCCGCGCTCACCCCTTCACGCCGCGCGGCCACGATGATGCTCAGCAGCCGCACCCGCACCGGATCAGCCAGGTTCTTCAGCTGCCCGGCCAGCCGCTTCGCCGTTCCCGTGGCCAGCCGGCCGGTGCTCTCCTGCGGGTTCATGCGGGTCTTCTCCGGTTGCCTCGGGCGCCTGTCCACGCGCCTCGACTTCTCGTGCTCTTCGACTCCGGGCTCCTCTGCCACCGGCGCGGAGCGGTGGTCAGTCGACCAGCCCGCGCACGAGCTCGTCGCGCTCGGGCTGGACCGAGTACCACGAGTGCTTGCCGCGTTTGCAGCGCACCAGGAGACCGGCGTCGACGAGGATCTTGAGGTGGTGGCTGGCGGTCGGTTGGCCTATGTCCAGGGCGTCGGCGAGGTCCTGGACGCAGGCGGCGCCGTCGGAGGCGTGCCGGATCATCGCGAGCAGGCGCAGCCGGGTGGGGTCGGCGATCGCTTTGAGCAGGTGCGCTACCAGGGCGGCGGCCTCCTCGTCGAACGCCGCTTCGGTGCTGGGCGGTGGCGCGGGAACCGCACCGGACGGTTCGGCAGCGGAGAGCGCAGCGGAAGATCGCACCTGGGACACACATGAAGTGTAATCCTCTCCGCCCCGCACGGTTCGCCCGGTCCGATCCGGCGGGTCCGGGTGCGGCCGGGCGTTCACCGGCCCGGCACGGAGGCGCCCGCCGCACTCTCAGGCGTTCGCCCAGTGGCACGCCACCTGGGTGGCGGTGCCACCGCTGAGGACGCCGGGGTCCTCGCTCCGGCAGCGGCCGGCGACACCGGCCGCGTCGGCCTGCCCCGACCCCAGCACCTGGCAGCGCGCGTGGAAGCGGCAGCCGGCGGGGACACGCGTCGGGTCCGGCGGCTCGCCCGAGAGGATGACGGGAGAGTCCGCGCCGCTCTCGGGCAGTACCGAGAGCAGGGCCCGGGTGTAGGGATGCCGCGGCGAGGCGAGCACTTCCTCCACCGGGCCCACCTCCACCACCCGGCCCAGGTACATCACGGCCGCCCGGTCGGCGATGTTCCAGGCCAGGCCGAGGTCGTGCGTCACCACCAGCGCCGAGAGCCCCAGCTCGTCGCGGAGCCGCAGCAGCAGCCCCAGGATCTCCCCGCGGACCGAGGCGTCCAGGGAGGCCACGGGCTCGTCGGCGACGATCACCTCGGGCTCGAGGACCAGCGCCCCCGCGATCACGACGCGCTGGCGCTGCCCCCCGGACAACTCGTGCGGGTAGCTGAGGAAGAAGCGCTCGGGCGGGCGCAACCCCGAACGCGACAGCGCGGCGGCCACCCGGTCGCGCTCGTCGGCGGTGTGCCCCTCGTGGATGCGCAGCCCTTCGGCGACCGCGTCGTAGACGGTGTGCCGGGGGTTCAGCGACCCGCTGGGGTCCTGCAGCACCAACTGCACCCGCCGCCGGTACGTCTTCAGCGGCCGCATGCCGTAGCGCAGCGGCTCCCCCTCGAACGCCACCCGGCCCGCGGTGGGTCTCTCCAGGCCGAGCAGGGCGCGCGCCAGGGTGGTCTTGCCGCAGCCGGACTCGCCCACCAGGGCGACGATCTCCCCCGCGTGCACGTCCAGGTCGACACCGTCGACCGCGCGGGCGCTCCCCCGGCGGCCGCGCCCCTTGAACGCGACGTGCAGGCCTTCGGCGCTGAGCACCGGGGTCAGCGCCGCCGGAGCCGCGGCGTCCATCCGTTCGGCGTTGGCGGTCATCGGGACTCCTCCGGTGCGGCCACGTTCGGTTCCGCCGGTTCCGCGGCCACGCCGGCTGAGCGCATTTCGGGAAGCATCCGCACGCACGCCGCCGCCCTCCCGGCGGCACCGTTCCCGACGGCAGCGGGCTCCACCGGCCACAGCACCGGGTCGACGGTGGAGCAGCGCTCCTCAGCTACCGGGCAGCGCGGCCGGAACGCGCAGCCGGACGGCGGATCGGCGGGATCGGGCGGGTCCCCCGGAAGACCGTGCGGGTTGCGGCGCGACTCCGGGTCGCCGATCTTGGGGAAGGCCGAGCTCAGCGCCGCCGTGTAGGGGTGCCGGGCGTCGGCGAACACCGAGTCCGCGGGCCCCTCCTCGACGACCCGCCCCGCGTACATCACGGCGAGCCGGTCGCAGGTCTCGGCGAGCACGGACAGGTCGTGGCTGATCATCATCATGCTGATACCGTGCTCGCCCACCAGCCGGTCGATGAGGCGCAGGATCTGCGCCTGGATCATCACGTCCAGCGCGGTCGTGGGCTCGTCGGCGATCAGCAGCCGCGGCTCGCAGGCCAGCGCCATGGCGATCATCACCCGCTGACGCTGGCCACCGGACAGTTCGTGCGGGTAGGCCTTCGCCCGCCACCGCGGCAGGCCGACCTGCTCCAGCAGCCGCCCCACCCGCCGGGACACCTCGCCCGGCGTGGCGTTCTCGTGCAGCAGGATCGGCTCGGCGATCTGGTCGCCGACGCGGCGGACGGCGTTGAGCGAGTGCATCGCCCCCTGGAAGACGATGGACGCCCCGGCCCAGCGCACCGCGCGCAGCCGGCCCCACCGCATGGTGAGTACGTCCTCGCCGTCGAGCAGGATCTCCCCCTGGACCCTGGCCGACCTCGGCAGCAGCCGCAGCAGCGCCAGCGCCACCGTGGACTTGCCGCACCCGGACTCCCCCGCCACACCGAGCTTGCTGCCGGGCGCCAGGCCGAACCCGGCGCCGCGCACCGCCGGGATCTCCCCTTCTCCGGCGCGGTAGGTGACGCGCAGGTCCTTGACTTCCAGATAGTTCACCGTCGCTCCCGCAGCTTGGGGTTGAGCACGCCTTCCAGTGCGCGCCCGCACAACGTGAAGGACAGCGCGACCAGCGCGATGGCCAGGCCCGGTGGGACCATGTACCACCAGATGCCGGAGCTGACCGCGCCCGCGTTGCGGGCGTCCTGCAGGATCCCGCCCCAGGAGATCGTGCTGGGGTCGCCGAGCCCGAGGAAGGCCAGCGTCGACTCGGCGATGATCGACGTGGCCACGAGGAGCGTGGTCTGCGCCAGGACCACCGGCATCACGTTCGGCAGCACGTGCCGCCGCATGACGTGCGCGTGCCCGGCCCCGAGCGCCCACGCCCGCTCGATGTAGGGCCGCGCCTCGACAGCGAGGGTCTGCGCCCGTACCAGCCGCGCCGTTGCGGGCCACACGGTGACGCCGATGGCGATGATGATGGTCAGCGTGCTGCGGGTCATCACCGCCGCCAGCGCGACCGCCAGTACCAGCGGGGGCAGCACCAGGAACCAGTCGGTGACGCGCATCAGCACCGCGGACGTCCAGCCGCCGAAGTGCCCCGCGACGATGCCGATGAGCGTGCCCAGCGCGACCGACATCGCGGTGGCCAGGAAACCGACGGTGAGCGAGATCCGCGCCCCCCAGACGACCAGGTCGAGAACGGAGCGGCCGAAGGTGTCGGTGCCGAGCGGGTAGGCGAGACTGGGCGGCTGGTGGGCCCGGCCCGGCGCACCGGTGACGCTGAGCTCCCCGGGATCCACGAACAGCGGCGCCGCGACGGCCAGCACCACGAACACCGACAGCCCGACGAGCCCGAACAGCCCGGCCCGGTTCCTGGCGTACTCGCGCCAGAAGCCCGCGAGCGCGCGGCGGCGCCGCTCCCAGGCCAGGGCGCGGGCCGTGACCGGGACCTGCTCGCGCTGCGGCCCGCTCATGTCCGCACCCGCGGGTCCAGCAGGGGGTACACCAGGTCGGCCAGCAGGTTCATCAGGATCACCGCGCTCGCGAAGAGGACGAACAGGGCCTGCACGAGGGGCAGATCGGGAACCGTGAGCCCGCTGTAGAACAGCGACCCCAGGCCGGGCCAGGCGAACACCGTCTCGACGAGGATCACGCCACCCACCACCTGGCCCAGATTGAGGAAGATCAGGGTGACGGTGGGCAGCAGCGCGTTGGGGACGGCGTGCCTGCGCAGCACCAGGGCATCGCGCAGTCCTTTGGCGCGGGCGGTGGTGAGGTAGTCCGCCCCCATCTCGTCCAGCAGGGACGACCGCATGATCATCAGATACTGGGCGTAGACCACCGCCACCATCGTGGCGACCGGCAGCACAAGGTGGTGCGCGACGTCCAGGGCGACGTCGAGGAGCCCGGTGGTGCCCGGGGTCATCATGCCGCCGGTGGGAAACAGCCCGGGCACCCACCCGGCGCCGGAGGCCAGAACCACGATGAGCAGCAGGCCCAGCCAGAAGGACGGCACCGACCACAGCAGCAGCGCCACACCGGTGTTGACCCGGTCGGTGGCCGACCCGCGGCGCCACCCGGCCCGGGTGCCCAGCACCAGGCCGAGCAGCGCCGCGATCAGCGTCCCGGTTCCGGCCAGCAGCACCGTCGGCCCGATACGCTCGCCGATCAGCTCGGCGACAGGTATCCGGTACTGGTAGGAGACGCCCAGGTCGAAGCGGAACAGCCCCGCGCAGTAGTCGAGGAACTGCTGCCACAGCGGCTGGTCCAGGCCGAACTGGCGGCGCAGCTCCTGCTCCTGCTCGACGGTGACCTCGCGCCCTTGGGTCATGGATCTGACGGGGTCGCCGGGCAGGATGCGGAACAGGAAGAAACTGGTCACCATGACGGCGAACAGCGAGACCGCGGCCGTGAGCAGCTTCGCACCGATGTAGCGCAGACCGCGGACAATCCCCTCCCGCTGCTCCCCCGACCCGGCGCCGTGGCCGGCGGGAGCCTCGGAGTGGGCGGGAGCCGTCACCGGCTCACTCCCGGTCGCCGGCGGTCGCCGCGCGCCTGCGCCAGAGGAGGAAACCGGCACCGGCGGCCAGCAGGACCACCGCCGCGCCGATTCCCGCCGCCGCGCCGGCCGGGATCCTCAGCCCGGAGCCTCCCTGGGCCGGCTCGGCCGACCACCAGGCCCAGTACCCGTCCTGACCCCAGATGAGGCCGCCCTCCGCCGGCTGGGTCTGGATGTCGGCGATCTGGTCGGTGCGGTAGGCCTCCAAGGCGTTGGGGTAGGTGAGCGTGTTCACGACGGCCTCGTCGTAGAGGATCCGCTGCATCTCGCCGATGGTCTCCTTGCGGGCGTCCGCGTCCTCGTACTCGCTGAACTGCCGCTCGTAGAGCTCGTCGTACTCCTCGTTGCAGAAGTAGGCGTCGCCGCGCATCGAGCCCGGGGTCTCCGGCAACGCGTCGCAGGTGTGCAGGCTCAGCACGTAGTCGGGGTCGGGGTTGACCTGCCAGCCGGTGAAGATCAGGTCGTACTCGGCGTCGTAGAGCGCGTCGCTGAGCACACCGGGGTCGACGTACTCCCCCTGGACCTCGATGCCGATCTCGGCCAGCCACTCCTCCATGAACTGGCCCACCTGCACGTAGTCCGGCCGGTCGTTGTGGACGTGCATCCGCAGTTCCAGCCGGTCCCCATCGGGGGACTCCCGGACGCCGTCGTCGCCCATCTCGTACCCGGCCTCGTCTAGCATCTCGTTGGCCGCGTCCGGGTCGAAGTCGAGGCTCTCGCCGTCGTCGGGCGCCCAGGTGTAGTCCTCGAAGCGGGACGGGATGTAGCCGGTGGCGGGGTCCGCGTAGCCGCCGTACACCTTGCCGACCAGCTCCTCCTTGTCGATGGCGCGCACGATGGCCTGGCGCAGGGTCGTGTCCGCCAGTGACGGGTGCCCGTCGCCGAACTCCTCGCCGTCCTGGGTCTCGGCGCCGGGGTTGATGGTGAACGCCTGGAACCGGTTGCCGGTGGCGTTGTTGACGGCGACCCCGTCCTCGCCCTCCAGCGCGTCGGCCTGGGCGGGGGTGAGGCCCTCGATGAACGAGAGTTCGCCGTTGCGCAGCGCCTCGACCATCCCGTCCTTGTCTGGGTAGTAGCGGAAGACGAGGGTGTCGAACCCGGGTGCGCCCCGCCAGTGGTCCTCGTTGGCCTCCAGGGTGATGCTGCGGTTCGGCTCGTAGCCGGTGAGGACGAACGGGCCGCTGCCGACGACCGGGAACTCCTCGTCGTTGTTGTACTCGCCGTAGTCGTCGATCTCGGCCCAGATGTGCTCGGGCAGGATCGGGACGTTGAGCGCGAGCATGGTGGACCGGGGCTCTTCGAGCTCGATCCGGACCGTGCTGTCGTCCTCGGCGGTGACCTCCTCGAAGCCCTCGACGTAGTTGCCCCCGGCGGTGGCGGCGGCGCTGTCCTCCATCATCGTGCTGAACGTCCAGGCGACGTCCTCGGCGGTGACCGGCTCGCCGTCGGTCCACTCCACCCCGTCGCGGATATCGAAGGTCCAGGTCAGTCCGTCGTCGGAGGTGTCCCAGGACTCCGCGAGCTCGGGGGCGGGCTCCATGGTCTCGGGGTCGTAGGTGGTGAGGGTGGGGTAGGTGAGCGAGTGGATGCGCGTCGTGAGCGCCAACTGGGCCAGGAAAGGGCTGAACGAGTCGACCTGCTGGCCGATGCCGATGGTGAGGGTGTCTCCGCCACCGGCGTCCCCCTCGTCCGCATGGACCGGGGCCGGCATGGCGGACAGTGCCAGTGCGAGCGCCGCGCCCGCGGCGGCCGAGCCGCGTAGGGCACGGCCAGGGCGGGACGGGCGGTAGGGTCGCGGTCCGGGTGGCGCCTGCTGAATGACCATGGTGTCCAGCCCTTTTGTTTGGTGTGATACGAGGGATACGCACCGTCAGGTTGTTGGTTGTTTACCAGCGCGGACAGAAAAGCGTCAACGACCTACACCGCTCATGTCGCATATCGCGTGCGATACTTCCGTAGCGGCGCGGAACGGGGGCGAATGCACGCCTCCGGGGAACCGGAGGAGCACCCTGGGGTGTTCGGGGGGAAAACGGCCAGCTCGCGAGGAATGGCGGAAACCGCTACGGTTTCCGCCATGATGGGGCACTCTCACGCGCTGAGCGGCGTGGTCGGTTGGATGGCGGTCGTTCCCCTGGTCCAGGGCCAGGAGTTCTTCGGAGTCCGTTTCGACCTCGGGCCGGGAGAGGTCGTCGCGGGATCGCTCGTCTGCGCCGGCGCCGCGCTCATCCCCGACCTCGACCACAAGAACGCCACCATCACCAAGACCTACGGCCTGGCCACCAAGGCACTCAGCGCCCTGTTCAACTGGCTGTTCGGCGGGCACCGCAACGGCACCCATTCCCTGCTCTTCGCGGCGCTCATGGGGGCGATCACGCAGGCCCTGGCGCTGTGGTCCGAACTGGCCGTGCAGATCTTCGTGTTCCTGCTGATCGGCATCGCGTTCAACGGGCTCGGCCTGGGCATGGAGAAGAACCGGGTGGCCTCGGAGATCATCAACGCGCTGCTCACCGCCGGCATCACCCTGGCACTGTTCGCCAACGGGGTGGACTACTCCTGGATGGGCCTGGCGGTGGCGTTCGGGTGCCTGCTGCACTTCGCCGGGGACATCGCCACCCGCATGGGGGTACCGCTGCTGTGGCCCCTTTCCGGGTACCGCGTCGGCCAGAACATAGGGTTCGACACCAACGGCCCGGCGGAGCGGAACGTGGTCACACCGCTGCTCACGGTGGGTGTCGTGCTGTACTCGGTCTACCTGTTCCCCTGGCGGGAGATGCTGCCCCAGGTCTGAGGGCCCGATCCTCCCCGACGCGGCGAACCGGCGGGGACTAGGCTGATGGGCGTGACACGTGCTACGGAAACCATCAGCCCGGAACTGCACGAGTACCTGGTGGCCCACAGCGCCCCGGTCGACGATGTCCTGGCCGACCTGGCGGCCGAGACCGAGCGGTTGTTCCCCGAGCGCATCGGAATGCAGATCGGCCCGGAGCAGGGAACGTTCATGACACTGCTGACGCGGCTGGCCGGTGCCCGCGACGCCGTGGAGATCGGAACGTTCACCGGCTACTCCTCGATCTGCCTGGCCCGCGGCCTGCCCTCCGACGGGACCCTGCTCGCCTGCGACATCAGCGAGGAATGGACCTCGGTGGCGCGGCGCTACTGGGAACGCGCCGGCGTGGCGGACAAGGTGACGCTGAAGCTGGCCCCGGCGCTGGAGACGCTGCGCATGCTCCCGACGGAACGCCGGTTCGACATGGCGTTCATCGACGCCGACAAGGAGGGCTACGTCGACTACTGGGACGAGCTCGTCCCGCGCATGCGCCCCAATGGAGTGCTGCTGGTCGACAACACCCTCTCGAACGGCCGGGTGATCGATCCGACCGAGATCTCCTCGCCGGTGGAGGGCATCCGCGACTTCAACGATCGCGCCGTCGCCGACGAGCGCGTGGAGCTGGTGGTACTCCCGATCGGCGACGGCCTCACACTGGCGCGCAAGAAGGAGTGAGGGACCGGTCCGCCTGAGCGCACGGGGCCGCGGCATACCGGCGGGGCCGAAGAGCGCCCGGGCTTGCACCCCCTGATGTTAGGGAATAACGTGTTACTCCCTAACATCAGGGGGCCGTCATGAGCGACGACTGGCGGGAGCGCAAGAAGGCCCGGACCCGCCGCGCCATCCAGGAGGCCGCACTGCGCCTCTTCCTCGACAAGGGGTACGAGGAGACCACCGTCGCCCAGATCGCCCAGGCGGCGGGAGTCTCGCACATGACGTTCTTCCGGTACTTCCCGACCAAGGAAGACGTCGTCATCGAGGACGAGTACGACCCGATGATCGAGGAGCTCATCCGCTCACGGCCCGCTGACGAGCCACCGGCCGCCCGCGTGCGGCACGCGGTCACCCAGGAGCTCGCGCTGATCGGCGCCGCCGACCGCGAGGTGGTACTCACCCGGCTCCGGCTCATGCTGTCCACTCCCGCGCTGCGGGCCAGGCTCTGGGAGAACCAGTACCGGACCCAGCGGCTGCTGGAGCGCGCGCTCAGCGGCGAGGACGATCCGGCCCCCGTCCCGCTGCGCACGCGCGTCATCGCCTCCGCCTGCCTCGCCGCTCTGGTCACAGCCCTCACCACCTGGGCGGAGAGCGACGGCGCCGACGACCTTCCCGCGCTTGTCGACGAGGCGTTCGCCGTGCTGCGCGGCGAGTTCGACTGACCCTTTCGCCGCCGGGCCCACACCATCCGATTCAGCACCGCCGAAAGAGGTCCTGGCCATGGCCGGTCCCGTCATCGACGTCCACGGACTGCGGGTCCGCTACCAGGGCAGCGCCACCGACGCCGTCGAGGACATGTCCTTCAGCGTCGGCCCCGGTGAGATCTTCGGCTTCCTCGGCCCGTCCGGGGCGGGCAAGAGCACCGTGCAGAAGGTGCTCACCCGGCTGCTGCGCCACTACCGGGGGCGGGCCGAGGTTCTCGGTCGCCCGCTCCAGGACTGGCGTTCCGACTACTACGAGCGCATCGGCGTCGGCTTCGAACTCCCGGCCCAGTTCAGCAAGCTCACCGCGCGGGAGAACCTCGCCTCGTTCGCCCGGCTATACACGGGCCGCACGGAGTCGCCCGCCCGCCTCCTCGACCTGGTCGGCCTGGGCGATGCCGCCGACCGGCGGGTCGGCACCTTCTCCAAGGGCATGCGACTGCGGCTCAACCTGGCCCGCGCCTGATGAACCGTCCCGAGCTGCTGTTCCTGGATGAGCCCACCTCCGGCCAGGACCCCGTGCACGCCGCGGACATCCGCGACCTCATCCGGGCCCAGGCCGAGGCCGGCCGCACCGTCTTCCTCACCACGCACGACATGGCGACGGCCGACCGGTTGTGCGACCGGGTGGCCTTCGTCGCCCAGGGGCGTATCGCCGCCGTGGACACCCCGCGCGGGTTCAAACTCACCCACGGGCGCCCCGGTGTGCTCGTCGAGTACCGGACCGACGGCCGGCTGGCCCAGCAGGAGTTCGACGTCGACACGATCGCCACCGATCCGGCGTTCGCCGAGCTGGCACGCGGCAACGCGGTCGAGACCATCCACACCCGCGAGGCCTCACTGGACCAGGTATTCGCCGCCGTGACCAGGGACAGACTTTGAACCGGCTGGTGGCGGCGACCGCTCTGGAGCTGCGCGTCCAACTGCGCTACGGGATCATCGCGGTCGCGGCCGGGCTCACCGTCGTGTGGACGGCGGTGCTCGCGGTCCTGCCCGCACCGGCGGCGGCCGCCGCCCCGTTCCTGCTGCTCGTCGACACCGCCACGTTCGGCGCGCTGCTCATCGCCGGGCTGCTGATGTTCGAGCGGACCGAGGGCGCGCGGGCCGCCATCGCGATGACGCCTCTGCGCACAGCGGAATACCTCGCCGCGAAACTGGTGACGCTGGCCGGCCTCTCGGTGCTTTCCGCGGCGCCCATAGCGCTGGTGGCCGCGCGCGGCCGGATCGACACGGTGACCGCGGTGCCTGCGGTGCTGCTGCCCGTGCTGCTCGGGGTCGGACTCGCGACACTGCTGTTCCTCACCCTGGCGATCGCCGTCGCGGCACGCACGCCGGAGCTGATGCGGTTCCTGGTGGTGGTGCCGCTGCCGATGGTGCCGCTCATCGCGGTCCCGCTCGGATACCTGGCCGGGCCGCTCGCCCATCCGGCCGCATTCGCCGTGCCGACCACGGCGGCCGCGGAGCTGATGCGGCTCGGGATCACGCCCGAGGCGGTCCACGCCCATGCCGGAGGGCTCGCGCCGGCGGCCGGCTACCTACTGGCCTGGTGCGCGGCATTGGCCGCGGTGGCCGTGCGCCAACTGCGCACCGAGTTCGCGCGTGCGGCGCGGCAGCGCGCGGGGGCGCCCGCCCGGAGCGCCG